>JAEUPB010000084.1 GCA_016789955.1 Rubrivivax sp. | reverse complement strand
TCGGGCCGGGGCACCCGAGAGCCCTGCGCGGCGTTGCGCCGCTGGCTCGGGCCGCCCGGCCCGGGCTGCGCGTCGCGCCTTGCTCAGGGCTCTCGGCCGCCCCGGCGCGGGCACATTGATTTGGGAAACACCCTCTCAAGGGGAAGGTGGTTGTTGTTTTCCTGGGGAGGGCGCCTGCGGGGCTGCATCGTGGCGTGCTTGGCCGCAGTCTCGCCCGTGTGTGCGCAGGACGTGACGATCGGCGTCGTCGCCGAACTCACCGGCCCCGGGGCCACCTACGGCCTGGCCCTGCGGCAGGGCGCCGAGATGGCCGTGCGCGACGTCAATGCGGCCGGCGGCATCGGCGGCCGCACGCTACGGCTGGTGGTGGTCGACGGCGCGACCAATCCGGCGCGCTCGGCCATCGCGATGCGGCGCCTGGTCGTGGGCGACGTGCAGATGGTCGTCGGTGGCTGGGGCAGCGCACAGGTGCTGGCCAACCTCGAAGTGGCCGAGCAGGCGGGCATGCCCTACATCGTGGTCGGGGCCACTCACCCCGACATCACGACGCGCCGCAACCGCTGGACGTTCCGCGTGATCCAGACCGATGCCGTGCAGGCCGAGGTGCTCGCGCAGGCCGTGCTCGGCCGCCTCGGCGCGCGCCGAATCGCCGTGGTCGGCGACGGCAACGCCTACGGCGTCGGCAGCCGCGACGTGTTCCTGCAGGCGCTCGCGCGCGCCAACGTGCAGCCGGTGGCCGTGCACACCTTCGTGCCCGGCGACACCGACTTCAGTGCACCGCTGGCCCGCATCAAGGCCGCCACGCCCGACGTGCTGGCGGTGTTCGCCACGGTGCCCGCGGCCTCGCGCATCCTGAACCAGGCGCGCGAGGCGGGCATCACGGCCCGCTTCGTCGGCACCGGGGGGCTGGCCAACGAGGCGCTGCTGGCGCAGGCACCGAAGGCGGCCGAGGGCACGTTGATGACCAGCGTGTTCAGCGAGGAGGTCGATGCCGAGGCCCGCACCTGGGCCGAGCGGTTCCGGCGCGAGTTCGCCGGCGGCCCGGTGGCCCCCAGCCCTGTGCTGGCCGCCTGGCAGTACCGCGCGATCCGCGACATCGCGGTGCCCTGCCTGCAGCGCGCAGGCGCGGAGCGGGTGTCGCTGCGCGACTGCATCGCGGGCTGGCGCGGGCGCCTGTTCGGCGTGCCCGGCGAGGCATGGTTCGACGCCACGCAGCAGCTCGTGCAGCCGCCGCTGTTCACCGAGGTGCGGGGCGGCGCGTTCCGCCTCGTCGCCGCCGAGCCGGGGCGCTGACGATGGACGCGCCGGCCCGCTCCCGTCCGCCGCGGTGGCCGTTGCCCGTGGGCGTGGCGGTGATCCTGGCGGCGCTGCTGGGCACCGCGGGCTACACGCTGAAGGGCAGCCGCGAACAGACGCTCGCGCGCGAGACCGCCGACCTCGAGCGCATCGCGCGCGTGCTGGCCACGCACAGCCAACGCATCTACTTCGGCGCCGATCTGCTGCTGGCCTCGATCGAGGACCACATGGGGCAGGACGATGTGCGTTCCGCCGAAGCCTACGCACGCGTCGCCGGCAGCCGCGAGATGCACGAGGCGCTGCGCGACCGCGTGGTGCAGGCGCCGGACGTCGACGGCCTGGTGCTGATCGCCGCCGACGGCCGCCTGCTGAACACCTCGCGCCGCTGGCCGCCGCCGACGCTGAACCTGGCCGACCGCGACTACTACGTCGCGCTGCGGGACCAGCCGGAGCGGCCCTTCGTCGTCACCGAGGCGTTCTCCAACCGGGTCACCGGCACCGAGACCCTGTTCCTCGTGCGGCGCATCTCGGCTGCCGACGGGTCGCTCATCGGCCTCGTGCAGGCGGCGATCTCGTCGGAGCGGTTCAAGCGCATGTATGCCTCGGTGCTGCGCGACGATGTCACCTCGGTCACGCTGTACCGCCGCGACGGGCGGCCGCTGCTGTCCCATCCCCGCGGGCAACAGGACACGCCGGAGGCGCTGAAGACGCTGATCACCGAGACGCTGTCGCGCAGCGAAGCGGCGACGTTGCGGCTGACCGCCGAGCAGCACGGCAGCCGGGCACAGCTGGTGGCCGCGCAGGTGCTCAGCGGCTACCCGCTGGTGCTGGTGGTCGCCGAGCCCGAGGACGTGGCGCTGGCACCGTGGTGGCGCGAGGTGCGGCCGCTGGTCACCACCACCGGCGGCGCCGCGCTGCTGGTGCTCGCGCTGGCGCTGGTGCTCGCGCGCCAGGTGCGGCTGCAGCGGCAGGCGGCCGAGAGCGACCGCCTGCGTGCGCTCAACGAGGAGCTGGATCAGCGCGTGCGCATCCGCACGCAGGAGCTGCAGGCCGCCAAGGAGGAGGCCGAGCGGGCCAACGGCGCCAAGTCGGACTTCCTCTCGCGCATGTCGCACGAGCTGCGCACGCCGCTGAACGCCGTGCTCGGCTTTTCGCAGCTGCTCGAGCACGACCGCGAACGCCCGCTGACGCCGCGGCAGCTCGGCCAGGTGGGCCACATCCGCCGCGCCGGCAGCCACCTGCTGGAGCTGATCGGCGAGGTGCTGGACCTTGCGCGTGTGGAGGCCGGCAAGCTCGCGGTGAGCCGCGAGCCGGTGCAGCTGGCGCCGCTCGTCGACGAGTGCGTGCGGCTGGTGGGCCCGAGCGCCGAGGCGCGCCGCATCCGGCTGGACTGCCTGCCGATCGCGCCGCAGGCCTGGGCGATGGCCGATCGCACGCGGCTGCGCCAGGTGCTGTTGAACCTGCTCTCCAACGCGATCAAGTACAACCGCACCGGCGGCAGCGTGGAGTTGCGCGCCGAGCGCCGGGGCTTGCGGGTGCGCGTCTCCGTGCGCGACGCCGGCGCCGGGCTGGACGCGGCGCAGCGCGAGCGCTTGTTCGTGCCCTTCGAGCGGCTGGGCGCCGACGCCACCGACACGGAGGGTTCGGGCATCGGTCTGGCGCTGAGCCGCCGCCTCGTGCAGCTGATGCACGGCACGATCGGCGTGGACAGCGAGCCCGGCCACGGCAGCGAGTTCTGGCTGGAACTCGACGCCGCCGAGCCGCCGGCCGCCCCCGCCCCGCCCGCCCCGCCGGCCGAGCCGATCGTGCCGGTGCCGGCGGTGCCGCAGCGGCGGCGCGTGCTGTGCATCGAGGACAACCCGATGAACCTGCAGCTGATCGAGCAGATCGTCGCTCTGCGCGACGACATCGAGCTGCAGGGCGCGCGCCACCCCGAGGAAGGGCTGGCGCTGGCGATGGCGCACCCGCCCGACCTCGTGCTGCTGGATATCCACCTGCCCGGCTTCGACGGCTACGAGGTGCTGGCGCGGATGCGCCGCGAGCCGCGCACGCGCGGCGTGCCGGTGGTGGCGATCAGCGCCAACGCGATGCCGGCCGACCTGGCGCGCGGCGAGGCCGCGGGTTTCGCCGCCTACCTCACCAAGCCGCTGGACGTGGGGGCCTTCATGCAGGTGCTGAACCGCCTGCTCCATCCGACAGGCGCTTGACCCCGGGCAGCGGGCAGGCATAGATCGCGTTGCGCAGCGCGGCGATGGCCTCGTAGCGCGTGTACGTACGGCGCCACACCAGCACCACGCGCCGCGTGGGCACCGGCGCGGCGAAGGGCACGTACTTCACGTGCGGATTGGCGTCCTTGGGCACCGACAGCTGCGGCACGACGGTGACGCCCATTCCCGAGGCGACCATGTACTTGATGGTCTCCAGCGAGCTGCCCTCGAAGCTCTTGCGGATGCCCTCGGCATCGCTGGAGAAGCGCGCGTACTCGGGGCACACCTCGAGCACGTGGTCGCGGAAGCAGTGGCCCGTGCCCAGCAGCAGCATGGTCTCCTGCTTCAGCTCCTCGGCGGTGATCGAGCGGCGCTTGGCCAGCGGGTGCGTGCGCGGCACCGCGGCGACGAAGGGCTCGTCGTAGAGGCGCGCCACGGCCAGGCCCGTGTCGGGGAACGGCTCGGCCATGATCGCGCAGTCGAGGTCGCCGGTGCGCAGGCCTTCCAGCAGCTTGACGGTGAAGTTCTCGGTGATCACCAGCGGCATCTGCGGCGTGGTGTCGATCGCCTGGCGCACGAGGTCGGGCAGCAGGTACGGGCCGATCGTGTAGATCACGCCCATGCGCAGCGGGCCGGCCAGCGGGTCCTTGCCGCGCTTGGCGATCTCCTTGATCGCCGCGGCCTGCTCGATCACCTGCTGCGCCTGGCGCACGATCTGCTCGCCCAGAGGCGTCACCGAGATCTCGGAGGCCCCGCGCTCGAAGATCTTCACGTCCAGCTCGTCCTCGAGCTTCTTCACCGCCACCGACAGCGTCGGCTGCGAGACGAAGCAGGCATCGGCCGCGCGGCCGAAGTGCCGCTCGCGGGCGACGGCGACGATGTACTTGAGTTCGGTGAGGGTCATGGCGTGCCGACGGCTGCGTGACGATACCGAAAGTGGCGCGTCATTCGAGCGCTGTCTTCAGCGCGTCGAGATCGCGGCGCAGCCCCGAGCCCGGCTGCACGCCGAGGGATTCGGCCACAGCGAGCGCCTCGGCGAGCGCGGCCGACGCGCTGTCGCGATCGTTTGCCGCGAGCGCCAGCTGCCCGCGCAGGCAGACCAGCCGGCCGGCCTCGACGCGCTCGCCGACCTCGCGCAGCAGCGACTCGCCGCGGCCGAGGGCCGTGCGTGCCGCCACGATCTCTCCGCGACGAAGGTGCACGCGCGCCAGTCCGCCGCTCGCCCATCCTTCGGTACGCCGGTCCTGCAGCGCGTGCGCGGCGGCGATCGCGGCCTCGAAGTGCACGGCGGCCTCGTCGAGCCGGCCTTCGTCGCAGCACACGTCGGCGAGCGATCCGAGCAGGTACGCCGCGTGGCGCCGGTTGCCGACCTCGCGGGTGATGGCCAGCGCCGCCTCGTAGCCGGCGCGTGCATCGGCCGACCGGCCGAGCGTCTGGTCCAGCCCGGCGATGTTGCCGAGCACGATCGACTCGAAGAACCGGTTGCCGACTTCGCGGTGGATGGCGAGAGCGGCCTGCTGGAACTCCCTGCACTCGTCGTGCCGCCCGAGGTCGAAGTGCACGTTGCCGATGTTGCCGAGGGACGATGCGGCGTTGACGCGGTCGCCCTGCTCGCGCCGGAGCGCCAGAGCCTGCTGGTGCAGTGCGAGCGCCTCGGCCAGGCGACCCTGCTCGTGGTGCAGCACCGCGAGGTTGTTCAGAGCGGCCGATTCGGCGGAGCGATTGCCGGCCGCACGGTGGCCCGCCAGCGCCGCCTCGTGCCCGGCGCGGGCCTCGTCGATGCGGCCCTGGTACTGCAGGACGATCGCCAGGTTGCCCTGCGCGCAGGCCGCCATGACCGGATCGGCGGCCTCCCGCGTGACGACGAGCGCGGCTTCGAGGTGGCCGCGGGCCGTTTCCAGCTGTGCCTGTTCGGCCCGCAGGTCGCCGAGACGGGTCAGCAGCGCACCTTCCGCGCGACGATCGCCGAGTTGCCGGGCCAGCGCCAGCGCCTCGGCGAACGCGGCGGCGCCGTCCTCGCTGCGGCCGGCGGCCCGTGCCGCGCGCGCCAGCGCCGAGCCCGCCGCGAGCCGCCATGGCTGCGACAACGACGGCAGTGCCAGCACCTGCGCGCCCAGCGCGTTGGCGGGCGCGAACGGTCCCTGCACGTCGAGCACCTCCCACGCGGCACAGTACGTCGCGGCCGCCACGTCGCCGTCGTCCCGGTCGATCGCGCGGTGGCAGGCGGCGACGAGGTTGTCGAGCTCCAGCGCCAGCGCGCGCCGGCGCTGCGCGCCGCCGTGGGACGAGAGCGCCTCGAGCGCGGCCCGTTCGCCCAGCGCCGCGTAGTGGCTGCCGTGGCGCCACTCCGCCCGCACGACCTCCTGGGGCCCCACCGCGCGCAGCCGTTCACGGGCGTACTCGTGAATGCTGACGTACATGCCGAACCAGGGCTCGTCGATCGACAGCCGCGCGCGCGCGGCGGCCACGTGCAGCAGGCTCTTGTCGAGCAGGGCCTGCACGACGTCCAGCACCGGCGGTGCCTCGGGCCAGGCGGCGAGCTCGATGACGCGCTCTGCCGCGGCCAGCGTGAAGCCGCCTTCGAACACGGCGCACTGCGCGAGCGCCGCCTGCTCCCACGGGGCGAGCAACCGCCACGACCAGTCGATGGCCGCGCGCAGCGTGGCCTGGCGGGCCGACGCGCCACGCGCACCGGCCAGCAGCGTGAAGCGGTCGCGCAGCCGCTCGACGATCTGCGTCGGTGACAGCACGCGCACGCGCGCCGCGGCCAGCTCGATGGCCAGCGGCAGCCCATCGAGCATCTGCACGATGCGCGCGACGGCCTCGTGTTGCGCCCTGTCGGCGGCGTAGTCGGCGCGTTGCGCGCGCGCCCGCACGTCGAAGAGCGCGATCGCGTCGTCCGCCGTCGGCAGCGGCTCGACCGCCATCACCGCTTCGCCCGGCAGCTGCAGGCGTTCGCGGCTGGTGATGACGAAGCTCGCGTCGGCTGCGCGGTCGAGCCAGGCCCCGAGCGCCACGGACGCGTGGTCGACCAGCTGTTCGACGTTGTCGAGGATGACGAGGCAGCGGCCGCGGCCGGAGATCGCGTGGCCGAGCCGCGCCACCGCGTCGCCCGAGGCGATCGGCACCTCCAGCGCAAGGGCCACCGCGTAACACAGCCCGTCGAGGCTGCGCGCCTCGCTGAGGTCGCAGAAGTACACGCCGCCGGGCCAGTCGCCGAGCCAGGCGCGGGCGTAGCGGCGCACGAGACGCGTCTTGCCGGTGCCACCCGGGCCGAGCAGCGTGACGAGCCGGTCCCCGTCCTGCAGGTGGTCGGCCAGCGCCGCCAGTTCGTGCCCACGGCCGACGAAGGCGTCGCGTTCGCGGGGCAGGTTGTGGTGCACGTCGCGCCGGGGCTGCCAGAGCGAGTCGCCCTCGACCCGCAGCACCGCGTAGGCCTTGTCGGTGTCGCCCGGGGGCGGTGCGGGCGGCGAGCCCGCGGGTGCGAGCTCGCACACCTCCATCGGCTCGGAGACACCCTTGAGGCGGTAGTGGCCGTGGCGCAGCACGGCCAGCCCGGCGGCCTCAGCGTCGAGTGCGGCGCAGGCGGCGGCACTGGCCAGCGTGCGCCCGCCGCCGGCCAGCGCCATCAGCCGTGCCGCCAGCGGCTTGGCCAGCCCGTCGACCTCCAGCGGCTTGGCGCCGCGGGCCACCTCGTGCGCTGCGTTGTCGCGCAGCGTCACCGCGCCGTGGTGCAAACCCGCCCTCGCGGACAGTCCGAGGCCGGCGAGCACCTCGTGGTAGGCGGCAGCGAACGCCGCGGCCGGCGCCGGCGCGTCGAACAGCAGCAGGAACCCGTCGCTGCGGTCGATCTCGCGCCCGCCGTGCCGCGCGAGCAGCTCGCGCGCCGCGAGGTCGTGCCGCAGCCACAGGTCCGCCATGGCGGCATCGCCGAGCCTCTCGGCCAGCGCCGTGCTGTCCACCACGTCGGTGAAGAGCAGCGTGCGCGGGACCGGCTGGCTCATGTCGCGTCCGGCGCCGCCAGCGCCTGCCGGAGCCCCTCGATGTCCTCGCGCAACTCGCTGCCGGGGGCCACGCCGATGCCCTGCGCGGCGGCCTCGGCCTCGGCGAGCGCGGCGGCGGCCGCGTCGGTGCGGCCCTGCGCCAAGTCGATGCGGCCGCGCGTGCACAGAAGCCGCGCCAGCTGCAGCCGGTCGCCGGCCTCGCGCAGCAGCGTCTCACCTTCGGCGAGCGCCTGGCCGGCTGCGTCGAGGTGGCCGTCGAGCCCCTCGATGCGGCCGAGTCCGGCGAGCAGCCGCCCCGTGGCGACCCGGTAGCCCGCCGAGCGCGCGGCCTGCAACGCGCCGTGCAGGCACTCGCGGGCGAGCTGCAGCTGCCCCCGCCGCGCGCGCCACTCGGCCAGCGTGCCGAGCAGGTGCAGTTCGTGCCGGCGGTTGCCCACCTCGCGCGCGATGGCCAGCGCCGCTTCCAGGTGTTCGAACGCGGCGGCGAACTGCGTCATCCGCGCGTACGAACTGCCGATCTCGCCGAGCTGGATGCCTTCGCCGGTGCGGTTGCCGATCTCGCGGTGCAGCGCCAGCGAACCTTGTTGCGCCCGCAGCGCTTCGTCGGTGCGGCCAAGGTCGGCGTAGACCGCGGCGATGTTGCCCAGCGACGTGGCTTCCTGCAGCCGGTTGCCGCTGGCCTGCGAGCGCTCGCGCGCCGCGCCGAACAACGACAACGCACGCTCGGTGTGGCCCTGGTCGTGCGTGCGCATGCCGAGCAGGTTCAGCAGCTGCGGCTCGCGGTATGCGCCGCCGGCCTCGTGGTACAGCGCCAGCGCGGCCTGGCAGCGTGCCTCGAAGGTGTCCCAGCGGCCCTGGTGATGGTCGAGTGCGGCGAGGCGGCCCAGCGCGTGCGCTTCGTTGACGCGATCACCCGAGCGGCGCGTCACGACGAGCGCTTCGTCCAGCGCCGCGCGCGCATCGTCGATGTGCAGACCGGTGGCATGCAGCTCGCCCAGCCTCGACAGCACCTCGCCTTCCGCGAGGCCCCGGCCGAGCTGCCGGGCCAGCCCGAGTGCCTCGCCGAGCACCGCGGCGGCGGTGTCGGGCGATCCTCCGGACACCACCAGCGCGATGCCGTAGGTGCGGCAGACCGCCAGCCGCGTCGACGGTTCGACCGTGCTGCGCGCGTACAGCGCCGCCCCCAGCGCCAGGGCCGTGGCGAGCGGCCCTTGCACCTGCAGCGCAGGCCAGACGCCGACCAGGCATTCGGCCGCCAGCGCGATGTCGCCGCGCGCCAGCGCGCGCCGGCATGCGGCGAGCAGGTTGTCGCGGTCCAGTGCCAGCGTCTGCAGGTGGCGCCGTCCGTCGCGCTCGCGCTCGACCAGCGGCGCCATCGCGGCGCCGAACGCGGCGTAGTGGCGCCCGTGGCGGACCTCGGCGGCCGCGGCCTCCCCGGCGGCCTGCAGCCGCTCGCGAGCGTAGGTGTGGATGCTGACGTACATGCCGAAGTGCGGCTCGTCCACGCGCAGCCGCGCCGGCGCCTCGGTGCGCAACAGGCTCTTGTCCAGCAGCGCCTGCACCACGTCCATCGCCGACGGTGCAGTGGGCCAGGGCGCCAGGTCGAGCACCTGCTCGGCGGCCGAGAGCGTGAAGCCGCCCTCGAACACCGCGCACTGCGCCAGCGCCGCCTGCTCCCAGGGCTGCAGCAGCTGCCACGACCAATCGATCGCCGCGCGCAGCGTGGCCTGCCGCGCCGCGGCGCCATGGCGCGGGCCGGCGAGCAGCGCGAAGCGGTCGCGCAGCCGCTCGACGATCTGCGCCGGGCTCAGCAGCCGCACGCGCGCGGCGGCCAGCTCGATGGCCAGCGGCAGCCCGTCGAGCAGTCGCACCGCCTCCAGCACCGCGGTGCGGTTGCCGTCGTCGATCGCGAAGTCGGGGCGCTGCGCGCGGGCGCGGGTCTCGAACAACGCCACCGCGTCGGCGGCAGTGTCGTCCACCGGCATCGGGTCGAGCGGGAACACGCCTTCGCCGTCGAGCCGCAGCAGCTCGCGGCTGGTGACCAGCACGCTGGCGCTGCCGGCGCGGTCGAGCCAGCGCGTCACCAGCGCGGCCACCGGCGCCAGCACCTGCTCGGCGTTGTCGAGGATCACGAGACAGCTGCCGCGCGCCGCGATGGCGTGGCCGAGCTGAACGGCGGCGTCGCCTGGGCCCGGCGGCACGCCCAGGCCGGCGGCCACCGCCGCCAGCACGCCCTCTTCGCCGCGGGCCTCGCTGAGGTCGCAGAAGTAGACGCCGCCGGGCCAGTCGCCGAGCCAGGCCAGGGCATAGCGGCGCACGACGCGCGTCTTGCCGGTGCCGCCGGGGCCGAGCACGGTGATCAGCCGCTCCCCGCCTTCGAGCCGCAGCGCCAGCGCGCGCAGCTCGCCGATGCGGCCGACGAAGGTGTCGCGCTCGGCCGGCAGGTTGTGCGGCACCTCGCGCACCGGCTGCCACAGGCCGCCCTGCTTGCGGTCCAGGCGCACCACGCGATAGGCCTTGTCGCTGTCCGGCGGCGGCACGAAAGCCGGGTCCGCGCCCTGTTGGAGCTCGAAGACCTCGACCGGATCGGCGACCCCCTTGAGCCGGTAGTGACCGTGGCTGTGGACGTGGGCGGCAGTCGCATGGACAGCTTGCAGGGCAGCGACCGTGGCGGCGCTGGCCAGCGTCTGCCCGCCGCGCGCCAGGCCCATCAGCCGGGCGGTGTAGGGCTTGGCCAGGCCCTCAACCTCCAGCGGCTTGGCGCCGCGCGCCACGTCGGCTGCGTCGTTCTCGCGCAGCGCCACTGCCGCGGTGTGCAGCGCCACGCGCGCCTGCAGGCCCAGCGCCGCCGCGGCGGCGTGGTAGGCGAATCCGAACGCCATGGCGTCGGCGGGCTCGTCGAACATCGCGAAGAAGCCATCGGTGCGATCGATTTCGCGGCCCCGGTGTTGCGCGAACAGGTCGCGCGCGGCGCGGTCGTGCTGGGCCCACAGCGCGGCGGCGGCGGCATCCCCCAGCCGCTCGGCCAGCGCCGTGCTGTCGACGACGTCGGTGAACAGCAGGGTGTGCGCGGCGGCCATGGGCGCATTCTGGGCATCCCGCCGCCGCAGCGACAAGCGCTGCCAGCGCGCCGCCTCATCAAGCCTTCAGATACGCCGCCCGGTCCCGCAGCCAGCGGTCGACCATCGCCTGCGCCACGGCGGGTTCGTCGCGCCACAGCCGCGGCGCCAGTTCGCGGGCCTGCTGCAGGAGTTCGTCGTCGCCCTGCAGGTCGGCGAAGCGCAGCAGCGCGTCGCCGCTCTGGCGTGCGCCCATGAACTCGCCGGGGCCGCGGATGTCGAGGTCGCGGCGGGCGATCTCGAAGCCGTCGGTGGTCTCGCTCATGGCCTTCAGCCGCGCCTTGCCGGTGTCCGACAGCGGCGGCGTGTACAGCAGCACGCAGACGCTGGCCGCCGCACCGCGCCCCACGCGCCCGCGCAGCTGGTGCAGCTGCGCCAGGCCGAAGCGCTCGGCGTGCTCCACCACCATCAGGCTGGCGTTGGGCACATCGACGCCGACCTCGATCACCGTGGTGGCCACCAGCACGCCCATCTGCCCACCGGAGAAGAGCGACATCACCGCGGCCTTCTCGGCGGCCGCCATGCGGCCGTGCAGCAGGCCCACCATCACGCCGGGCAGCGCGGCCGAGAGCTGCGCGTGCGTCTCGGTGGCGTTCTGCAGGTCGACGTGCTCGCTTTCCTCGACGAGCGGGCACACCCAGTACACCTGCCGCCCCTGCACCACCTCGTCGCGGATGCGCGCCACCACCTGCTCGCGCCGGTTGTCGGCGAAGAGCTTGGTGACCACCGGCGTGCGCCCCGGCGGCAGCTCGTCGAGCGTGCTGATCGCGAGGTCGGCGTAGTAGGTCATCGCCAGCGTGCGCGGGATCGGGGTGGCGCTCATCATCAGCAAGTGCGGCTCCTGCGCGGCCTCGTCGCTGCCGGTCTGCGCCGCCAGCTTGCCGCGCAGAGCCAGCCGTTGCGCCACGCCGAAGCGGTGCTGCTCGTCGACGATCGCCAGGCCCAGCCGCGCGAACTGCACGTCATCCTGGATCACCGCGTGGGTGCCCACCGCGAGCATCGCCTCGCCGCTGGCCAGCGCCGCCAGCATCGCCTTGCGCGCGCGGCCCTTGCGGCTGCCGGTGAGCCAGGCCACCTGCACGCCCAGCGGCTCGAGCCAGCCGATGAGCTTGCGGAAGTGCTGCTCGGCGAGGATCTCGGTGGGCGCCATCAGCGCGCACTGCCAGCCGGCGTCGATCGAGCGCGCCGCCGCCAGCGCGGCCACCACGGTCTTGCCGGAGCCCACGTCGCCCTGCAGCAGCCTGTGCATCGGCTGCGTCAGCGCGAGGTCGGCGGCGATCTCGGCGCTCACGCGGTGCTGCGCGGCGGTGAGCGCGAACGGCAGCGCCTGCAGTAGCCGCGCGGTGAGCGTGGCCGGGGCGGCTTCGTCGATGCGCAACGGCGGCGCCCGCAGCAGCGCGCGTCGGGCGCGCGCGTCGGCCTGCGCGAGCTGCTGCGCGAGCAGCTCGTCGAACTTCAACCGCTGCCAGGCCGGGTGGCTGCGGTCCTCCAGCGTGGCCAGCGGCACGTCGGGCGGCGGGTGGTGCAGGAACAGCAGCGCCTCGCGCAGCGACGGCAGGCCGCTCGGCAACAGCTGCGGCGGCAGCAGCTCGTGCAGCGCCGCGCGCTGCAGCGCCGAGGCGATGGCCTTGCGCAGGTAGGCCTGCGGCAGCGCGGCGCTGGCCGGGTACACCGGCGTCAGCGCGGTGGGCAGCGGCTGCGCGGCGGCACCGTCGATCACCTTCGTCACCGGGTGCACCATCTCGCGGCCGAGCAGCCCCACGCGCACTTCGCCGCGGATGCGCAGCCGCCGCCCGGCCTCGTAGGTACGCTGCTGCGACGGGTAGAAGTGCAGGAAACGCAGCAGCAGCTCGCCGCTGGCGTCGCGCACGCGCACGAGCAACTGGCGACGCTGGCGCTGCTCGACGCGCGCGTGCACCACCTCGGCCTCGACCTGCGCGGTGTCGCCGTCGTGCAGCGCATCGATCGGCACGATGCGCGTCTCGTCCTCGTAACGCAATGGCAGGTGCAGCGCGAGGTCGACGTCGCGCTCGAGGCCCATGCGCCGCATTGCCTGCTGCGGACCGCTGAGGCCGGAAGATCCCGCAGCGCCTGCGGCTTTGGTCGGCATGGAAGAATTCTGACGCCCATGACGCTGCAGCTCGCCGACTTCGACTACGCCCTGCCGGAAGAGCTGATCGCGCAGCGCCCGGCGGCCGAGCGCACCGCCTCGCGGCTGCTCGACGGCCGCGGCCCGCTGCCGGTGGACCGCGTGTTCCGCGAGCTGCCCGCACTGCTGGCGCCGGGCGACCTGCTCGTCTTCAACGACACGCGCGTCATCAAGGCGCGGCTGTACGGCACCAAGGCCAGCGGCGGCGCGGTGGAGGTGCTGGTCGAGCGCGTGCTCCCGGATGGCGCGGAGGTGCTCGCGCACGTGCGCGCGAGCAAGTCACCCAGGCCGGGCACCGTGCTGCAGCTGGCCGGCGCTTTCGACGCCGAGGTGCTCGGACGCGAAGGCCCCGACGACGCGCTGTTCCGGCTGCGCTTCCCCGGCGACGCGCTGGCGCTGCTGGAGGCCCACGGCCACGTGCCGCTGCCGCCGTACATCACGCATGCCGACGATGCCGACGACGTGCGCCGCTACCAGAGCGTGCTGGCCGCGCGGCCGGGCGCGGTGGCGGCGCCCACCGCCTCGCTGCACTTCGACAAGCCGCTGCTGGCCGAGCTGGCCGCGCGCGGCGTGCAGCGCACCACCGTCACGCTGCACGTGGGCGCCGGCACCTTCCAGCCGGTGCGCGTGAGCGACATCACCCAGCACCACATGCACAGCGAGTGGTTCGAGGTGAACGACGCCGCCGCGGCCGCGGTGCGCGAGACGCGCGCGCGCGGCGGCCGCGTGGTGGCCGTGGGCAGCACCGCGATGCGGGCGCTGGAATCGGCCGCGCGCGCATCGGCAGACGGCACCGTCGCGCCGCACCGCGGCGACACCGACATCTACATCACGCCCGGCCACCGCTTCCAGGCCTGCGACCTGCTCGTCACCAACTTCCACCTGCCGCGCAGCACGTTGATGATGCTGGTGGCGGCTTTCTCCGGTCACGCGCACGTGATGGCGCTGTACCGGCACGCCGTGGAAGCGCGCTATCGCTTCTTCAGCTACGGCGATGCGATGCTGCTGCAGCGCGCGGCCTGAATCCGATGCGGCGCGGCCTGCGTAGGTAGGCGGGGACCCCCGGAGGAAGGAGCCCGCCCGTGCCTTGCACCCTGCGCCACCGTCTCGAACGGCTGCTGTCCCTGCTCGCCGCAGCGGCCGCGCTCGGCCTGTTGCCCGCGCCCGCCGCGGCGCAGCTGCCCGTGCAGGCCGTGCGGCCGACGCTGGTGGGGCACGGCGTCGACGGCGCGGCGATCGACCTGCTGCAGCTGCGCGGCCGGGTGGTGCTGCTGTTCTTCTGGTCCACCGAGTGCCCGGTGTGCATGGACAAGCTCGCCGAGCTGCGCCGCAACCTCGACGGCTGGCGCGACAAGGACTTCGTGATCGTCGCCGTGAGCCAGGACCGTTCCGCCGCCGACTTGCGCGACTACCTGCGCGTGCTGGAGCGCATGACCCCGCCGCGCCCGCAGATGAAGATCGTCTGGCGCCGTGACCCCGCGCACCGCGACAGCTTCGGCGAGCTGCCGGCGCACAGCCCGACGTCCATCATCCTGGACAAGACGGGCGTGGTCGCGAAGGTGCACCGGGGCCGCGTGCCGCCCGAGGCCTGGGACGAGATCGCCGAGCTGGTGCTGAACTAAGAGGAAAACCGCACCGGATGCGGGGGCCGGTCGCCCAGCGCAGGGAGGGTTGACCAGAATCCAGCATATCGGATACGCTGTCCGACATGGCGGACGATCTCGATCAGCGCGTGGCGCGCCGCGTGCGTGAGCTGAGGGCGCGGCGCGGCCTGTCGCTGCAGGCGCTGGCCGCGGGCAGCGGCGTCAGCCGCTCGATGATCTCGGTGATCGAGCGCGGCGAGGTGCACGCCACGGCCGTGGTGCTGGAGCGCCTGGCCACCGGCCTGGGCGTGACGCTGGCGTCGCTGTTCGACGAGACGGCGCAGGCGCGGGCCACGACGCCGGTGGCGCGCGCGGCCGAGCAGCCGCCCTGGCGCGACCCGGCGTCGGGCTACGTGCGACGCAACGTGTCGCCGGCCGGGGCCGGCTCGCCGATCCAGATCGTCGACGTGAGCTTCCCGCCCGGCGCCACCGTGGCCTACGAGACCGGTGATCGCGAGCCGCCGGTGCACCAGCAGATCTGGGTGCTCGAAGGCCGCATCGACGTGGCCTGGGGCGACGAGCGCCACCGCCTGGAGGCCGGCGACTGCTACGCGCTGCGGCTGGACCGCCCGCTGAGCTATCACAACCCCACGCGCAAGCCTGCGCGCTACGCCGTGGTGCTGGTGCAGCCCGGTGCGTTGCCCGACCGGGAGAGGACATGACGACGATCCGCCGCCTGCACACGGTCGCCGAGGCCGAGTTGCAGCAGCTCGCCGAGGTGCTGATGGATTGCGTGGCCGGCGGTGCGTCGGTGGGCTTCATGCAGCCGCTGGCACCCGAGCGCGCACGGGCCTTCTGGCGCGGCGTGGCCGCCGGCGTGGAGCGCGGCGAGCGGGTGCTGCTGGTGGCCGAAGACGCCGAGGGCATCGCGGGCACCGCGCAGGTGGTGCTGGCGATGCCCGACAACCAGCCGCACCGCGCCGACCTCTCGAAGATGCTCGTGCACCGGCGCGCCCGCCGCGGCGGCGTGGGTGCGGCGCTGCTGCGGGAAGCGGAAGTCGCCGCCCGCGAGGCCGGCAGGACGCTGATCGTGCTGGACACCGCCAGCGCCGAGGCCGAGCGGCTGTACGAGCGTGGCGGCTACGTCAGCGCGGGCGTGATCCCGGGCTACGCGCTGTGGCCGCAGGGCGGCCCCTGCGACACGCGCATCTACTACCGCGCGCTTTGACGGTCTCCCTCGAAGCCTGGGCGTTCGCCGCGGCCCTGGCCAGCGCCGCGCTGCATGCGTCGTGGAACGCCGCGGTGAAGGCCGATGCCGACCCGGCGCGCACGATGGCGGCGCAGATGGTGATGTCGGGCCTGCTCGCGTTGCCGGCGCTGCCGCTACTGCCCTGGCCGGATGCGGCGGCGTGGCCGTGGATGGTGGCCGCGACGCTGCTGAACCTGGTGGCCGTGCAGGCCCTGGTGCGGGCCTATGCCGCGGGCGGTTTCGGCGTCGTCTACGCGCTGGTGCGGGCGACCTCGGTGCTGCTGGTGGCGCCACTGGCGGCGGCGCTGGTCGGCGAGCAGCCGGGGCCCTGGGCGGCGCTGGGCATCGTGCTGGTCTGCACCGCGCTGGCGGTACTCGGCGTCGGCGGCGGCACCGTGCTGCCGCGCCGCGCGCTGCCGTGGACGCTGCTGTCCGGCGCGATGACGGCGGCCACGGTGATCTGCGACGCCCGCGGCGTGCGCAGCGCCGGCGACGCCTGGGGTTTCGCGGCTGTGATGACGGTGGTCAACGCCCTCGGCATGGCGCTGCTCGGCCGGCTCGGTGCGCGGCCGTGGGTGGCGCTGGCCGCGAGGTGGCGCAAGGTGCTGCCGATGTCGACGGCGGCGATCGTCTCGTACGCCTTGATCCTGTGGGCCTACGCGCATGCGCCGGTGGCCCGCAGCGCCGCGCTGCGCGACACCAGCGCGGTGTTCGGCCTCGTCATCGCGGCGTGGTGGCTCAAGGAGCCGCTCACCCGGCAGCGGCTGGCGGTGGTGGGCCTGGCGCTGGCCGGGGTGGTCTGCCTGCGGCTGGGCTGACGGGCTCACCCGGCGAGCGTGCACCCGGCATGCCCCGCCACGTGCGCGGCGGGCGAGGGCTGTGGCAGCATCGACCGGCGCACGCAGCGCGGAGGAACGCCACGATGCAAGAGGTCCATCACATCACGCACCCGCTGGTGCAGCACAAGCTCACGCTGATGCGGCAGAAGGACCGCTCGACGAGCAGCTTCCGCCGCCTGCTGCGCGAGATCAGCCAGCTGATGGCCTACGAGGCCACGCGCGACATGCCGACGCAGCTGATCGACATCGAGACGCCGCTGTCGCCGATGAAGAGCCCGGTGATCGACGGCAAGAAGACGGTGTTCGTCGTGATCATGCGGGCCGGCAGCGGCTTCCTCGACGGCATGCTGGAAGTGGTGCCCGGGGCGCGCGTCGGCCACGTCGGCCTGTACCGCGACCCGAAGTCGCTGGTGGCGGTGGAGTACTACTTCAAGATGCCGGCCGACATGCACGAGCGCGACGCGATCGTGCTCGACCCGATGCTGGCCACCGGCAACTCGGCGGCGGCGGCGGTGGAGCGGCTGAAGGAGACCAACCCGCGCTCGATCCGCTTCGTGTGCCTGCTGGCCGCGCCCGAGGGCCTGAAGAAGTTCCACGCCGCGCACCCCGACGTGCCGGTCTACACCGCGGCCATCGACAGCCACCTCAACGACCACGGCTACATCGTGCCGGGCCTGGGCGACGCCGGCGACCGGATGTTCGGCACGAAGTAGCGCAGCCCCTGTTCAGCCGCCGCGCCGCCGCGCCAGCCAGCGCGCGGCCAGCAGCGTCAGCCCCATCACGAGGAAGCTGACCACGGTGGTGACGGTGCCCAGCGCGTAGATCACCGGCGTCGTCACGGTGGTCGTCAGGCCCTGCAGCTCCAGCGGCAGCGTGTTGAGGTCGCCCATCGCCTGCGAGCTGCGCGCCACCTCGTCCCACGACAGCGTGAAGCCGAACATGCCCACGCCCACGAGGCTCGGCCCGATCAGCGGCAGCACCACGTGGCGCAGCGTCTGCCACGGCGTCGCGCCGAGGTCGCGCGCCGCCTCCTCGTAGGCGCGGTCGAAGCGGTTGAACACCGCGAACATGATCAGCAGGCCGAACGGCAGCGTCCACGTGAGCTGCGCGCCCAGGCCGCTGGTGTACATGCCCAGCAGCGTCGTGTAGGTCTCGGCGGCCTCGGGCGCGTGCGCCTCCAGCCAGCCCTTGACGCCGGTGTCCAGCAGCCGGAACAAGAGGCCGATGCCCAGGCTCACGACGATGCTGGGCATGATCAGGCTGGCCACCACCACGTAGAAGAGGGCGCTGCCGCCCGGCAGCCGCTTGCGGTAGGCCAGGCCCGCCAGCAGCGACAGCAGCACGGTGCAGGCCATCACCACGGTGCCCAGCGCCAGGCTGCGGCGGAACGCCGCGCCGATGTCGACCACGCCGATGCCTTCCCACAGCTTGGCGAACCAGTGCAGCGACACGCCGCGCAGCGGGAACGTGAGGCCGCCCTCGGGCCCCTGGAAGCTGAGCACGAAGATGGTCAGCATCGGCCCGTACAGGAACAGCACGAAGAGCGCGAAGAACGCGGCCAGCATCCACCAGCTCGCCGGGCGGCCGCCCACCGTCATGGGGCAACCTTCGCGCAGTTGGCGCTACGGTGTGAGCGCTTTGGAACGGCCATGCGCGCTCACAGCTCCCGCCGCAGGTCGACCAGCCGCATCAGCGCGGCGATCATCACCAGCACCACGGCCAGCAGCACCACGGCGTTGGCCGCGGCGGCCGGGAACTGCAGCACGTTGGCCTGGGTCTGGATGATCTTGCCGACGCTGGCGATCTGCTGCCCGCCCATCACGCCGACCGTCACGAAGTCGCCCATCACCAGCGCGATGACGAAGATGCTGCCGATCACGATGCCTGTCTTGCACAGCGGCACGACCACGTGCCAGACCGCCTGCCACGGGGTCGCGCCGCCGTCGCGCGCGGCCTCCAGCAGCCGGCGGTCGATGCGCATCATGCTGTTGAAGATCGGCACGATCATGAACATCGTGTACAGGTGCACGAAGGCCAGCACCACGCTGAAGTCGGAGAACAGCAGCCACTCCACCGGCTGCTCCACCACGCCCATCGCCAACAGCGTGTCGTTGACCAGGCCGTTGCGGCCGAGCAGCGGGATCCAGCTGATCATGCGGATCACGTTGCTGGTCCAGAACGGCACCGTGCACAGCACGAACAGCACCGTCTGCCACAGCAGCGAACGCACGTGGAAGGCGACGAAGTACGCCACCGTGAAGCCGATCGCCAGCGTCAGCGCCCAGACGATCACGCAGAACTTCAGCGTGCTGAGGTAGGTTCGCAGCGTCACGTCGCTGGCGAGGTCGGCGTAGGCCTGCAACGTGAACGCCGGGATCAGCTCGTAGTCCGTGGCCTGCCAGAAGCTGACCATCACCACCAGCGCCAGCGGCACCACGAAGAACACCGCGAACACCGCCGCCAGCGGTGCCGCCTGCACCCAGGCGGCGAGCGGTCGTGCACTCATCTACGCCGCGACGAACTCATTCCACTTCTGGACCATGTACGCGTTCTCGTCCATCACCGCGTTCCAGCACGCGATGCCGCCCATGCGCTGCTCGTAGCTGCCGCCGTCGCGCTTCTCGCCAGCCTTGGCCAGCAGGTCGCCGTTGGGGCTCTTGATGTCCTTCTCGGCGGCCTTGCCTTCCATCCAGTAGGCCCACTCGTAGGCTTCCATCTTGGCCTTGGCGGTCTCGAGCACCGCGCTGTAGTAGCCCTGGCGGTTCAGGTACGCGCCGGCCCAGCCGTCGAGGAACCAGTTGATGAACTCGTAGGCCGCGTCGGCCTTCCTGCCGCTCAGGCCCTTGGGGATGCCGAAGCCGGCGGCCCAGGCGCGGTAGCCCTCCTTCAGCGGCTGGTAGGTGCAGGCGATGCCCTTGGTGCGCACCGCGGTCACGGCCGGGCTCCACATCGACTGGATCACCACCTCGCCCGAGGCCATCAGGTTGACGCTCTCGTTGAAGTCCTTCCACAGGCTGCGGAACTGGCCGGCCTTCTTCGCCTCGATCAGCGTCTTGATCGTGAGGTCGATCTCCTTCTTCGTCATGTTCCCCTTGTCGGGGTACTTGTACTGGCCGCTGGCCTCCACGACCATCGCGGCGTCCATGATCCCGATCGACGGGATGTTCAGGATCGCCGCCTTGCCCTTGAACTCGGGGTTGAGCAGCTCCTTCCAGCTCTCGATGGGCCGCTTGATCAGGTCGGGCCGGATGCCCAGCGTGTCGGCGTTGTAGACGGTGGGGATCAGCGTCATGAACTGCGTCGGCTCGGCGCTGAAGGTCTTGGCGTCGACCTTGGGCAGGTACATCACCTTCTTCGGCGCGGTGCCCTGGTCGCCCACCTTCTTGCCCGCCACGTCGCCCTTGGTGAACAGCGTGGTGATCTTGTCTGCGTTCTTGATGCGCTTGGTGTCGATGCCCAGCAGGTTGCCGGTGGGGATGATCTTCTTCAGGCTGAAGTACTCGGTGTCGATCAGGTCGAAGCTGCTGGGCGCGGTGACGGCGCGCTTGGTCACGTCGTCGGTGGTCACGGCCACGTACTGGATCTTGATGCCGGTGTCGGCCTCGAACTTCTCGGCGATCTTCTTGTCCTGATTCACCGCGGTGCCGAGGTAGCGCAGCGTCACCTTCTCCTGCGCGTGCACGGCAGGGAAGCCGGCGATGCCGGCGGTGGCGGCGCCGGCGGCGCGGAGGATCTGGCGGCGGTTCAGGGTCGTCATGGGTGCTCTCTCTCCTGGTTGTGTGGGTGAAGTCGGATGCGGCCGGTCAGGCGGCCAGGGGATGCGCCTCGGCCTCGGGCCAGCGCAGCGCCACGCGCTGCCCGGGCTCCAGCGGCCGCGCGTGGAACACGCCGTCGGGCAGCGCGGCGATCCACGCGCCGCGGTCGGGGTCGTCGTCGTCGCCCTGCGCGTCGCGGACACCGTCGGGCACCACGTGCACCTGCACCTGGCTGCCCTGGTACTCGATGGCGGTGACGGTCACCGGCAGCCCGCCGCCGGAGGCATCGGCCGCAGCGAGCTCGAGCCGGTCGCTGCGCACGGCCACCTTGCCCGCGGGCGTGGGGATCACGTTGTGCGCGCCGATGAAGCGCGCGACGAATTCGGTGCGCGGCCGCTCGAACACCTCGCGCGCACTGCCGGCCTGCTCGATGCGGCCGTGGTTCATCACCACCACCAGGTCGGCCAGCGCCATCGCTTCCTCCTGCGAGTGCGTGACGTGCACGAAGCTCATGCCCAGCTCGCGGTGCCAGCGCTTGAGCTCGGCGCGCATCTTCAGGCGCAGGAAGGGGTCCAGCGCCGACAGCGGCTCGTCGAGCAACAGCACCTGCGGCCGCATCATCAGCGCGCGCGCCAGCGCCACGCGCTGCTGCTGCCCGCCCGACAGCGCCGCCGGCAGCCGCGCGGCGTAGGGCTCCATGTGCACGAGCCGCAGCAGCTCCATCGCGCGGGCCTCGCGCTCCGGGCGCGGCGTGCCCTTCATGCGCGCGCTGAAGGCCACGTTCTGCAGCACCGGGAGATGCGGGAACAGCGCGTAGCTCTGGAACATCATCGCCGTGCCGCGCTCGGCGGGCGAGAGCATCGTGATGTCGCGCCCGCCCAGCAGCACCCGCCCGGCGCTGGGCACCTCGTGGCCCGCGACCATGCGCAGCGTGCTGGTCTTGCCGCAGCCCGAGGGGCCGAGCAGGCAGCAGTAGCGGCCGGCGGCGATGGTCAGCTCGATGCCGTCGACCGCCACCGCGTCGCCGTAGCGCTTGCTCAGCGCATGCAGCTCGAGGTCGGACGGCGGGCTCATCACCCGCCGCTGATGCAACGCCCATGCCATCGCTGCGCCGCACCGGGCCTGGGCGCGGGGCTTGCATGCGGCCCCCGCGGCGGGGCACGCGGCCGGCCGCGCCCCAAGTTGCACCGATCACGCACCAAAGCGGAACACCTCGATGAAGCTGCTGCTCGTCAACCCCAACACCTCACGCGCGATGACCGAGGGCATGGCCGAGGCCGCACGCGCCGTGGCAGCGCCGGGCACCGTGGTGACGGGCTGCCAGCCGGGCTTCGGCCCGGCCTCGATCGAAGGGCACTACGACGAGGCCTTCGGTGCCGCCGGCGTGGCCGAACAGGTGAAGCGGGCGCAGGGCGACGGCTACGACGCGGTGGTCATCGCCTGCTTCGGCGACCCCGGGCTCGACGCCGCACGCGAGCTGACGGCCGCACCGGTGCTGGGCATCGCCGAGGCAGCCTTCCACGCGGCCTCGTTCCTGGCCACCGGCTTCTCGGTGGTGACGACGATGACGCGCACCTGCGTCATCGCCGAGCGGCTGGTGCAGCGCTATGGCTGCGAGCGGCAGTGCCGCGGCATCCACGGCACCGACATCCCCGTGCTGGAGCTGGAAGCCTGCGGCGAGGCCACGGTAGCGCAGATCGAGGCCGCCGCCCGCGAGGCGCTGGCGCGCGACCGCAGCGGCGCCATCGTGCTGGGCTGCGGCGGCATGGCCGCGCTGTGCCGCACGCTGCAGCATCGGCTGCAGGTGCCGGTGATCGACGGCGTGTCGGCCGCGGTGAAGTTCGCCGAGGCGCTGGTGGCGCTGGGCCTGCACACCGACAAGCGCGGCGACTACGCCCCGCCGCTGGCCAAGCCCTGGGCCGGCTGGGCGCGCGACCTCGGCTGACCGAGGGCCACGCGCGCAGGGGCACGGTCACGTTTGGAGACGAGCGCGTGGCACGGGCCACGCCGGCGCGGCGCAGGCCGCGTGGGATCATGCTGCAGCGCGGCCACCGCACGGCGGCGCCCACGCCTCGCGATGCAGCTCACGATCAATGGCCGCCCGACCACGCTCGACGACACGCAGGTGCCGCCGGAGATGCCGCTGCTGTGGGTGCTGCGCGACGTGCTCGGCCTCACCGGCACGAAGTTCGGCTGCGGCATCGCGGCCTGCGGGGCGTGCACGGTGCAGGTCGACGGGGCGGCGGTGCGCGCGTGCGTGCAGCCGGTCGGCGCGCTGGCCGGGCGCTCGGTGCGCACGATCGAGGGGCTGGCCACGCCCGGCACGCTGCACGCGCTGCAGCAGGCCTGGATCACCGCGCAGGTGCCGCAGTGCGGCTACTGCCAGAGCGGGCTGCTGATGGCCGCTGCGGCGCTGCTGGCCCGCCAGCCCCGCCCCACCGACGCCGACATCGACGCGGCCGTCACCAACCTGTGCCGTTGCGGCACGTATCCGCGCGTGCGGGCGGCCATCCACGCCGCTGCCGCGGCCACGGCCCCGGCGCGCGCGACCCGGCCCAAGGTCTGATGCGCCGGCGCACGCTGCTGGTGAGCGGGCTGGTCGGCGGCGGCGCGCTGCTCGTGGGCGCGGCGGCGCTGCCGATGCGCAGCCGGCTCGGTCACCGCGACCTGCTGCCGCTGCAGGGCGGCGAAGTGGGCCTCAACGGCTGGATCAAGGTGCGCCCCGACGGCGTGGTGGTGCTGGCGATGCCGCGCAGCGAGATGGGGCAGGGCGTGCATGCCGCGCTCGCCATGGTGGTGGCCGAGGAACTCGACATCGCGCCGGCCGCGGTGCAGCTCGAACAGGCGGGCCACGAGTCGCTGTACGGCAACGTGGCCGGCTCGGTGGAGGCGATGCTGTGGTTCGAGCCCGGCGACGTCGAGCCCGGCCGCGAGACGGCGGCGGTGCGCGCGTCGCGCTGGGTGCTGGGCAAGCTCGTGCGCGAGCTGGGCGTGAACGCCACCGGCGGCTCGTCGAGCATCGCCGACCTGGCGCCGCTGCTGGCCGTGGCGGCCGCCACGGCGCGTGCGCAATTGCTCGGCGCGGCGTCGCTGCAGTGGAAGCTGCCGGTGGCCGAGCTGGCGATTGACGACGGCGTCGTCGCGCACCCGTCGGGCTCGCATGCGCACTTCGGACAGCTGGCGCGGGCGGCTGCCGGCACGCCGCCGGGCGACGTGGTGCTGAAGCGCCGCGAGCAGTGGCGCCACGTGGGCCGCGGCGCCCCGCGGCCCGACGTGCCCGACAAGGTCACCGGCCGCGCCCGCTACGCGATCGACGTGCGCGAGCCGGGGCAGCTCTACGCCACCGTGCTGCATGCGCCGCTGCTCGGCGGCAGCCCCGGCGCCGTCGATGCCGATGCGCTGCTGTCTCGGCCGGGCGTGCTGCGCGTGGTGCGGCTGCCGTCGTACGCGGGCTCGGCGCCGGCACTGGCGGTCGTCGCGCGCACCACCTGGCACGCGCTGCAGGCGGCGCGCGGAGCGAAGGTCGATTGGCGAGCGCCGCCGGGCTGGCCGCCCGACAGCGCGACCGTGCAGCGCACGCTGCAGCACGAGGCCCGCGATGCCGCGGCCGGCCGCGCCGGCCATGCGTTCCGCGACCGCGGCGGCGCGCTGGCTGCGGTGGCACAGGCCTCGCGCACGCTGGTGGCGGACTACCGCGCGCCGTACCTGGCGCACGCGACGATGGAGCCGATGAACTGCACGGCCCGCGTGCAGGACGGGCGCGTCGCGGTGTGGGTGGGCACGCAGGTGCCCGGCTTTGCGCGCGCCGTGGCCGCGCAGGCGGCGGGTGTGCCCGAGGACGCCGTGGACGTGCACGTTGCGCTGCTCGGCGGCGGCTTCGGGCGCCGGCTGGAGGTCGACGTGGTGGGGCAGGCGGTGCGCGTGGCGTTGGAGACGCAGCCGGCGCCGGTGCAGCTCACCTGGTCGCGCGAGGAGGACCTGCGGCGCGACTTCTACCGGCCGGCTGCCGCCGCGCGCTTCGAGGCCGCGCTCGACGATCAGGGCCGCGTCACCGCGCTCAGCGTGGGCACGGCCGGCGACGCGATCCTGCCGCGCTACCACGAGCGCGTGTACCCGCTGATGGCTGCGCCCGTGGACCTGCCCGACAAGACCACCGCCGAAGGCCTGTTCGACCTGCCGTACGCGCTGCCGCACCTGCGCGTGGCGCACCGGGCCACGCGCCATTGCGTGCCGGTGGGCTCGTGGCGCTCGGTGGGGCACTCGCAGAACGCGTTCTTCGCCGAGTGCTTCGTCGACGAACTGGCCGAGGCCGCGGGCGTCGATCCGCTGGCGTTCCGCCTGGAGCGGCTGCAGGGGCTGCCGCGCCATGCGGCCGCGCTGGCGCTGGCGACCGAGCGCGCCGGCTGGGGCCGGCCGCCACCCGCCGGCCGCGCGCTCGGCCTGGCGCTGCACGAGAGCTTCGGCACGATCGTCGCGATGGTGGCCGAGGTGTCGAGCGCCGAGGCCGCCGTGCGCGTGCACCGCGTCGTCGCGGCGGTGGACTGCGGCACCGTGATCGACCCCGGCATCGTGCGCCAGCAGGTCGAGTCGTCGGTGGTGTGGGGCCTCACCGCAGCGCTGCACGGCCGCATCGACATCGACGACGGCCGCGTGCGCCAGACCAACTTCGACCGCTACCGGCTGCTGACGCTGGCCGAGACGCCGGTGATCGAGACGCACCTCGTGGCCAGCACCCGCGCGCCCGCCGGCATGGGTGAACCGGCGGTGCCGCCGGTGGCGCCGGCGGTGGCCAACGCGCTGTACCGGCTGACCGGGAAGCGGCTGCGCGAACTGCCGCTCCAGCCCTGATCGTCGGTCAGGCGGCCGGCATGGCGGGCAGGTGCCGCCCGGCGGCCCACTTGCTCACCGTCTCGCGCAGGCGGTCGGCATCGATCGGCTTGGTGATGAAGTCGTCCATGCCGGCCTCGCGGGCCTGGTCGCGCTCGGAGACCAGCGCCGCGGCGGTGAGGGCCAGCACCGGCAGGCTCGCGCCGCAGGGGCGCCGGCGCAGCTCGCGCGTGGCCTCGAAGCCGCTCATCACCGGCATCTGCAGGTCCATCAGCACCACCTGGTAGGGCTGCCCCGCGTCGGCGGCGTCCTGCACCGCCTGCACCGCTTCCTGGCCGTCGTGGGCTTGCGCCACCACCACCCCCCAGCGCTCGAGCAGCGCCACGCCGATCAGCATGTTGACAGGGTTGTCCTCCACCAGCAGCACGCGCAGGCCCTGCAGGTTCTGCAGCGCCGGCGAATCGGGTTGCTCGGGCGGCGCCGGCACGGCCGGCAGCACCACCTCGGCCCAGAAGCACGAGCCGCGGCCGGCCTCGCTGCTCACGCCCACCTCGCCGCCCATCAGCTGCGCGAGTTCGTGGCAGATGGACAAGCCGAGCCCGGTGCCGCCGAAGCGCCGCGTGGTCGACTGGTCGGCCTGCGTGAACGGGCGGAACAGCAGCGCCTGCACCGGCGCGTCGATGCCCGGGCCGGTGTCGATCACCTCGAAGCGGATGCGATCGTCGCCGACGCGCCGCGCGCTGAGCCGCACGCCGCCCTGCTCGGTGAACTTCAGCGCGTTGCTGAGGTAGTTCGAGAGGATCTGGCGCACGCGCAGCGGGTCGCCGCGGACGTAACCGCCGTGGTTCTCGCGCACCGAGGCGTCGATGTCCACCTCCAGCGCGAGGCCTCGCCCGGCGGCCAGTGCACCGTACGCCTGCCGCAGCCCGGCGAGCAGCTCGGGCAGGTCGAACGAGGTCGCCTCCAGCACCAGCTTGCCGGCCTCGATCTTCGAGAGGTCGAGCACGTCGGAGAGGATGGCCGCCAGCGCCTGCGCGTTGTCGACGATCTGGTCGAGGTACTTCTGGCGCCGTTCCTCGGGCAGCGTCCGGTCGCGCGCCAGCTGCGCCAGGCCCAGCATGCCATTCAACGGCGTGCGCAGCTCATGGCTGGTGTTGGCGAGGAAGGCGCTCTTGGCGCGGTTGGCCGCCTCGGCCTGGTCGCGCGCGCGTGCCAGCGTCTGCGCCACCTGGCGCCGCTCGGTGATGTCCTCGACGATCCAGATCGTGCCGCCCACCGTGGCGCGGCTCGGGTCGATCGCCTTGCCGAGCACGCGGGCCATGAAGGTGCTGCCGTCGCGCCGGCGGGCCGGCCGTTCCAGCTCGGCCAGCTCGCCGCGCGCCAGCAGCGGGCCGATCTCCTCCCCGAGGGCGGCGTAGTCCTCATCGGAGGGCCACACCGCCGAACCGAGCTGCCCGACCAGCGCGCCCTCGGGCCAGCCGTACATCTGGTCGAAGCGCGGGTTGGTCAGCACGAAGCGGCGGTCGCGCGTGACGGCGATGCCGATGGAGGCGTTCTGCAGGATCGCGTCGCGCTCCAGCCGCGAGCGCTCCTGCACGGAGATGTCGCGGCCGTTGATCACGAGGTAGGTGCGGCGGTCCATCGCGAACACAGCGCCCGAGACCAGCAGCTGCACCGTGTGGCCGTCCTTGGCGACGAACGTGCACGGCATCTCGGTGGCCGAGCCGCGCTCGCGCACCAGGTTCACGAACGCCTCGCGTTGCGCCGTGTCGGCCCAGATGCCCAGCTCCAGCGACGTGCGGCCCACCACCTCGGCAGCCGGGTAGCCGGTGACGCGCTCGAAGGTGTGGTTGACCATCGCGTAGCGGCCGGTGGCCAGGTCGGTCAGCGTGATCACGTCGGGGCTGGTGGCCACCAGGTGCGACAGCAGCGCCTCGCTGCGGCGCACCGCCTCCTCGGCGCGGCGGCGCTCGGTGTCGTCGACGAGGATCGACAGCATCGCCGGGCCCTCTTCGGCCTCCACGCGCACGGCCGTGGCGCGCACGGCGATGCGGCGGGCCTGGCGGCTGCGCATGCGGAAGTCGGTGACCGGCAAGGCCTCGCCGGTGGGGATGGACTCGAGGATCTCGAGCCGGCGCCGCGCACGCTCGCGCGAATCGCCGCTCTCGATGTGCTCGAGCATGTCGCGGCCGAGCAGCGAGCGCAGTTCGTCGTAGCCGAGCAGCTCCACCGCGGCCGGGTTGGCGTCGATCACCACGCCGTCACGATGCAGGATCAGCGCAGTCGGGATGCGCGAGAACAGCTCCTGGTATCGCCCTTCGGTGGCGGCCAGCGCCTGGCGCGCCTGCACATGCGCGGTGACTTCGCGCGCCACGCCCCAGTAGCCGCGGAACAGGCCGCGGGCGTCGAAGCGCGGCTCGCCGCTCAGGTGGAAGTGGCGCAGCGTGCCCTGCTGCATGCGCCAGTGGGCCGGCAGTTCGCGAAAGGCCACGCGCGTGTCGAGGTCGGCCAGCAGCGCGTCGAGGATCTCGCTGTCGCAGCCGAACTGCGGCATCTCCCACGGCACCCGGCCCAGCACGCCGGGGCCGACGCGCATCGAGTCGGGGTTGCGCGGGTCTTCCAGCGCCACCAGCCGATACTGCGCGTCGATCTCCCAGTAGCCGTCGGCGGCGATCGCCAGCAGCCCCGAGAAACGCCGCTCGCGCTCGTCGGCCTCGCGGCGGTGGTGGGCGGCCAGGCGCGAGAACGCCCAGCCCACCGCGTAGCCCATGCCGACGGAGGCCCACTGCAGCAGCACCGCCGGCAGCAGCGGCACGGGCAGCACGCGCGCGGGCAGGCCCGGCACCCAGGCGGGGGCCAGCGCCAGCATCGTCACCACCACGAGCGCCGTGACAGACACCGCCGCCGCCGCGCCGCCGCCCGACACCAGCCAGGCCAGCGCGACGAGGAGGCCGTAGATCGCCAGTCCCGGAGCCAGCGGCCCCAGCCCGCTCGCCAGCGAGGTGCAGGCGCCGAGCACGATGGTGGCGAGGATCGAAGCCACCGCCGCGGCCGGGTGCTGCTGCTGCGGCAGCCGCGTGGCCACCGCCGACACCAGCGCGCACAGCGCCCAGGCGGCGGCCAGCGGCCCCACGGCCGCCCGCGCGAGCGAATGGGGCAGCAGCAGGATGGCCGCGGTGACCAGTGCGCCGAACACCGCGAGGCTGAACAGCGCGTAGCGGGCCGCCACGCGCTGCTGCGGCGAGCGCCCTCGCCGGTCGAGCACCGGCATCGGCACGAACTCCGCCTGCGTCAGCGGCGGCACCACGCTCTCGTCCGACGCGCCGTCGAACAGCGTCGTGTCGAGGTCGGCGCCGGCGCGACGGTTCATCAGCGCCCCCAGACCGGCGTTGCCGTCCGCCCCCCGAGGGGGACGACCAAAGTGGCGGAGCCACACTTGCTCATGAGACCGGCTGCTGGGCGCGCTGCAACGCGGTGCGGGTGGCCAATGCGGCGCGGCGGGCCGCGTCGGCGAAATCGTCGCCGGCGCTGGCGTAGAGGATGGCCCGCGACGAACTGACGACGATCGGTGCGTCGGGGCGCCACGCGGCGCGCACGGTGGCCGCCTCGTCGCCGCCCTGCGCGCCGATGCCGGGGATCAGCAGCGGCAGCGTCGGCGCGAGTTCGCGCACGCGGGCGAGTTCGGCCGGGTAGGTCGCACCCACCACGAGGCCCAGGCGCCCGTCGCGGTTCCAGGGCCCGGAGGCGAGCCGTGCGATGTGCTCGAACAGCGGCTCGCCCGAGGCCAGCCGCTGCGCCTGCAGGTCGCTGCCGCCGGGGTTGGACGTGCGGCACAGCAGGAACAGCCCGCGGCCGGCGTGGCGCAGGTAGGGTTCGATCGAGTCCTGCCCGAGGAACGGCGAGAGCGTCAGCGCGTCGGCGTCGTAGCGCGCGAAGGCTTCGCGCGCGTACTGCTCGGCCGTGCTGCCGATGTCGCCGCGCTTGGCGTCGAGGATCACCGGCACCTGTGGCGCGATTCGGCGCAGCGTGGCGATCAGCCGCTCGAGCTGGTCTTCGGCGCGGTGCGCGGCGAAGAACGCGATCTGCGGCTTGAACGCGAGCACGAGGTCCTTCGTGGCTTCGGCGATGGCGGCGCAGAAGTCGTGGATGCGTGAGGCATCGCCGCGCCAGGCGCCGGGAAAGCGCGCCGGCTCAGGGTCCAGCCCCACGCACAGCAGCGAGTCATTCGCGGCCTGCGCGGCGGCGAGCTGTTCGCGGAAGGGGGTGCGGGCGGCCATCACGCGCCTCGCGCCTGCCACTGCCGGGCGAGTGGTTCGGCCAGGCCCGTGTAGCCGGCCGGCGTCAGCGCCAGCAGCCGATCGCGCTCGGCCGGCGGCAGCGGCAGCGCGGCGATGAACTCGCGCATCAGCCCGCGGGTGATCGGCCGGCCGCGCGTGTAGGCCTTCAGCTGCTCGTAGGGGTCGGGCAGGCCGTGGCGGCGCATCACGGTCTGCACCGGCTCGGCCAGCACCTCCCACGCGGCGTCGAGGTCTTCGGCGAGCGCCTGCGCGTTCACCTCGAGCTTGTCGAGCCCGCGCGCGAGGCTGTCCCAGCCCAGCAGCGAGTAGCCCAGCGCCACGCCCATGTTGCGCAGCACGGTGCTGTCGGTCAGGTCGCGCTGCCAGCGGCTGACCGGCAGCTTCTGGCTCATGTGCGTGAGCAGCGCGTTGGCCAGGCCGAAGTTGCCCTCGGCGTTCTCGAAGTCGATCGGGTTGACCTTGTGCGGCATCGTCGAGGAGCCCACCTCGCCGGCCTTCACGCGCTGCTTGAAGTAGCCCAGCGACACGTAGC
>JAEUPB010000073.1 GCA_016789955.1 Rubrivivax sp. | reverse complement strand
GAACACGCACGCCTACGGCAACGGCGTGGCCTGCTTCACCAGCGACGGTGGCGTGGCGCGCGAGTTCAGCCGCCGCGTGCAGGCGGGCATGGTGGGCATCAACGTGCCGATCCCGGTGCCGATGGCCTGGCACGGGTTCGGAGGCTGGAAGCGCTCGCTGTTCGGCGACATGCACGCCTACGGCGAGGAAGGGGTGCGGTTCTACACCAAGCAGAAGAGCGTGATGCAGCGCTGGAGCGACTCCATCGGCAAGGGTGCCGAGTTCGCGATGCCGGTGTCGAAGTGAGTGGCGGGGCAAGGGGAGCGTAGCCGAGCGTCCGTCCGCGCGCGCCGCCACAATGCGCCATCGCCACCCGGAGACCCACCACGATGAAGACCCGCGCCGCCGTCGCCTGGAAGGCCGGCTCCCCGCTCACCATCGAGACCGTCGACCTGCAAGGCCCGCGCGACGGCGAGGTGCTGGTGGAGGTCAAGGCCACCGGCATCTGCCACACCGACCACTACACGCTCTCGGGCGCCGACCCCGAAGGGCTGTTCCCGGCCATCCTCGGCCACGAGGGCGCGGGCGTCGTGCTCGAGGTCGGCGCAGGCGTCACGTGGCTGAAGCCCGGCGACCACGTGATCCCGCTCTACACGCCCGAGTGCCGGCAGTGCAAGTTCTGCCTGTCGCGCAAGACCAACCTGTGCCAGTCGATCCGCTCGACGCAGGGCAAGGGGCTGATGCCCGACGGCTCGTCGCGCTTCTCGATCGACGGCAAGCCCATCCTGCACTACATGGGCACGTCGACCTTCGCCAACCACATCGTCGTGCCCGGCATCGCGCTGGCCAAGGTGCGCGAGGACGCGCCGTTCGACGTGGTCTGCTACATCGGCTGCGGCGTCACCACCGGTGTGGGCGCGGTGCTCTTCACCGCGAAGGTGGAGGCGGGCGCCAACGTGGTGGTCTTCGGCCTGGGCGGCATCGGCCTGAACGTGATCCAGGGTGCCCGAATGGTGGGTGCGGACAAGATCATCGGCGTGGACATCAACCCGGCGCGCGAGGCGATGGCGCGGCGCTTCGGCATGACGCACTTCCTGAACCCGAAGGACCACGCCAACATCGTCGACAGCATCGTGCAGCTCACCGACGGCGGCGCCGACTACAGCTTCGAGTGCATCGGCAACGTGCAGGTGATGCGGCAGGCGCTGGAGTGCACGCACAAGGGCTGGGGCCGCTCGATCATCATCGGCGTGGCGCCCGCGGGCGCCGAGATCTCGACGCGCCCGTTCCAGCTCGTCACCGGCCGCAAGTGGGAAGGCTCGGCCTTCGGCGGCGCGCGCGGCCGCACCGACGTGCCGAAGATCGTCGACTGGTACATGGACGGCAGGCTGAAGATCGACGAACTGATCACGCACCGGCTGCCGCTGGAGCGCATCAACGAGGGCTTCGAGCTGATGGAGCGCGGGGAGTCGATCCGCTCCGTGGTGGTGTACTGATCCCGTGCGCTCGCTGCTGACGGGCCGCGGCGCGGCGTGCGCCGCCGCGCTGAGGGTGTCGCTGCTGGCGGCGGCCGTGCCCGCAGCGGCCGGCGTCTACGAAGACCGCGAGCGCGACTGGCGCAACGGCGCGGTGGTCTACCAGATCATCGTCGACCGCTTTGCGCCGTCGGCGCGGCTGGACGCCAAGCGCGCGCTCTACCCGCCGCCGAAGGTGCTGCGCGAGTGGCACGAGGTGCCGGCGCCGGGCCCGTACCTCGAATCCGAGAAACTCAGCGCCCACGAGCTGCACTTCTGGGGCGGCGACCTGCCCAGCGCCACCGCGAAGCTCGAGCACGTGCGCCGGATCGGCGCCGACGTGCTGTACCTGAACCCGATCCACCTCGCCTACACGAACCACAAGTACGACGCGTTCGACTTCCAGGCGATCTCGCCCGAGTACGGCACGCGCGACGACTTCAGGCGGCTGGCCGCGGAGGCGCGCCGTCTCGGCCTGAAGGTGGTGCTCGACGGCGTGTTCAACCACATGGGCCGCAACGCGCCGGTCTTCCGCGACGCGATGGCCGACCCGAAGAGCCGCTGGCGCGACTGGTTCGTGATCGGCCCGCGCTACGCCGGCGGCGCGCGCGTGTGGACCGGCTTCCAGAACCTGCCCGAGCTGAACCTCGAGAACCCCGCGGTGCGGCACCACCTGTACGCCGGCGCCGACTCCGTGGTGCGCAGCTACCTGCGCGATGGCGCCGACGGCTGGCGGCTGGACACCGCGTTCGAACTCGGCCCGCGCTTCCTCGGCGAGCTGACGCGCGCGGCGCATGCGCAGAAGCCAGGCTCGCTGGTGGTGGGCGAGATCGTCAACTACCCCGGAGACTGGCTGAAGTCGATCGACGCGGTCATGAACTTCACGCTGCGCCAGATCATCCTCGGCGCGGTGTCGGGTGAGCTGGCGCCGCCGGTGGCCGCGCGCATGACCGAGCGCATGGTGCGCGACGCCGGCATCGAGCCGATGCTGAAGTCGTGGACCGTCATCGACAACCACGACATCCCGCGCATCGCGACGCAGCTGCCCGACCCGGCGCAGCGCCGCCTGGCACAGGCGCTGCAGTTCACGCTGCCCGGCGCGCCGAACCTGTACTACGGCGTGGAGGTCGGCATGGAAGGCGGGGCCGACCCGGCCAACCGCGGCCCGATGCGATGGGACCTGGTGAGCGACACGCATCCGGAGACCGTGTGGGTGCGCCACCTCGTCGCCTTGCGCAAGGCGCACCGCGCGCTGCGCGTCGGCGATTTCCGGCTCGTCGAGTCCGGCCGGCTGCTGGCCTTCGAGCGCCACACCGATCGTGCGCTCGACACGGTCGTCGTCGTCGCCAACCCCACCGATGCGCCGGTGCGCGACCGCATCCTCGTCGCCAACTGGGCGCTGATGGACGACACGCCGATGGTCGACGTGCTGGGGCTGGTGCCCGACCCGCCCGGCACCGCGCCGGCGACGATAGGCTCGGGCTTCATCACCGTCGAGCTGCCGGCGCGCGGCGTGCGTGTGCTCAAGCCTGTGCCGCGCGAGCTGGGCGGGTACGACCGCTACAAGCGGGTGCCGTGAGAGAGGTGCGGCCTTCCGGCCGCACGGCGCCGCCTACCAGCTGTTGCGCAGCTCCCGCAGCTTCGTGAACACCGTCTGCGGGTCGGGATTCGCTGGCAACTCGGGAAACTTCTCGCGCAGCCCGGCGATCACCGCCGGGCTCGACAGCCGCAGGAAGGTGTTGAAGGTCCGCTCCCCGCCGATCGTGGTGACGCTCGCGGTGGCCGCGTCGTGGCCGTCCTCGCGCGCCAGCCGCTCGGCGGCGGCGGCGTTGCCCTGCTCGCGCGCCAGCGTGAAGCGCAGGTTGTTCTCGATGTAGTCGTGGCCGGGATAGACCTCGGTGTCGTCGGGCAGCGTGGCGAGCTGCTTGGCGAAGGTGGCGTAAAGCTCGGCCACGTTGCCGCCGTTGTGGCAGTTGCCTGCGCCGGCGTTGAAGAGGGTGTCGCCGGAGAAGATCGCGTTGCGCGGCCCGTGTGCGCGCAGGCACACGTGGCACATCGTGTGGCCGGGGGTGTCCAGGCATTCCAGCTCGACGGTGCGGCCGACCTTGATCACGTCGCCGGCCTGCACGCCGCGGCTCATGTTGGCGATCTTGCCGCCGGCGCGGTGGTGGGCGATCACCTTCGCGCCGGTGGCCGCCACCACGGCGTCGTTGCCGCCGGTGTGGTCGTGGTGCTCGTGCGTGTTGAGGATCTGCGTGATCTGCCAGCCCTTGACGCGCGCCGCGTTCAGGCACTTGTCGCTGTCCAGCGGGTCGATCGCCAGCGCCTCGCCGGTCTCGCTGCAGGCCACGAGGTAGTTGTAGTTGCGGTAGCTGTTGCCGGTCCAGATGCGTTCGATGATCACGTGGGGGTTCCTTCCTGGGCGCCAGCACGGGCCCTCTCGCGGGCGGCATCGTCGCCGAAGTCGCTGGCTTCCGACGCGGGGCTGCGACTCAGCTCCGGTGGGTAGTACGCGGCGAAGTCGGCCACGATCTGCGCCAGCGGCAGCTCGTCGAAACTGCCGCGCTGGCGCACGTACTCCATGTGGCGCTGGCCGGCGCGGTCGTAGGGGTGGTAGATCGAGTCGGCGGTGCCGTCCCATTCCAGCGGCAGCAGGCCGAACTTCTCGCACAGCGACAGGTTGAACGCCGGGGTCGCCTTCAGCCAGCGGCCATCGAGCCACACCTCGGTGTAGCCGTGCCAGATGAAGAGATCGCTGCCCATCGAGCGGCGCAGCTTCTCGGTGCTGAGGTGGTTGCGCACGTCGGCGAAGCCCAGCCGCGCCGGGATGCCGGCGGCGCGGCATGCCGCGGCCATCAGCGTGGCCTTGGGTACGCACCAGCCGTGGCCCAGTTCGAGCACCCGGCTGCCGCGCATGCCCCCGGGTGTGAGGTCGATGCGATAGGGGTCGTAGCGGAAGTCGTCGCGCACCGCGTGGTACAGGGCGGCGGCGCGCTCGCGGTCGGTGCCGCCGATCGCATGCCGACGGGCGTAGTCGACGACGGCCGGGTGGTCGCTGTCGATCAGCGGCGCGGGGGCGAGGGTGGAAGGGGCGGGATCCTGCATCGCCGGGAGTGTGCCGCACCCGGTGCGGGCGCCACCTCAACCCCGCTTCCGCGCGTCGCGCGTACAACCCGCATCGACACCGCCGGAGACGCCTCCATGCCCGCCCATCCTGTCCCCACCATCCGGTCTTCAGCCCGCTCGCTGCTGGCCGCCGTCGCGCTCGCGTGGCTGGCCGCCTGCGCCGGCCCCGGACCCGACGCCGTGGCCGCGCCCAGCCTCCCGGCCTATCGCAGCGACGAGGATCTGGTGCGGGCGCTGGACCGCTGGCGCGCCGAGGCCGGCCGCCGCCAGCTCGAACGGCGCTCGTTCGCGTTGTCGCTGAACGGCTCGCCGGGCATTGCGGCCCAGCCGATGGCGGCACCGCCGGCCCCGGCACCCGCCACTGCGGGCGCGGTGGCCGCCAAGTCCGCCGATGGGGCGGCCGCCGCCGCCGAGTCGATCACCAACGTGCAGACCGCCGGCGTCGACGAAGGTGGCATCGTCAAGCGCGCCGGCGACCACCTCGTGGTGCTGCGCCGCGGGCGGCTGTTCACCGTGCGCATCGGCGCCGACAGCCTGCAGCCGGTCTCGACGGTGGACGCCTACGCACCGGGCAGCGACCCGCGCGGCGCCTGGTACGACGAGATGCTGGTGAGCGGCAACACCATCGTCGTGATCGGCTACTCGTACGCTCGCGGCGGTACCGAGATCGGCCTGTTCGAGATCGACGCTCGCGGCGGCCTCACGTATCGCTCCACGCATCACCTGCGCAGCTACGACTACTACTCGTCGCGCAACTACGCGAGCCGGCTGATCGGCCGCAAGCTGGTCTTCTACAGCCCCACGGTGCTGCGGCCCGGCGGCCCTGCGCCGCTGACGATGCTGCCGTCGTACCGCCGCTGGGACGGCGCCGTGCCCGGGGACTGGCAGCGCATCCTGCCGGCCACGCGCATCCACCGCACCGATGACGACTTCGACCCCGACGAGACGCTGGCGCTGCACACGGTGACGAGCTGCGACCTCGGCGACCCGGGGCAGGACCTGCGCTGCGAGTCCACCGCCGCGCTGGGGCCGGCAGGGCGCGTGTTCTACGTGTCGCAAGGGTCGGTGTACGTGTGGACGGTGTCGCGCACCGGCGGCGCCGGCGGCCGCCCCGACGCGGGCGGCGGCGCGCGCTCGGCGGTGTTCCGCATCCCGCTGGACGGCACGGCGCCCACCGCGCTGAAGACCGCCGGCGTGCCGATCGACCAGCTCTCGTTCCTCGAGGACGGACGCGGCCACCTGAACGTGCTGCTGCGCGGATCGGGCGTGGGCGAAGGCATGTTCGGCAACGCCCGCGTGCAGGGCGGCACGGCGTTGCTGCGCGTGCCGCTGGCCTCGTTCGGCGACGGCCGCGGCAGCGCGCCGCGCGAGGCCTACCGGCTGTTGCCGGCCTCGCAACCCACGCAGAACCGCTACGTGGGCGACTGGCTGCTGTACGGCGGTGCTCAGCGCGACGGCCGCCAGAGTGCAGCCTGGGCCGTGCGCTGGGCCGGCGGCGGCGACGCCGTGCCGCTGGACCCGGGGCATGCCGTCGAGCGCATCGAGGCGATGGGCGCGCACGGCGTGCTGGTGGGCAACACCGGCAGCGACCTGGTCTTCAGCGCCGTGCGGCTGGACCGCGGCGCCACGCTCGCCGGCCGCCACGTGCAGCCCGGCGCGCGCCAGGGCGAGACACGCACGCACGGCTTCTTCTACCGTCCCACGGGCACCGACCAGGGCCTGCTCGGCCTGCCGGTCATCGACCCCTCCGGCCGCGGCGGCACCATGCAGGCCGGAAACCAGGGCTCGGCTTCGGTGCTGTTCCTGCGCGAGCGCGCGCTGGACTTCCGCGCCCTCGGCGACCTGCGCTCGGCGCCGGTGTCGGGCTCCGACGGCTGCCGCGCGTCGTGCGTGGATTGGTACGGCAACGCGCGCCCGATGTTCATCGGCGAGCGGGTGTTCGCCCTGATGGGCTACGAGCTGGTCGAGGGGCGGCTGGACGGTGGCATGTTCGGCGAACGCCTGGCCGAGCGGCGGCGCGTGAACTTCATGCCGGGTGCGCGCGGCGACGTGCGCCCGACGCCGTTCGGAGGCTGACCGGGACTGCCGCCGCCGTATGCTCGTCCCGCGCAACGCCACGCAGGGGGACGACGACATGGACAGCTCGACAGGTGTGCGGCGCGCCGCCCCGGCGCAGTTCATCGACGCGAAGCTGTCGCCGTCGGGCCGCCACGTGGCGCTGACGACGCGGGTCGGCGGCGAACGCGTCGGGTTGTACGTGTGGGACCTGCGCGACCAGAAGCGCGCCGCCCACTTCGCCGATGTCGACGTGCGGCGGTTCGCGTCGGTCGGTGACGACCGGCTGGTTTTCGACGTGCACGACCTCGAGTCGGGCAGCGGCGAGCAGCTCGCGCCCGGGCTCTGGAGCGTGCGCCACGACGGGCGAGGAACTGCGCCAGCTCGTGATGCGGCGTGGGTTCCCGCTGATCTCCACGCCGCTGGGGCGGCCGCCGCTGACGATCCCGCCGGGCCGCAAGCCCGGCGACGGCGGGCCGGCGGTCGTGCTGGTGCACGGCGGGCCGTGGGTGCGCGGCGGCCACTGGCGCTGGAGCCCGATGGAGCAGTTCCTGGCGTCGCGCGGCTACCTGGTGGTCAGCCCCGAGTTCCGCGGCAGCGCCGGCTACGGCCTCGCGCACGAGCGCGCCGGCGACCGCCAGTGGGGCCGCGCGATGCAGGACGACGTGGCCGACGCCGTGCGCTGGGCCTCCGGGCAGGGCTGGGCCGACCGCTGGTGCATCGCCGGCGCCAGCTACGGCGGCTACGCCACGCTGATGGGCCTGGCCAACGACGCCGCGCTGTACCGCTGCGGCGTCGCGTGGGTGGCGGTGGCCGACCTGCTGCTGTACGTCGGCGGATCGTGGTGGGTGGACGACGACATCAGCGGCAGCGGCCGCCGCCACTTCCTGCCCGAGCGCGTCGGCGACCCGGAGAAGGACGCCGCGATGCTGCGCGCCATATCGCCGGTGGAGCAGGCCGCACGCATCCGCGCGCCGCTGCTGCTGGCCTACGGCGAGCGCGACCGCCGCGTGCCGCTGGCGCACGGCGAGCGCATGCGGCAGGCGCTGCGCGCCGTCGACCGCGACCCCGAGTGGGTGGTCTACCGCGGCGAGGGCCACGGCTGGCTGAAGCAGGAGACGCGCGTGGACTTCGCGCGGCGCGTCGAGGCGTTCCTCGCGCGGCACCTGGCGCCGTGACCGCGTCAGCCCTGCAGGTAGCGCTCGGCCAGCGCCACCCAGTACGCCGAGCCCAGGCTCAGGTTGGCGTCGTTGAAGTTGTAGCCGGGGTGGTGGCACATCCGCGAGTCGCTGCCGTCGCCGTTGCCGATGTACAGGTAGCAGCCCGGCACCTTCTCCAGCATGAAGGCGAAGTCCTCGCTGCCGGTGACGGGCTCGCGGTCGAGCAGCACGTTCTCCGGGCCCACCAGGTCCAGCGCCACCTGGCGCGCGAAGTCGGTCTCGGCCTTGGTGTTGACGAGCACCGAGTAGCGCCGCTGGTAGTCGACGGTGGCGGTACAGCCGTAGCTCGCGGCCTGCGCCTGCGCGATCTCGCGGATGCGCTTCTCGAGCAGGTCGCGCACCTCGCGGTCGAGCGCGCGGATCGACAACTCCATCGTCGCGATGCCGGGGATCACGTTGTTGGCCGCGCCGGCATGCAGCGTGCCCACCGTGACCACCGCCGTCTGCAGCGGGCCGACGTTGCGCGAGACGATGGTCTGCAGCGCCATCACGATGCCCGAGGCCGCCACCACCGGGTCGGCCGACAGGTGCGGGAAGGCGCCGTGGCCGCCGACGCCGGTGACGGTGATCTTCGCGTAGTCGGACGAAGCCATCGCCGCGCCGTCGCGGAACGAGAACTGGCCTTGCGGGTTGCCGGGCGAGTTGTGCATCGCGAACACGGCGTCGCAGGGGTGCTTCTCGAAGAGGCCGTCCTCGATCATCTTCACCGCGCCGCCCTGGCCTTCCTCGGCCGGCTGGAAGATCAGGTTCAGCGTGCCGGAGTAGCGGCCATGCTCGGCGAGCTGGCGCGCGGCGGCCAGCAGCATCGCGGTGTGGCCGTCGTGGCCGCAGGCGTGCATCACGCCGCTGCGCCGGCTCGCGTAGGCCAGGCCGGTGCTCTCGACGATGGGCAGCGCGTCCATGTCGGCGCGGATGCCGATGCGCTTCGTGCCGTTGCCGCGCTTCAGCACGCCGACGACGCCGGTGCCGCCCAGGCCGCGGTGCACCTCGTAGCCGTACCAGCCGAGCTTCTCGGCCACCAGCGCGCTGGTGCGGTGTTCCTGGAAGCCGAGCTCGGGCTCGCTGTGGATGTCGCGACGGATCGCGATGAACTCGTCGGCCTGGGCTCGGGCGCGCTCGAGGACGTCTTGCATGGTTGCTCCTGTGCGATGGTCTTGCGTGACAAATGCACGCCGGCGCGGGGCATCGTAGCGGGACGGTCGCAGGTTCACCCCGTGGTGTTCCGAGGCGTGGCATTCCTAGAATGCCGCGCTTCATGTTGCGCATCGTCGTGCTCCTGCAGGCGCTGGTCCTCGCGGCCCCCGGCGCCCGTGCCCAGGCGGCCGCCACGCCGGCGGCGGCCGCGGCGTCGGTGAACGAGTCCGCCGTCAGCGAGCGCGTGAAGCGCGAGGCGAGCAACCCGCTGCGCATGATCCTCGAGGCCTCGAAGATCCGGCGCGGGCCGGCCGAGCCCGAGCCGGTGCCGGTGCGCAAGGTGGTGCCCGCCGCGGTCACGCCGGCTGCGGTGGTCTCGACCCCTGTGGCGCCGGCGTCGCCGCCGCAGACCACCGTCACGGCGCCCGCCCCCTCCGCCGTGCCGGCACCGCCACCCGAGCCGGTGACGCGCGTGCTCGACAGCCCTCGCGAGCCGGCGCCGGCCACGCGCGGCGAGCGCATCGTCACCGACGGCACCCTCGTGCCGGTGTCGGCCGCCACGCCGCTGGCCTTGCCCGCCATGCCCGCCCGCGGCCCGATCGCCGCACCGCCGGCGCCAATCCCACCGGCGCAGGCCCCGGTGGCGGCCGGCGCGATGCCACGGCTGCTGAGCCGCGTCGATCCCGACATCCCGTCGGCGGTGATGCGGCGCCTCGGCTACCCGACCGAGCTGCTGGTGCAGGTGACGATCGAGCGCGACGGTCGCCTGAGCGACATCCGGCTGCCCACCGTGGCGCAGCGCGCGGCCGAGCCCTACATCATCGAGGCACTGTCGCAGTGGCGCTACGAGCCGGTGTCCGAGCCTCGCGTGCAGCGGCTGAACCTGGTCTTCTCGAACTGACGCGCGGGGCCGCCCCCGGGGGCATCAGGCCCCCGCCTCGCCGAACAGCGCCAGCGCGCGATCCATGCCGCCATCGGTGATCGACACCATCGCCTGCGCCATCACGGCAGGCTTGGGGTGGTAGGCGATCGACAGGCCGGCAGCGGCCATCATCGGCAGGTCGTTCGCGCCGTCGCCCACCGCGATCGCCTGCGCGGTCTCGATGCCCATCAGCTCGCACACCTCGAGCAGCACGCGCTTCTTCTCGGCGCCGTCGACGATGTCGCCCCAGGGCCGCTCGAGCAGCGTGCCGGTCAGCCGCCCGTTGGCGATGCCCAGCGTGTTGGCGCGCGCGAAGTCCAGCCCCAGCGTGCGCCGCACGCGTTCGCTGAAGTACGTGAAGCCGCCGGAGATCAGGAGCGTCTTCAGCCCCGCGTCCTGGCAGGCGTGCACGAAGGCCTGCACGCCGGGGTTCAGCCGAAGCTTGGTCTCGTACACCTGCTGCAGTGCCGATTCGGGCGCGCCGGCCAGCAGCGCGACGCGGCGGCGCAGGCTCTCCTTGTAGTCGGCGATCTCGCCGCGCATCGCCGCCTCGGTGATCTCGGCCACCTCGGTGCGGCGGCCGACCACCGCGGCGATCTCGTCGATGCACTCGATGTTGATCAACGTCGAGTCCATGTCGAACGCGATCAGTCTGTAGTCGGCCAGCCTCAGCGGGGGCTGAACGCCACGCAGCACGAGGCCGGCGGGCGGGACGGTGGAACTCATGCCGGGGATTATCCCGGCGGCCCCTGCCGCGGCCGGGAGGTGCTCAGGCCGGCGCCGTGTCGACGTTGACCATCCACGGCGTGCCGTAGCGATCGACCAGCATGCCGAAGCCTGCAGCCCAGAAGGTGGGTGCATAGGGCATCGTCACCGTGCCGCCTGCGGCGAGCGCGTCGAAGATGCGCCGGCCTTGCTCGGCATCGCGGTACTGCAGCGAGATCGCGAAGCCCTTCATACCGTCGAAGGGCATGCCGGGCATCGTGTCGGAGGCCATCAGCACGCCGCCGTCGAGGGCGAGGCTGGCGTGCATCAAGCGGTCGTGATAGGCCTTCGGCAGGTCGCCGGCCATCGGCGAATCGCCCATGCGATGCGCCTGCAGTTCGCCGCCGAGCGTGCGCTGGTAGAAGTTCATCGCATCGGCGCACTGGCCGTCGAACGTGAGGTAGGCGGTGAACTGCGCCATGTCGGGCTCCCTGTGTCCAATTGGGGGAGGCGACTCTAGCGCCGTGGGAGGCGCCGGGGAAGCGCTGAGGGCTGGTGACAGGCGCCGTGTCGGGCCGTGTCAGGCCGCCACCGGCTGCGGCGCGCCCAGCGCGCGCAGCACGTCGCGGATGTACTGCGCACGCTCCTCGGGCTTGGCGAACTCCCGGTCGATGCGCAGCTTGTCGTTGCCGGCCAGCTTCACCGAGCGGTTCTTCTGCACCAGGGCGATGATGCGCTGCGCGTCGATCGGCGGATTCGGGCGGAAGGTGATGCTCATCACCTTGGGCCCCGCGTCGATCTTCTGCACGCCGTAGGGCTTGGCCAGCACGCGCAGGCGGTGCGTGTCGAACAGGGCCTGGCCCTGCGGCGGCAGCGTGCCGAACCGGTCGGTGATCTCCTCCAGCAGCAGGTCGATGGTCTCCTGCTTCTCGGCGGTGGCCAGCCGCTTGTAGAGCGACAGGCGTGCGTGCACGTCGCCGCAGTAGGCGTCGGGCAGCAGCGCCGGCGTGTGCAGGTTCACCTCGGTGGTGCCGCCGAAGAGGCCACCCAGCGGCGACAGCAGGTCGGGCTCGCGGCCCGCCTTCAGCGAGCGCACGGCTTCCGACAGCATGTCGTTGTAGAGCTGGAAGCCCACCTCCATCATGTTGCCGCTCTGGTGCTCGCCCAGCACCTCGCCGGCGCCGCGGATCTCCAGGTCGTGCATCGCGAGGTAGAAGCCCGAGCCCAGCTCCTCCATCTGCTGGATCGCCTCCAGCCGCTGCGCGGCCTGCTTGGTGAGGCCCTCGACATCGGGCACCAGCAGGTAGGCGTAGGCCTGGTGGTGGCTGCGTCCGACGCGCCCGCGCAGCTGGTGCAGCTGCGCCAGGCCGAACTTGTCGGCGCGGCTGATGACGATGGTGTTGGCGCTGGGCACGTCGATGCCGGTCTCGATGATCGTCGAGCACAGCAGCACGTTGTGGCGCTGCGCCACGAACTCGCGCATCACGTGCTCGAGCTCGCGCTCGGGCATCTGGCCGTGCGCCACCGCGATGCGCGCCTCGGGCAGCAGCTCGGCGAGCTTCATGCGGCGGTTCTCGATCGTCTCCACCTCGTTGTGCAGGAAGTACACCTGCCCGCCGCGCTTGAGCTCGCGCAGCACCGCCTCGCGGATGATCGAGCTGCCCTCGTTGCGCACGAAGGTCTTGATGGCCAGCCGCCGCTGCGGCGCGGTGGCGATCACCGAGAGGTCGCGCAGCCCCTCCAGCGCCATGCCCAGCGTGCGCGGGATCGGCGTGGCGGTGAGCGTCAGCACGTCCACCTCGGCGCGCAGCGCCTTCATGGCCTCCTTGTGGCGCACGCCGAAGCGGTGTTCCTCGTCGATGACGAGCAGGCCCAGGCGCTTGAACTTGATGTCGGGTGAGAGCAGCTTGTGCGTGCCGACCACGATGTCGATCGAGCCGTCGGCCAGGCCTTCGATGGCCGCCTTCACCTCCTTCGGCGTGCGGAAGCGGCTCATCTCGGCCACCTTCACCGGCCACGGCGAGAAGCGGTCCGCGAGCGTCTGGAAGTGCTGCTCGGCCAGCAGCGTGGTCGGTGCAAGGATCGCCACCTGCTTGCCGCCGTGCACGGCGACGAAGGCCGCGCGCAGCGCCACCTCGGTCTTGCCGAAGCCGACGTCGCCGCAGACCAGGCGGTCCATCGGCTTCGGCGACACGAGGTCCTGGATCACTGCGTGGATCGCCGCGCGCTGGTCGGCCGTCTCCTCGAAGCCGAAGCTCGCGGCGAAGGCCTCGTAGTCGTGCGGGCTGAAGCGGTGCGAGTAGCCCTCGCGCGCGGCGCGGCGGGCGTAGAGGTTCAGCAGCTCGGCGGCGGTGTCGCGCACCTGCTCGGCGGCCTTGCGCTTGGCCTTCTCCCACTGCCCCGAGCCCAGCTTGTGGAGCGGCGCCTCTTCCGCGCTGACGCCGGTGTAGCGGCTGATCAGGTGCAGCTGCGACACCGGCACGTACAGTGTCGCCTTGTCGGCGTACTCCAGGTGCAGGAACTCGCTGGCGCCTTCGCCCAGGTCGATGTGCACCAGGCCCTGGTAGCGGCCGATGCCGTGGTTCACGTGCACCACGGGGTCGCCCACCTTCAGCTCGGACAGATCCTTGATCAGCGCGTCGACGCTGGAGACCTGCTCCTGCTTGCGCCGGCGCCGCGCCTCGCGCGTGGTGGCGAAGAGTTCGGTCTCGGTGACGAACTGCACCGAGGTGCCGGCGTCGGGCTCGTGCCAGTGGAACCCGGCGGCCAGCGGCGCGGCGGCGATGGCCACCTTCTCGGCGCCGGTGGTGAACTCGTCGAGCGAGCCCACCGCCGGCACGTCGATGCGGTGGTCGCGCAGCAGGTCCAGCAGGCTCGCGCGGCGGCCTTCGCTCTCGGCGCAGATCAGCACGCGGTGCGGCGTGGCCGCGAGGTGCTGTTCGAGCAGATGCAGCGGCTCGGTGGCGCTGCGGTCCACCGCGAGGTCGGGCAGCGGCCGTGCCCAGGCCACCGGGTCGCTGCCGCGCAGCGCCAGCGTCGCGTGCGGCTGCGTGCGCGCGAAGAACTCGTCCACCTTGAGGAACACCTCCTCCGGCGGCAGCAGCGGACGCTCCTTGTCGTGCTGCAGGAAGCGGTGGCGCTCGCGCGTGTCGGCCCAGAAGCGCTGCAGCGCCTCGTCGATCTCGCCGTGCAGCACCAGCGTGGCGTGCAGGGCGCCTTCCGCCCCGCCGTCGCCGCCGGGGCCGGCGAGGTAGTCGAAGATCGTCGCGGTCTGGTCGAAGAACAGCGGCAGGTAGTACTCGATGCCGCCGGTGGCGATGCCTTGCTGGATGTCCTTGTACGCCCGGGCCTTGCTCGGGTCGCCATCGACCTTCTCGCGCCAGCGCGAGCGGAACGCGGCGCGCGAGGCCTCGTCCATCGGGAACTCGCGGCCGGGCAGCAGCCGCACTTCCGGCACGGGGTACAGGCTGCGCTGGGTGTCGGGGTCGAACACGCGGATGGAATCGACCTCGCGGTCGAACAGGTCGACGCGGTAGGGCACCGGCGAGCCCATCGGGTACAGGTCGATCAGCCCGCCGCGCACCGCGTACTCGCCCGGCGAGACCACCTGGCTCACGTGCTGGTAGCTGGCGAGCGTGAGCTGCGCCTTCAGCTGCGACTCGTCCAGCCGCGCCTTCTGCTTGAAGTGGAAGGTCGTGCCGGCGAGGAACGACGGCGGCGCCAGCCGCGTCAGTGCCGTGGTGGCGGGCAGCAGCACCACGTCGCACTCGCGCTGCAGCATGCGCCACAGCGTGGCCAGCCGCTCGGAGATCAGGTCCTGGTGCGGGCTGAAGGTGTCGTAGGGCAGTGTCTCCCAGTCGGGGAAGAGCGCGGTGCGCAGGCCCGGCGCGAAGAACGGCAGCTCGTCGAGCAGCCGCTGCGCATCGGCCGGCTCGGCGGTGACGATGGCCAGCATCTGCCTTCCGGCCAGCGACTGTGCGATGCGGGCCAGCAGCAGCGCATCGGCCGAGCCGGTGGGGCGGGGCAGCGTGTGGCGGCGGCCGGGTTGGAGCGGGGGAAGCTGCATGAAAAGGCCAGAGGGGCGCGAATTCTAGAATTCGCCGATGCATCTCGCTCCGGGCACGCCGCCCCGCTGCTACGCGCTCGTGCCCTGTGCCGGCAGCGGCGTGCGCGCCGGCACCGCCGGGCCCAAGCAGTACGCCCGCATCGGCGGGCGCAGCGTGGTGGCCCACACACTGGCGGCCCTGGCCGCGGTGCCGCGCGTCGCGGCCACGCTGGTGGTGATCGCGCCCGACGATGACCGCTTCGAAGCCGAAGCGCCCGGGTTCGTCGGCGAGCGTAGCTGGGTAGCCGCGGTCGGCGGCCGCACGCGCGCCCAGACGGTGGCTGCCGGCCTGCACGAGCTGCAAGCGCGCGGCGTGGCCCCGCACGACTGGGTGCTAGTGCACGATGCGGCGCGCTGCCTGCTTCGGCCGGCGTGGGTCGAGCGGCTGATCGATGCCTGCGAGGACGACGAGGTCGGCGGCCTGCTCGCGCTGCCGGTGCCCGACACGATGAAGGACAGCCGCGACGGCCGCGCGGTGGCCACGCTGCAGCGCGACGGCAAGTGGCTCGCGCAGACGCCGCAGATGTTTCGCCTGGCGCTGCTGCAGCGCGCGCTGGTGCAAGCCGACGCCGACATCACCGACGAGGCCAGCGCGATCGAGCGGCTCGGCCATCACCCCAAGCTCGTGCGGGGGGACCTGCGCAACCTGAAGGTGACCTGGCCCGAGGACTTCGAACTGGCCGCGGCGCTGCTGCCTCGGCCCGCGGCGTGAGAGCACGCCGTGCACGACTTCCACCGACACTGCAAGCGCCCGCACCATGCCCGACACCCCTCCGTTCCGCATCGGTGAAGGCTGGGACGTGCACCGCCTCGTCGAAGGCCGCCCGCTGGTGCTGGGCGGCGTGACCGTGCCGCACACGCAGGGCCTGCTCGGCCACAGCGACGCCGACGCGCTGGCGCACGCGATCACCGATGCGCTGCTCGGCGCGGCCGGCCTGGGCGACATCGGCCGCCACTTCCCCGACACCGATCCGGCCTACGCCGGCGCCGATTCGATGCGGTTGCTGGAGGCCGCGCACCAGCGCGTGGTGGCCGCCGGCTGGCGCATCGGCAACATCGACGCCACGGTCGTCGCGCAGGCGCCCAAGCTGGCGCCGCACATCCCGGCGATGCGCGAGCGGCTGGCCGCGGTGCTCGGCCTCCCGCCCGACCGGGTGAACGTCAAGGCCAAGACCGCCGAGAAGCTGGGGCCGGTGGGGGCCGGCGAGGCGATGGAAGCGCGGGCGGTGTGCCTGCTGGTGCCCGCCGGGCCTGGCCCGTGATCTGCGGCATCCCGCACGTCCGCGGGCGCGAGCCGTCTCAAGTTCGGGGCCCCGGGGTCGTTAGCGACGTGTGGCCTCCCTGTTCCTCGGACCGTTGTCCCGCCTCGCGAACTGCTCGCTCACCGCCAAGCTGACGGTGGTGAACGTGCTGCTGGTGCTGTGCCTGGGCTCGGTGGTGGCGGTGTCGTGGCACATGCTGCCCGCCGAGGCCACGGCCGGCGAGGACGTGATGCTGCTGAACCGGGCGCAACGGGCCAACCAGCAGGTGGACATGCTGCACGACGCGCTGCACTCCGACGTGCTGCAGGCGCTGCTGGTGAACCAGGCGCCGGGCATCACGCCGCAGCAGGTGCAGCGCTCGGTGAGAGACAACGTGGTGTCGATGCGCGAGGAACTGCAGACCCTGCACCGGCTGCCGTTGACGGGCGACCTGCGCCATCAGGTCGTCGAGGCGCGGCTGGCCACGCTCAGCTACGGGTCCCTGGCCGAGCGCCTGGTCGAACTGGCGCTGACGGACCGCCCGGCCGCGGTGGCCGAGATGGAGGTCTTCCACAGCGCCTTCGAGCACGCCAAGGCGTCGCTGGCGCGCCAGACCGACGAACTGGGGCGCGCCAGCGAAGCGGCCCACGGGGTGACCCGCGAGGCGGGCCGGCTGGCCCGCGAGCGCCTGGCCGTGGCGGCGGTGATCACGGTGTTCGTCGGCTGGTGCTGCGTGGCGCTGGTGGCCCGCTCGATCCGCCGTTCGCTGACGCGGTTGCGCGACGTGGCGGTGGCCATCGCCGACGGTCAGCTCGACCGCCGCACGCCCGTGCCGGGCCGCGACGAGGTGGGCACGCTGGCGGAGGCCATCAACCAGATGGCCGACCACCTGCAGCAGATGATCGACCGCACGCGGCGCGACGCCGAGCAGGGCGTCTTCGGCACCGAGCTGGTGGAAGCGCTGGAGATGGCCGACAGCGAGCCGCAGGCCCACGCGGTGGTGGCACGTGCGATGGGCGAGGTGTCGGCAGACCATCCGATGGAGCTGCTGCTGGCCGACTCCAGCAACGCCAACCTCGAGCGGGCTGCCGAGCATCCGCGCGCCGGCTCGCCGGGTTGCGGCGTCGATGCCGCCTTCAGCTGCGTCGCCGTGCGCCGTGGGCACGCCGTGCAATTCGCCGACAGCGACGCCCTGAACGCCTGCCCGCGGCTGCGCGACCGGCCGCAAGGCGCCGTCTCGGCCAGCTGCGTGCCCGTCACCTTCATGGGCCGGGCCCTGGGCGTGCTGCACGCCAGCGGGCCGCTCGGCCGGCCGCTGACGCCGCTGCAGTTCCAGCGCCTGTCGACGCTGGGCGCGCAGGCCGGCGCCCGCATCGGCACCGTGCGCGCCTTCGAGCGCACGCAGCTGCAGGCCAGCACCGATTCGCTGACGGGGCTCTCCAACCGCCGCAGCCTGGAGGCGCGCATGCGCCAGCTGATGCTGGCCGAGCGCGGCTTCACGCTGGTGATGTGCGACCTCGACCACTTCAAGCGCCTGAACGACACCCATGGCCACCCGGCGGGCGACGACGCACTGCGGCTCTTCGCGGAGGTGGTGCGCAGCTGTTCGCGCGAGGGCGACCTGCTGGCGCGCTGGGGCGGCGAGGAGTTCGCCTTCGTGCTGCTGGACACCTCCGCCGAGCACGCGCTGGCCTGGTGCGAGCGGGTGCGCCAGCGGCTGGCGCAGACGCTGAAGCAGCACAGCCGGCCGGCCTTCACGGCGAGTTTCGGGCTCACGCAATCGGGCGAGGCGCCGACGCTCGAACTGCTGGTGCAGCGCGCCGACGCCGCGCTGTACCGCGCCAAGGCGCTGGGGCGCGACCGCGCCGTGCCGGCCGATGCGGCGTCCGCGGGCGAAGCGGCTGCGCCACGCGCCGACAGCGAGCAACGCGCGTCGGTGGACATGCGCATGATGGCGCTGCAGGACTGACGCCGCGCCGTCAGGGCGACTTGTCGGCCTTCTTCAGGCGCACGTGCGCCATGAGCCCGCCATCGGGCGCATTGGTCAGCTCGAGGCTGCCGCCCATGCGCTGCATCGCCTTCTCGACGATCGCCAGGCCCAGGCCGGCACCGGTGGCCGCCGTGCGCGCGGCATCGCCGCGGAAGAACGGCACCGTCAGCTGCGAGAGCTTCTCCTGCGCCACGCCGGGGCCGCGGTCGCGCACGGTCACGATCACCCAGGTGCCGGTGCGCACGTACGACACGGTGACGTCGGCCACGCCGGTGTAGGTGCCGCGGCCGTAGCGGCGCGCGTTCTCGAACAGGTTGAGGAACACGCGGCCCAGTTCGGTCTCGTCGGCCATCACGTCCACGTCGGTGGCCAGGCGCATCGTGATGCGGATCTGCGTGGGGTCGCGGAAGTTGCCGGCCTCGCGTTCGACGAGCTTGGCCAGCGACACCGGCACCAGCTTGGTCTCGCCGGGGCGGGCGTAGTCCATGAACTTGTCGATGATGGCGTCGAGCTGGTCGATGTCGCTGGCCATGTTGCGCTTGGCCTCTTCGTCGCTGACGCTCATCTCCGTCTCGAGTCGCAGCCGCGCCAGCGGCGTGCGCAGGTCGTGGCTGATGCCGGCCAGCATCACCGCGCGGTCTTCCTCGACACGGGCGAGCTCGCGCGCCATGCGGTTGAAGCCCTTGTTGACCTCGCGGATCTCGCTGGTCAGCGTGTTCTCGTCCAGCCGCGAGTCGAGGTCGCCGCCGCGGATGCGGCTGGCGGCGAACGACAGCTGCTTCAGCGGCCGGTTGATGAGGCCGGCGATGCCTGCAGAGCCGAACAGCGTGGCCAGCAGCGCGATGCCGATCCACACGAACCACGTCGGCCCTGACAGCGGTGAGACGTTGGCCGCCTCCGCCTGCAGCCAGTAGCTGTCGCGGTCGATCGAGAAGCCCACCCACAGGCCCGGCTGGCCGTTGACGGTGCGCGCGACGATGGAGTCCGGCCCGAGCACGCCCTTCAGCTCGCGGCCGACGCGGCGCGTGAAGCGGTCGACCTCGAAGGGCTCCCACACGTCGCGCGGCTCGCGCGGCGCCACGCGGATCGCCTGCTGCGTGCCCAGCGACTTGACCAGCGCCACGCGGTTGATGCCGTCGGCCTGCTTCAGCGCGGCCCGCGCCAGGTTCACGAGGCCAGCGGTCTGCTGCGCCGCCTGCACGGCGCGCGGTTCGAAGTCCAGCGCCGAGAAGGTCTGCACCCACGCAAGCACACCTCCCACCAGCAGGATCGCCAGCAGGAAGAACGTGCGCCAGAAGAGGCTGAGTGCGAGAGGCTTGCGCGCCAAGCGGGGCTATCGGTGTGCGGGGCGCATTGTCTCCGCGCCGATGCCCGTCGCGGCCTCAGCTTGCGCCGTCAGGGACGAAGACGTAGCCCACGCCCCACACCGTCTGGATGTAGCGCGGCTGGCTCGGATCTGGCTCGAGCATCTTGCGCAGGCGCGAGATCTGCACGTCCAGGCTGCGGTCGAAGGGCTCGAACTCGCGGCCGCGGGCGAGCTGGGCCAGCTTGTCGCGCGAGAGCGGCTGGCGCGGATGGCGCACCAGGGCTTTCAGCATCGAGAACTCGCCGGTGGTCAGCGCGATCTGCTCGCCGTTCTTCGACAGGCGGCGCAGCGACAGGTCGAACTCGAACGGCCCGAAGCTCACGGTCTGCGGCTCCTTCGACGGGGCGCCGGGCGCCTCGGGCGTCGGCCGGCGGCGCAGCACCGCGTGGATGCGCGCCAGCAGCTCGCGCGGGTTGAAGGGCTTGGGCAGGTAGTCGTCGGCGCCCACCTCCAGGCCCACGATGCGGTCGACGTCCTCGACCTTGGCGGTGAGCATGATGATCGGCGTCAGGTCGTTTCCGGCGCGCAGCCGGCGGCAGATCGACAGGCCGTCTTCCCCGGGCAGCATCAGGTCCAGCACGATCAGGTCGACGGTGTCGCGCGTCAGCACCCGGTTGAGCGCCTTGGCGTCCTCGGCCAGCAGCACCTCGAAGCCTTCCTGCGAGAGATAGCGGCGCAGCAGGTCGCGGATCCGGGCGTCGTCGTCGACCACGACGATGCGGTCGGGGCGGGCGTTGGCGGGTGCGTTCATCGGGGCTCCAAACTTGTAACAACGGCATTGTGGGCCCCGGTTTCCGCGGTTTCCTGCGCGTTCCGACCGCTTGTTACATATCTTTCCGGGTTCTCCCTACACTGGCTCCGCTGCCACGCAAACCCCGCTGTCCCAGGAGTCCCGAACCATGCCGACGCCCCTGTTCACATCCCTCGTCGCCGCCGCCGCGGTGTTGGCGGCCACTTGCGTCGTGGCTCAGTCCGGCGGGCAGACCGCCGCGGTGCTGATGCCGCCGCCGCAGAACGTGCTGACGCTGTCGGCCAACGCCACGCTCGAAGTGCCCAGGGACTGGCTGGCGGTGACGCTGTCCACCACCCGCGAGGCGCCCGACGCCACCACCGTGCAGACACAGCTCAAGGTGGCGCTCGATGCCGCGCTGATCGAAGCCCGCAAGGCCGCCAAGCCCGGACAGGTGGAGGTGCGCACCGGCGGCTTCTCGATCTACCCGCGCTACGCCCCGAACAGCCGCACCGGCGCCATCAGCGGCTGGCAGGGCAGCGCCGAGCTGGTGATCGAAGGCCGCGACACGGCCACGCTCTCGCAGCTCGCCGGCAAGCTCAACACGATGACGGTGGCGCGCACCGGCTTCACGCTGTCGCGCGAGGCGCGCGAGAAGGTCGAGGGCGAGGTGAGCGCCACGGCCATCGCTCGCTTCCGCGCGCAGGCCGACGCCTACGCGAAGCAGTTCGGATTTGCCGGCTACACGGTGCGCGAGGTGAACGTGAACACCGGCGGCGACGGGCCGACGCAGCCGGTGCCGATGTACCGCGCCCAGGCGATGCAAGCCACGGTGGAAGCGCCGCTGCCGGTGGAGGCCGGGCGAGCGAACGTCACGGCCACCGTTTCCGGCAGCGTGCAGATGTCGATCCGCTGACGCTGCCGGGCGCCTGGAGCTACTGCGCCACCCAGCCGCCGTCGACGTTCCAGGCCACGCCGCGCACGTTGTCGGCGGCGGGGCCGGAGAGGAACACTGCCAGCGCGCCGAGCTGCTCGGGCGTGACGAACTGCAGCGACGGCTGCTTCTCCGCCAGCAGCCGCCGCTTCGCTTCCGCGTCGTCGACGCCGTCGCGCGCCGCGCGGGCGTCGACCTGCTTCTGAACCAGCGGCGTCAGCACCCAGCCCGGGCAGATCGCGTTGACCGTGACGCCCGTCGTGGCGCACTCCAGCGCCGCCGATTTGGTGAGGCCCACGATGCCGTGCTTGGCCGCCACGTAGGCGCTCTTGCCCGCCGACGCCACGAGGCCGTGCGCGGAGGCGATGTTGATCACGCGCCCCCAGTTGCGCTGCTTCATGCCGGGCAGCGCGTGGTGCATCGTGTGGAAGGCCGAGCTGAGGTTGATCGCGATGATCGCGTCCCAGCGCTCGACCGGGAAGTCCTCGACGTTGGCCACGTGCTGGATGCCGGCGTTGTTGACCAGGATGTCGCAGCGGCCCAGCTCGCGCTCGCAGGTCTTCACCATGTCCTCGATCTCGGCCGGCTTGCTCATGTCGGCGCCGTGGTGCAGCACGCCGGCGTCGAACGGGCGGATCTGCGCCTTCGCGCCTTCGACGTCGCCGAAGCCGTTGAGCATGATGCGCGCGCCTTCGCGGGCCAGAGCCAGGGCGATGCCCAATCCGATGCCGCTGGTCGATCCGGTGACCAGGGCGGTCTTGCCCTTCAACATGGCGTGTCCTCAATGGGTTGTTAGGATGCCCCGATTATCGAGAGCCAGCCTTGCAGGGACCTTCATGAACGCCGCCGAGCCCCGCCTGAAGCATGTGCACTGCCTCGGCTCGCGCGGGCTGCACCGCATGGCCTACTGGGAGTGGGGCGACGCCTCCAACCCGCAGGTGGTGGTGTGCGTGCACGGCCTCTCGCGCCAGGGGCGTGACTTCGATGCGCTGGCGCGGCAGTTGAGCGCGCACCGGCGCGTCGTGTGCCCCGACGTCGCCGGCCGCGGCCGTTCGGATTGGCTGGCCGATCCGATGGGCTACTCGATCCCCCAGTACGTGGCCGACATGGTCACGCTGCTGGCGCGGCTGGAGGCCGAGACGCTCGACTGGGTGGGTACCTCGATGGGCGGGCTGATCGGCGTGGGCGTGGCGTCGCTGCAGGGTTCACCGGTGCGCCGGCTGGTGCTGAACGACGTCGGCCCGGTCATCGAGTACGCGGCGCTCGCACGCATCGGCCAGTACCTCGGCTTTCCGGTGCGCTGGAAGACGCTCGAGGAGGCGGCCGACGCGATGTGGGCCGTGTCGCAGAGCTTCGGGCCGCACACGCGCGAGCAGTGGCTCGAACTCTCCGGGCCGCAGGTCATCGTCGACGGGCAGGGCGGCCTGAAGCCGCACTACGACCCGGACATCGCGGTGCCGTTCCGCGCCGTCACGCCCGAGATCGCTGCGGCCGGCCAGGCCGCGATGTGGCAGGCCTACGACGCGCTGCGCGGGCCGGTGCTGCTGCTGCGCGGCGCGCAGTCCGACCTGCTGACGCGCGACACGGCGCAGGCGATGTCGCAGCGCGGCCCGAAGGCGCGCCTCGTCGAGTTCGACGGCGTGGGCCATGCGCCGACGCTCGTGCAGCCTGACCAGCGCGAGGTGGTGGCCGACTTCCTGCTCTCCCCGTGACGCCATGAAGACCGCCGAGATCGCCGACCCCGCCGCGGCGGCCGCGATCGTCCAGCTTGCCGGCAGCGAGGGGAAGGCCGATGGTGCAGAAGCCGGAGCCGCTGCCGACCTGGCAGCTCCCGACCGCGCCCGGGCCTTTGCCGAGCCGCTCATCGGCACGCAACTCCTGGACACCGGCGAGAACGCGCTCGCGCACGCCGACGGCGTGGCTGCGCTGCTGCGCGCGGTGGGCGCGGCACCGACCCTGTGCGCCTCGGCCTATCTCGTCTATGCCGGCGACTACCTGCAGCGGCCCGAGGAGGTGGTGGCCAAGGCCTTCGGCCCGTCGTATGCGAGCCTGGTCGAGCTGACACGCAAGCTCGTGCAGATCCAGCGTGCCGCGCGCCGCGCGCACGTCGGCCCCGAGGCGCGCGCCGAGCAGACCGAGCGCGTGCGCAAGATGCTGCTGGCGTTCTCGCGCGACCTGCGCGTGGTGCTGCTGCGGCTGGCGTCGCGGCTGCAGACGCTGCGCTGGCACGCGGCCAGCCGCACGCCGTGCCCGCGGGAGCTGGCGGAAGAGTCGATGCAGGTCTTCGCGCCGCTGGCCAACCGGCTGGGCATCTGGCAGATCAAGTGGGAGATCGAGGACCTGGCCTTCCGCTTCCTCGAGCCTGATTCGTACAAGCGCATCGCCACGCTGCTGCACGAGTCGCGCGCCGCGCGCGAGGCCGGCGTGGCGGCGGCGCGCGAGTCGGTGGCACGGCTGCTGGCCGAGGCCGGGATCGCCGCCGACGTGCAGGGCCGCCCGAAGCACCTCTACAGCATCTGGAAGAAGATGCAGGGCAAGCGCCTGCGGTTCGAGCAGGTGTTCGATGTGCGCGCGCTGCGCGTGATCGTGGCCGACACGGCCGCCTGCTACGCGGCGCTGGCGCGCGTGCAGGCCGCCTACACGCCGCTGGACGGCGAGTTCGACGACTACATCGCGCGCCCCAAGCCCAACGGCTACCAGTCGCTGCACACGGTGGTGCGGCTGGCCGACGACCGGCCGCTGGAGATCCAGATCCGCACGCGGGCGATGCACGAGCATGCCGAACACGGCGTGGCGGCGCACTGGATGTACAAGGAAGCCGGCGCCAAGGGGTACGCCGGCCAATCGGGGCTGCGCGGCAGCGGGGGAAGCGCGGCGGGCGGCGACTTCGAGGAGCGCATCGCGGAGGCACGCAAGGCCGTGCTGCGCGAGCTGCTCGCGTGGGAGCGCGATGTCTCGCAGCAGGCGCAGTCGGGCGAGCCTGGCGCCGCTGCGCGCGGCCCGGCCGTCTTCGACGACCGCATCTACGTCTTCACGCCCCAGGCCACGATCATCGAGCTGCCGGCCGGGGCCACGCCGGTGGACTTCGCCTACGCCGTGCACAGCGACCTCGGCCACCGCTGCCGGGGCGCGCGCGTCGACGGCGCACTGGTGCCGCTGAACACGGTGCTGGCCAACGGCCAGACGGTGGAGATCACGGTGGTGCGCGAGGGCGGGCCGTCGATGGACTGGCTGAACCCCGAGCTGGGTTACCTGAAGAGCCCGCGCTCGCGCGCCAAGGTGCGCGCCTGGTTCAATGCGCAGGCGCTTCAGGCCACCGTTGCACGCGGCCGCGAGGCGGTGGAGCGGCTGCTGCAGCGCGAGGGCCGCACGGCCGTCAAGCTCGACTGGATCGCCGAGCAGCTCGGCTTCAAGCGCGCCGACGACCTGTTCGAGGTGGTGGGCAAGGACGAGTTCTCGCTGCGCTCGATCGAGACGCTGCTGCGCCCGGCCGAGCCGGCCGCGCCCGACGACGCGATCGCGCTGCGGCGCCCGCGCAGCGACGGCCGCGGCGGCGTGCTGGTGGTGGGCGTGGAGTCGCTGATGACCACGCTCGCGCGCTGCTGCCGCCCGGCGCCACCCGACGCCATCGTCGGCTTCGTCACGCGCGGCAAGGGCGTGGCCATCCACCGCCGCGACTGCGCCAACTTCCGCCACATGGCCGAGACGCATGGCGAGCGCGTGATCGACGTGGAGTGGGGGGTGCCCGAGGCCAAGGGCGGCAAGGAGTCGGTGTACCCGCTCGACGTGTCCATCGAGGCCGCCGACCGGCCTGCGCTGCTGCGCGACGTGTCCGAGGTCTTCGCGAAGGAGAAGATGAACGTCATCGGCGTGAAGACGATCTCCACCCGCGACGCCGACGGGCGCACGGCGCGCATGACCTTCACCGTGGAAGCGCCCGACGCGGCGCAACTCACGCAGGTGCTGGCGCAGATCACGCGGGTGCCGGGGGTGCGGCACGCCCGGCGGCGCTGATGCTGCTGGCCCGGGTGGCAGTGCCGGCAGAGGCCGCTGCTATACTCGTGGGCTCACAGGCGCTTAGCTCAGCTGGTTAGAGCACCACCTTGACATGGTGGGGGTCGGAGGTTCGAGTCCTCTAGCGCCTACCAAGAATTTCCTCCACGGAAGGCCGCCAGGTCCTTGATCTGGCGGCCTTCCTTCTTTCATGCCGCCCAGGGGCTGTGCCAGCGAGGGTGGCAGCGACAATGCCGTGCATGCCCCCGACCTTGACCAGCGACGCTGTCGACCCCGAGCCCCTGCACGAGCCCACGCTTTGGCGCGACAACGGCTGGACGGCGCGCGTCGTCAAGAACAACGACGACGAGGGCTGGGCCGTGGAGATGGTGAAGGCCGGCGACGCCGAGCCGGCGCTGGTCGGGCCGTGGACGATGGGCCGGGACAAGCGCAACCCGAAGCCGCTGGACAAGGCCGCGTTCAACACGCTGGTGAAGACCGCCAGCGAGGTGCTGCGCCGGCGTGAGCAGCAGTTGCACGCGCAACTGCACAAGAGCGTGTTCCTCATGGTGCCGGCCGGGCGCATCGAGGTCACCCTCGACATCGTGCCGGACGACGACGATGCGCATGGGCTGCTCAAGGCCACCGACGCCGACGGCGCCGAGCTGGCGCGGGTGCGCGTGTCGGCGAACTTCCGATTGAACCCGGCCAGCGCGGCGGCCTGGATCGACAGCGGCTACGCGAAGCCGGGCTGACGCGTCTCAGGCCACCGGCGCCATGCGCAGGCGCCGAGCCGCCTCTTCGGCGCGCGCGTCGTCGATCTCGCGCATCACGGCCTGCAAGTCGACCGGGCGATGCTCGCGCTCGCAGTGGCCGGTGAGCGTGCTGTCCACCCGTAGCAGGCCGCGCGCGTACAGCGTCCAGATCTCGGGGCCGTACTCGGTGGCCAGCAGCTCGGGCGCGTAGCGGCCGAAGAAGTCGCGCAGGTTGTTCACGTCGCGCAGCAGCATGCGTGCGGCGTGGTTGTTGCCGGCCGCGTCCACCGCCTGCGGCAGGTCGATGATCACGGGACCGTCGGCCGCCAGCAGGATGTTGAACTCGGACAGGTCGCCGTGCACGACGCCGGCGCACAGCATGCGCACCACCTCCCGCAGCAGCGTGGCGTGGTGGGCGCGCGCGTCGTCGGGCGAGTAGGCCACGTCGTTCAGGCGCGGTGCGGCATCACCTTCCGCATCGGTGACGAGTTCCATCAGCAGCACGCCGTCGTGGAAGTTGAACGGCTTGGGCACCCGCACGCCCGCCGCCGCCAGCCGGTACAGCGCATCCACTTCAGCGCTCTGCCACGCCGCCTCCTGCGCCTGGCGGCCGAAGCGGGTGCCCTTGGCCATGGCGCGCGCCTGGCGCGAGTTCTTGACCTTGCGGTTCTCGGTGTAGTCCACCGCCTGGCGGAAGCTGCGGTGGGTGGCTTCCTTGTAGACCTTGGCGCAGCGCGTCTCGCCGCCGCAGCGCACCACATAGACCGTGGCTTCCTTGCCGCTCATCAGCTGGCGCGACACGCTGTCGATGAAGCCCTCGTCCTGGAGCGACTGCAGGCGGACCGGAGTTTTCATCGGACGATTGTCGCTGGCGGTTCGTCACCTGCGCCGCCCCTGCCTCACCTGCGCCAACGGCCTCTTCCCCTTCAACTGCCGCTCGATCCCGTCGTTGAGCTGCCCCCGCAGCGCCAGCACTTCTTCGAGATGCCCGTACACGCCGGGAAAGCGCAGGTCCAGCCACAGCCACAACGTGCAGGCGCGCAGCGCCTGCTCCATCGCGTCGAGCCGGCTGTGGCCGTCCACCTGGTCCAGGAACCACGGGGAGCCGACCCCGCCGGCGAGGGCGTGCTGCGCGGCCCAGCCGAGGAAGTGCTGCAACTGGGTGTCGGTGCGCGTGTCCACCGGGGCCTGCGCGTAGGTGAAGCGCTCCTTAAGCGAGAGGCGCGCGGCGCAGTCGTCGAGCTGCTCGGCCAGCGTCAGCATCTGTTCCAGTTCGGCCACCGCGAAGTGCGCGTCGTCGAGCTTCAGCTGCTCGACGAAGACGCCGAGCACGTCGCGCAGCCGGGTGAGCTGCAGGCGCGAGGCGATGGTCTGCACATGCCAGTTGTTCGGCGCCACAGGCGCCTTGAAGTCGCGCGGTGCCCGCGGCACTTTCGGCAGCAGCTCGGTCAGCAGCTTCAGCGCGCCGGGCTCGGCCTCCTTCAGCACGCCGACGAACCCTTCTTCGTGGATGCCGAAGCGCCCGGCGCGGCCGGCGATCTGGTGCACCTCGCTCTCGCCGAGCGGGCGGTCGTCGATGCCGTCGAACTTGGTCATCGTCGAGAACAGCACGCGCCGTATCGGCAGGTTCAGCCCCATGCCGATGGCGTCCGTCGCCACCAGGATGTGCGAGGCGCCGTCGGCAAAGCGCTCGGCCTCGCGCTTGCGCACCTCGGGCGGCAGTGCGCCATAGATCACCGAGACGGGGTGGCCGGCGGCGGCGATCCGGTCGCGCAGCGTCAGCACGTCGCGGCGGCTGAACGCCACCACCGCGTCGCCGAGCGTGAGGGATGGCAGCGGCACCGGCTGCGGCAGCAGCTGCACATGCTGCTTGCGCTCGAAGTGGCGCACGGTGCAGCGCTCGCCGCACAGGTTCAGCAGGTTCTCGATGGCCGGCACCGCGTAGGCCGAGCAGATGACGATCACCTCGCTGGCCGGCACGGCCACGATGGCCTGGGTCCAGGCCCAGCCGCGCGAACCGTCGAAGATCATCTGCGCTTCGTCGATCACGGCCACGTCGATCACGGTGTTGGTGCCCACCATCTCGATCGTGCTGCTGACCACGCGCGCACCGGGCGTGGGCACGTTCTCTTCGCCGGTGAGCAGCGAGCAGGGCACGCCGCGCGCCACGAGCCGGTCCCGTCCTTCGAGCGCGAGCAGGCGCAGCGGCGCCAGGTAGGCGCCGTTCGCAGCCTGTGCGAGGCGCTCGAACGCAGCGTGGGTCTTGCCGCTGTTGGGCGGGCCCACGTAGAGCATGACCTGGCGCTGCAGCTGCCGCGCCTTGGCGAAGGTGTCGGGGTAGCCCTGGAAGGCGAGATCGGAATTCAGGCCGGCCAGCGCGTCGAGCTTGCTGGCCTGGTGCTCCCAACGGTCCTGCGCGCGCGAGCACGCGGCCTTGAGCTCGGTCAGTGGCAGCGGTGCGCTGCACTCGGCCTGCAGGCGCGGCAGCAGCGAGGCCAGGTGCCGCGTCGACAGCGCGCGGCTGCGCTCGAGCAGCGACTCCAGATGCGCGCGGATCGCTGCTGCGTCGGGGTGCGGCGGCGCGGGCCCCAGCGCGGCCTGCAACAGCGCCGCATCGCCGTTGCGGAAGTAGGCCCACACCGCATCGGCCGGAACCGGCACGCGGAACAGCACCGGCACCGCCCACCCCGGCTCCGACAGCGTGAGCGTGTGGCGGATCAGGCGTGTCCACACCCCGGCGCGGCGCGACACCGCCATCTGCTCGAGCGCCGCAGTGCGCTCCAGCATCAGCGGGCGCGCCTTCGGGCCGCTGCCCACGGCATCGAGGTGGGCGAGGGCGGCGTCGATCAGGGCGGGGTCGATCCAGCGGCTCGGCCGCTGGCCGGGCACGGGCCTCTGCAGCAGCACGAGGCCGAGCGTGTCGAGGTGGGTCTCGAAGTCGGCGTGCGTGTCGGCCAGGTAGTCGGCCGGCTTGACCACCTGCGGGAGGTGGTGCACGGCATGGCGGATGCGCGCCAGCTGCTCCTTGCCGATGTGCGGCGGCAGGCGTTCGGCGTGTCGGACGGTGGGCAGGAAGCTCTGTGGCATGGCCCCGATAATCGCCCATGAGCGACTTTGCGACCCTGCCGCTGCCGCCCCACACGCTCGCGAACCTGCAGCGCCTGGGCTACGCATCGATGACGCCGATCCAGGCCGCCAGCCTGCCGCTGGCGCTGGCCGGCAAGGACCTGATCGCACAAGCGAAGACCGGCAGCGGCAAGACGGCGGCGTTCCTGCTCGCGCTGCTGGCCAACCTGAACCCCCGCCGCTTTGCCGTCCAGGCGCTCGTGCTGTGCCCCACGCGCGAACTGGCCGACCAGGTGACGCAGGAGGTGCGGCGCCTGGCGCGCGCGGAGGACCACGTGAAGGCGCTCACGCTGTGCGGCGGCAGCACGATGCGGCCGCAGCTCGCGAGCCTGGAACATGGCGCCCACATCGTCGTCGGCACGCCGGGGCGCATCCTGGATCACCTCGAGCGCGGCAGCCTGAAGCTCGATGCGCTCAACACGCTGGTGCTGGACGAGGCCGACCGCATGCTCGACATGGGCTTCCACGACGACATCGCCACCGTGATCGGGCAGTGCCCGAAGCAGCGCCAGACGCTGCTGTTCTCGGCCACGTATCCGGAGGGCATCGCCCGGTTGAGCGCGGCCTTCCTGCGCGATCCGCAGACGGTGACGGTGGCCGAGCCGCACAGCCCGACCCAGATCCGCCAGCTCTTCTTCGAGGTGCGCGAGGAGGAGCGCCTGCACGCGGTGTCGCTGCTGCTCGACCACTACCGGCCCGTCAGCACGCTGGCCTTCTGCAACACCAAGCAGCAATGCCGCGACCTGGTGCAGGTGTTGAAGGCGCAGGGCTACGTCGCCCTCGAACTCCACGGCGACCTCGACCAGCGCGAGCGCGACCAGGTGCTGGTGCAGTTCGCAAACCGCAGTTGCAGCGTGCTCGTCGCCACCGACATCGCGGCGCGCGGCCTCGACATCACCGGGCTCGAAGCGGTGATCAACGTCGATGTCACGCCCGAGCCGGCAACCCACACGCACCGCGTCGGCCGCACGGGAAGAGTCGATGCCGAGGGCTGGGCCTTCAGCCTCGCGAGCCTGGACGAGATGGGCCGCGTCGGCCAGATCGAGCACGCGCTGGGCCTCACGTCGGCCTGGCAGCCGCTGGCCTCGCTCACCCCGGTCCGCGGTCAGCCGCTGCGGCCGCCGATGTGCACGATCCAGATCCTCGGCGGGCGCAAGGAGAAGATCCGCCCCGGCGACGTGCTGGGCGCGCTGACCAAGGACCTGGGCCATGCCGCGGCGCAGATCGGCAAGATCAACATCAACGAATTCTCGACCTACGTGGCCGTGGAGCGCAGCGTGGCACGCGACGTGCTGGCCGGGCTCGGCAAGACCAAGGTGAAGGGACGGACGGTGAAGGTGCGGCTGCTGGAGGGGTGAGGCGTGCCGTGACCGGCGGGCGATCGCAACGGCGGCCTGCGGACGCGTGACTCATGAGATCGCTGCGCGACACTCGCCAAGGCCGATCGGCGGCTGGACTGCGTCCGCGGGGCAGCCTGCCGGCCCACCATCTCCAGCACGAGTTCGACGTAGTAGTCGCCGATCGCCTCCGGCGTGAGGCGCCCGCGCGGGGAGTGCCACAGCAGCGTCGAGCGGCACAGCGAGACGACGGCCATGCGCGTCATCGAGAGGTCCTCGAACTGGAACTCGCCGGTCTCGCGCCCCGCCGCGAGGCAGTCGCCGACCATGGCCTCGAGCTCGTCGCGGAACTTGACGATCTGCTTGCGCTGGGACGCGGTCAGCGAGCTGAACTCCCGGTTGGCCACCAGCGAGGCCTTGTACATGCGGGCCGGCAGCGTCTGAGCGGCGGCTCGTGAGCCGGGGACTCCAGGTGATCACCCCGTCGCGGGCCGGAGCCGCGTGCCGACGGCGGGGACCCGGGGTTGCGGTCTTATAGTAACGCGAGTTACTATATGGCTCTCGCCCGCAGGAGCTCGCCGTGACGATCGAACGTTTCCACCACGTCGCCTACCGCTGCATCGACGCCGAACAGACCGTGCGCTGGTACGAGCAGCACCTGGGCATGCGCTTCGTGCTGGCGATCGCCGAGGACCGCGTGCCCAGCACGCACGAGCCCGACCCGTACATGCACCTGTTCCTCGATGCGGGCGGCGGCAACATCCTCGCGTTCTTCGAGCTGCCGAACTCGCCGCCGATGGGTCGCGACACGAACACGCCGCCGTGGGTGCAGCACATCGCATTGAAGGTCGGCGGCGTCGACGAGTTGCTCGCGGCCAAGGCCCGCCTGCAGGCCGCAGGCATCGACGTGATCGGGCCCACCGACCACACGATCTTCCAGTCGATCTACTTCTTCGACCCCAACGGCCACCGCCTCGAACTGGCGGCCGACACCGCCACGCCCGAGCAGATGCAGCAGCTCGACGACGTGAAGTGGGCGATGCTCTCCGAGTGGTCGCGCACCAAGAGGGCGCCGCGCCACGCGGCGTGGATGCACCAGCGCGAGTTCGCCGCGCCGCAGGGCGCCTGAGCACTCGAGAGGCACGGGCCGCGGCGATGCTGAAGACCTACCGCTATCCGACCTACCCGTACCGCCAGAGCGACGAGCAGCGGCTCGGCGCCGCGCGCCGGCATCCGGTGGTGATCGTCGGGGCCGGGCCGATCGGCCTCACCGCGGCGCTGGACTGCGCGGCGCAGGGCATCCCCAGCGTGGTGCTGGACGACAGCGACACGGTGAGCATCGGCTCGCGCGCCGTGTGCTACGCACAGCGGCCGCTGGAGATCTGGGACCGCCTCGGCGTGGGCGCGCGCATGGTCGACAAGGGCGTGAGCTGGCAGGTCGGCAAGGTCTACTTCGGCGATGACCTCGTCTACCGCTTCGACCTGCAGCCGGAGGCCGGGCACCGCATGCCCGCGATGATCAACCTGCAGCAGTACCACCTGGAAGAGTATTTGGTAGATGCCTGCAACCAAAGCGGGCTTGCCGACCTGCGTTGGCGACACAAGCTGATCGGGCTGCAGCAGCGCGCCGACCATGCGCTGCTGACGGTGGAGACGCCCGACGGCGTGTTCGAGATGCAGGCCGACTGGGTGATCGCCTGCGACGGCGCGAACAGCGACACGCGCCGCATGGTCGGCGGCGAGTTCACCGGCCAGTTCTTCCAGGACCGCTTCCTGATCGCCGACGTGGTGATGAAGGCCGACATCCCGACCGAGCGCCGGTTCTGGTTCGAGCCCGGGTTCCACCACGCCGAGGGGCAGGTGGGCGGTGGTCAGGCGCCGTCGAGCGTGCTGATGCATCGGCAGGCCGACGACGTGTGGCGCATCGACTTCCAGCTCGGCTGGGAGGCCGACCCGGTGGAGGCGAAGAAGCCCGAGAACGTGGAGCCGCGCATCCGCGCGATGCTCGGGCCCGACGTGCCGTTCGAGCTGGAGTGGGTCTCGGTGTACCAGTTCGCGTGCCGGCGGCTGGACCGCTTCCGCCACGGGCGCGTGCTCTTCGCGGGTGACGCGGCGCACCAGGTGTCGCCGTTCGGCGCACGCGGCGCCAACACCGGTGTGCAGGACATCGACAACCTCGTCTGGAAGCTGGGCCTCGTGCTCGACGGCCAGGCGCCCGAGACGCTGGTCGACAGCTACCACGAAGAGCGCGCCTACGCCGCCGACGACAACCTGCGGCATTCGACGCGCTCCACCGACTTCATCACGCCGAAGTCGGCCACCGCGCGGCTGTTGCGCGACGCGGTGCTCGAGCTGGCGCATGACCACGCCTTCGCGCGGCCGCTGGTGAACAGCGGGCGGCTGTCGCGGCCGACGCCGTACGTGGCGTCGAGCCTGAACACGCCCGACGACGAGCCGTTCGCCGGCGAGATGCGCCCCGGCACCAACGCGTCCGACGCGCCGGTGCACGACGCGCAGGGTCGCCCCGGGTGGCTGCTCGAGCACCTGCGCGGCGGCTTCGTGCTGCTGAGCTTCGGCGTGCTGCCGGTGGACCGGTTGCGGCTGGACGGCGGCGTCAGCGCCCGCGTGGTCATCGTCGGACGCGATCTGCACGATGCCGCCGGCTTGCTGCACCAGCGCTACGACGCGCGCCCGGGCACCGTGTACCTGATCCGGCCCGACCAGCATGTCGCGGCACGCTGGCGCAGCTACGACGAGGCGCGCGTCCGGCAGGCGATGGCGCGCTGCCTCGGCCGCTGAACCTGTCGCGACCCTTCCGGCCGATCGCCAGGAGACCCCGATGCCGCTGACCCTGACCCCGAACATCGACGACCCCGACGGCTTCTATGCCGAACTGGTCGATGCGCAGCGCGGCCTGGACGACACGGCAGCGCAGAAGATGCTCGCGAAGCTCGTCCTGGTGCTCGCGAACCATGTCGGAGACCGCGCCGTGCTCAGCGAGGCGATCGCGGTGGCGCGGTGGACAACCCCGCCTGACGCCCGCCCGCGCATGCCGCCTCGCAACGGCTCCGCAACGGCCATTGCGTAAGGTCGCGCCACGCGATTTGCGTGGCTTCCGGAAAGGGCGAAGCGTGTTCGACGACAGCAGACGGCTCGACCAGATCGAGTCCCAGATGGCGGCGCTGACCAAGACGGTCCAGACACTGGACAGCGCCAAGTCGGGCCAGGACTCGGCACAGAAGGCCCTGGAGTCCGGTCTGAAGAGTCTGGAAGACCAGCTCAAGGCGTTCAAGGATTCCTACAACAACACCGTCAAGACGCTGGCAGAGACCGTGAACGAGATGTCGGCGCTCGACAAGAACCTGACCGGGCAGGTGACCAAGCTGCAGCAGCGCGTGTCCAAGCTGGAAGCCGGCGCGAAGAAGTAACGAGGCTGCTCCCGCGGGGCGAGCGCAGAGGCGCGGCCTTCAGCCAGCCGCCTCCCGGGCCGCCTGCAGCGCCTCGCGCAGCACGCCGAGATCGCCGATGTGGTTGGCCAGCAGCAGCACGAGGCGCGCGTTGAGCGCGTGGCTCTGCTCGTCGATCAGGTCGCGGTGCGCGTCGATCAGCGCTTCGTAGAAGTCGTCGGGCGCGGAGAGGTTCGGCGTGGTGACCAGCGGCATGGCGGCGTCCTCGGTCGCTCGGATCAATCCAGCACCAGCACGCGGCGCATCGCCGCGGCGATGATCTCGGGCCGCGGCACGCGCCAGCGCGCGCAGACATGCTGGTCCGGGCGCAGCAGCACCGCGCTGCCCGGGCGCAGGTCGTAGCGCTGCGCGACGAGGCCTTCAACGTCCACCAGCGCGTCGGCATCGGCGCCCGCCGCGCCCGCTGGCATCACGTGCCGCACGCGCAGCGGCAGCGGCAGCGCCTCCCGGGTCAGGGCCTCCGACAAGGCCGCACTGCCGGCGCCGTGCGCCACCAGCAGCGTGCAGTCGCCGCCGAGTTCACGCAGCAGCCACGTGCGGCGCCCGTCGCGCTCCACCGGCGCATCGGCCGCCGGTGCGCCCGGCACCATGCGCCCGGCGCAGCCGTCGGCGTCGGGCGTGTTCAGCGCCGAGCCGTGCAGCGTGGCCGGCACCGAGAGCCGGCCGCTGTTGACCAGCGTGCGCGCGAACGGGTGCTGGCGCGAGAGCGTCAGCACCGCGTCGCGGAACAGCCGGCTCACCGCGCTCTTCGGCGTGATGAAGTCGGTGGCGCGCGTGGAGTTCAGGATGTTCTCGTCGGCCGCGTGCTCGCGCTCGTCGGCGTAGCTGTCGAGCAGCCGGTCGGGGGCCGCGACGCGCAGCACGGCGTCGAGCTTCCACGCGAGGTTCTCGGCGTCCTGCACGCCGGAGTTCGCGCCGCGTGCGCCGAAGGGCGACACGCCGTGGGCCGAGTCGCCGGCGAACAGCACGCGCCGGTGGCGGAAGCGCGCCATGCGCTGGCAGGCGAACGTGTAGACGCTGGCCCACTCGATCTCGAACGGCACGTCGCGGCCCAGGGCCTGCTGCAGCATCGCCTCCACCCGCGGACGGATGCGCTCGGGCTGCTTCTCGGCCTCGGGGTCGGCGTCCCAGCCGAGCTGGAAGTCGATGCGCCACACGCCGTCGGGCTGGCGGTGCAGCAGCACGCTGGAAGGCGTGCTGCTCCCGTGTCCCACGCTCTGGCCCCGGTGGAACGGCGGGTCGAACCAGAACCAGCGCTCGGCCGGGAAGTCGGCGGCCATGCGCACGTCGACGATCAGGAAGCGGTCGCGGAACACGCGACCCTTGCTCTCGAGGCCGAGCATCGCGCGCAGCGGCGAGCGCGAGCCGTCGCAGGCGGCCACGTATCCCGCGTCGATCGCGTACGGACCGTCGGGCGTGTCGACCTGCAGCCGCGCGCCATCGTCGTGCGTCGCGAGGCCGGCGACCGCATGCCGCCAGCGGATCTCCAGGTTCGGCAGCTCGGCCGCGCGCACCGCGAGGTAGGCCTCGGCGTAGTACTGCTGCAGGTTGATGAAGGCCGGGCGCTCGTGTCCCGCCTCGGGCAGCAGGTCGAACCGATAGAGCTGCTCGGTGCCGAGGAAGACGCGGCCGACGCCCCAGCCCACGCCCTTGGCGCACATCGGGTCGCCCACGCCGAGCCGGTCCCAGATCTCGAGCGTGCGCTTGGCGAAGCAGATCGCGCGCGAGCCGGTCGAGAGGCGGTGGTCGTTGTCCAGCAGCAGCACACGCTGGCCGCGCGCGCGCCCGCGCAGCGCGAGGTCGATCGCCAGGCTCAACCCCACCGGCCCGGCGCCGACCACCACCACCGCATGCCGCAGGGGCTCGGCAGCATCCTGGTCGGGCGAGCGCCGGTAGGCGTAGGCGTGCGCCTGGATCGTGCGCGCGTCCGACACGTACGACAGCGCGGCCTCGGCGGTGGCCGCCACGCTCAGCCCTCCAGCGTCTCCCACATCTGGCGGTCGCGCTCGGCGGTCCAGATGCGCGGGTCGCGGTGCTGCGTCGCTTCGTCATAGGCGCGCGTCACGTCGAAGGGCATGCAGTGGTCGAAGATCACCCAGGAGCCGTAGCGCGGCTTCAGCGCCGCGTAGGTCTCGCGGTAGACGGTCTTCAGGTCCTTGCCGGCGGCGGCACCGGCGCGCACGTTCGCCCAGACGTCGCTGACGAAGTCGCGCGTCACCTGCAGCCCTTGGCGCGCGCGCTCCTCGCCCACGAGGGCCGGGCCGCGGCCGGGCACCAGCGCCAGCGGCTTCAGCTCGGCGATGCGGTCCAGCGTGTGCGGCCAGTCCTGGAAGTAGGCGTCGCCGGCATACGGCGTGGCGTCGAACTCGACCAGGTCGCCCGAGAGCAGCGTGCGCTCCTGCGGCAGCCACACCACGGTGTCGCCCTTGGTGTGGCCGCGGCCGAGCTGCAGCAGCTGCACCTCGAGCCTGCCCAGCCACAGCGTCATCTTCCCGGTGAAGGTCATCGTCGGCCAGGTCATGCCGGCAGGCACCGTCTCGACGTTGCGGAACAGGCGCGGGAAGCGGCCGATCTCGCTGGCCTTGTCCTGCTCGCCGCGCTCGACGATCAGATCGTAGGTGTCCTGGCTGGCGAGGATCTGCTGCGCACCCTCGGCCCGGTACGCACTGGCGCCGAGCACGCGCACCGCGTGGTAGTGCGTCAGGACCACGTACTTGATCGGCTTGTCGGTCACCTCGCGGATGCGGCGGATGACATCGGCGGCCATCGCCGGCGTGGCCTGCGTGTCGGCCACCAGCACCGCGTCGTCGCCGATCACGACGCCGGTGTTGGGGTCGCCCTCGGCGGTGTAGGCCCAGGCGTGCTCGGAGATCTGCGCGAAGGTGACCTGCTTCTCGGCGAGGTCGGCCTGCGAGGCGAAGGTCTTGGTGCTGCTCACGGAGGTGTCTCCAGTCGGCGATGCGGGATGAGGCTGCACTATAGGGCGCGGCCTGCGGCCGGGGCCCGTGCTACAAGGCCGTGCAGGCGCGGCTCCGGCATCCGCCGGACGTGTTCGACGAGAGGAGACGACGATGACGGTCACGATCGCGCTGTTCGGTGCGGGCGGGAAGATGGGCTACCGCCTCTCCGCCAACCTGCGGGGCTCGCCCTACGCCGTGCGCCACGTCGAGCCCGGCGCGGCCGGCCGGCAGCGCCTGAAGGACGGCCTGGGCATCGACTGCGTCGCGGCCGACACCGCGCTCGACGGGGCCCGCGCGGTCATCCTCGCGGTGCCCGACACGCTGATCGGCTCCCTCGCGGCGGAGCTCTCGCCGCGCATCGCCCCCGGCACGATGGTGATCACGCTCGACGCCGCGGCACCGTTCGCCGGCCACCTGCCCGACCGGCCGGACCTCACCTACTTCGTGGCCCACCCCTGCCACCCGCCGATCTTCAACGACGAAGAGACCGAGGCGGCGCGCAAGGACTACTTCGGCGGGCTGCATGCGCGGCAGTCCATCGTCAGCGCGCTGATGCAGGGGCCGGAGTCGGACTTCGACCTCGGCGAGGCCATCGCGAAGACGATCTATGCGCCCATCCTGCGCTCGCACCGGCTCAGCGTCGAGCAGATGGCGCTGCTCGAGCCCGGCCTGTCGGAGACCGTGGCCGCGACGCTGCTGGACGTGATGCGCGAGGCGATGGACGAGGTGGTGGCCCGCGGCGTGCCCGAGGCGGCCGCGCGCGACTTCCTGCTCGGCCACATGACCATCCTCTCGGCGGTGATCTTCAAGCAGATCCCCGGGCAGTTCTCCGACGCCTGCAACAAGGCCATCACCTACGGCAAGCCGCGGCTGATGCGCGACGACTGGAAGCGCGTGTTCGACCGCGACGAGATCGCGGAGAGCATCCGCCGCATCACCTGAGGCACGGGCGGCGTTGTCGAACCGGCCCCGGCGACGCTCCGCCGCCGTACGATCCGCCGCGAGGCCCTGCGCCGCGCGGCTTCCGCCGCCCGCATCGGCGCCCGCGGAGCATGCGGCATGCGCGTCTTCACCGCCACGCTGGCCACCGAGACCAACACCTTCGCGCCGATGCCGACGGGCCTGGCGTCGTACCGCGAGCGCGGCTACTACAAGGCCGGCACGCACCCCGAGGCGATGAGCTTCTTCGCCGGCCCGCTGTGGGCGGCGCGGCAGCGGGCCCGGCGCGACGGCTGGACGCTGATCGAGGGCATGGTGGCCGCCGCGCAGCCCAGCGGCACCACCACGCGCGAGGCCTGGGACACGCTGCGCGAGGAGCTGCTGGCCGACCTGCGCGCCGCGCTGCCCGTCGACATGGTGCTGCTGGGCCTGCACGGCGCGATGGTGGCCGACGGCTGCGACGACTGCGAGGGCGAGCTGCTGCGGCTGGCGCGCGGCATCGTCGGCCCGAAGGCCGTGGTGGGGGCCGAACTGGACCTGCACCACCACCTCACCGACGCGATGGTGCGCAATGCCGACCTGCTGGTGGCGTTCAAGGAGTACCCGCACACCGACGTTGCCGAGCGCGCACTGGAGCTCGTCGACCTGTGCTCCGCCACCGTGCGCGGTGAGATCCGCCCGCAGCCCGCAGTGGTCGACACCGGCATGGTGTTGACCATCCACACCACGCGCGAGCCGGGCCGCGGACTGGTTCAGCGCATGCAGGCACTCGAGGGGCAGGGCGGAGTGCTGTCGGTCTCGCTGGCGCACGGCTTCCCGTGGGGCGACGTGGAAGACATGGGCACCAAGGTGCTCGTCTACACCGACCGGAAGCAGGACCCCGATGGCGCCCGCGGTCGCTCGGTGGCGCAGGCGCTGTGCGACGAGGTCTCCGCGCTGCGCGACCGCTTTTCGCCCGAGTACCTGGCGATCGACGCGGCGCTCGACGCCGCGCTGGCCGAGCCCGGTGCGGGCGATGCCCGCGGGCCGGTGGTCATCGCCGACAAGTCCGACAACCCCGGCGGCGGCGCGGCGGGCGACTCCACCTTCATCCTGCGCCGCGTGCTCGAACGCGGCATCACGCGCGTGGCGATGGCGCCGCTGTGGGACCCGCTGGCCGTGCGCATCGCGTTCGAGGCCGGCGCCGGCGCGCGGCTGCCGCTGCGGCTGGGCGGCAAGGTGGGCCCGATGTCGGGCGACCCGGTCGACGCCGACTGCACGGTGGTGGCCTTGAAGCACGAGATGGTGATGACCGGCCTCGGCGGCACGCCGATGGCGCTGGGCGACTGCGCGCTGGTGGAGATGCAGGGCGTGCAGGTGGTGCTGATCTCGCAGCGCAACCAGGCGATGGGCACCGACCTGTTCACCGGCCTGGGTGTCGACCTGACGCGGCAGCGCGTCGTGGTGGTGAAGTCGTCGCAGCACTTCCACGCGGCCTACGCGCCGATCGCGTCGCGCGTGATCTATGCCGACGCGCCGGGGTCGGTGAGTACCGACCTGTCCGCGCTGCCCTACCGCAAGGTGCGCCGGCCACGCTGGCCGATCTGACGGGCCGACCGGACTGGCCCTCCGCAGCGCCGCCGCATACGATGCACCCCCGAGGGGAGCCGCGGGGGCCGCACCCACCGCAGGAGAACGAGATGACGATCCGTCGCCGCACGCTGAACACCGCGCTGGCCGCTGCCACGCTTGGCCTGCCGGGAACGGCGCTGTACGCACAGGGCACGCGCGGCAGCGTGCTGCGTGTGGTGCCGCACTCGAACCTGGCGATCCTCGACCCGATCTGGACCACCGCGTACATGAGCCGCAACCACGGCTACATGATCTACGACACCCTCTTCGGCACCGACGAGAACGCGAAGATCAAGCCCCAGATGGTGGAGAGCTGGACGGAAAGCCCCGACCACCGGCTGTGGACCTTCAAGCTGCGCAAGGGCCTGGAGTTCCACGACGGAAAGCCCGTCACCGGCGAGGACGTGATCGCGAGCCTCAAGCGCTGGGGCGCGCGCGATGCGATGGGCTCGGCGCTGTTCCAGTTCGTGCAGCGCATGGATGCTCCGGCGCCCGACACCTTTCGCATCTTCCTGGGCGAGGCCTGCGGTTTCGTGCTCGAGGCGCTGGGCAAGCCGTCGTCGGTGGTGCCCTTCATCATGCCCAGGCGCATCGCCGAGACCGATCCGTACAAGCAGATCGACGAGCACGTCGGCTCCGGCCCCTACACCTTCAAGCGCGACGAGTTCAAGCCCGGGGACAAGGCGGTGTACCTGAAGAACGCCCGGTACGTGCCGCGCGACGAGCCGGCCTCGGGCTCGGCCGGCGGCAAGCGCGTCCACGTCGACCGCGTCGAGTGGAACCTGGCGCTGCGTGACGGGCCCTCGCAGGTCAGCGCGCTGCAGAAGGGCGAGGTCGACATCCTCGAGGCGCTGCCGTTCGACTCGTACGAGACGGTGCGGCGCGACGCGTCGCTGCAGATGCCGCGCTTCGACACCATCGGGCGCGGCTACGCGGCGCGCTTCAACTTCCTGCACAAGCCCTTCGACAACCCGAAGGTGCGCCAGGCGGCCATCGCGTCCTTCAACCAGGAGCCGTTCCTGCGCGCGCAGGTCGGCGTGAAGGAGCTGTACCGCACCTGCGGCGCGATGTTCATGTGCAACACGCCTTACGGCACGCTGGCCGGATCCGACCTGCAGATGAAGGGCGGGCTGAAGAAGGCGCAGCAGCTGCTCGCCGAGAGCGGCTACGACGGCACGCCGGTGGTGGTGCTCAAGCCCACCGACCTGCTGTCCATCCACAAGCTGCCCGACGTGGCCGCGCAGCTGCTGCGGCAGGCCGGCTTCAAGGTCGAGGTGCTGGCCATGGACTGGCAGAGCGTGGTGGCGCGCCGCGCGAAGAAGGACGCACCCGACAAGGGCGGCTGGAACCTCTTCATCACGGCGTTCTGGGGCTTCGACCTGTGGAGCCCGATCGCCAACCCGATGACCGACGCGCGCGGCGAGAAGGGCTTCTTCGGCTGGCCGGCCGACGATCAGCTGGTGGCGTTGCGCAACGAGTTCATGCGCGCCACCGACGACGGCGCGAAGAAGAAGCTGGCCGAGCGCATGCAGCTGCGCGCCTACGAGATCGGCACCCACGCGCCGCTGGGGCAGTACGACCAGCCGATGGCGGCCACGCGGGCCGTGAGCGGCTTCTTCGTGACCAACGGCAACCTGTACTGGAACCTGCGCAAGTCGTGACCGCCCCGTCCTTGCAGCGGCTCCCCGGATGATGCGCGACGCCGCCGGGCCCGCTTCAGCCGCAGCGCTGGATGCGGCCGTGCTCCGCGAGCAGGCGCGGCTCATGTTCGAGCGCACCCGCGTCTCGACGCTGGCCGCCGTGCCGGCGGCATTGCTGGTGCTGTGGCTGCTGTGGCCCTACACGGCGCACGCACTGCTGGTCGGCTGGCTGGGGATGAAGCTCGCGGTGGCGGTGGTGCGCGTCGCGATGGACCGGCGCGCGCGGGCCGATGCGCCGGAGCGGCTCGTCGTGTGGGGCGCGCGCTTCGAGTGGGCGCTGGCGGTCGACGGGCTGCTGTTCGGCATGATCGGCTGGCTGCTGGTGCCGGCCGACCCGCCGGTGGTGGGCACGGTGATGGTGGCGGCGCTGCTGGGCATCGCCGCGGTCGGCACGGTGGTGCTGGTGGTCGCGTGGCGCCCGTGCATGGCGTTCGTGCTGCCGGCGCTGGTGCCGGCGACCATCGTGCAGCTGTCGCTGGGCACGCGGGTGTCGACCTTCCTCGGCCTGGGCATGGCGCTGTTCCTGGGGCTGCTCGTCGCCGAGGTGCGCAAGTCGGCCGCGCACACGCAGGAGATGCTCAAGCTGCGCTACCACGCCGACCGCCTGGCCGCCGAGCGCGAGGCCGCGCTCGAGCAGGCGCTGCGCAGCGACGCCGCCAAGAGCCAGTTCCTCGCGACGATGAGCCACGAGATGCGCACGCCGCTGCACGGCATCCTGGGGCTCGCGCACGAGATCCGCAGCCCGGCGCTGGACGCCGCCGAGCGCGACCGGCACCTGCACACGCTGGTGCGCGCCGGCGACCACCTGCTGGGCATCATCAACGACGTGCTCGACTACTCGCGCATCGGCAGCGGCCCGCTGCAGCTGGAGGAACAGCCCTTCGAGCTCGGCGCGCTGCTGGCGGGTGCGCTGGCGATGCACGAGGTGGTGGCGCGCGAGCGGGGGCTGGAACTGCGGCTCGTCTCTTCGGCAGCCACGCCGCTGTGGCTGCGCGGCGACCCCGCCCGGTTGCGCCAGGTGCTGCTGAACCTGCTCGGCAACGCGATCAAGTTCACCGAACGCGGCAGCGTCACGCTGATCGCGCACGCCTGGCCGACCACGCGGCCCGGCGACCGCCGCGTGACGCTGGTGCTGGAGGTGGCTGACACCGGCCCCGGCGTGCCCGAGCACGAACGCGATCGCATCTTCGACGCCTTCCATCAGATCGACGGCTCGTACGGCCGCCGGCAGGGCGGCACGGGCCTGGGCCTGACGATCTCGCGCGAGATCGCGCTGGCGATGGGCGGCGACCTGGTCTGCCTGCCCGGGCAGGGCAGCGGCGCGGTGTTCCGCTTCGCGGCCGTGCTGCCGGCCGTCGATGCCCCGGCGCCGGCGGAGGCTGCGGCACCGGTGGCGGCGGTGGCCCCCGCCGATGCGCCGATCGCCGGGCTGCGGGTGCTGCTCGCCGAGGACAACGAAGTCAATGCGCTGGTCGCGCAGGCGATCCTGGGCCGCCTCGGCGCCACCGTGCTGCACGCCTCCGATGGCGAGCAGGCCGTGGCGCTGGCCCGCGAGCACGCCTGCGATGCGGTGCTGATGGACTGCCAGATGCCGGGCATCGACGGCTTCGAGGCCACCGCGCGCATCCGCGCCGACGAACGCGCGCCGGTGCCCATCGTGGCGCTGACCGCCAACGCGCTGGAAGGCGACCGCGAGCGCTGCCTGGCCGCCGGCATGGACGAGCATCTCGGCAAGCCGTTCCGCGAGGAGCAGCTCGCCGCGTTGCTGGTGCGCCTGGCGGCGCCTCAGCGCAGGTAGATCCGGTCGGCGTAGGTCGCCAGCCACTCCGGTCGGTAGGCCACGAAGATGGCCACCAGCATGCCCGTGAGCGTGGCGTCGCCGAAGGCCGCCAGCCCGCGCGCGAGCACCAGGTCGTCCAGGCCCAGGCCGCGCGGCGAGCCGAACAGCAGCGCCGCCGCGCTGCCCGCCGCCGTGGCGGCGAGCGCCGTGGCGAAGAAGCCGCGGCCGAGGATGTAGACGATCAGGTGCGGCGGCAGCCAGCGTCGCACCACCGCGCCCAGCGCCATCGCCACGGTGGCGGGCACCAGGCCCAGCCACACGAGCCGGTGCAGCGCCTCGGCCGCATCGACGCCGCCGACCATCATCAGCAGCGCCGCGCCGCACATCGCCAGCACCGCCATCGGCCAGCCGGCCATCAGCATCAGCAGGCTCGCGAACGACAGCGGCTGCGCCACCGGGATGGCCACCAGCCGGTCGGCCGACCACAGCAGCGGCAGCGCGGCCGCGAGCATGAGCCAGGGCCACGGCGGGCCCGAGCGCGGCACCACGCGCCACGGCCGCAGCGCGACGGCCACGCCGGCCGCCGGCAGCGCCAATGCCAGGTCCAGCGGCAGCGTCATCGCGTCGCGGTGATGCCGGACCTCACACCACCATCGGCACGCTCGCGCCATCGAGCGACAGCACCGCGCCAGTGACGTGGCTGGCACGCGCCGAGGCCAGGAACACCACGACGCTGGCGATCTCCTCCGGCTGCGCGATGCGCCGCAGCGGCAGCCGCTCGTGGTGGCGGCGCAGCACCTCCTCGGGCGCCACGCCCTGCGCGCGCGCCTCGGCGGCGATGCCTTCGTTCAGCCGTTCGGTCTGCGTGAGGCCGGGGTTCACGGCGTTGATGCGCACGCCGCGCGGCGCGTAGGCGTTTGCGAGGCCGGCGCTGGCCAGCATCAGCGCCGCGTTGGCCGAGCCGCCGGCCAGGTGCGTGGTGGTGGCCACCTTGCCGCCGAGGCCGACCACGTTGACGATGGCGCCGCTGCCGCGCGCGCCCATGCGCTTGACCAGGGGGTCCATCACGTGGATGTAGGCGAAGAACTTGGCCTGCATCGCGTCGTGCCAGGCCTGCGGCGTGAGTTCGTCGAAAGGCGTGCGGCGCGCGGCGCCGGCGCTGTTCACGAGCACGTCCACGGGGCCGGCCTCGCGCCAGACGCTGTCCACCATCGCCGCGGCGGCGCTGGCGTCGGTGAGGTCGCAGGCCCAGCCGCGCGTTCGATGCCCGTCGTCCGCCAGGGCCGCCACCGCGGCGTCGAGCCGCGCCGCGTCGCGCGCCACCAGGCTCACGCGCGCGCCTTCGGCCGCGAAGGCCCGCACGCACGCCAGCCCGATGCCGCGGCTGCCACCGGTCACCAGCACATGCTTGCCACCGAGTTCGAGATCCATCGTCCGTCTCCTTCCAGGCCTTTCAGCCGAACAGCTTCACCGAGGCGGCGGCGAGGTAGAACCCGCCGCCGAGCAACACGAAGAACAACACCGTGCTGATGCGCAGCTGCCGTCGCGCCGCCATCGAGGCCGCCCAGCAGGCGCACGACACCGCCACGCCGCGGAACGCGAAGGCGATGCTGCGCTCGGCGCTCCAGTCCATGAACCCGGCGCCCAGCAGGCTCGCGACGAACACGAGGTTGCCCACGATCACGAACCCGCGCGCCAGTTCCTCGCGCCACGGCGCCACCGGTGCGGGCTCGCGCGGGCTGCGGCTGCGCTCCAGCCGGCTGGCGATCAGCACGCCTCCACCCAGGAAGCCGAAGCCGCCGAACGCGCCGAACACGCCGATCAGGCCGGCGCCCTGCACGGGGTCGGTGATGCGCTCCACCTCCACCGGCCCATCGCGGCCATGCGCCATCGCGGCCTTCGGCACGCGCAGCGTCTGGCGCTCGTCGTCGCGGTGCCGCGCACAGGGTTCGGCAGTGGCCTTCGAGCGCAGCGCGAGCAGCTTGCCCGGCGCGCGCTCGATCGTGAACTCGTCCTGGCTCGACGCCGCGCCACCCGGCGTTTCGGCGGACACCGTGAGGCAGCCGACGCGCATCGCCTGCACCTCGGTGCTGTCGACGTACAGGTACCACGCGAGCCAGGCGGCGAACGAGAGCCCGGTGAGGCCGAACAGCAGCATCGCCGTGCCGGCGCCCATCTCGAAGCCCTGGAAGCGGCCGACCACCGCGCCGATCGGCACCCACAGCAGCATCCCGCCGAACAGCGCGGCCAGCCCGGTCGTGACGATCTGGTCGAACATCGTCCGGGACTGTAAGGTGCGCACCCATGAAGTTCGAGACATGGCTCATCTACCTGCTCGCGGCGACGGGCCTGTCGCTGTCGCCCGGCCCCAACGGGCTGCTCGCCCTCACGCACGGCGTGCTGCACGGCGCGCGGCAGACGCTCTACACCATCGCCGGCGGCGCGCTCGGCTTCACGGTGCTGATCGCGCTGTCGATGTTCGGCATCGGCGCGCTGCTGGCGGCGTCTGCGGGGTGGCTGGTCGTGCTGAAGTGGCTGGGCGGCGCCTACCTCGTGTGGCTGGGCGTGCAGGTGTGGCGCTCGCCGCCGCTGGGGGCGGAGCTGGCCGCGCGCGCCGCGCCGCGGGCCGGGTGGTCGATGTTCCGCGAAGGCGCGCTGTCGGCGGTGACCAACCCGAAGGGACTGCTGTTCTTCGCCGCCTTCCTGCCGCAGTTCGTGGACCCGGCGCGCAGCCTCGTCGTGCAGTTCGCGATCATGGCCGGCACCTTCGCGGTGATCGAGATCGCCACCGAGCTGATCATCGCGACGATGGCCCACCGCATCCGGCCCTGGCTGGCGCGCGTGGGCAAGCGCTTCAATCAGGCGTGCGGGGGCGTGTTCGTCGCGATCGGCGCGGCGTTGCCCTTGCGGAGTTGAAATGACCGAGACCTATCCTGTCGAGGGCGGCTGCGACTGCCGTCACCTGCGCTATCAACTGCACGCGGCGCCGCTCATCGTTCACTGCTGCCACTGCCGCTGGTGCCAGCGCGAGAGCGGCGCGTCGTTCGCGCTCAATGCGCTGTTCGAGGCCGACCGCGTGACACTGCTGCACGGCGAGCCCGACCTCGTCGACACGCCCAGCGACAGCGGCCTGGGCCAGCGCATCGCGCGCTGCCCGCGCTGCCGCGTGGCGGTGTGGAGCCACTACGCCGGCAGCGGGCCGCTGACGCGCTTCGTGCGCGTGGGCACGCTCGACGAGCCCGGCCGTCTGCCGCCCGACGTCCACATCTTCACGGCCTCGAAGCAGCCGTGGGTCGTGCTGCCGCCCGGCGCGCCGGCGTTCGAGGAGTTCTACGACACGCGCGAGCAGGTGTGGCGTGCAGACAGCCTCGCGCGCTGGGCCTCGCTGTGGCCGCGCGTGGTGGCGTGGCGGGCGGAGCAGGGGCGGCCGGTGGCGTGAGCGGGCCGCGCCCGCGGGCGTGTCTGCCGAGGCGCTACGCTCCCGGCGCATGAACCCCAGCCTCCAAGCCTCGCTCGACGAGATCTTCGCCCCCTACGCCCGCAGCGACGCGCCGGGCGCCATCGTCGGCGTGGCGCATCGCGGGCGCACGCTCGCTCGCACCGCGTACGGCCTGGCCAACGTCGAGCATGGCGTGGCCAACAGCCCGGGCACGCGCTTCCCCATCGCCTCGGTGACCAAGCACTTCACGTGCGCGGCCGTGCTGCGGCTGGCGCAGGCGGGGCGGATCGATCTCGATGCGGCGGTGGGCCGCTGGTTGCCCGAGCTGGCGCTGCCGCAGCAAGGCGTCACGCCGCGTCAGCTGATGAGCCACACGGCGGGCCTGCGCTGCTACCTGGACGTGACGATGCCGCTCAACGGCTGGGCCGTGCGGCCGGCGGGGCTGCCCCGGCAGGTTCAGGCCAGGCAGAGCGCCTTCAACTTCGAGCCTGGCCACGGCATGAGCTACTGCAACGGCGGCTACCTGCTGCTGTCGCTGATCGCCGCTGGAAGGGCTGGCCGGCGACGGCGTGCTGCCGTTCGTCCACCGGCTGATCGGGCGCAGCACGCACTTCCGGTTCGACGCCACGGCTGCGGGTGGCGAGCTCGAGGTGATCGAAGCAGGCTTTGCGCGGCGCGCCGTGCGCGTGGGCGGCGTCGTGCCTGCGGGCGCGCACGTCGCGGCCGAGGCATCTGGCCCATACGCCAACGCCGACGCCGGCGGCACGCTGCGGCTGGCGATGGACGGGGAGCACCTCGTGCTGCACGGCCATGGCGAGTACGGCGCCGCGCACTGGCCTGCGCAGCCGCTGGGGCCGGACCTCGTGCGCGCGTGGGGCCCGGGCTCGGCCGTCGGCCTGCTGCTCAGGCTGGAGCGCGACAGCAGCGGGCGGGTCGATGCGCTGCACCTGAGCTCGCTGCGCACGCGCAGCCTGCGCTTCACGGCTTGAGCGGATCGCGCGAGGGCCCTTGCGGCGCCGCCGGCAGGCGCACCAGGTTCAGCACGTTGCCCGCCAGGATCAGCCCGACGCCCAGCGCCGTGTAGAGATCCAGCCGTTCCGAGTACGCCAGCCAGCCGACGAGCGCGGTCAGCGGGACGCGCAGGAAGTCCATCGGCACGACGACGGTGGCGTCGGCATGCTGCATCGCCTGGGCGAAGCAGTAGTGCGAGTAGGTGCCGCAGAAGGCCACCACCACCACCCAGCCCCAGGCCGTCGGTGAAGGCCATTGCCACGTGACGAGCGCCGGGACCAGCCCGATCGCGCTCTGCACGATCAGCATCCAGAAGCTGATCGCCACTGACGCGTCGGTACGCGTGAGCGACTTCACCAGGACGATCGAGATCGCGAAGCCCAGCGCGGCGACCAGCGCGATGAGCTGCCCGGCATCGAGCTCGCCTGCGCGCGGCCGCACGATCACCGCCACGCCCACCAGCCCCAGCAGCACGGCGAACCACTTCAGGCCGCTCATGCGTTCGCCCAGGAAGAGCACCGCCAGCGCCGCCGACCAGATCGGCATCGTGAACTCGATCGACACCACCTGCGCGAGCGGGATCAGCGTCAGGGCGACGAACCAGCCGTACTGCGCGGCGTAGTGGATCACGTTGCGCAACGCATGCTGCGGCAGCCGTCCGGTCCTGACCGCCGTCAGTCCGCCGGCCGCGTGCACCAGCGGCCACAGCATCGCGACGCCCATCGTGGAGCGCAGCAACATGATCTGGAACACCGACAGCTCGCGCGCGGCCTCGCGTCCGGCTACAGCGATCACGACCATCAGCGTGAGCCAGCCGGCCATCCAGACCGCGGCACGGGCGATCGGGGCGCGGAACGCGGGCTGCATGGCCGTAGCGTAGCGGCTCGGCAGGCGCGGGCCGTCGCGCGTCGAGCCATCGACTAGCGGAGCACGCGACTCGCCTCGGCCTGGCGGATGAGCGCGTCACCATCGGCGGGCAGCAGGAAGCCGGCCTGCCGCGCCCGCTCGACCGCCTTGCGCACCGCCGCCACGTAGCCGGCATGGTCACCGTAGCGCTCCTCCAGCGAGAGCCGCGGGTCGCCGGTACCACGCCGCTCGGCGGCCGTGCGTGCGAAGGGCACCATGCCGCCCACGTAGTTGCAGATCTGGCCGGGATGGAAGGGCCGGGCGCCGCCCCCGGTGATGTTCCAGCCGAGGTAGGTGCCCAAGGGCGCGTCGAGCAGCACCACCGGCACGCCGCCCTGTTCGTTGCCGTCGGCGTCCACCTTGGGGGCGTAGGCCGGCAGCACCTGGCGGATCGGCGGCGGGGCGTTGCTGGCCACGCCTGAGCCGTCGGCGGCGTTGAAGTCTGGGCCCCAGTCGTAGTCGAGCACCGGCATGATGAAGTCGACCTCGGGCACGGTGGTGCGCAGTTGCGGCAGCGTGGGGAAACCCATCGCCGCCTTGGTGGCCGGCACCAGCGTGCCGTCGCTCAGGCGCGGCCAGCGGCTCGGGGGCGGCTCCACGCCGCGTGTCACCCAGGCGCGGAAGTGTTCGCGCAGTGCGTTGACCGTCTGCGTGTGCGGCACCGGGTTCGCCGGCAGCAGGCCTGTGCCGTAGTTGTTGCCCGGGCAACTGGGCCCTGCGGTCGGCAGGCCCGCGCCGGGCAGGCTGGTGTCGAAGCCGCCCGCGCCGCCCCCGTGGCTGGAGCTGGCGATGTAGTAGCGGCGCACGTTGGCCGGCAAGGGCAGGTCGGCCTTGCCGTCGGTGCCGACCCATGCGGGCGTGAGCTTCAGCGCCCAGACCTCCGCCGAGCCGTAGTGCTCGAGGATCTTGGGGCAGGTGCGGCTGGCCGTGCAGCGGTCCAGCAGGCCGACCGGACGCCCGCCGGCATCCCCACGCAGCGCATCGGGGTGCGGCAGCCACCACTGGGGCCCTTCGCTGCCGGCCTGGTAGAGCTCGAGCACGCCGTCGGGCTGCGCCCAGCGGAAGTTGAGCGCGATCCGCCGGCCGGCGATGATGGGCCACAGGCCGTCATGCACCTGCTGGCCGTTCTCGGCCTGGTTGAAGCCCAGGTGCAGCCAGCCGCGCAGGAAGTTGCCCGACTGCGACACACCGCGGCCGATGCTGTGCTTCACCAGGCCGGCCACGGGATTGGGCGTGCCCGCGTCATCGGCCTTCGCGGTCTTGAAGAAGAGCCCCACGTCGCGCCAGGCCGCGAACCCGACCCCCAGCACGTACGCATCGGCCGACCGGTAGACGACCTGGTAGAGCCTGGCCGCATCGAAGCCGCCCTTGAGGCAGATCTGCGTCGGGTCGGGCGTGCCGGGGAACGGGTTCGAGGCGTCGCACCGGGCCCAGGCCCAATCGCTCGCGGGGACCTCGGTCTCGCCGATGGCCTCGCCGCGGGTGGATTCGGCCACGCGCCGCACCAGCCGCGATGCACGCGTGTCCAGCGAGACCGGCTTGTAGGGTACAGGATTGGATTGCACGATGAGCGGCTGCGATGCCGGCCCGCTACGGTTGACGATGCGCCCGAAGACCTCGCCGGTCACCGGCGAGCCATCGCCGTGGCGCGCCACCGGCACGCTGAGCCAGTGCGGCTTGGCCACCTCGGCGGTGGGGCGCACGGCCGTCCAGCCGGCGTTGTCGCCCTGCCAGGCACTGGTCAGGTCGATGTCGCCGACGGCGCGCTCGTTGACGACGTTCGGGCGCGCATTGCCGCGATTGGGCACCTCGTGCCACATCAAGCCGCTGGCGCTTGCGGCGTCCACGGGCCTGGTGATCACGAAGGTGGCGGTGTAGCGGACCTTGCCGTCGGGTGAGCGCGCCAGCAGGATGTCCTGGATCAGCGCGTTCGCGGGGTGGGTGGCATCGAGTTCACCGAAGGCACGGCCCGCGATGCGTTCCGATGCCAGGCCACCCGCCTGGTCCGCAGGGACGGGCACGGTCTCGTCGATGACGATGCGCGTGACGCGTGCATCCACGGGTACGGAGCCCGCAGCCAGCACGAATGCCATGGCCAGCATCTGGCCGGTGCGATGTCGGAACGCCTGCTGTCTCATGGGTCTCCTCCGGTCTTTGGCATGGGATGGCGCGGGGCATCACGTCCGTCGAGGCTTGCGCCCCGGGACTTCGCGGGCCGCGCCGCGTGCGCGCGCCGCGGCCTTCGGAGCCCGAGGCGGCGCCAGTGCGTCCAGGATCGCGTTGCGAGAGGTCGCGAGGATCTCGTCGGCCAGCGGTGCATCGTCCGGGCATGCCCGCGACATGACGATGGCGCCCACCGCGTGCGCCAGCATGTCGAGGACCCGGGCTCGCACGGGCGCCGCGCGGGCCGCCTGTGGCGATCGGCCCTGCTCGGCCAGCCGGGATGCCAGCAGGAACACCAGCTTCTCGACGCCCTCCGCGAATGCGACGCGGACCGTCTCCGGCTGCCGCGCAGCGTCTCCGCCGAGGGCGGCCATGGTGCAGCCGGCCGCACGGTTGTCGCGGTGTTCGCGCGAGAGGTAGTGCCGGATGAACTCGGCTGCATCCACGCCATCCGTCAGCGCCGCGGTCCGCGCGATGCCGCAGGCCGTGGACTCGGCCATGAGGTCGGCCTTGGAGCCGAACTGCTTGTAGAAGCCGCCGTGGGTGAAGCCCGCCGCGGCCATCAGGTCGGCCACGCCGACGCCATCGAAGCCGCGCTCGCGAAACAGCTGCGACGCCGTCTCGACGACGTGGGCCCGATTGGCCTCGGCCTGTGCCTTGGTGACCTTCATCGCTGCGTGTCCTGTGTGCCGGTGTCCTCGCGCCGACTTTACATTGATTACGGTCGTCATCAAAGGCTTGACTTTTAAGATGACGATCATCATCATTGAGTTGTCCGAACACCTCGAGGCAAGCCGCCATGGCCCAGACCACCCCTTCCGCATCGCAACCGTCCGCCGTCCTCGTGACCGGCGCGTCCTCCGGCATCGGCGCCGTGTACGCCGAGCGCTTCGCTCGGCGCGGCCACGACCTGGTGATCGTCGCGCGCGACCGGCAGCGCCTGGACGCCCTGGCCACCCGCCTGCGAGCGGCGCACGGGGTCACGGTCGACGTGCTGCAGGCCGACCTCACCGAGCCGAGCGACCTGGCGGCCGTCGAGTCCCGCCTGCGCGACGACGCGCGCATCGGCACCCTGATCAACAACGCCGGCATCGCCCTCGCCGGGGGATTCGTCCAGCAAGACGCGCATGCCATCGAGCGGCTGGTCACCTTGAACACCCTGGCGCCCACGCGGCTGGCCGCAGCGATCGCGCCGCGTCTCGCGCAGGCGGGTGCCGGCGCCATCGTCAACATCGGCTCGGTGGTCGGCTTCGCGCCCGAGTTCGGCACGACGATCTACGGCGCCACCAAGGCCTACGTGCTGTTCCTGTCGCAAGGCCTCAGCCTGGAGCTGGGGCCCCGGGGGGTGTACGTGCAGGCGGTGCTGCCGGCCACCACGCGCACCGAGATCTGGGAGCGCGCGGGCGTCGACGTGAACACGCTGCCCGAGGTCATGGACGTCGAAGAGCTCGTCGATGCCGCCCTGGTCGGCTACGACCGCCGCGAGTCGGTGACGATCCCGCCATTGCACGTGGCCGGCCGCTGGGATGCGATGGAGGGCGCACGCCAGGCGCTGCTCGGCGACCTGCGGCAAGCCCATGCGGCCGAACGCTATCGGGCCCAGGCCTGAAGGCCGCCCCCCGACCCCTCGCGAGCCGACATGAAAGCACTGACCTTCCAACGCTATGGCAAGTCGCCGGGCATCGGGTTCACGGACCTCCCGCGGCCGGCGCCGAAACCCGATGAACTGCTGGTGCAGGTCCACGCGGTGGGCCTGAACCCCATCGACACGATGATCCCGAAGGGCACCTTCAAGCCGGTGCTGCACTTCCCGTTGCCGGCCACGCTCGGCAGCGACCTCGCCGGCGTGGTGGTCGAAGTCGGCAGCCGCGTCACCCGCCACAAGCCGGGAGACGCCGTCTACGCCAGCCTGTTCGACCTGGGGCGGGGTGCGCTGGCCGAGTACGCGGTGGTGCCGGAGCGCGTGGCCGCCCCGAAGCCGTCGAACCTGGACTTCGTGCAGGCTGCGTCGGTCCCGATGGTCGGGCTCACCACGTGGCAGGCGCTGAAGGAGCGCATCGGCCTGCGCCCGGGGCAGAAGGTCTTCATCCCCGCGGGATCGGGCGGCATCGGCACGTTCGCGATCCAGTTGGCCAAGCACCTCGGCGCCAAGGTCGGCACGACCGTCAGCACCGGTAATGTCGACCTCGTGCGCGGTCTCGGCGCGGACGAGATCGTCGACTACAAGACACAGGCCTTCGAGCAGGTGCTGAGCGGCTACGACGCGGTGCTCGCCACGACCCGGGGCGACACGATCGAGAAGGCCATCGGCATCCTCGAGCAGGGCGGCCGGATCGTCTCGCTGACCGGCCCCCTCGACGCGGCATTCGCCCGCGCCCGGCGTCTCAACGTCCTGCTGACCTTCGTGTTCGGGCTGATGAGCCGGCGCATCCTGCGGCTCGCCCGCCAGCGGGGCATCGACTACTCGTTCCTGTTCGTGCGCCCGGACGGCGAGCAGTTGAAGGCCATCGGCGACCTGCTCGAGACGGGACGCATCCGCCCCGTGATCGACAAGGTGTTCCCGTTCGCGCAGGCCGTCGAAGCCCTCGACCACCTGGCGCTGGGGCGCGCACGCGGCAAGGTGGTCGTGAAGATCGTCTGACCCTCGGCGGCGACGTGCCACACTGCGCCGGTCATCCCGTTGCCGACAGCCGCTCGCCTCCATGCCCCCTGAAACCCTCGACGTGCTCGTCATCGGCGCGGGCATCTCCGGCCTGAGCGCCGCCTGGCACCTGCAGACGCATTGCCCGGACCGGCGCTTCGCCGTGCTCGAGGCGCGGCCCACGCTGGGGGGCACCTGGAGCCTGTTCCGCTACCCGGGGTTCCGCTCCGACTCCGACATGTACACGCTGGGCTTCCACTTCGAACCCTGGCGCGAGCGCAGCGCGATCGCCCGCGGGCCGACGATCCTGCAGTATCTGCGCGAGACCGCGCGCGGCCACGGCCTGGAGCGGCACATCCGATACGGCGTGCGCGTGCGCAGCGCCAACTGGAACCCGCGCGCCGCGCACTGGGACGTGCAGGCCGTGCGCACCACGGCCGAGGGCGCCGAGGAGGGCGTCACCTTCCACTGCAGCTTCCTGTTCGTCTGCGGCGGCTACTACCGCTACGACCGCGGGTTCCAACCGGCCTTCGAGGACATGGCGTCGTTCCGGGGCCTGCACGTGCATGCGCAGCAATGGCCCGAAGGGCTGGACTGTCGCGGCCAACGCGTGGTGGTCATCGGCAGCGGCGCCACCGCCGCCACGCTGGTCCCGGCGCTGGCCGGGCAGGGGGCGCAGGTGGTGCTGCTGCAGCGCACGCCCAGCTACTACTTCATCGTGCCGGGGCTGGACCGCATCGCGCTGCTGCTGCGCCGACTGTTGCCTGCACGCTGGGCGTATGCGCTGACGCGTCGCAAGAACGTCGCGCTGGCCGCGTTCCTCTTCCGCCGCAGCCGCAGCCGCCCGGAGAAGGTGCGCAGCTTCCTGCTGAAGCAGGTCGCCAAGGCCCTGCCACCCGGCTACGACCTGGAGCCGAACTTCACGCCGCCGTACGGCCCCTGGGAGCAGCGCCTGTGCCTGGTGCCCGACGCCGACCTGTTCCAGGCCCTCTCGAAGGGCCAGGCCGAGGTGGTCACCGATCGCATCGAGCGCTTCACGGCCGAGGGATTGCGCCTGGCGAGCGGGCGTGAACTGCAGGCTGACGTGATCGTCTCGGCCACGGGGCTGGAGCTGCAGATGTTGGGCGGGATGCAGCTCAGCGTGGACGGCGTGCCGGTCGAGCCCGGCCGACTCGTGTCGTACAAGGGCGTGATGTACGGCGGCGTGCCCAACCTGGCGGCGACCTTCGGCTACGTGGCCGCGTCCTGGACGCTCAAGGCCGATCTCACCAGCCAGTACGTGTGCCGCGTGTTGAACCACCTGCGCGACACCGGCACGCGCATCGCCACGCCGGGCCTGCCGCCGGATGGCGTGGCATTGAAGCCATTCACCGACTTCTCGTCGGGCTACTTCCAGCGCGCGATGCACCTGCTTCCCCGGCAAGGCGCCGAAGGGCCGTGGAAGCTCTTCGACCGCTACGCCGACGACCGCAGGCGCCTGCTGGAAGAGCCGGTGGACGACGACGTGCTCGTCTTCGGCGCGGCGCCGGCGGCTGCGCCGAAGGCGGAGCTCGCTCAGGCCGCCTGAGCCGCGCCGCGCGCGATGAGCCGCGCGTGGCCCTCGGTGTCGATGTTCGTGCCGCACACCACGAGCCCGACGCGGCGGCCGGCGAGCCGCTCGCGCAGCGGCCCGAACAGCGCCGCCGTGGCGGCGGCCGCCGCCGGTTCCACGGCCAGCTTCAGGTCGCGGAACAGCACGTGCATCGCGCGGCACAGCGCGTCGTCGTCGACGCGCACGATCTCGTCGACGAAGCGACGGCACACGCCGTAGCTGTACGGCAGCGTGTAAGGCGCGCCCAGGCTGTCGGCGACGGTGTCGACGCGCTCGAGCCGGCAGGTCTGCCCGGCCTCGAAGCTGCGCCACATCGCGTCGGCGCCGCAAGGCTCCACGCCGTAGACGGCGCAGCGGCGGTCGATCTGCTTCACGGCCGCGGCGATGCCGGCGATGAGGCCGCCGCCGCCCACCGGCACGATCACCGCGTCGAGCCCGCGCACCTGCTCCATGAACTCCAGGCCCACCGTGCCGGTGCCCAGCGCCGTGAGCGGGCCTTCGAACGGATGGATCATCGTGCGGCCTTCGGTCTCGACGCGGCGCTGGGCTTCGGCGAAGGCCTCGTGGATGGTGTCGTGCAGGGACAGCTCGGCACCGGCGTCGCGGCAGGCCTGCATGCGCGCGGGGCTGGCGTGGCGCGGCATGCACAGCAGCGCCGAGGTGCCGGCCTCGCGGGCGGCGTGGGCCACCGCCATCGCGTGGTTGCCGGCGCTGGCGGCCACCACGCCGCGCGTGCGGGCGGCGGCATCGAGCGCGTCGATCACGGCCAGCGCGCCGCGCATCTTGAAGGTGCCGGTGCGCTGCAGCAGTTCGAGCTTGAGCCACACCTCGGTGCCCTGCGCGAGCGTCGAGGCCAGGCCCGTCTGCCACTGCCACACGGGCGTGCGCAGCACGCGGCCGCGCAGCTTCAGCGCGGTGGCGTGCAGGTGGTCGAGGCGGGGGAAGTCGGTGGCGGCGAGGGCGGCGGTGGAGGTCGCGGGGTCGGCAGCGGCCGGCGCGAAAGTCGCAGTCATGTCGGGAATCCTTCGGTGGGTGGGGTCGCGCACCGCCGCGGGAGGGCGGTGCGGTGGAATCGCGGGCGGATCGCCGGGCACCGGCGCCCGGCGCCGCAGCTCAGCGACCCTGCCGAATTCGCGTGGCCGCGAGGAATGCGGACGGCGCCAGCCGCAGGCCTGCGCGGGCGCGCAGGTCGAAGGCGGAGGTGGGGAGTGCGCTCATCGCGGCGAATGATGGCACAGCGCCGAGGGGCCTCAGCCTCGCAGCGCCTGCGCCAGGTCGGCGCACAGGTCCTCGGCGGGCTCCAGCCCCACCGAGAGCCGTACCATGCCGTCGCCGATGCCCATCTCGGCGCGGCGCTGCGCGCCCATCTCCCAGAAGATGGTCTGCGCCACGGGGATGGCCAGCGTGCGGTTGTCCGACAGGTGGCTCGACAGGATGATCGTGCGCAGCCGGTCGAGCACCGTCATCACGTCGTGTTCGGGCCGCAGCTCGAAGGCCAGCAGCGCCCCGTAGCGGCCGCCGAAGAGCGTGCGCGCGCGCTCGTGCTGCGGATGGCTCGCCAGGCCCGGGTACAGCACGCGCCGCACCTGCGGCTGCCGTTCCAGCCACTGCGCCACGGCGAGTGCGTTCGCGTTGGTGGCGGCGATGCGCATCTCCATCGTCTCGGCGCCGGTGGCGATGCGGTGCGCGTCTTCCGCGCGCAGCGTGGCGCCCATGTCGCGCAAGCCCTTCTTGCGGATCTGCTGCAGGCCCCAGCCGGCCGGGTCGCCGGTGCGGTAGGCCTCGGCGATGTTCGGGTACGCGCGCCAGTCGTACAGGCCGGTCTCGCAGACCGCGCCGCCCATCGTGTCGCCATGGCCGGCGATGCCCTTGGCCAGCGAGTGCACCACCAGCGAGGCGCCGACGTCGCGCCCGCGCAGCAGCACCGGCGTGGTCATCGTGTTGTCGAGCACGTAGACCAGTCCGCGCTCGCGGCACAGCTGCCCGATGCCGGCGAGGTCGGCCACCTGCGTGGCCGGGTTGGCGATGGTCTCCACGAAAACCATCCGCGTGGTCGGCGTGACGGCGGCGGTCACGGCCGCGGCGTCGGTGGCGTCGACGTACGTGATGCCGATGCCCAGCCCCTGCAGCGTGCCGAAGAAGCTGTTGGTGTTGCCGAACAGGTAGCGGCTGGCCACGAGGTGGTCGCCGGCCTTCAGCAGCGTGAGCATCACGCCGGCCACCGCCGCCATGCCGGTGGAGAAAGTGGCCGCGCCGCGCGCGCCTTCGAGCATCGCGAGCTTGGCCTCCAGCGCGGTGTCGGTCGGGTTGCCCTGGCGCGAGTACACATGGCCGGCTTGGCGGCCCTGGAACACCGCGGCCAGCTCGCCGGCGCTCGGGAAGGCGTAGGTGGCGGCCACGTGCAGCGGCTTGTGCACGGCGCCGTGCTCGGGGCGGCCGAGGCGGTCGGCATGCAGCAGCCGCGTCAGCAGGGAGGGGCCGGTGGGGGGCGTGTCGGAAGCGCTCATGTCGGCCGCGATTGTCGCGGGTGTTCGCGCCGTTCCGCAGCGGCCCCGCCCTGCCCGGTAGCATCCGCACATGCCTGCCCTGCCGCACCTGGCCGTCGTCGACGACGAAGCGGACGTCGCCGCGCTGATCTCGCGCTACCTGGGTGCACAGGGCTTCCGCGTCTCCGAGCTGCACGACGGCGCCGCACTGGACGCGCTGCTCACCGCCGATCCGCCCGCGCTGGTGCTGCTGGACCTGGGGCTGCCGGGCGAGGACGGCCTGGTTCTCGCGCGACGGCTGCGCGAGCACACGCGCGCCGGGCTCATCATCGTCAGCGGCCGCGGCGACGCGGTGGACCGCATCGTCGGCCTGGAGATCGGCGCCGACGACTACATCACCAAGCCGTTCGACCTGCGCGAGCTGCTGGCGCGCGTGAAGGCGGTGCTGCGCCGGCTGGAGGAGCGCGAGCCGATGGTCTCGGCGCCCACCGCCGCCACGCAGCCGCTGGTGCCGTTCCACTTCGAAGGCTGGGTGCTCGACCCGGGGCCGCGGCGGCTGATCAATCCCGACGGCGACGAGGTGCCGATCACCGGCGGCGAGTTCGACCTGCTGAAGGCCTTCGTCGAGAACCCGGGCCGCGTGCTCTCGCGCGACTTCCTGCTCGAAATCACCCGCGGCCGCGAGGCCGGCCCCTTCGACCGCACGATCGATGTGCAGGTGGGCCGGCTGCGCCGCAAGATCGAGACGGATGCGGAGAACCCGCGGATGATCAAGTCGGTGCGCGGCGCGGGCTACCTGTTCGTGCCGACGGTCAAGAGAGCATGAGACCGCCCGGCCGCCCGAAGGTCCCCTGCCGGAGCGCCGCCGGCGCGCAGGTCTTCCGATGAAGGTCTACGAGAGCCTGTTCGGCGCCTATCCCGACGGGCTGCTGGTCATCGACGGGGGCGGCCAGATCGTGCGCGCCAACCCGGCTGCGTGCCTGCTGCTGGGCTACCGCGAGGACGAGCTGGTCGGCCTGTCGGTGGACCTGCTGGTGCCCGAGCGGGCACGCAACCGGCACGTCCAGTACCGCGCCGGCTACGCCAAGGCGCCGCGCGCGCGGCCGATGGGCACGCAGACCGAACTCGTGGCCGTGCGACGCGACGGCAGCGAGGTGATCGTGGAGATCGCGTTGAGCCCGCTGCACGACGATGGCCAGCCGCTGGTGGTGGCCGCGGTGCGCGCGATCGGCACCTATCCGCGCGTGCGGCAGGCGATCAAGCGCGGCCGCTACGGCGACGCGCTGGCGCGCATCGCGGCGCTCACAGCCGAGGCCCGCGACGCGCCCTCGCTGCTCGAGCGCGCCGGCCGCGCCGCCTGCGAGGCGCTGGGTGCGCGCAACTGCGTGGTGTTCCTGCTCGAACCGGGGCTGGACATGTTCCGTGTGGCCGGCGGCTGCGGCCTCGTCCAGGGCGAACGGGTCGGCGACCGCGTGCCCAACCGAGCGCAGACCGCGCCCGGCTTCGTGCTGGCCACCGGCGGCCCGGTGCTGGTGGCCGACTACGCCACCGAGAAGCGATTCCAGGTGCCTGCGGCCTATCGGCAGGCCGGGCTGCGGCGCGCGCTGGCGGTGCCCTTGGCCGACCCGACACGGCGCGTCGGCGCGCTGAGCGTGCGCGCCGACGTGAGCACCGAGTTCGGCGAGGAGGAGCTGCGCTTCGTGCAGACGCTCGCCGGCCTGCTGGCCACGTGCCTGGCGCGCTTCGAGACCGAGGAGCAGCTGCGCCACGCGCAGCGCCTGGAGACGGTGGGCCAGCTCACCGGCGGCATCGCGCACGACTTCAACAACCTGCTCACGGTGATCCTCGGCAACCTGCAGGTGCTGCAGGAGCAGGCGCGCGATGCCGGCGCGCAGGGCGACGTGGAGATGCTCGACGCGGCCCAGCGCGCGGCCCAGCGCGGCGCCGAGCTGACGGGGCGGCTGCTCGCGTTCTCGCGCCGCCAGGTGCTCTCGCCCACGCGCGTGGACGCGGCCCAGGCGGTGCAGGCGCTGGCCGGCATGCTGCGGCGGACCATCGACCCGCGCGTGGCCATCGAGACCGACCTGCCGGCGCAGCCGCTCTACCTTCGCGGCGACCCGTCGCAGTTCGAGTCGGCGATGCTCAACACCGCGATCAACGCGCGCGACGCGATGCCCGACGGCGGGTTGCTGCGGCTGGCGGTGCGGCGCGTCGAGCGGCTGCCCGGCGACGTGGAACCCGACGCGCGCGACATGCCCGGCCCGTTCATCGCCGTGAGCGTGGCCGACAACGGCAGCGGCATGAGCGAGGCCGTGCGCGCACGCGCCTTCGAACCGTTCTTCACCACCAAGGCCGCGGGGCGCGGCACCGGCATGGGCCTGTCCACCGTGTACGGTTTCGCGCGCCAGTCGATGGGCGCGGTGACGCTGGACTCGGTGCCGGGGCAGGGCACGGTGGTCACGCTGTACCTGCCCGAGTGGGCCGAGGCCGACACCGCATCGCCCGGGCCGGCGCCGGCGCGCGGGGCCAGCCGCGAGCTGCCGCAGGGGCTGCGAGTGCTGCTGGTGGAAGACGACGACACCGTGCGCAGCGTGGTCCAGCGCTACCTGCAGCGGCTGGGGGCCGAGGTGCACGCCTGCGCCAGCGCGGCCCAGGCCCGCGAACGACTCGCCGGCTCCGAGAACGTCGACCTCATGCTCAGCGACATCTCGCTGGGCCGCGGCGAACGCGGCACCGAACTCGCTGCCAGCGTGCGCCAGCAGCTCCCGCAACTGCCGGTGCTGCTGATGACGGGCTATGCGTCGGGCGAGGTGGACATCGCCAGCACTTGGCCGCTGCTGCGCAAGCCCTTCGACCGCGACACGCTGGCCGCGGCGATCGCGGCGGTGATCAAGGCGCGCCGCTGAGGCCGTGCCCGGGGCGCCTCAAGGCTCGTTGCGCAACTCGGCGTAGGCCACGTTGCGGTGCGGGTCCAGCCAGGTGGCGACCTGCGCGGCGGCCACCGCCTGGCCCAGTTCGCGCATCCGCACCTCGTTGCGCAGCACCAGCGTCCAGTCCATGAACAGCTCCTGGTAGGCGCGCCCCGACCCGGCGGGCACGAAGTTGCCGATCAGCAGCCGGCCGCCGGGCCGCAGCATCTGCAGCAGCCGGCGGGTCAGCCGCTGCGCGGCGACGTCGGGCAGGTAGTCGAACAGCCCGGCCGAGTAGATGAGGTCGAAGCGGCCGAGCTCGGCGGCCAGCGGCGGCGTCGGGCCGGCTCCGCCCTCGGCGGTCATCAACTCGCGCACGCCGCGCTGCAGCACGCGCACGCGCCGGCCGGCCATCGAGCGCTGCACCTCGGCGCACGACAGCGGGTCCTGGTCGAGTGCCACGAACTCGCCGTCGAAGAGCTCGCTGTCGACGAGGCTGCCCTGCAGCTCCCGCGCATGCCCGCAGGCCACCGACAACAGTCGCGCGCCGGCCACGGTGCCCACCGTCTCGTCGATCAGCCCGCGCAGCAGCGCGCGCCGGTGGCACACCGACAGGCCCATGCCGCTGCGCGTGGTGGCGGTGAACACCGCGTGGCCGATGTCGCTGGTGCCTTCGGGCGGCCGGCTGTCGTAGACGTAGTCCAACATCACCGCGTCGCCCGCGTAGCCGCGCGGCTTCGTCGCGGCGCGGTTCGTGAAGGGGTCCTGCTGCACGAGGGCGTGCAGCGGGTGCGCGCGGCACCACTGGCGCATCGCATCGGCCTGCGCCGTGCCCCGTGCCTGGGACCACAGGGCCGACAGCGGCGCCTGCAGCAGCCGGAAGGCGCCGAGCGCGTCGCCGTTGCGGCCCAGCGCGAGCGCGCGATCGAGCAAGGCGTGCACGGCCTCGTCGAGGCCGACGCGCGTGGCGGTCGCCGTCGGCAGGGGGTCGTCGATCCAGGTGCTGTCGGGGGTGGTCATCGGCAGGTCCTCGTCGGGGTGGGTTGGAGATGCCGGCGACGGTAGGGTCGGGGCCCGGCCGTGCCGCCCCCTGTGCGGGGGGCGACCGGCGCGCATCTCCTCACGCCTGAGGATGGCGGGCACGGCGGGCGCCGGGAGCATCGCGCCTCGATGGCAAAGCGATCTCCGGGCCTGGAAGCCCTGCGTGAACTGTGTGAACTGGGGCTGCATGCCGAGGTGCTGGTTCCGGCGGTGCTGGAGGCGTTGCACGCCACGGTGCCCTCGGCGCGCAACCTGTTCGACTGGACCGACGAGCAGGGGCGCCTGGTTCGCTACTTCGTGGAGGGCCCGGTCGACGAGGCCATCGCGCAGCTCTACTTCGACGAGTTCCACAACCGGCGCGAGGCCGAGGTGATGCCGGCCTTCGACCTGTTGCGCATGCGGCCGGCGGGCGTGCGCGGCGCTGACGACGTGGACCAGCCGTCGTTCCGCGCCAGCGCGCTGTACCAGGCGATCTGGCGTCCGCAGGGGCTGCACACGCGGCTCGAAGGCGTGCTGCGCGGGCGCCGGGGGCAGCTGCTGGGCTCGCTGGTGCTCTACCGCGGCCCCGGCGAGGCCCGCTACACCGCCGAGGACGAACGCCGGCTGGCCGCGGTGCTGCCGATGCTGGCCGGCGCGCTCGAAGCCTGCGGGCCGGCCCGCATCGACGACCACCACGTGCCCGGCCCCGAGCCGGCGCAGACGTTGCTGCTTTCGCTCGACGGCGAGCTGCTGCAGGCCAGCGACGGCGCGATGCGGCTGCTGCTGCTGGCCGACGGCGGGTTGTCACGCTCGTCGCTGTCGCATCCGCCGGTGCAGCTCGCCGGGCGGTTGCTGCACGTGTTGCTGATGCGCCTGCGCGAGCAGGTCGCACGCGCGGGCGGCATGGGGTTGGCCCCGCCGCCGTCGATCGTGCACGACAGCCCGTTCGGACGCTATTCGGCCACGGCCATGCTGCTGCGGCCGCGTGCGGCGGGGGAGCCACCGCTGGTGCTGGTCACGCTCGAGCATCTGGAGCCCCACCGCGTGGCGCTGGCGCGGGCGCTGCGCGCGCTGCCGCTGACGCCGGGCCAGCGACGTGTGTGCCACGCGCTGTACCGGGGAGCCACGCAGGCGGAGGTGGCGGCCGAACTCGGCGTGGCGCCCGCGACCGTGGTCGACCACGTGCGCAAGCTCTACCGCACGCTCGGCGTGGCGTCGACGTTGCAGCTGCGCGCCTGCATCGACGCGGCGGTGGGACACGCGCCGCCCCCGTTGGGCGGGGACCGGTCGTCGGGGTGAAGTGGCGGAGGTGGGGTCGTCAGTGCGCCAGCGCGGCGCCGGCGCTCTTCTGCACGAACTCCGCCAGCGCACCGACGTGCGGGATGCGGATGTCGCGGCGCGCGCCGCCGTCGTCGAAGCGGATCAGGTCGCCGCGGGCCAGGCGCGAGAGGGCGCGGCTCACGGTCTCGAGCGTCAGGCCGAGGCAGTTGCCGATCTCGGCACGCGTCATGCGCAGCGTGATCTGGTCGGTACGCAGGCCGCGGTCGGAGAGCGCCTGCGCCCAGGCCCGCAGGAAGTCGGCCACGCGGGCGTCGGCGCCCAGCGTGCACAGCGCCAGCAGCGCCTCGCGGTCGCGGCCGTGCTGGCGGCTCATCGCGCGGTGCAGCAGCTGCAGGAGTTCAGGATGGCCGGCGGCGGCGTCGAGCAGCGCCGCGTAGGGCACGCACCACAGGTCGCCGGTGTCCATCGCCACCGCCTCGCAGGTGTAGCGCGCATCGGCCAGGCCGTCGAAGCCCAGCCAGTCGCCGCGGAAGTGCACGCCGGTGACCTGCTCGCGTCCGTCGGCGGCGGTCTGCACGATCTTGCACAAGCCGGTATTCACGATGTAGATCGTGGCGAACGGCTGGCCGGCGCGGTACAGCACGTCACCCGCATGCACCGTGCGACGCGTGACCGGCACGAGCCGCTCGATCAGCTTCAGTTCGGCGGCGATGCGGTCAGCGGCGTTCGAGTCGGTGCGGAAGGTGTCGGGTGCCATGGTGCTGTGCTGCGGGGTTGCTGTGTCTGGGCTCCACTGTGGCGGGGGCCAGCCAACTGCTCACGACGCAACATTCGCAGCGTGCAACGCTGCGTGACGTCTTTGTAAACAGACGGTGACAGCCGCGGAGAAATCACCGCGAGACACGGGTACGAGCGGCGATATCAGCTCAGCAGGATCCCCACGGCGGCCGCCGCGGCCGCCGCAACCACCAGCGACGCCGCCACCGGCACCGCGAAACCCCGTCCACCGGCCACGAAGGCCGTGACGGTGCGCGTGACCGAGTTTGATCCGATGGCCACCAGGAGGCCGGCCAGCAGCACGGAGGCCTCGATCCGGCCGCCGGCCTGCAGCGCAGCCAGCGCGGCGATCGGCGCGTGCGCATCGGCCAGCGCGGCCAGCGCCGCGCCGGCCAGCGCCGCGGGTTCGCCGAGCAGCCGATGTGCCCAGGCCAGGGCGGCACTCACCGTAGCCAGCAGCAGCGCCACCAGGGCGGCTTCGCGCAGCCGCAGCGGCGCGGGCGGGGCTGCACCGGTGCCGTCGCCGGCGGCCACCGGCGCCCCGCGCCAGGCCCAGGCGCCGCTGGCCACCGCCACGGCCAGGCCCGCCGCCGCCGGGGCCGCGATGCCTGCCAGCGACGCCGGTGCGAGCGCCAGCACGATCAGCAGCGCCTGCACCCAGGTGGCGGCGGTGGACATCAGCGCGCCGGCCAGGCAGGCGCGCGCCAGCGCTGGTTCGGCCCGCGCACGCGCGCCCATCGCGGCGATGGTCGCCGTGCTCGACACGAAGCCCGAGCAGGCACCGGCGAGCGCCAAGCCGCTGCGCGCCCCGAACGCCCGCCGCGCCGCGTGGCCGGTGGCCTGCAGCGCGAGGATCAGCACCAGCAGCATCGCCAGCCGCCGCGGGCTCGCGCCGCCCAGCCACGCCAGCGGCTCGGCCGGCGCCAGCGGCAGCAGCACCATCACCACCGCGGCCAGCAGCAGCGCGTCGTGCCACTCCTGCGCGGTGAGCAGCTCGGTGGCGAAGTGGTGCAGCCGCTCGCGGCCGGCCAGCAGCATCGCCACGACCACCGCCGCCCCGGCGCCGAGCGCCGGCAGCCGCGCCGACAGCACGCCGATCAGGTAGGTGACGACCAGCGCCAGTTCGGTGGTGACGCCGGGGTCGATGGCCCCACCCGCGCCGCTCCCGGCACCCTCGCGCGCCGTCGCCCCGCGCAGGCTGTGCCGGTAGGCCAGCGCGGCCAGCGCCGCCACCGCCACCGCACCCACCACCACCAGCCCCGGCACGTCGATCGACGCGGCCAGCGCGCCGGCCAGCGCTGCCAGTGTGAAGCTGCGCAGGCCGGCTGCCGCCCGCGCCGGCCCGCGGCCCTTGCGGCGCTCGCGGTCCACCCCGATCAGCAGCCCCGCGCCCAGCGCGGTGACGAGGCCGGCCACCATCTCCTCGGTGGGGACGCGTGCCCAGTCGGTCATCGCCCGCTCACACGGTGACCCACGCACCGGCCTGCGGCACGCGCACCGGCCAGCCGAGTTCGTCGCGCAGCCGCAGCCGCAGCGTGTCGGCGGCGGCGGCTTCGCCGTGCACCACCCAGGCCGCGGAGGGCGTGCGCGGCAGGCCGCGCAGCCACTGCACGAGTTCGTCGCCATCGGCATGGCCCGAGAACACCTCGAGCTGGCTGACCTGGGCGCGCACCGGCACCGCCTCGCCGTGGATCTTCACCTCGGGCTCCCCGGCCACGATGCGGGCGCCACGGCTGCCGCCCGCCTGGAAGCCGGGGAACACGAGGTGGTTGCGCGGGTCGGGCGCGCGCGCCGCCAGGTGATGCAGCACCCGGCCGCCGGTGGCCATGCCGCTGGCCGAGATGATGATCGACGGGTAGCGCGAGCGCGCCAGCGCCATCGACTGCTGCACCGTCTGCACCATCCGCACGCCCTCGGTGAGGTGCTTCACCTCGGCCTGCGGCACGCGCAGCAGGTCGCCGTGGCGGCGGTACAGCGCGGTGGCCTGCTCGGCCATCGGGCTGTCGACGAAGATCGGCACCTCGCGCGGGATCTCGCCGCTGCGGCGCAGCCGCTGCAGCACCAGCAGCAGCTGCTGCGCGCGGCCCACCGCGAAGGCCGGCATCAGCACCGAGCCGCCGCGCTGCACGGTGCGGCGCACGATCTCGGCGAGCATCGCGGCGGGGTCGTCGCGCGGGTGGCGCCGGTTGCCGTAGGTCGACTCGACGATCACCACGTCGGCCGCTGGCGGGCGCGCCGGGGGCGGCATCAGCAGGTCGTCGCTGCGGCCCACGTCGCCGGAGTAGAGCAGGCTCTCCTCGCCCGAAGCCAGGTGCGCCGCGCAGGCGCCCAGCAGGTGCCCCACCGGCGAGAGCGTGAGCCGCACGCGCCCCAGCTTCTGCGTGCGGCCGGGCACCAGCGGCACCAGCCGGGCCAGCGCACGCTGCGCGTCGGCGCGGGTGTACAGCGGCAGCGCCTTCTCGTGCTTCGAGTAGCCGTAGCGGTTGGCCCGCCGCGCGTCCTCCTCCTGCAGGTGGGCACTGTCCATCAGCAGCACCTGCGCCAGCTCGATGGTGGCCGGGCTGGCGTACACCGGCCCGCTCCAACCGTGCCGCGCCAGCACCGGCAGCCAGCCGCTGTGGTCCAGGTGCGCGTGGCTCAGCACCACGGCGTCGGCGGCCATCAGCTCGGGCGAAGGCGGCGCCCAGTTGCGCTCGCGGTAGACCTTGTAGCCCTGGTACAGCCCGCAATCGAGCAGCAGCCGCTGGCCGGCCAGGTGGACGAGGTGCTTGGAGCCGGTGACGGTGTCGGCCGCGCCGAGGAATCCGATCTGCATGCGGGTTTGTGCGGTGGCGGAAGTCCGGCGATCTTGACGCAGCGCAAGGCCCTGCGGCGGCCCCCCCGGGAAGATGCCGACGACGCCGGATCTGGCCGGCACACGCCCTGCCCATGCCCACGCCGCTTGCCCTGCAGATCATCCGCCACGAGCACGAGGCCCTCGCCTCGGTGCTGCGCACGCTGCAGCTGCTCGTGCGCGACTCGCGCCATCACAACCGCGAGCCCGACTTCCGCGTGCTGCGCGCGATGATGTTCTACGTCGACGAGTTCCCCGAACGGCTGCACCACGTGAAGGAGACGACGATGCTCTTTCCGCGGCTGCGCGAGATCACCCACGAGGCCAATGACGTGCTCGATGCGCTCGACCGCGACCACGGCCGCGGCGAGAGCCTGATCCGCGAGCTGCAGCACAAGCTCACCGCGTGGGAGCTGCTGGGCGAGACGCGCCGCACGGCGTTCGAGACGGCGCTGACGCGATACCTCGAGTTCTACCTGCGGCACATGCGCACCGAGGAGACCGAGGTGCTGCCGCTGGCCGAGCGCGTGTTCGGCGAGGACGACTGGCGCGTGCTCGACCGCGCCTTCCTCGCGCAACGCGACCCGCTCGCAGGGGGCCGCGCCGACGCGCCGTACGAGCAGCTGTTCGCCACCATCCTGCGCATCACGCCGGCACCGTTCGGTCTCGGCGATCCGATCGAGAAGGCCTGAGGGTTCTGCCTGCCATGACCGATGCCGCCGTCGCCCTGCCCGAGCCGCTGATCCGCCGCCACGACCGTCCCGGCCCGCGCTACACGTCGTACCCCACCGCCGACCGCTTCGCCGACCACTTCAGCCCGGCGCACTTGGCCGAGGCGCTGTCGGAGCGGCGCCGCCAGGCCGAGGCCGGCGAGGTGCCGCCGCTGTCGCTGTACGTGCACATCCCGTTCTGCGAGCAGCTCTGCTACTACTGCGCCTGCAACAAGGTCATCACCAAGCACCACGAGCGCGCGCTGCCGTACCTGCAATCGCTCTCGCGCGAGATCGGGATGACCGCGGCGCTGATCGAACCGAACGCGGTCGTGCAGCAGCTGCACCTGGGCGGCGGCTCGCCGACCTTCCTCTCCGACGACGAGCTCTCGCGGGTGATGCAGATGCTGCTGTCGCACTACGTGCTGGCCGACGCGGCGGAGGTGTCGATCGAGGTCGACCCGCGCACCGTCACCGCCGAGCGCCTCGCGCACCTGCGCGCGATCGGCTTCAACCGGCTGAGCTTCGGCGTGCAGGACTTCGACCCCGACGTGCAGCAGGCCGTGCACCGCGTGCAGCCCTACGAGCAGGTGCAGGCGCTGATGGAGGACGCGCGCCGGCTCGGCTTCGCGTCGATCAACGTCGACCTGATCTACGGCCTGCCGAAGCAGACGCCGGCCTCGTTCGCGCGCACGCTGGCGCAGGTGTCCACGCTGCGGCCCGACCGCATCGCGCTGTACGCCTACGCGCACCTGCCCGAGCGCTTCAAGCCGCAGCGGCGCATCCACGCCATCGAGCTGCCGGCCGCGGCCGACCGCGCGCAGATGCTCGCCTCGGCCATCACCGCCTTCCGGGAGCAGGGCTACACGCACATCGGCATGGACCATTTCGCGCTCGAGAACGACGAGCTGGCGGTGGCCAAGCGCGAGGGGCGCCTGCGCCGCAACTTCCAGGGCTACAGCACGCAGCCCGACGGCGACCTGATCGCGCTGGGCGTCTCGGCGATCTCGCACGTGGGCGGCTGCTACGCGCAGAACGCCAAGACCGTGGAGCAGTACGACGCGCTGCTCGCCGACGGCCGGCTGCCGGTGGTGCGCGGCATGGCCGCGACGGCCGACGACCGCGTGCGCCGCCAGCTGATCATGTGGCTGATGTGCCAGGGCCACATCGACTTCGACGCCGCCGAGCGCGCGCTGGGCATCTCGCTGCCGGGCGACTTCGCGCCGGAGTTCGAGCGGCTGCAGGTGCTGCAGGAGCAGGGTCTCGTCGAACTCGGCCCGCGCTCGGTGGGCGTGACGCCGCTGGGCTGGTACTTCATCCGCGTGGTGGCGATGGTGTTCGACGCCTACCTCGCGCGCGGCGGCAGCACGGCGCAGTTCTCGAAGGTCCTGTGACACGAGGCCCGGCACGACGCCGGGCCCGCCGAATTCACCAGAGGCTCGCGCCCCGGCGTGCCGCGCTCAGTGCAGCACGAGCAAGGGCACCTTCGTTCGCGCCATCACGCCCTTGGTATTGGACGTGCCCAGCACCTCGGCGAACCAGCCGTGCACGTGCGTGGCCATGACGATCAGGTCGCAGTGGCGCTCCGCGGCCACGGTGACGATGGTCTCCACGATGGCGCCGGTGTGCGTGGTGCAGCCCTCGAAGGCGACGCCGGCCTCCTTGGCGCGGCGCTCGAAGTCCTGCAGCAGGTGGCTGGCGTGGTGGTCGGTCTCGCGCTCGTGCGCTTCCACGCGCCGCAGGTAGCCGGCGGCACCGTAGCCGGGCTGCGGCGTCGGCGGTGGCGGTTCGGCGACGAACGCGGTGATGCGAGCCTGCAGCTTCTGCGCCAGGCCGATGGCGCTGTCGATCGCGTGCTGCGACAGCGGGCTGCCGTCGATGGGGACGAGGAGGTGGCTGTACATGGTGGGACTCCGTTCGGTTGAACCCGTCCGTCCGGAAGCTTCTCAGCTCGACCAGGCCGCCGCGGCCGGCTTGTGCGCGCCCGGGCGGCGCGCATAGGCCGCGGCCGGTTCCGGGTCGGCCCGCGACGCCGGCACGAACTCGCCGGACTCGGCGTCGTACACGCGCACTTCGCCGTCGTCGACGTCGTAGTGCCAGCCGTGCAGCGCCAGTTCGCCCGCCTGCACGCGTTCACGCACCAGCGGGTACTCCATCAGCCGCACGAGCTGCAGCACCACGCTGCGTTCCTCGGTGCGGCGCAGCACCTGCGCGTCGGGCGGCGCGGGCAGCACGGCCTCGCGGGCGAGGTCCAGCCAGGCGGCCAGGTGCGGCGCGCCGGCCGGCACGCCGCCGTACAGCGAGCGCATCGCCCCGCAGCGGCTGTGGCCGCACACGACGATGTGGCGCGCCTGCTGCGCGACGAGCGCGTACTCCAGCGTGGCGGCGGTGGCGTGCACGTCGCCCTCGGTGCAGCCGCAGCGCGGCACCAGTGCGCCGATGTTGCGCAGCACCAGCAGTTCGCCCGGCCCGGTGCCGGTGAGCAGGTGCGGCACCACGCGCAGGTCTGAGCAGCCGATGAACAGGGCCGACGCGTGTCGGGTGCCGTCGAGCAGTTCGTGCAGGCGCGGCCGCGGCCGGCGGCCTGAGGCCCCCTGGAACCCGCGCAGGCGGCGGAGCAGATCGTCGGTAGAAGCAGCCATCGGGTCTTCGGACATTTCCGCAGCCAATCTAGGGTTGCGCGCTGCGGGGGGCCTTGACGCGGGTCAAGCCGGAGCACGCGATGGACTTGGGTGCCGCGTCTTCGAGGAGAAGTTGCATGCTGCGCGGCGCCGCGTCGAACTCTGGACGCTTGCCAATCCGGCACGCGCACGCTTTCCCTCATCGCGCGCTGGCGACGGCTCGACTAGATTCGCCCGCCACCCGTTCCTGACCGGAGCCTGCCCGTGACCGACCTGACCCGCCGCCGTCTCACCCAGGCCGCGCTCGGCGCCGCCGTGCTCGGCGCGCCGCGCCTGGGCCTCGCGCAGGCGGCCTGGCCGGCGCGGCCGATTCGCCTGATCTGCCCGTGGCCTGCCGGCGGCGCCACCGACGCGGTGATGCGCGCCCTCGGCGAAAGCGCCGGCAAGGCGCTGGGCGCCACGTTCGTCGTGGAGAACAAGCCCGGCGCCAGCGGCATGCTCGGCCCCAACGAGCTGGTGCAGGCGCGGCCCGACGGCTACACGCTGTCGCAGCTGACGATCGGCATCGTGCGGCTGCCGCACATGCAGAAGATGCAGTTCGACCCGTTGAAGGACTTCACCTTCGTCGCCTGCCTCACGGGCTACACCTTCGGGCTGGTCGTGAAGGCCGATTCGCCGGTCAAGTCGGTGGCCGAGCTGGTGGCCTACGCCAAGGCCAACCCCGAGAAGTTCACCTACGGCTCGCCCGGCATCGGCACCACACCCCACCTGGCGGTGGAGGAGTTCGCGTCGCGCGCAGGCATCAAGCTGCAGCACGTGCCGTTCAAGGGCTTCGCCGACGGCATGCAGTCGCTGCTGGGCGGCCACACGATGGCGCACAGCGACTCCACCGGCTGGGCGCCGCACGTGGACGCCGGCACCGCGCGGCTGCTGGCCACCTACGGCTCCAGGCGCACCAAGCGCTGGCCGAACGTGCCGACGCTGCAGGAGCTCGGCTACGAGACGCTGGCCGATTCGCCGTTCGGCATCGGCGGCCCGCGCGGGATGGATGCAGCCATCACGAAGCGGCTGCACGACGCCTTCAAGTCGACGCTCGAAGACCCCGCCGTGCTGGCCACCTTCGACAAGTACGACCAGACGGTGATCTACCTGAACAGCGACGACTACGGCCGCTTCCTGCGCGAGCAGTACGCGCGCGAGAAGGCAGTGATCGATCGGCTCGGGCTGGCGGCGAAAACCTGACCCGGGCGCTTCGGGGCCGGGGCTCGTCCGGGGACGCTACTGCAGCTCGCGCATCGCGTCGACGAAGCGCGCCGTGAGCCGCTCCTCGTCGAGGTGGTGGTTCGAGCGCACGCGCCAGCGGCCGGCCACCATCACGTCGCGGAACGGCCGTGCCGGCGCGGCGAACACCAGCGCGTCGAGCAGCTTGTGGTCGGGCACTCCCTGCAGCGCCGGGTCCTGGCGGTTGAGCACCAGCAGGTCGGCGCGCGCGCCGGGCACCAGGCCCCAGCGCGGCAGCCCGGCGGCGGCGGGGCTGCCGGCGAGCATCGCGTCGAAAAGGCGTGCCGCGGTGGCGCTCTGTCCGCCGGCCGGGTTGGCGGCCACGTTGCGGCGGCGCAGGCCGAGGCGCTGGCCGTACTCCAGCCAGCGCAGTTCCTCGGGCCACTCGCGCACCACCTGGCTGTCGGAGCCGATGGTCAAGGGCACGCCGGCCTGCAGCCAGCCGGGCAGGTCGGCCAGGCCGTCGCCGAGGTTGGCCTCGGTGCCCGGGCACAGCACCACGCCGGCACCGGTGCGCGCCACGGCGTCGATCTCGGCGGGCACGGTGTGCGTGGCGTGCACGAGGTGCCAGCGGGCGTCGAGCCTCACGTGGCGGTTCAGCCAGTCGATCGGGCGCAGGCCGTTCGTGGACAGGCAGTCCTCGACCTCGGCCGTCTGCTCGGCGATGTGGATGTGCACGGGGCCGCCGGTGGCGCCGCGGGCGATCGCGGTGATCGACTCGGGCCGTGCGGCGCGCAGCGAGTGGATCGCCACGCCGGCCTCGAGCATCGGCCGGCGGCTCGCCGCGAGGTCGCGCTGCAGCGCCAGCACCGATGCCGCCGTGGTGGCGAAGCGGCGCTGGTCGGGCCGCAGCGCCGGCGCCTCGAAGCCGGCGCGCTCGTAGACCACCGGCAGCATCGTCAGGCCGATGCCGGCGTCCTGCGCACCGTCGGCCACCGCCCACGCCAGCGTGGCCGGGTCGGCGTACGGCGTGCCGTTGGGCGCGTGCTGCAGGTAGTGGAACTCGCACACCTGCGTGTAGCCACCCGCCAGCAGCTCGGCATAGACGTGTGCCGCGACCGCGCGCAGCTGCTCGACGTTGATCTTCAGCGCCACGCCGTACATGCGGTCGCGCCACGACCAGAAGTCGTCGTGCGCGCCCACCAGCGTCTCGGCATGGCCGACGAACGCACGCTGGAAGGCGTGGCTGTGCGCGTCCACCAGGCCCGGCAGCACCGGGCCGGCGAGCGGCGTGGCCTGCGCGGGGCAGGGCTGGTCGGGCGTGATCGCGCGCCAGTAGGACGGCTGGCCCACCGGGCGCAGCCCGTCGGGCGACGGCCGCGCGGCGATCTCGAGCACGACGCGTTCGCGCCAGCGCCCGCCGACCCAGGCGCGCGGGGCCCACAGCAGCTCGCCCGTCTCAGCCATGGCGCACCGGCTCCGCGGGGTTGGCCGGCTCGGGCCGCCAGTCGATCATCGTCTGCATCAGCTCACGCAGCAGCGGCGTGACCTCGGCCGCGGTGGCGGCATTCCAGCGTGGCGGCAGCGCATCGTCCATGTAGGTGCGCCAGGCCATCTCGAGCTGCACCGCATGCACGCCGCGCGCCGGGTCGCCGTAGGCGCGCGTGATGTGCCCGCCCTTGAAGCGTCCGTTCACGGCCACCTCGTAGCGGTCCTGCGCGGCCAGCACGCGCTCGAGCCGCTGCTGCAGCGCCGGCGCGCAGCTCGTGCCGCCGGCCGTGCCCAGGTTGAGATGCGGCAGCGTGCCGGGGAACAGCCACGGCAGCTCGCTGCGGATGCTGTGCGCGTCGAACAGCACCACGTGGCCGTGCAGCGCGCGCAGCCGCGCCACCTCGGCGGCCAGCGCGTCGTGGTAGGGCTGCCACCAGCGGTGCACGCGCTCGGCCACCTCGGCCGCGCCGGGCGCCTGGCCGCGGTGGTACAGCGGATCGCCGGTGAAGAAGTGGGTCGGCACGAGCTCGGTGTTGTTCTGGCCGGCGTACATCGGCGCGTTCTCGCGCGGGCGGTTCAGGTCGATCACGTAGCGGCTGGCGCGCGGCACCAGCAGGCTCGCGCCCAGGCCGGTGACGAAGCCGTAGAGCCGGTCGATGTACCAGTCGGTGTCTTCGACGGCCGCCGCGCGGTCGACGAGGCGGCGGCGCAAGTCGTCGGGAAGGAAGGTGCCCACGTGCGGGCAGCTCACCACCAGCGGTGCGGTGCCGGCGTGCAGCGTGTAGACCTCGGAAGGGGGCAGGGCCGTCATCGATCTCGCTCGACGCCGCCGGCGTGGACGCGGCGGCAGGGGTTGTGTCCGAACCGGTAGGCCAGTTCGCGCGGGTGCTCGGCGTCCCAGACCACGAGATCGGCGCGCTGCCCGGCCGCGAGCGTACCGCGGTCCGGGAGCCCGAGCGCGCGCGCGCCGTTCCGCGTGATGCCGGCGAAGGCCTCCTCGGGCGTCAGGCGGAACAGCGTGCAGGCCATGCTGAGCATCAACAGCAGCGAGTGCGCGGGCGACGAGCCGGGGTTGTGGTCGGTGGCCAGGGCGATGGGCACGCCGGCCTCGCGCAGCGCGGCCACCGGCGGCAGCGTCGAATCTCGCAGGAAGTAGTAGGCGCCGGGCAGCAGCACGGCCACGGTGCCGGCCCCGCGCATCGCCGCGATGCCGGCGGCCGACAGGTGCTCGAGGTGGTCGCAGCTCAGCGCGCGATGCCGGGCGGCGAGCGCGGCGCCCTCGAGGTTCGAGAGCTGCTCGGCATGCAGCTTCACCGGCAGCCCGAGCGCGCGCGCGGCAGCGAAGACGCGCTCGGTCTGCACCGGGCTGAAGCCGATGCCCTCGCAGAACGCGTCGACGGCGTCGACGAGCCCGGCCGCCTGCTGCCCGGGCAGCCAGGCGCAGACAGCGTCGATGTAGTCGTCGGCGCGGCCTTCGAACTCCGGCGGCAGCGCGTGCGCGCCCAGCGAGGTGGTGCGCACCGTCAGCGGCAGCTCGCGGCCGATGCGACGCGCCACCGCCAGGCAGCGCGCCTCGTGCGCTTCCGAGAGGCCGTAGCCAGACTTGATCTCGAGCGTCGTCACGCCTTCGGCCATCAGCGCACGGGCCCGCGCGGCGGCCGCCTCGAACAGCGCGTCGTCGCTGGCGGCGCGCGTGGCCGCCACGGTCGAGCGGATGCCGCCGCCGGCGCGCGCGATCGCCTCGTAGCTGGCACCCTGCAGGCGCAGCTCGAACTCGGCCGCGCGGTCGCCACCGTAGACGAGGTGGGTGTGGCAGTCGACGAGGCCGGGCGTGACCAGCGCGCCGTGCAGGTCGATCTCGTCGGTGATGCGCCGGACGGCCGGCAGCGCGGCGATGGCGGCAGGCAGGTCGGCCTCGGCGCCCACCCAATGCAGGCGGTCGCCGTCGACGAGCAGCGCGCCGCGGTCGACCCAGCCCCAGGGCTCGGGGCCGTGCATCGTGGCCAGGCGGGCATGGCGCAGCAGGCGCATCGAATCAGCCTCCGTCCCGGTCGAGCGTGAGCCACCAGGCGCGCGTGCCCGGGGCGGTGTCGGCGTGCCAGGCGTCGGTGCCGCGCGCGTCGGTCCAGGCCAGGCAATGGGCGGGGATGTCCAGCGTGGTGCCGGCGGCGCGCAGCGTCAGCGGCGCGGTGGTGTAGACGCCCAGCCAGCGCGAGGCCGACGCCGACGCCGGCGCGGCGCCCGGCCGCAGCGGCACCATCGCCGCGGGGCCGGCGTCGGGGCGCGACATCAGGTTCAGGTCGTCGGTGGGCCCGTCGACCAGCGTGCAGCCGGGGGCGTCGGCGCCGTCGAAGCCCCAGGGCTCGTCGCCCGGGCGCAGCTCGCGCACGGCGTCGCCATGGGTCAGGCGCACGCCGGCGCCGCCGAGCACGGTGAACCAGCGCTGCACGCCGGGGAAGGGCGAGAACGGGCCGTCGGCGCCGATGCGGGCCACGCTGACGCGCAGGAGCCAGTCCGCGGCGCGCGGCCATGCGAGCAGCTCGCGCGTCGTGCCGCCGCCGTTGCGCCACGGCGTCGGGGTGATGTCGGCCAGGCGGACCAGATTCATTGGGTAACCCTTCGTGCTGCGCACTTCGGAATGAGCACTTGGGAGCGGCCCTGCATGCTCATGGATTGAACTGCCCTTCGATGACGTGCCGGCTGCCGGGGTGCACCAGCCGGGCCAGCGTGATGACGGCGTCGCGCGTGAAGGTGCGGCGCACGACCACGAGACAGGGCTCGTCGACCGGGATGCGCAGCAGCGCGGCTTCCTCCTTCGTCGCCCGCGCGGCCTCGATCGAATACTGCGCGCGCCACAGCGCGGTGACCTGGAACAGGTGGTGGGTGGGCGTGATGCGCGTGTAGTCCTGCGCCAGGTAGTCGGGTGCGCAGGCCGGGTTCACGTATCGGTCCTCGCACTGCAGCGGCACGCCGTTCTCGTGGTGCACGATGAGGCTGTGGAAGACGGTGGCGCCTTCCGCCAGCCCGAGCTGCGCGGCCAGTGCGCCGCGCGCCGGCTCGGCGCGCAGCCGGTGCACGGTGGCCTCGTGGCGGTGGCCGCGCGCGACGATCTCGTCGTGCACGTCCTGCAGCGTGAGCGTGGACGACACGCGGTGCAGCGGCGCGGCGAACGTGCCCACGCCCTGCGTGCGCTGCACCAGGCCTTCGGACTGCAGCTCGCGCAGCGCGCGGTTCACCGTCATGCGGCTCACCGCGAACTGCGCGACCAGCTCGGCCTCCGACGGCATCAGCGTGCCCGGCGGCCAGCGGCCCGACGCGAGACCTTCCTTCAGGTGGGCCTTCACGCGGGCATAGGGTGCCAGGGCTGCAGCATCCGCGGTGGGCGACTCGGGGGAAACCATGAGAGGGATGGTACTTGTCTAAACTTGTCTAGACAAGTAGAGTGCAACCCTGATCGAGGCACCGCCCGCCCCGAACCGCTACCGGAGACCCCCCATGGCCGACCTGTCCCCCCTGCACCACGTCGCGCAACCCCGCCCCGTCCGCGCCCCGCGCGGCACCGAGCTGTCGTGCGCCAACTGGCTGATCGAGGCCGCCTACCGCATGCTGCAGAACAACCTCGACCCCGAGGTGGCCGAGAACCCCGACGCGCTGGTGGTCTACGGCGGCATCGGCAAGGCCGCGCGCAACTGGGACTGCTACGAGGCCATCCTGAAGTCGCTGCGCGAGCTGAAGGCCGACGAGTCGCTGCTGGTGCAGAGCGGCAAGCCGGTGGGCGTGTTCCGCACGCACGAAGACGCGCCGCGGGTGCTGATCGCCAACTCCAACCTGGTGCCCAAGTGGGCCACCTGGGAGCACTTCCACGAGCTCGACCGCAAGGGCTTGATGATGTACGGCCAGATGACGGCCGGCAGCTGGATCTACATCGGCAGCCAGGGCATCGTGCAGGGCACCTACGAGACCTTCGTCGAGGCGGCGCGCCAGCATTTCGGTGGTGATGCCAAGGGCCGCTGGATCCTCACCGCGGGCCTGGGCGGCATGGGCGGCGCGCAGCCGCTGGCGGCAAGCTTCGCGGGCTTCTGCTCGCTGAACATCGAGTGCCAGCAGAGCCGCATCGACTTCCGGCTGCGCAGCCGCTACCTCGACGAGCAGGCCGCCGACCTCGACGACGCCCTGGCGCGCATCCGCCGCTACACCGCCGAAGGCCGCGCCGTCTCCATCGGGCTGCTGGGCAATGCCGCGCGCATCGTGCCGGCGCTGGCCGAGGCCTGTGCGCGTGGCGAGGCGCCGCGCCCCGACCTGGTGACCGACCAGACCAGCGCGCACGACCTGCTCAACGGCTACCTGCCTCCGGGGTGGACGGTGGAGCAGTGGCGCATCGCGGCGGCCGACCCGACGCGCCATGCCGAACTGCGGGCTGCGGCCGCCGCCGGCTGCGCCGAGCATGTGCGCGGCATGCTGCGCTTCCAGCAGATGGGCATCCCCACCGTCGACTACGGCAACAACATCCGGCAGGTCGCGTTCGACGAAGGCGTGAAGATCGCCTTCGACTTCCCCGGCTTCGTGCCCGCGTACATCCGACCGCTGTTCTGCCGCGGCAAGGGCCCGTTCCGCTGGGTGGCGCTCTCGGGCGACCCGGAAGACATCCGCAAGACCGACGCGAAGATGAAGGAGCTGTTCCCCGAGGACAAGCACCTGCACCGCTGGCTGGACATGGCCGGCGAAAGGATCGCGTTCCAGGGGCTGCCGGCGCGCATCTGCTGGATCGGCCTGGGCGAGCGGCACCGCGCCGGCCTGGCCTTCAACGAGATGGTGAAGAACGGCGAGCTGAAGGCGCCCATCGTCATCGGCCGCGACCACCTCGACAGCGGCAGTGTGGCCAGCCCGAACCGCGAGACCGAGAGCATGCGCGATGGCAGCGACGCGGTGAGCGACTGGCCGCTGCTGAACGCGCTGCTGAACACCGCGGGCGGCGCCACCTGGGTCAGCTTGCATCACGGCGGCGGCGTCGGCATGGGCTACTCGCAGCACAGCGGCGTGGTGATCGTCTGCGACGGCACCGACGCCGCCGCGAAGCGCATCGAGCGCGTGCTGTGGAACGACCCTGGCACCGGCGTGATGCGCCACGCCGACGCGGGCTACGACATCGCGGTGGCCTGCGCGCAGGAGCAGGGTTTAAACCTGCCGATGCTGCCGGGGGTGGGCGCGTGATGCGCATCGTCCCCGGGCAGATCTCGCTCGAACAGCTGCTCGCCATCCACCAGGGCGGGCAGCGCCTCTCGATCGATGTGTCCGCGTGGCCGGCGGTGCAGGCCAGCGCCGCGCTGGTGCAGGCGGCCGCGGCCGGCGACGCGCCGGTCTACGGCGTCAACACCGGCTTCGGCAAGCTGGCTTCCACGCGCATCAGCGCCGAGGACCTGGCCACGCTGCAGCGCAACCTGATCCGCTCGCACAGCGTCGGCGTGGGCGAGCCGCTGCCGGCGCCGGTGTTGCGGCTGATGCTGGCGCTGAAGGCGGCGAGCCTCGCGCGCGGCTGCTCGGGCGTGCGCCGAGAGGTCATCGACACGCTGGTGGCGGTGCACGATGCCGGCCTCGTGCCGCACGTGCCCAGCCAGGGCTCGGTGGGTGCGTCGGGCGACCTGGCGCCGCTGTCGCACATGACGCTGGCGCTGATGGGCGAAGGCGGGTTCATGGACCCCGAGGGTCGGCGGCGGCCGGCCGCCGAGGTGCTGCGCGAGCACGGCATCGCGCCGCTGGTGCTGCAGGCCAAGGAAGGCCTGGCGCTGATCAACGGCACGCAGACCTCCACCGCGATCGCGCTGCATGCACTCTTCAGCTTCGAGCCGGTGCTGGAGTCGGCGCTGGTGATCGGCGCGCTGACGGTGGACGCCGCGCGCGGCAGCGACGGCCCGTTCGACCCGCGCATCCACGCGCTGCGCGGCCAGCCCGGGCAGATCGACGTGGCGCAGTACTACCGCGCACTGCTCGAGGGCAGCGCGATCCGCCGCTCGCACCTCGAAGGCGATGACCGCGTGCAGGACCCGTACTGCCTGCGCTGCCAGCCGCAGGTGGTGGGCGCCTGCCTCGACCAGTTGCGCCACGCCGCGCTGGTGCTGCTGCGCGAGGCCAACGCCGTCACCGACAACCCGCTGGTGTTCGCCGGCGAGGGTGGCGGCGGCACGATGATCTCCGGCGGCAACTTCCACGCCGAGCCGGTGGCGCTGGCCTGCGACGCGATGGCCTGCGCCATCGCCGAGGTCGGCGCGATCGCCGAGCGCCGCATCGCGATGCTGATCGACAGCAGCGTGTCGCGGCTGCCGCCGTTCCTCACCGCCAACGCCGGGCTGAACAGCGGCTTCATGATCGCGCACGTCACCGCGGCCAGCCTGGCCAGCGAGAACAAGTCGATGGCGCACCCCGCCAGCGTCGACTCGCTGCCCACCAGCGCGAACCAGGAAGACCACGTGTCGATGGCGACGTTCGCCGCGCGGCGGCTGCTGCCGATGATCGGCAACGTCGCGCACATCCTGGCCATCGAGTGGCTGGCGTCGGCGCAGGGCATCGAGTTCCTGCGCCCGCTGGCCAGCTCACCGGTGCTGGAGGCCGCGCATGCGCGGCTGCGAGAGGACTGCCCGGCGATGCCGGAGGACCGCTACCTCGCGCCCGACATCGAGCGGGCCGCGGCGCTGGTTCATCGCGGCGAGCTGTCGCGGCTGTTCCGCTCGCTGCCGGCCTTGCCGGCGCTGTGGGTGCCGGTGTGACGCCGACGCTGCGGCTGGCGTCAGAGCGCTTCCTGCCGCGCCACCCGCACGGTGGCCTCGTTCGGCGGCAGCAGGTCGCGGCCCAGCGGGTCGACCAGGCGCAGCCGCAGGCGGTAGTCGCCCGGCGACACGTAGACGTTGAGCTGCGTCGCGCCGTTGACGAGGTCGTGCACCTGCCCGGCGCCCCGGCCGCCGGCCTCGCCCATCTCGACGATGAAGCGGCCGACCTTGTCCAGCGGCTTGTCGGGCTTGGCCGCCGGCGCGCAGATGCCGAATGTGTCCACGCCCAGGCGCACGTTGAACGGGCTCACCAGCGTCTCGCCCGAACGCACGTTCAGGAACCGCAGCGGATGCTCGGGCGGCGCCGGCGTGCTGGTCTCGTCCTCGTACCAGGCCTTGCAGGTGGCGCCGAAGTTGGCGGCGTCGATCTTCGGCCGCGCCGTGCTGCTGCGCGGCCCGAGCACCTGCACGGTGATCTCGCGGCTGTACACGAAGTAGGGGCGGTGTTCGTGGTCGGCGAAGAGCAGCCGCAGGCGGTGCTTGCCGGGCGGCAGGTCGAGCACGGTGGCGGTCTGGCCCTTGCCGAAGTGGCGGTGCGAGTCGTCGAACGGGATCTGCGCGCCGACGTTCATCGGCAGGTCGCGGTTGACGAGCAGGTGGTGGTGCCCACCGCCGTCGAACTTCACGCCGGCCGGCACCACGCCCATGCCGCGCACCGCGAACTCCACGACGAACGGCGAGCGCACGCGCCAGCCGTCGCGCAGGTTGCTGAACTCCACGGTGGTCGGCTCGCGCAGGTTCACCTGCGTGCGCTCGCGCGTGTGCGTCTGCCAGCAGCGCTGCTCGAGCGGGTCGCTCGGCATCGGTTCGGCGGCTGCCCATGCGCAGACCAAGGCCGCGGCGCAGGCCGCTGCAGCACGTCGGATCATGTCGTCCGTCCCCTGGAAGATCTCGGCGGCGATGATGCTAGCCCCACATGTCACGGGTGTAGCGTATGGTTACATTCGCGCCTCGCCGCACCCGTCCGCGGTGTGCACATCGGCACGATCCGCGGGGCCGCGGGTCCTGCACCGCACCGGTTCCCCTAACGTTCCACACCACCCAGGAGCCTCTCCCATGCGTTCCCCCGTGATCACCCCCGCCTTCATCGCCACTGCCGCGGCGCTGGCCCTCGCGCTGCCGGCGGCTGCGCAGGAGACCAAGGTCGGCATCGGCATCTCCGGCTGGACCGGCTTCGCGCCGCTGACCCTGGCCAAGGAGGCGGGCCTGTTCAAGAAGAACGGCCTCGACGTCTCGATCAAGAAGATCCCCCAGAAGGACCGCCACCTCGCCATCGCCTCGGGCGACATCCAGTGCGCCGCCACCACGGTGGAGACCTGGGTGGTGTGGAACGCCAACGGCGTGGCCACCACGCAGATCTTCCAGCTCGACAAGAGCTACGGCGCCGACGGCATGGTGGTGAAGCCGAACATCACGAAGATCACCGACCTGAAGGGCAAGACCGTGGCCGCCGATGCGCCGGGCACCGCCGGCTACTTCGGCCTGGCGTGGATCCTGAAGAAGAACGGCCTCTCGGTGAAGGACGTGAAGGTGGTGAACATGGGCCCGCAGCCGGCGGCCAATGCGATGATCGCCGGCACCGACGGCATCGACGCCGCGATGACCTACGAGCCCTACCTGGGTGCGGTGCGCGCCAAGCCCGAGGCCGGCAAGATCATCGCCACCACGCTGGACTACCCGATGGTGATGGACACCTTCGGCTGCACGCCGAAGTTCCTGGCCGAGAACCCCAAGGCCGCCAAGGCGCTGGCCGACAGCTACTTCGAGGCCGTGGAGATGATCAAGAAGGATCCGAAGAAGAGCTTCGAGATCATGGGTGCCGACGTGAAGCAGACCGCCGAGCAGTTCGAGGCCAGTCAGAAGTACCTGCGCTGGCAGGACCGCGAGGCCAACGCGAAGTTCTTCGCCGGCGAGCACGCCACGTTCAGCAAGGAGGCGGCCGACTTGCTGCTGGAGATCGGGATCATCAAGCAGATCCCGGACATCTCGAAGCTCGCCGACACCCGCTTCATCAAGTAACCACCCACCCGAGGCGGCGGTCGCCGTCGCCTCCGATCCCCCATGAAGCCTTTGACGCCCGTCACCCCGGGCGCGCGTGTCGCGCTGGGCATCTCGTTCTTCGTCGTCTTCGCCGCGGTGTGGAGCCTGGCCACCTTCGGCGGCTTCGTGCAGAAGACCTTCCTCGCCGACCCGCTGTCGATGCTGCGCTCGGGCTGGGTGCTGCTGACGCAGATGGGCTTCGCGCACGACATCGGCATGACGGTGTTCCGTGTCGTCGGCGGCTTCGTCATCGCCGCGGCGCTCGCGGTGCCGCTGGGCGTGGCGATGGGCGCCTACAAGCCGGTGGAGGCGTTCTTCGAGCCGTTCATCAGCTTCGCGCGCTACCTGCCGGCGTCGGCCTTCATCCCGCTGCTGATCCTGTGGGCCGGCATCGGCGAGGCGCAGAAGCTGGCGGTGATCTTCATCGGCAGCTTCTTCTCGCTGGTGCTGATGATCAGCGTGACGGTCGGCAACACGCGGCGCGACCTGGTGGAGGCGGCCTACACGCTGGGCGTGAAGGACGCCTCGCTGATCCGCCGCGTGCTGGTGCCCGGCGCCGCGCCGGAGATCGCCGAGCAGTTGCGCATGGTGCTGGGCTGGGCCTGGACCTACGTGATCGTGGCCGAGCTGATCGGCGCCAGCAGCGGCATCGGCCACATGATCACCGACAGCCAGGCGCTGCTGGCCACCGACCAGATCATCTTCGGGATCATCGTCATCGGGCTGATCGGGCTGGCCAGCGACCTGCTGTTCAAGACCGTCAACCGGCGGCTGTTCCCCTGGGCCCAGCTGGGCCGCTGAAGGAGCACTTGCGATGGGCACGATCCTCGAAGTGCGCGGCGTCGAGCGCCGCTTCGCTTCCGCCAGCGGCTCCACGCTGGCGTTGCAGGCCACCGATCTCGCGGTGGCCGAGAACGACTTCATCACCATCCTCGGCCCCAGCGGCTGCGGCAAGAGCACGCTGCTGCGCATCGTGGCGGGGCTGGACCGGCAGACCGCCGGCGAGGTGCTGCTCGACGGCCGCCGCATCGACGGCCCCGGCGCCGACCGCGGCATGGTGTTCCAGAGCTACACGCTGTTCCCGTGGCTCACCGTGCTGGACAACGTGTGCTTCGGGTTGCGCGAGCGTGGGCTGCCGCGCGAGCAGCAGCTCGACATCGCGCACGGCTTCCTCGTCAAGGTGGGCCTGAAGGGCTTCGAGCGGCACTACCCCAAGCAGCTCTCGGGCGGCATGCAGCAGCGCACGGCGATCGCGCGGGCGCTCGCCAACGACCCGCGCATGCTGCTGATGGACGAGCCCTTCGGCGCGCTCGACCACCAGACCCGCGAGCTGATGCAGGAGCTGCTGCTGGGCATCTGGGAAGAGCAGAAGAAGACGGTGCTGTTCGTCACGCACGACATCGACGAGGCCGTGTTCATGGGCGGCCGCGTGGTGGTGATGAGTGCACGGCCCGGCCGCATCAAGCTCGACCGCGTGGTGCCGCTGCCGCACCCGCGCCACTACTCGGTGAAGACCACGCCCGGGTTCGCCGCCATGAAGGCCGAACTGACCGAGGCCGTGCGCGTCGAGGTGATGAAGGCGCAGCAGCTCGCGGCGGCGTAACCGACCGCGCTACTTCCAGCGCTGCGGCTCCAGGCTGACGCTGCCGCGGTCGCTCGAGATCGTCAGCACGCTGTCGTGCAGCGTGGCCTGCAGCGCCATCGTGCGTTCGGCGAGTTCGGCCAGCGCCTGCGTCTGCTCGGCCGGCAGGCGCCACACCTGCAGCTTGGGCTGCCGCGCCAGCGCGGCCTCGGCGCCGCGCCACCACACGTCGGCCGCGGACGAGTAGGCGTAGAGCACCACCGCGTCGGCGCGGCTGGCGGCACGCGACAGGGTCTTGTCGTCGGGCTGGCCGACCTCGATCCACAGCCGCGTGCGGCCGGTGTAGTCGGTCAGCGCGAGGTCGGGCAGCTCGGGGTCGGAGAGCCCGCCGCCGAAAGCCAGCGTGCCGTCGCCATTGCACACGGCGTCCACCGCATGCGCGTGCAGCGCCCAGGCCGCCACGCGCACCATCATGCGCTCGTCGGTCTCGCTCGGGTGGCGGGCGAGCGTCAGCGCGTGGTCGCCGTAGCAGTGGTGGTCGATGTCGGCCAGCTGCAGGGCGGCCTTGAAGATGGTGGACTTGAGGGCCATGGCGCGGGGGTGGGGCGGCGCACTATAGGCGAGGCCGCAGCGGGGGGACGGGCGGGGCCGCTGCGCGGCGACGGGCCCGCCGCTACACTGACCGCATGCCCATGACCTTGCGCTCCGGCGCGCCGCTCCGGTCCTCCGGCCGCCGGCGGCTGTGCCTGGCTGCGGCGGCGTGGGCCGGCGCGGCCGGTGCCCGGGCCAGCGATGCCGCGGCGCTGCCCAAGCTGCCCGACCTCGACGGCCGCCCGATCGACCTCGCCGACGTCGCCCGCCGCCACCGCGCGCTGGTGGTGAACTTCTGGGCCACCTGGTGCGGCCCCTGCATCACCGAGTTGCCCGAGTTCGAGGCCGTGTACCGCCGCCTGCACGACCAGGGCTTGGCCATGGTCGGCGTGAACCTCGGCGAGAAGGCCGAGAAGGCGGTGCCGTTCGCGCGCAAGCTGGCCGTGAGCTTCCCGATGCTGATGGACCCCGACGGCACGGCCCGCGAGGGCTACGCGGTGTTCTCGGGGCTGCCGGTGACGGCGGTGGTCGACCGCAAGGGCCGCCTGCGCCACCGCGTGGCGGGGCCGCTCACCGGCGAGGCGCTGCGCGCATTGGTCGAGCCGCTGCTGCGCGAGAGCTGATCGGCGCCGCGCGGGGCGCCTGCGGCCGCCTCAGCGCGGGTGCTCCACGAGCTGCAGCGAGTTGCCCGCCGGATCCTCGAAAGTCGCGAGCCAGCCGCCCCACGCCTGCCGCTCCGGCGCCTCGTTGAAGTGCACGCCGGCCGCGCGCATGCGGGCGCAGGCGGCCTGGATGTCGTCCACCGCCAGCGACAAGCCGGTGAAGCGGCCCACGAGCACCTGCTCGTCTTCCGGTGCGTCGGGGTCCACGCGCTCCACCACGAGTTGCGGCCCGCCGACCTCGAACGCCAGCCAGCCCTGCGCGATGTTCTCGGCCCGCAGCGGCAGGCCGAGCTGCTGCGTGTAGAACTGCCGCGCGGCGGCCAGGTCGTGCACGAACAGCCGGAAGGCCGAGGCCTTCATGCCGCGAACCCCGGCGTGCGCAGCCGCGGCGCGGCGCGCAGCAGGCCCACCTCGAGGCCGCGCCAGTTCTTCAGCACCAGCGCGCTCAACGCGGCCAGGGGGCCGCGCTCGTGGTCGGCCAGCGGCACCAGGGCCTCGATCAGCGCGGCCATCGCCACCTCGGCGGCGCGCGCGGTGTTGCCGTCGTCCATCTTCACCGCCACGCCCAGCCCCTGCTCGGGCAGCGCGGCGCAGTAGACGCCCTCGGCGCCCACCTTGCAGAACACCCGTTCGCCCAGCAGCGACATCACGGTGGTGTCGAAGCGTCCATCGGCGGCCACGTGGCGGGGCGCCTTCGCGGCCGCCGCCCGCAAGCGCCGTGCGGCGCGCGCGTGGTCGTCGGAGAGCCCGCGGCCGGTGGCCACGCGGGCGAAGGCTTGTGCCAGGTGCCGCAGCGGGATGGCGTAGGTCGGGATCGAGCAGCCGTCGGTGCCGCGCGCGGTGCGGGCGAGGTTCCAGCCGGTGGCAGCCTGGATCGCCGCGGTGACCTCGCGCATCACCGGGTGGTCGGGCGTCACGTAGCCGCGCACGTAGGCCGCGGCATCGCGGCCACCGCTCAGGTGGCAGCCCAGGCACACGAAGCCGGCGTGCTTGCCCGAGCAGTTGTTGTGCAGCGCGCTGGGCTGAGCACCGGCGACGGCCAGGGCACGCGAGCTGGCCTCGTGGTACGGCCAGTGCGCGCCGCATTCCAGCGCGTCGACGGTGAGGCCGGCCTTGGCCAGCATGCGCGCGGCAGTGTCGGCGTGCAGCGGCTGGCCCCCGTGCGAGGCACAGGCCAGCGCCAGCTCCTCGTCGGAAAGGCCCAGCGCATCGGCTGCGCCGCTGGCCACCAGCGGCAGCGCCTGCAGCACCTTGATCGCCGAGCGCGGGAAGACCGGCCTCTCGATGTCGCCGACGGCGTGCACCAGCGCACCGTCCCCATCGACCACCGCGAACGCGCCGCGATGGAACGACTCGACGTGCGTGCCGCGCAGGGCTTCGACGAGGACGGGGTTGGCGCTCGGGGCAGGGCTCATGGCGCGCACTGTAGCCGCACGCCGCGCGGCCGTGCCGCCGCGTCGTAGGGCTTCAGCACGTCCGCCAGCGCATCGATCGCGCGTTCGACGTCGGCCGGCGCGAACGGCCCGTAGCACACCGCCAGCCCGTTCAGCCCGTACGGCTGCATGCACGTGGACGACAACGCGAAGCTCGACACGCCGCGTGCGCGCAGCTCGCGGGCCACGTCCATGTCGGGCACTTCCGGCGGAAAGTGCAGGCAGGTGTGGCCGTCGCCGTCGGTGGGTCCCAGGCGCACCCAGGCGGGCAGCCGCTCGCACACCCAGCCGGCCAGCCGCGCGGTCTGGTCGGCCACGCGTTGCCGCAGCCCGCGCAGCCGCCGCGCCAGGTGCCCTTCGTCGAGCAGCCGCGCGGTGGCGTGCTGCACGGCCACGCTGGTGTGGTCGCCCATCAGCCCGCGCATCGCCACGAACACCGGCAGCAGCCGCTCGGGCACCACCAGGTAGGCCACGCGCAGCGACGGAAACACGATGCCTTCGAAGGTGCCCATCGTCAGCACGCGCTCGTTGCGGTCGAGCCGGCGCAGGCACTCGGGGGCGCTGCGGTCGTGCGCCAGCTCGTCGTTGAAGTTGGCCTCGACGATCCAGGCGCCGGCCTCGTCGGCCCAGTCGATCAGCTCGCGGCGGCGGCCGGCATCGGTGCGCTGCCCGGTGGGGAACTGCACCAGCGGGTGGAAGTACACCGCAGCGGCGCGCGGGGCGCGGCGGCGGCCTTCGGCCACCACCAGGCCGCGGTCGTCCAGCGGCACCGGCACGGGCTCCTGGTGCAGCACGCGGAACAGCGCCGGCAGGCTGGCGAAGCCGGGGTCTTCCACCCACACCTGGTCGCCGGGTTCGAGCAGCACGCGGCTGACCAGCTCGATGCCCTGCATCGGGCTGTTGACGATGATCACCTGCTCGGCCGAGCACGGCGTGCCGCGCGTCAGGTTCAGGTGCCGCGCCACCGCCTGGCGCAGCGACGTGAGCCCCACCGCGGCGCCGTAGGAGAGCGTGTCGCGGTGCTCGTCGGCATAGGCGTCGGCGATCAGGCGGCGCCACGCCGGCAGCGGGAAGTCGTCGATGTACGGCGTGCGCGGGAAGAGGGCGCGCGGCCGCATCATGTCGCGCATCAGGTCGAGCTTGCTGGCGCGCCCCATGTACGGCGAGAAGCGCTCCAGCACCTGCTGCGCCGAACGCGACAGCGGCCGCTGCAGGTTGGCCGCGCCCGGTGGGTGCAGCGTGCCCGGCAGCGGCGAGGCGACGTAGCTGCCGTCGCCCACGCGGCGCACCACCAGGCCTTCCTGGTAGAGCTGGTCGAAGGCGGCGTCGACGGCGCCGCGAGTGACGCCCCAGTCCATCGCCAGCCGCCGCGCGGAGGGCAGCCGGCTGCCCGCGGGCAGCGTGCCGCTGGCGATGGCCTCGTGCACCGTGCGGTACACGCGCAGGTGATGCGGCAGCCCAGGCTGGTCGAGCAGCGCGGGCTGGATGAGGGCACCGACGGTGGTCTTCACGTTCCGCTCCAGAGCGCCCCCAGGACGACGAGATACGTCGTCCGCCCCCCGAGGGGGATGCGCAACGTGGCAGAGCCACATCTGCTCATGGCGTGCGCACGCATGGTAGTGGCCGGCCCCACAAGTTCCTGTTCTGGAAATTGCGGGATGCGACGAACTGCGCTCACGCAGAATGAATGGATGCCAGCGCGCGACAGATTGCGGCAACCGCTGCCGCCGATGCCACCGGGCGCGTCTCTGCTCGGCGTGGACTTCACTTCGGCCCCCAGCCGCCGCAAGCCGATCACCGTGGCGCGCGGCTTGCGACGTGGCGACACGCTCGTGTTGCACGGTGTCGCAGGGCTGCCCGATTTCGCGGCGTTCGAGGCCCTGCTCGCGCAGCCGGGGCCGTGGCTCGGCGGCTTCGACTTCCCGTTCGGGCTGCCGCGGCCCTTCGTCGACGCACACGCGCTGGGTGGCACGCCCGCCGAGGTGGCGGCCGCACTCGCGCTACGCTGCGGCAGCCGCCTCGGCTTCCGCGCGCTGGTCGATGCCTGGGGCAACATGCGGCCGCCGGGCCAGCGGCTGATCCACCGCCGCTGCGACACCGCGGAGCCCGGCGTGTCGTCGTCGAGCCCGCTGCAGACGCGCTACGTGCCGGTGGGCTTCATGTACTACGAAGGCCTGCCGCGGCTGCTGGCCGCGGGCCTCACGCTGCCGCGGCAGCAGGCGGGCGACCCGCAGCGCGTGGCGCTGGAGGCCTACCCGGGCCTGCTGGCCTTCGAGGTGCTCGGCCGGCGCTCGTACAAGAACACCGATGACGATGAACGCCGCGCCGCGAGGGTCGACCTCGTGCAGGCCCTGAAGTCCGGGCGCGCGCGGCTGGGCCTGGCGTTGGCGCTGGAGCCGGCCGTGGAGGCGGCGCTGATCGACGACCCTTCCGGCGACCGGCTCGACGCCGTGTTGTGCCTGATGCAGGCCGCGTGGGCGAGCGCGCGGCCGGGTTTCGGCGTGCCCGTCGACGTGGACCCCGTCGAAGGCTGGATCACCAGCGCCGGGGCACCACGGTGACCTTCATCGACGACGCGGAGCGCTGGTTCGCCGCGCTCGGCCGGCAGCCGCACGCCTTCCAGCGCGAGGTGTGGCAGGCGATGGCCGCGGGCGAGAGCGGCCTGCTGCACGCCACCACCGGCAGCGGCAAGACGCTGGCGGTGTGGGTCGGCGCGCTGGCGCGGGCGCAGGCTGCGCGCACCGGGCTGCAGGTGCTGTGGATCACGCCGATGCGCGCGCTGGCGGCCGACACCACGCGGGCGCTGCAGGAGCCGCTCGCGGCGCTGGCGCCGCGCTGGCAGGTGGCCATGCGCACCGGCGACACCGGCAGCGCCGAGCGCGCGAAGCAGGAACGCCGCTGGCCCGACGCGCTGGTGACCACGCCTGAGACGCTGACCCTGTTGCTGACGCGCGAGGACGCCGCCGTGCTGCTCGGCGGCGTGCACACCGTGGTCATCGACGAGTGGCACGAGCTGATCGGCAGCAAGCGCGGCGTGCAGGTGCAGCTGGCCCTCGCCCGGTTGTCCCGGCTGGCGCGCGGGTGCCCGTCGCTGGTGGTGTGGGGCCTGTCGGCGACGCTGGGCAACCTCGAGGAATCGCTCGCCACGCTGGTGGCCGGGCGGCCGGCGCGGCTGGTGCGCGGGCGGCTGGACAAGACGCTGCTCATCGACACGCTGCTGCCGCACGAGCCCGGCCGCTTCTCGTGGGGCGGGCACCTGGGTGCGCAGATGCTGCAGCCGGTGGTGGAGGAGATCGAGCGCAGCGGGCCGACGCTGGTGTTCACCAACGTGCGCTCGCAGGCCGAGATCTGGTACCAGCTCATCCTGGAGGCGCGGCCCGAGTGGGCCGGCGTGGTGGCGCTGCACCATGGGTCGCTGGACAAGTCCGTGCGCGAGTGGGTGGAGGCGGGGCTGAAGGCCGGCAGCCTGCGCGCGGTGGTGGCCACGTCGTCGCTGGACCTGGGCGTGGACTTCCTGCCGGTGGAGCGCGTGCTGCAGATCGGCAGCGCCAAGGGCGTGGCCCGCCTCCTGCAGCGCGCCGGCCGCAGCGGCCACGCGCCGGGCCGCCCGAGCCGCGTGACGCTGGTGCCCACCAATACGCTGGAACTGGTCGAAGGCGCTGCAGCGCGGCGCGCGGCGCTGGCCGGGCAGGTGGAGTCGCGCACGAGCCCCGAGCAGCCGCTGGACGTGCTGGTGCAGCACCTCGTCACCGTGGCGCTGGGCGGCGGGTTCGATGCCGACGCACTCTACGACGAGGTGCGCAGCGCGCCGGCCTACCGTGGCCTCGAGCGCGAGGCCTACGACTGGGCGCTGGCCTTCTGCGCGCGCGGCGGCGACAGCCTCTCGGCCTATCCCGAGTACCACCGCATCGCGCAGGACGCGCAGGGCACCTGGCGCGTGAGCAACCGCGAAGTGGCCAAGCGCCACCGGCTGCAGGTGGGCACCATCGTCGCCGAGGCCAGCATGCGGGTGAAGTGGCTCTCGGGCGGCACCATCGGCACGATCGAGGAAGGCTTCATCGCGCGGCTGAAGAAGGGTGACTGCTTCGTCTTCGCAGGCCGCTTCCTCGAGTACGTGCGCACGCAGGAACTCACGGCCTACGTGCGCAAGGCGACCCGGCCCAAGGGCGTGGTGCCGTCGTGGGCCGGCAGCAAGATGCCGCTGTCCAGCGAGCTGGCCGACGCGGTGCTGGCGATGCTCGACGGTGCCGCGCAGGGCGACTTCTTCGACCCCGAGATGCAGGCCGCGATGCCGATGCTGAAGGCGCAGATGCAGCGCTCGGTGCTGCCGCGCACCGGGCGGCTGCTGGTGGAGACCTGGCGCTCGCGCGAGGGCCATCACCTGTTCCTTTACCCGTTCGGCGGGCGCAACGTGCACATCGGCCTGGCGCAGCTCTTGGCTTGGCGGCTGGCGCGCGAGCAGCCCAACACCTACTCGCTGTCGGTGAACGACTACGGCCTGGAGATCCTCGCGGCCAAGCCGATGGAGCTGGCGTCGCTGGACGACGGCTCGCTCTTCAGCGCCGAGGCGCTGCTGCTCGACGTGCTGGCGAGCCTGAACTCGGGCGAGCTGGCGCAGCGACGCTTCCGCGAGATCGCGCGGGTGGCCGGGCTGGTGTTCGGCGGCTACCCCGGTGCGCCCAAGTCCGCGCGGCAGTTGCAGGCGTCGAGCTCGCTGTTCTTCGAGGTGTTCCGCAAGTACGACAGCGGCAACCGGCTGCTGACGCAGGCCGAGAACGAGGTGCTGGCCCAGGAACTGGACATCGCCCGGCTGCGCGCCGTCCTGAAGCGGCTGGCCCGAGCACCGATGGACCGCGTGGCGCTGCAGGCGCCCAGCCCCTTCGCGTTGCCGCTGCTGGTGGAGCGGCTGCGCGAGCAGCTCACCACGGAGAAGCTGAAGGACCGGCTGGACCGGCTGCTGGCCCAAGCGGAGGAAGGACTCGATGCATGACGACAATGCCGCGATGAGCACACCGACCCTCCCGCCCGCCGACCTGCGCGAGACGCTGCTGCGCCAGCACGACGTGGCCTGGAAACTCGCCAGCCACCACCTCGAAGGCCTGACCACCGCGGAGTGCCTTTGGCGCCCGGCCGGGCGCGGGCTGCACGTGCGGGCCGCCGCCGACGGCACCTGGATCGCCGAGTGGCCCGAGCACGAGGGCTACCACCTCGGGCCGCCGAGCATCGCGTGGGTCACTTGGCACATCGGCTGGTGGTGGTCGATGGTGCTCGACCATTCGTTCGGCGAGCGGCGCCTGGCGCGCGAGCACGTGCTGTGGCCGGGCAGCGCCGCGGCGACACGCGCCTGGCTGCGATCGCTGCAGACGCGGTGGCAGATGGCGCTGGCCGACCCGGCGCTCGACCTCGCGTCCACTGCGCACACGCACTGGCCGTACCGCGACCGGCCGTTCGCCGACGTGGCTGCGTGGGTCAACGTGGAGCTGACGAAGAACGCCGCCGAGATCGGCCTGCTGCGCTTCCTGCACGCGGCGCAGGCCTCGGCGCCCGCGGACGCGCGGCTGGCGGAGGTGGTCGACTACTGGCGCCGTTCGCGCGACCACTGGTTCGCGAAGTCCGACGCCTTCGACGCCGAGTTTCGCGAGCGTTGCGCCGAGCTGCACGAGCAGGCCGCGAGCGGCGCGATCGAGCCGCACGACGCGGTGTCGGCGTTGGCCCTGGTGCTGCTGCTCGACCAGTACCCGCGCAACGCCTTCCGCGGCACGCCGCGCATGTTCGCCACCGACGCCGCCGCGCGGGCTGCAGCCGATGCGGCGATCGCGCGAGGACACGACGCCGCCATCGAGCACGACCTGCGCGTCTTCTTCTACCTGCCGTTCGAGCACTCGGAGGCGCTGGCCGACCAGGAGCGCTCGCTGGAACTCCACCGCGCGTGGGACCCGAAAGAGATGCGCTGGGCCGAGGTGCACCACGACATCGTGCGCCGGTTCGGCCGCTTCCCGCACCGCAACGCCGTGCTCGGGCGCAGCAGCACGCCGGAGGAGGAGGCCTACCTGGCCTCGGGCGGCTTCCAGGGCTGACGCGCCCGGGCGTCACCTCACTCGAGACGCCTGGTCAGCCGTCACTTGACCTTGACCCAGCGCAGCTCCAGCGTGTCGTTCGGCCACTGCACCACGCTCACCTTGCGCGCCATCGCCCAGGTCAGCGTGCGGCGGTACAGCGGCACCATCGGCAGCTCGTCGGCCACCAGGCGCAGGACGGTGGTGACGAGCGCGCGGCGGCGCGTCAGGTCGGGCTCGACGCGGATCGCGTCGATCATCGAATCGAGCTTCGGGTTGCTGTAGCGGCCCGCGTTGAAGGTGCCCAGGCCGCTGCGGTCATGGGTGCGGAAAAGCCCGTTCAGCGAGTTCCAGGCGTCGGGGCTGGGCGTCCAGCCGAACTCGACGAAGGAACCGGTGCCCTGGCTCAGCTTGGGGAAGAACTGGCTGGTGGTGGACGAGCGCAGCGTGGTGCGGATACCCACCTGCGTGAGCATCGCCGCGGCGGCCTGGCAGACGTTCTCACGCCAGGCCACGTTCACGCAGTCCAGCGTCACCGCGAAGCCGTTCGGGTAGCCGGCCTCGGCCAGCAGCGCCTTGGCGCGCGCCGGGTCGTGCGGCAGCCGCTTGTCGAGATCCGCCGGCGAGCCGTCGATCACGCTGGAGAGGAAGAGGCCCGTGGGCACGGCCTGCCCGCGCAGCACCTTGTCGACGATCAGCGGCACGTTCACCGCGTGGTAGACGGCCTTGCGCACGCGCAGGTCCTTGAAGGGGTTGCGGCCCTTCACGTCGCTGTCCTGCAGTTCGTCGCGGGCCTGGTCGAAGGCCAGGTACTGTTGGCCGATGTCGGCGGTCTGCTGCAGCGTGATGCGGCTGTCGGCCTTCAGCCGCGCGATGTCCTGGTAGGGCGGGTCCAGCACCATGTCGACCTCGCCCGAGGCGAGGGCGGCCAGCCGCGTGGCGTCGCTGCGGATGGTCACGTACTCCACGCGCTCGAGGTTGCCGCTGCGCTTGTCGGCCCAGCCCCAGTAGCCCTTGTGGCGCGTCAGCACCACGCGCGCATCGGCGTCGTGGCGCTCGAGCTTCATCGGGCCGGTGCCGTTGGCATTGCGCACCGCGTAGGTTTCCTGCTTGCCGTTGAAGTCCTGCGCCTTCTGCACGCCGTGCTTCTCGGCCCAGGCCTTGCTCATCATCATCACGTAGCCCAGCTTCTCGGGCAGCACGGCGTCCGGCGCGTCGGTCTCGATGTCGATCGTCAGCGGGTCGACCCTGCGCACCGCCTTCACGCCCTTCAGCTGGAACGCCCGCTGCGACGTCGGTCCCAGCGCGCGTTCGAGCGAGAACACCGCATCGTCGGCGCCGAACCGAGAACCGTCGTGGAAGGTGACGCCGTCGCGCAGCCTGAAGCGCCAGGTCGTCGGCGAGGTCATCTGCCACGACACCGCCAGCGCCGGCTCCAGCGCGAACTTCTCGTCTCGGCCGACGAGGGCGTCGTGGATCTGGAACACGACGCGCGAGTGGTACAGCAGCGCCAGCGCGTGCGGGTCCATCGTCTGCGGGTCGAAGGCGCTGGCCACGCGCAGCGTGGTCGCCGCGGCCGGAGCCAGCGGCAGCAGCAGCGCGAGCAGCAGTGCCCGGAACATCGCGCCGAGGCGGTGCGGGGTGGGAGCGGGGAAGGCGGTCATGGTCGGCAGCGGGGTCGAGGCAGGGGCCGATTCTGCGGTGCCCGCCGCGATCGTTCCCCTCAAGTCCGGCGCGCAGCAGCCGACAACGACGCATGCCGTCCCTCGCGCGCTGGGCTCGTCTGCTGCTGGCGTGGTGCGCCCTGTGCGCCGCCACGCTCGGCGCTGCCGCAGCCCCGCCGGCGCTGGAACTGCGCCCGGGCAGCGACGCCGTGGACGCCTGGCCGGCGATCCGCGTGCTGGCCGACCCGACCGGGGCGATGACGCTCGACGACGCGCTGCGCCGCGGCGTCGACTTCGCGCCGCCCGACGTGCCCTACGCCAACTTCGGCGTGCACCGCGCGCCGCTGTGGATGCGCGTGCCGGTGGTGCGCAGCGGCGGCGGCGCGCACTGGGTGCTGGAGCTCGACTACCCGTCGCTGAACCGCATCGACGCCTGGGTGCTGCGCCCCGGCGGCGAGGTACGGCACGTGGTGATGGGCAATGCGCTGCATGCGCTGCAGCGGCCGATGCGCACGCGCGCGCATGCCATGACGCTGGACCTGCCCGACCGCGAGCCGGTGGAGATCGTGCTGCGCGTGCAGACCGCCAGCTCCATGGTGGCGCCGGTGCGCTTCCACACCGAGCCGGGGTTCCTGCAGCACGAGTCGCGTCGGCAGCTGCTGCAGGGCCTGATGTTCGGGTTGACGCTGGCGCTGCTGGTCTACACGGTGGCCCACGGGCTGTCGATGCGCGACCCGCTGTTCGCGCAGTACGCGACGCTGATCGCCGGCATGTCGGTGTTCTTCCTCGCCTACACCGGCATCGGCCATCAGCATCTGTGGGACGAGCAGTCCGGCGTGCTGGCCAAGATGGCGCCGCTGGGCGCGCTGCTCGCGCTGGTGGGCGGCGCTCTGTTCACGTCGAACGTGCTGCGTATGCGCGAGAACCATCCGTGGTTGTGGCTGGCGATGCAGGTGCTGGCGGCGGTGGCGGCGCTGACGTTCCTGCTGTCGGCCGCCGGCGTGCTCGACTACCGCAGCACGCAGCTCGCCGCCTCGGCGATGGGGCCGATGCCGGTGATCGTCGCCCTGCGCGCGGCGCTCGTTCAGGCGCACCGCGGCGACCGGTCGGCGCGGCTGATGGTGATCGGCTGGGGCGCCTACACCGCGGGCGCGGTGAGCATGGCGCTGCTGCTGCGCGGCTTCCTGCCCGGCGACTTCTGGGGCCAGCACCTGTTCCAGCTCAGCTCGTTCGTGGAGATGCTGGCCTGGATGCGCGTGCTGGGCCTGCGCATCGACGCCGTGCGTCGCGAGGCCGAGGCGGCGGCCGTGGAGGCGCGCACGCTGCAGGCGCTGGCGCACACCGATGCGCTCACCGGGCTGCCGAACCGGCGCGGGCTGCACGACGCGCTGGCCCGCGCGCTGCCGGCCTCGCGGCCCGATGCGCCGCTGGCGGTGTTCCTGCTCGACCTCGACGGCTTCAAGCCGATCAACGACCGGCTCGGCCACGACGCCGGCGACGAGCTGCTGGTGCAGGTGGGCCGCAGGCTCAAGGCGCTGCTGCGCCACGGCGACGTGGTGGCGCGCCTGGGCGGCGACGAATTCGTGGTGGTGTGCCCGGACCTCGCCGGCGAGCCCGACGCCGAACACCTGGGCGGCAAGATGCTGCAGGCCTTCCGCGAACCGTTCCCGGTGGCCGGGCAGGCCTGCCGAGTGGGCCTGACGGTCGGCTACGCGATGGCGCCGCACGACGGCCTGGACGCCGCCGGCCTGCTCAAGCGCGCAGATGCCGCGATGTACGCCGGCAAGCAGGCCGGGCGCGACTGCCTGCGCCGCGGCGCGGCCTCCGCTGGCCTGGCCGGCGCCTGAGGCGGATCAAGTCCCGATCGACGAGGGGGTCTACGCTCGAGGCCTCGCCACCCGGCCGGAGGTCATTGCCATGGGTCACCCGGAACCGCTCGTCGTCGTCGCCGCTGTCGACGGCTCGCCCGCGTCGCTGGCCGCCGTGCAACGGTCTTTGGATCTGGCCGCTCGCGGCCTGCCTGTGGACCTGGTGCTGGTGAACGTGCAGCCGCCGCCCACGCTGTACGAGGTGGTGGTGGCGCACGATCGCGAACGCCTCGACGACCTGCGTGCCGCGGCCGGGGCCGACCTGCTGGCGCCCGCGCTCGCGCTGGCGCGCGCGGCCGGGCTCGAGCCTCGGCACGACGTGATCGGTGGCGATCCGGCCGATGCGATCGTCGAGTTCGCAGAGACCACGGGTGCGAACCTGCTCGTTCTCGGCCAACGCGATACCGACGGTGGCGCCGCGACCCTGGGCGCCACGGCCCGCCAGGTGCTCGAGCGGGCGCCGATGCCGGTGATGGTGGTGCGCGGCTGACGTCTCGATCAGCGGCGTCGCCTCGTCCCGGGCCAGGCCACCCACGCCGGTGGCCCGGCGCCCCTGCGCCTGGCACGCGGCGGTATCCTGCTGCATGTCGTTGCGCCTTCCGGCCCTCTGCGGCCCCATCCCGAGAGGCCGGATCACGGGGTTCATCGCCATGATGGTGGCGGTCTGGGCCGCAACCGGACACGCCGATGCGCAAGGGCTCGCCGTGGGCACCGGCTGGACCGTGGTGCCGGACGTGGTGGTGATCGGGACGCCCCACGACCCGCGCCAAATGCAGGTGCGCGAGGCGGTCGCATACTGGAACGAACAGCTTGCAGCGATCGGCTCCGGCTTTCGCATCGGCAGCGTGCGCAGCATCGAGCGGCCGGTGCCGGACGCGGAACTGAGGCGGCTGTCGGCCCGCATGGTCGAAGGCCCCGTCGGGCCTGACGCCGTGACGCCGGGCCTGCAAGAGCTGCCTGGCGACATCACCGTGGTGCTGACCGAGCTGCCGCTGGCGTCGTTCGCAGGACCACTCGCGCTAGGCCGAAGGGTGGTTGCCATCCGCGGCCTCGGCCTGCCGCCGCTGAACCTGCCCAACGTGGCGCGCAACGTCATCGCCCACGAGATCGGCCACGCCATCGGCCTGCTGCACCACGACGATCCTGCGCTGCTGATGTGCGGGCGGCCCGCGTCCTGCCGGCCGGACGTCTACGCGTCACCCGTCGAGCGGTTCTACGCACTGGCCGAGCAGGATCGGCGGGCGCTGCTGCACCTGTATCCGGCGTCGTGGGAGCCGGCGCGGCCGCGCTGAAGCCGCGCCGGCGCCGCTAGCGGATGACCTTCTGCGCCAGCGCGATGAACCAGGGCGGGAGGGTCAGCCGCAGCGCCGCGGCGGTGGCCAGGTTCAACGTGAGCACGAACGCACGCGCCTGTTGCACGGGCAGGTCCTGCGCGCGGGTTCCGGCCAGTACGCGGTGCACCATCGACGCGACGATGTCGAAGGTCTCCTCCACGTCCGTGGCGTAGGCCATCAGGCCGCCCGCCTCGGCATAGCCGCCGTAGCCCGACACCGTCGCCACGCCGTGCTCGCGGGCCTGCGCGGCGATCAGGGCGAGGTGGTCGAGCAGCGGAGGTGCCGTCAGGATGCTGGCCGCGCGCACGCCCAGCCGCCGGAAACCGGCGAATGCGCCGACCACGTCGTCCGCGGAGAGCACGCTGCGGGCATCGGCTCTCGCATGGAGTGCCGCCACGGCACGCCGCGCATCCTCCAGTTCCTGCGGCACGGTGGCCGACTCCGACCACAGCAGCCCGATCGGCGTGGTCTTCGGCACCGCGTCGGCCAGCAGCGCGACGCGCTTGCCGCTGGTCTGCACGGCCAGCGAGAACACGCCGGTGACGTCACGCCCGGGGCGCGCCAACGATGCCACCAGCCCGACCGCCACCGGATCGCCCGCCACCGCGAATATCACCGGCATGGACGGGCGCTGGGCCAGCACGCGCACCGCGGCAGGCGTGCCGATGGCGACGATGAGCGCCGGTTGCGCCGCCACGGCGTCGGCCGCCGCCCGCACGAGCTCATGGGCGCTTGCGCTGTGCACCACCGTCTGCACGCCGGCCCGCTGCAGGCGCGCCAGCAGCGCGTCGCGGTAGCCCGACTGGCCGGTGCCGGTCCAGACGACGCCGACGCGTCGGACGGGAGGTCCGGCCGCGTGCAGCCAGCGAGCCGGCAAGGCCAGCGTGGCCGCGCATAGCGTCCGCCGCCGAGCGTGGAGCCACTCGGCGTGTCGGGCCGGCAGGCCTGGGCGCACCTAGTGTCCTGTCCCGGAAATACGTGCCATTGCGACGGGCCGCAACGGGGATGAGCGCAAGGCGCGGAGCCGGCCAGATACCGAGCGGTATCTGGCCGGCCCTGCAACGCCGCGATCGCCCCGTTTCGGCCCGCCCCGAAAGGGTTCGACCAGATCGCGCCCTCGCGGGCTTGCCGGGTGGGGGCGATACCACCCGGTATTGCCCCCACCCGCCGCACCCGCGATCATCGCGATCTGGTCGAATCTCAATGGCATGTATTTCCGGGACAGGACACCAGCCATCTTGCGGCGGATCGGCGGCGGACGCAACGGTTGGCGGAGCCGCCCGGCCGGTCGGCGATCGCCGACGAGGTCCGCATCGCCCAGTTGGAGAAGACCCGGATCCGAGGGGTCGCCGCTCGCGGCCGGTCAGCCCGCCGCGTTGCCCGCCTGAGCCTCGAGCAGCGACACCAGCGCGTGCAGCGTGCGGTTCACCGGCGTCGGCACACCCAGGCGCGAGCCCAGCCGCACGACGTGGCCGTTGAGGTGGTCGATCTCGGTGCGGCGGCCGTGCATCAGGTCCTGGGCCATCGAGGCGTACTGGCCGGACTGCGATCCGGTGCGCCGCAGTGCCTCCTCCGGATCGCCAGGGACCACGATGCCCGCGACCCGCGCCACGGCCTGGCACTCGGCCACCACGTCGCGCATCACGTCGGCCACGCCCGCGCCCTGCAGCAGCGGGCCGAACGGCAGCCGCGCGATCGCCGACAGCGGGTTGCAGGCGCAGTTGACGATCAGCTTGGCCCACAGCGCGCCGAGGATGTCCGCGCTCGGGTGCACCGGGATGCCCGCGGCCCGCAGCAGCGGCGCGATGCGGGCGCAGGCGCCATCGTCGGGCATCACCAGTTCGCCGCGGCCGTGGTGCCGCACATGCCCCGGGCCGGCCAGCTCCACCGCCACGTAGACCACCGCCGGCGTCACGGGGCGGCCGAGCACGCGCTGCGCGCGCTCTGCGTTGTCCACGCCGTTCTGCAGGCTCAGCACCGTGGCACCGTCGGCCAGTGTCGGGGCCAGGCTCGCCGCGGCGGCCTCGGTGTCGGTGGCCTTCACGCACAGCAGCACGAGGTCGGCGCCGCGCACGGCGGCCACGCCCTCGTGCGCCGCGACGCGGACGCGTTCGTCGAAGGCCTGCGACTCGAGCCGCAACCCGCCGCGCCGGATCGCCTCGACGTGTGCGGGCCGCGCCACCAGCGCCACCTCGTGCCCTGCGCGGGCCAGCAGGCCGCCGAACCACGACCCCACGGCGCCGGCGCCCATCACCAGGATCGTCATCGAACAGTCTCGACTCGCGGTTGCTGCCGGGGCTGCGCCCTCACTCGCCGCGGATGCCGGCGTCGCCGATGACCTTGCGGAACTTCTCGGACTCGCTCTTCATGAACGCCGCCAGCTCGGCGCGCGTCTCGGCCGAGACTGTCATGCCGGCCTTCTCCAGGCCGGCGCGCACCGCGGGCTGCGCCAGGATCTCCGCGGCCTCGCGGTTCAGCCGGTCGAGCAGCGCGGGCGGCGTGCCGGCCGGCGCGAACAACGCCACCCAGGCCGGGAAGTCGTAGCGCTCCAGGCCGGGGGTCTCGGCGATCGCGGGCACCTCGGGCGCGGTCTTGAAGCGCTCGCGCGTGGTCACGGCGATCGGCGTGAGCTTGCCGGCCTGCACCTGCGCCATGCCCGGCGGGAAGCCGGCGAACATCAGCGAGACCTGGTTGCCCACCACGTCCATCAGCGCCGGCCCCACGCCCTTGTACGGCACGTGGCGCAGCTGCACGCCGGCCATGCGCGCGAACATCTCCATCGCGATGTGCTGCACCGAGCCCGGCCCCGAGGTGGCATAGGTGTGCTCGCCCGGGCTCTTGCGCGCCAGCGCGATCACGTCGGCCGTGGTGCGGGCCGGGAACGCCGGGTTGGCGACGAGCAGGAACGGGTAGCGCACGGCGATCGCCACCGGCGCCAGATCGCGCATCGGCTGATACGGCATCTTCTCGTGGGTGTACGGCGTGAAGACGATCTCGGCCATCGCCGCCATCAGCAGCACGTGGCCGTCGGGCGCGGACTTGGCCACGTGGTTGGCGCCGATCATCCCCGACGCGCCGGTGCGGTTCTCCACCGTCACCGGCTGGCTCCAGCGCTTGCCGAACTCGGTGGCCAGCACGCGGGCCATCTGGTCGGCCACGCCGCCGGGCGGGTAGCCCGAGACGATCGTGACGGGCCGGGTGGGCCAGGCCGGCGCGGCCTGCGCGTGCGCGGCGCGCGGCAGCAGGGCCGCGGCGAGCAGCACCGGCAGGGCGAGCGCGGCCGTGCGGCGCAGACGTCGGGCGGGGGTGTGGGGACGGTCGATCATGGTCGGCCGATTCTGCGCACCTGTGTGCTGCCGCGCTCTTGCCGAGTGGTCAGCGCCGCCTTGATCGGATGCGAAGCCCGGGTCGGATGCGACGCCGGGCGTCAGGCCGCCTTCGCCGGCCGCCGCTGCAGGAACCAGGCCGAGGCCTGGCCGCGCGACTGCAGCGCGAGCTTGTCGAGGATGTTGGCGACGTGCCGCTTCACGGTGTGCGGGCTGATGTCGAGCGTGCGCGCGATCAGCTTGTTGCTGTCGCCGCGCGCCATCAGCGCCAGCACCTCGATCTCGCGGCTGCTCAGCAGCTCGCTCTCCGGCGCGGCGGCCTGGTCGGTGCCCGCGGCCATCGCGTTCGGCCGCGAACCCGCAGGTGTGTCCGGGGCGGCAGCCGCCGCGGAGCCTCCGCGCAACGACTCCGCCAGCGCCAGCGCGCGGCGCAGCACCGCGAGGTCCTGCACCCCGAGCGTGGTGCCCCAGTCGTGCCCGGCCAGCTCGCGCAGCACCACCGGTCCGGCCATCAGCGCGTGCCCGATGCAGCCTTCGGCGGCGATGCGCGCCAGCGCCGGCTGCAGCGCTGCGGCGGCCTCGGCCGTGGCGCGCCCGGCGCGCAGCCAGGCCTGCGCGGTGCGCAGCCGCAGCTCGACATGCTGGCCCATCAGGTCGAAGGTCGGCAGGCGCGGCAGCAGGTGCTCGAACAGCGCCGCGGCCTGCGGCCAGGCGGCGGTGTCGGCGGGGTCCCAGGCGCCGCGCGCCGCGGCGTGGCGCGCGCGGATGGCGTTGGCGCGGTTGGTGTCGTGGCGGTCGCTGCGCAGCGGATCTTCCTTGACGTACTGCGCCCAGTGCTCGATCACCGCCGGCGGCAACCCCAGCACGTCGGCGGTGCGGATGCCGTACATCGCCGTCTGGTGCTGCCACAGCCGCTTGCGCTCGCCGTCGGCGCGCTCGAACTTGCGCTGCATGCGCTGCGCCACCTCGTCGGCGCGGCCGGCCATCGCGCCTTCGAGCAGCCGGAAGATGACGATGCTCATCTCCATCTCGACCGAGCAGGCGAGCCAGCGGAAGTCGTCCTCGGCCGCCGCGGCGTCGGCACGCGCCGCGTCGATGCGGCCGGCCCACAGGTGCATGAAGGCGCGCTGGATCAGCACCTCGCCGCGCATCGCCAGCGGCTGCTGGCCGATCTGCAGCAGCGCCGGCTCGATGAAGCGCTCGAAGAGGGGCTGCATGCCGGGCAGCGTGCTCCAGTTGGGCGCCGGCACGCATTCCCACCACTCGAACAGCGTGGCTCCCGCCAGCAGCGACTCCAGCACCTCGGCGTAGGCGTGCTGCACGGTGTCGTGTTCGCCGCGGCGGAAGCGCTGCGTCGCGTCGGCCATCAGCAGCACGCGGCGCGCGCGCGCGGGCATCGTCTCGCGGTGCAGCGCGGCGATCAGCGCCTCCGATTCGTCGTTGCGGTCCAGCGCGTAGAGCGCCATCGCGCGCACGCCGTCGGCTTGCTGGCGCAGCGGGCGGCTGTCGGCGCGGCCGGTACGCGCGGGGGAGTCGGCCGCCCGCGCGGCGTGGAGCGTCAGCCGCTCCACGCCGGTCCAGTCCCAGCGCAGGCAGGCCGCCAGCGCAGCCAGCAGGTTCAGCACGGGCGACTGCTGCCGCCACGCGGCGTCGAACTGTGCGATCACGCGCTCGACATCGCCCACGCCGCCGTGCAGCAGCAGCGCCGGCGCGGCCGCGTCCAGCTCAGCCTCGGCCGCCGCCCAGTCCTCGGCCCGCAGCAGGTAGCCGATGCGGCGCAGCGGGTCGGGCTCGCTGGCGGCAGCGCGGCGCAGCAGCTCGGGTACCTCGCCGGGCAGGCGCTGGCGCAGCCGCAGCAGCAGGGCATCGCGGAACAGGTCGTGCAGCACCAGCGTGCGGTCGGCCTCGTCGAGCGCGGTGGCGAAGAGGCCGCGGCGCTCGATCTCGTCGAGCCGCAGCGCGGCGTGCAGGTCGCCGCTGACGGCGGCGGCCCGCGCGGCGGTCAGCTCGCGCAGCACCGAGGTGCGCAGCAGGAAGTCGTGCAGCGGGGCGGGCAGCGCGCCGATCACCTCGGCCACGAGGTACTCGAACAGGTGCCGGTCCATGCGCACCGGGCGGGCCGGGTCGCCCGCCGCATCGGACGCACCCGCCGCACCTGCGCCAGCGGCCACCTCCGCACCCACCAGCCGCACGCGCTGCGCCATCGCCGCCAGCCGCACGCCGGCCGGCCAGCCCTGCGTGCGCTCGTGCAGGCCGGGTGCGTCCAGCCCCTCGGCGGCGAGCAGCGCTTGCGTCTCCTCGGCGCTGAATCGCAGGTGGTCGGGGCCGAACTCGGACAGCTCGCCCATCGCGCGCTGGCGGGCCAGTGCGAGCGCCGGCACCTCGCGGCTCGAGAGCACGAAGCACCAGTGCGCCGGCAACCGGTCGATCATCAGGTTGCCCAGGTCGACCAGCTCGCGGTCGCGCACGCGGTGCAGGTCTTCCAGCACGATCACGCCGTGCGGCACGTCGGCGTGCGACATCGCATTGAGCAGCTCCGCCACCGCCCGCCGCGCGGCCTCCGGGCCTTGCTGCATCTGCGCCACCAGCGCATCGGGCGACGTGCGCCACGGCAGGTCGACCGGGTCGAGGGCCGCCGCGATGCAGGCGAACAGCCGCGCGGCGTCGTCGTCCTCGTCGAGCGAGACCCAGGCCAGCGCGGTGCCGTCGGCACGCGCCGCGAGGCGCTGCACCAGGCTGGCCAGCAGGCTGCTCTTGCCGTAGCCGGCCGGCGCCTGGAGCAGCACGACGCGGTGGCCGTGCACGGCGTCGACCAGCGCCTGTTCCAGCGTCGGCCGCTCGATGCGCCGGGCCCGCGGGCGCGGCGGCTGGATCTTCGTGACGGCAAAGCGCGGCGGGTCGGAGGTCGGCACCTCCGCGGTCGCCGGGGCGGCGGCGTACGGGCGGGACATGGCCTGGCGATGCCTGGCGAATTCTCAGCGCCGACGCACCGCCCGGCAGGCCGCGAGGAAGTCCTCGAGCATCGGCGAGTCGTCCACCGTGTCGGTGTCGCCGGGCACGTGGAACTCGGGGTGCCACTGCACAGCGGCCACGTAGGACGCGCCGTCGACCTTGCGGATCGCCTCCACGGTGCCGTCGTCAGGGCAGCGCGCCTCGACGACGAAGCCGGGCGCGACGTCCTTGATCGCCTGGTGGTGGATGCTGTTGGCGCGCGTGCGCAGCTGCCCGGCGTAGAGCTCGGCCAGCCGCGTGCCCTCGACGATCTGCACGTCGTGGAAGTGCCGCTCGTACTGGCCGAGCTGGCGGTGGTCCAGCGCGCCGGGCCGCTGCGTGGCGATGTCCTGCCACAGCGTGCCGCCGTGCATCACGTTGATGAGCTGCAGCCCGCGGCAGACGCCGAACACCGGCTTGCCGGCCTTCATGAACGCCTGGATCAGCTCCATCTCGTAGGCGTCGCGCACCGGGTCGCCGGCCCACTCGGGCTGCAGCGGCTGCTCGCCGTAGTGCTGCGGCGCGACGTCGTTGCCGCCCTGCAGCACGAGGCCGTCGAGGCACGCGGCGTAGTCGTCGAGGTCCAGGTCGCTGCGCAGCACGAGGCTGTCGCGCGTGACGGCGGGGATCATCACCGCGGCGGCATGGCCGCCCAGCACCCAGTGCGCCACCGACTGCTCGAGGTAATGCAGCGTCTTGGTGAACACGCCGGGCAGGTCGCCCTGCGAGCCGGGGTAGTAGATGCGGGCAGAAACGCCGATCAGCAGCGGGTTGGCACTCATCGCGGGGCTGGGGACGGAGCGAAATGCGGTACAAGCGGCATTGTCATCGTACTGTCACCGTGGTCCACCTCCTCAACCTGCTGGCCGCCATCGCGCTGCTCGTCTGGGGCACGCACATCGTGCGCACCGGCATGCTGCGCGTGTTCGGCGAGAACCTCCGCCGCGTGCTCGCCGAGAGCTTCTCGAACCGATTCACCGCGCTGCTCGCGGGGCTGGGCGTCACGAGCCTCGTGCAGTCGAGCACGGCCACCTGCCTGATCGTCGCCTCGTTCGTCGGCAGCGGCATCGTCGGCACCGCCGCGGCGCTGGCCGTGATGCTCGGCGCCGACGTGGGCACGGCCACGATGGCGGTGCTGCTGTCGTTCGACCTGTCGTGGCTGTCACCGCTCTTGATCTTCGTCGGCGTGGTGCTGTTCATCTCCAACGAGAAGAGCCAGCAGGGGCGCATCGGGCGCGTGCTGATCGGCCTCGGTCTGATCGTGCTGGCGCTGCAGCTGATCGTGGCGGCCACGCAGCCGCTGGTGCAGTCGCCGGCGGTGCGCGCGCTGCTGGCTGCGCTGCCCAGCGAGGTGCTGCTGGACATCTTCGTCGGCGCCGTGCTGGCGGTGTTGTCGTACTCGAGCCTGGCGATCGTGCTGCTCACCGCCACGCTGGCCGCGCAGGGCATGCTGCCGACGAACGTGGCGCTCGGCCTGGTGATCGGGGCGAACATCGGCAGCGGCATCCTGGCCACCCTGGTCACCAGCACCGCCAAGCCCGAGGTGCGCCGGCTGCCGCTGGGCAACCTGATCTTCAAGCTGGCCGGCGCGCTGGTGGCGGTGCCGCTGCTGCCGCAGGCGCACGTGCTGCTGCAGCAGCACGTCGACAGCGTGCCGCAGCAGGTGGTGGCCTTCCACCTGATGTTCAACCTCGGCATCGCGGTGCTGTTCATCGGCCTCACCGGGCCGGTGGCGGGGTGGGTGGACCGCTGGCTTGTGGCGCCGGCCGCCGCGCCCGGCAGCAACCGCCCGCGCCACCTCGACCCGGTGGCGCTGGCCACGCCCACGCTGGCCATCAGCTGCGCCGCGCGCGAGGCGCTGCACCAGGCCGACGTGGTGGAGACGATGCTGCGCGGCGTGCTGCCGGTGATCCGCGACAACGATCTCGTGCTCGCGGCCCAGCTGCGCAAGCTCGACGACACCGTCGACGAGCTGTATTCGGCGATCAAGTTCTACCTGACGCAGATCAGCCGCGAGTCGCTCTCCGAGCGCGAGGGCCGCCGCTGGACCGACATCGTCTCGTTCACGATCAACATGGAGCAGATCGGGGACTGCATCGAGCGCGTGCTGCAGGACATCGAGGACAAGAAGATCCGCAAGAACCGCAGTTTCAGCGAGGCCGGCGTGGCCGAGATCGTGCACCTGCACGAGCGGCTGCTGGCCAACCTTCGGCTGGGGATGAGCGTGTTCCTCGACGGCCACGTGCGCGACGCGCAGAAGCTGCTCGAGGAGAAGGCGCGCTTCCGCGACCTCGAGCACGAGTACGCCGCCAACCACATCGCGCGGCTGCAGGACAACACCGCCGCGAGCATCGAGACCAGCTCGCTGCACCTGGACCTGATCGGCGAGCTCAAGCGCATCAACTCGCACATCTGCTCGATCGCCTACCCGATCCTGGAGTCGGCCGGCGCGCTGGCGGCCACGCGGCTGCGCCACTCGCAGCTGGCGCAGCTCGACGAGCGCTCGTGAACGCGGAACGCACGCAGCGTCGCCCGGCGGGACGGCCGCGGCAGGGCCTGCGTTGAGCCTCGGCGTCTTCGCGGCCGTGCTGCTCGGCGCGCTGCTGCACGCCAGTTGGAACGCGCTCGTGAAGAGCGGCAGCGACCAGACGCTGGACACGGCGCTCGTACACACCGCGATGTCGCTGATCGCGCTGCCGCTGGCGCTCTACGTCGGGCTGCCCGAGCGCGCGGCGTGGCCCTACATCACCACCTCGCTGGTCATCCACATCGGCTACTACATCGCGCTGGCCGGGGCCTACCGGTACGGCGAGCTGTCGATGACCTACCCGATCATGCGCGGCTTCGCGCCGCTGCTGGTGGCGCTGGCCAGCACCTCGGTGATCGGCGAATCGCCGTCGGCGGCGGCCTGGGCCGGCATCCTCGGCATCACGGTGGGCGTGGCGCTGGTCGGCCTGGCGCACCCGGGCGAGGCGCTGCACCACGGCAAGGCGCTCGCCTTCGCCTTCGCCAACGCCGGGATCATCGCCACCTACACGCTGGTCGACGGCCTGGGCGTGCGCGCCTCGGGCGAACCTCTGCGCTACGTGCTGTGGCTGTTCGCCGTCGACGGGCTGCCATTCGCGCTGCTGGTGTTGTGGCGGCGTGGCGCCGCAGCGCGCCCCGCGATGTGGGCCTACGCGAAGCAGCGGCTGCCGCTGGCGGCCGCCGGCGGGCTGGCCTCCGCGGCGTCGTACGCCATCGCGCTGTGGGCGATGACGCGCGCGCCGGTGGCCAGCGTGGCCGCGCTGCGCGAGACCTCGGTCCTGTTCGCCGCCGTGCTGTCGACGCTGCTGCTGAAGGAGCGTTTCGGGCTGCAGCGCGCGATGGGCACCGCGGTCATCGTCGGCGGGGTGGTGGCGCTGCGGTTGGGGTAGGGGTGGGGGTAGGGGGGCCGGGGCGTTCCCCGCCGCCCCGGGATGCCGTTATCGTTGCGTCCGTCGTGGTGAGCAGGATGTCCGACGATGGCCGACAAGCAACTGAGCCAGAGCGAATGGAAGAGTGCCAGCAAGGGCACGGCGTGGAAGGCGGACCCGCTTACCAAGGCGCTGGCCGCGTTCGAGAAGGCCGACAAGGCCGACGACGCGGCCGAGACGCTCTCCGCGCTGGCCGACGTGGAGAAGCAGGCCGACGTGCTGGCCAAGGCCCACAAGGGCGACAAGGCCCTCTCGGGCTACCTCGGTGAACTCGACAAGGCGGTGACCAAGCGCCGCGCCGAGCTGCAGAAGGCCCAGGCCGAGGCGGCGAAGAAGGGCGGCGACGAGGAGGAGGAGGAGGCCGACGACGTCCTGCTCGACCCCAAGCGGCTGCTGGCGCAACTCAGCCTGCTCAAGCGCGACCCGGCCAAGCGGCTGAACTTCGCGGTGGTCGATGCGAGCGACAAGCGGCCCGCGACCTTCGCGCTCAGCGGCAAGATCGCCGGGCGCAAGCTGTTCGCCAAGCTGCAGGACGTGGCCGAGGTCAAGCTGGGCTCGTTCGGACTTGCGTGGCTGGTCGAGCAGTCGCTGGTGCTGCAGGTCGAGAACAAGCCGATGGGTGGGCTCACCAAGAAGATCCGCACGCCCATCCGCGACTGCGGTTTCAAGGTCGGCAAGGTCGTGCTGTGGGATGCCTCGGGCGCGGTGCTCGAGGAGTCGGCCGAGGACGGCCCCGAGGCGATGGGCGCGGCCGAGGGGAAGGAGCCCGAACGCAAGGAATCGGAACCCGCGGCCGATCCGCAACAGCTCCGCTTCGAGCAGCGCCTCGGCGAGATCTCGCCGCGCGTGCAGGCGGCGCTGGCCGGCAGCCATCCGGCCGCGGCCAAACTGCGCGAGGTGCTGGCCTTTGCGAAGGACAAGGCCGGCGGCGGTGCCTTCCCGGCCGCGCTGCAGGCGCTCGAAGCGCTGGCCGGGCTGCTCGGTGCCGCTGCCGCCGCTCCTGCTGCTCCGGCAGCGCCTGCCGCGCCCGCTGCCGAGGGCAATGCCTACGCCCGCAGCGGCCGCGCGTGGAGCATCACGCGCAGCAAGGTGGCCGCCGACGTGACACGGCTGCGGGATGCGATCCTCGCCGAGTACAAGGGTTCGCCGATGCTGGCCGAGGTGTCGACCAAGGTGCGCCGGCTCGACGCGATGGTCGCGCGATTCGACGACGGCCTGGACAAGCTGCTCGAGCAGGCCTCCGCGGCCCCCGACGACGCCGAGCGTACGCGGCTGCACAAGGAAGCTTCCGCGGCGATCCGCGCGATGCTGGGCCGCCTGGACAGCGACCCGATCCTGTCGCGGCTGAAGGACAACCCGTTCCTGCCGATCGATCCACGCACCGCGCTGAACGCGACGCTGCAGGTGCTGGCCAAGCAGGTGGCCTGAGCGCGATGGCCCGCCCGACCACCACCGCCCGCCGAGCGCTCGTCGCTGCCGGCCTGGGTGCCCTGATGCCGGCCTGCCGGGCCGACGCCTCCAACCGCAAGCCCGGCGCTGCCGGGGAGGAGCCCCGAAAGATGGCCCAGAAGGAACCGGAACCGCCGGCGTCGACGCTCGCGTTCCGCGAGCACGTCGACAAGCTGATGCTCTCGATGAGCATCGTCTACACGCACAAGCCCGACCGCGACTTCGCCGCATTGCTGTCGGCGCAGCGCCGGGGCCTCGCCCAGCTCGCGCAGCTGGAGCTCAAGCACGGCACCGATCCCGAGATGCGCGCGATCGCGCAGCGCATCGTCGATGCCCACGCGGCCGAGGATGCCGCGCTGCAGGCCTGGCGCAAGCGCCAGGCCACCAACTGAAGGCCGAGCACCGGCACTCCATGTCACGCATGAGGAAGCCTGAATGACACAGAACGCGGAAGCCAAGCTGACCTGGCTCAACGAGGTGCTGGGTGTGGGCAAGGACGACGAGTCCGAGGAGGAACTGCAGCAGAAGGGATTCTTCGAGTCGATCGGCGAGATGGTCAGTGGCGCCGTGGATACGGTCGTCAAGCTCGTCTCCGGCCCTGAACCGACCGAGGAGCAGAAGAAGCTCAACGCCAAGGTCGACACGCTGGAGAAACTCGGGCTGGACACCAAGCGGCTGAAGAGCGATGGTGTGGACCAGGCAAAGAAGCTCGAGGCAGCCGCCAAGATCACCGACGAGGCCGAGCGCAAGGCGGCCATCGACCTCGTGAACAAGCGGATCGAGGAACTGGAACAGCACGCCGCCGCGCTGGAGGCCGCCGCGAAGAGCGTGATGGGAAGCACCAAGGGGGCACCCAATGCAACGCAGAAGGCCGCCATCTACAAGAAGGCGCTCGAGGACCACTACGGCCTGGCGATCCAGATCCCATCGGGCATGAGCAACACGCACATGGACCGGGTCTACGACATGATGGGCACCGTGCCCAAGGGCCAGGCCAAGCACGACAAGCTCGACAAGCTGGAGTACATCGACACCAACGACTACAAGGGCAGCGGCGCCTACGGCGGCACGACGATCAAGATGGGCGATTTCGGCGACGCCAGCGGGATGGAGAACTACACCGTCGACGGCAAGACGCTGCCCGCCAACTCGTTCGACGTGACCACGCTGCACGAGCTGGGCCATGCGCTGGACTCCAAGGAAGGCATCATGGCGGCGCACATGTCCAAGACGGGCTGCGGCGGCTGGAAGACCGAGTCGAAGGACAGCACGATCGACGCGCTGGTCGCCTTCTTCAAGAAGAAGGTGAAGGTCAGCGACAAGATGACCGAGGCCATGGTGCGCTCGGCCATCGACAGCGCGCTCGGCGGCGCGATTCCCGCGGCACCCGACGGCGCCGAGGAAGCCGACTGGGACAAGGTGCGCGACTTCCTCGGCGACTACCCGATGAAGATCCGCTCGGGCTACAGCCCGTGGTTCAAGGAACCGGTGGACGTGGACGGCCGCGCCTACATCCAGTCGTACTCGACGCGCTGGAACAGCTACTCGGTGGCGGCGCGCGCGCCCACGCTGGTCAACAAGTACCAGTGGCGTGCCCCGGGCGAGTGGTTCGCCGAGGTGTACGCGATCAGCTGGCTGAAGAAGACCAAGCCGCCCGCGGCCGTCGACAAGGCCGTCGCCGAATACATGTGGAAGCCCTGATCAGCCTGGAGCACGAGCATGTCGATCTTCCACACCGCCAAGGCCACCTGCGGGACCTGTGGCCACGTCAACGACGTCGAGCGCGTCGCCAGCGTCAACGCCGACCTCCGCCCGGACCTGCGCGAGGCCATCCTCGACCGCACCTTCCAGCGTGAGGTCTGCGCGAAATGCGGCACGGCGCTGCGCCTGCAGCCGCACCTGACCTACCTGGACTTCGCCCGTGGCCTGTGGGTCATGGTGGAGCCTGCCGAGACCATCGAGCGGTGGAAGCAGGCCGAGGCGGACGCCCGCCGCACCTGGGACCGCAGCTTCGGCATGCGGGCCTCTCCGCATGGCCGCTCGATGGGCCTGTCGATGCGCTCGCGGCTGGCGTTCGGCTGGACTGCGCTGCGAGAGAAGATCCTGTGCGACGAACTCGGTCTCGACGACGTGACGCTCGAGCTGCTGAAGCTCACCGTCATCCGGGACATGGCCGAAGCGCCACTGGCCGACCAGACCGAACTGCGGCTGGTGAGCGGCGACGCCAAGACGCTGCGCCTCGACTGGATCGAGCTTTCCAGCGAGCGCTCGATCTCCGGGGTGCAGGTGCCGCGCGCCGATCACGACGCGATCACCGCCGCCGCGGCCGACTGGGCCGACGCGCGAGCCACGTTCGACGGCGCGCTGCTCGTCGACTGGCGGCGCATGATGTTCGAGGGCGTGTCCGCCTGAGCCGGCGGGCGGTGCCCTGCGCGAGCGACGCCCGTCAGCCCCGCGCTGCCGCCTCGCGCACGAAGTCCAGCCGGTCCTGCCCGAAGTGCATCTCGTCGCCGACGAAGAAGGTCGGCGCACCGAACACGCCGCGGGCCACGGCCTCCTCGGTGGTGGCGACCAGCGCGGCCTTCACCTCGGCATCCGATACGGCCGCCTGGAAGGCCTCGCCGTTGAAGCCGCCTTCTGCCAGCAGCGCGGCCAGCACGACGGCATCGCCGAGGTTGCGGGGCTCGGCCCACATCGCGGGGAACACGAGCGACAGGTAGCGGTCGAGCACCGCCTCGTCCTGCCGCTGCATCGCGGTGGCGCCGCGCATCAGCGTCAGCGTGTTGATCGGGAAGTGCGGGTTCATGCGGAACGGCACGCCGTGCCGCGCCGCCCAGCGCTGCAGGTCGGCCATCATCCAGCGGCCCTTGGCCGGCACCGACACGGGGCTGGCGTTGCCGGTGGCCTTGAACACACCGCCCAACAGCATCGGGCGAAGCGTCACCGGCGCGCCCAGCGTGTGCCGCTGCGTCCAGGCGAGGTAGCTCGCGGGGCTGCCGACGTCGAAGAAGAACTCGATGGATCGGGTCATCGTTGGGCTCCTCGGGTTCAGAACTTCTCGACCCACGGCCGCAGGTCGAGTTCGTGGGTCCAGGCGTTGCGCGGCTGCTGGTGCAGCATCCAGTAGTTCTCGGCGATGGCGTCGGGCGCGAGGATGCCGTCGTGCGCCTTGGCCGCGTAGCGCTCGGGGAAGTTGTCGCGGATGAACGCGGTGTCGATGGCGCCATCGATGACGACATGCGCGACGTGCACGCCTTGCGGACCGAGTTCGCGTGCCATCGATTGCGCCAACGCACGCAGCGCGAACTTGGCGCCGGCAAAGGCGCAGAAGCCGGCACCACCGCGCAGGCTGGCGGTGGCGCCGGTGTAGAGGATCGTTCCTCGCTGCCGCGGCAGCATCACGCGCGCAGCCTCGCGGCCGACGAGGAAGCCGGCCAGCGCGCCCATCTCCCACACCTTGCGGTAGACGCGCTCGGTGGTCTCGGTGACGGGGAAGCGCACGTTGGCGCCGATGTTGAACACGGCCACCTCGATCGGGCCGATGTCGCGCTCGATCTGCGCCACCAGCGAGGTGACCGCCGCCTCGTCGCGTGCGTCCGAGCCGTAGCCGTGCGCGCGGCCGCCTTCGGCGCGGATGCCGTCCACCAGCGGCTGCAGCAGCTCGGCCTGCCGTCGCGTGACGCAGGCGGTGTAGCCGCCACGCGCGAAGCGCCGCGCGATCGCGCCGCCGGTGGCGTCTCCGGCGCCGACCACCAGCGCCACGGGGTTGCTCATCGAACGATCCTCCAGGGTGTGGACGGACTCTAGCCGCGAAGCCGCGCTCAACGCGGCAGCGCCCGCAGGTGGTCCTCGAGGCCCGCGCGAACCGCCTGTGCGAGGCGGACGCGGAATGCCGGGTCCAGCAGCTGCGCTTCCTCCGCCGGGTTCGACACGAAGGCCTGCTCGACCAGCACCGCCGGCATCGCCGTGACGAGGCGGATCGGCGCGTAGTTGAAATTGCCCACCAGTCCGTAGTCGGGCAGCGCGGTGGCCTCCAGCAGGCGGCGCTGGATCGCCGCGGCAAGGTCGCGCCCGGCGGCGTGCTTGTAGTAGGTGCTGGTGCCGCCCGTGCGCAGGTAGCCGCGCGACGGGTCGGTGCTGTTCGCGTGCACGCTGACGAAGAGCTGCGCGGGCGACGCCGACACGCGCTGCGCCCGCTCGCGCGGGGTCGGGTTCTCGTCGCCCACGCGGATGTCGACCACGCGTGCGCCGGCGGCTTCCAGCTCGCGGCGCAGCGCGTCGGCGGTGGCGCGGTTGATGTCCTTCTCGGGCGTGCCGGTGGCGCCGACGGCGCCGAGGTTGGTCGGCCCGCCGTGCCCGGCCTCGACGGCCACGATGAGGCCGGCCAGCGGCGACGCGGCATCGATGCGTGGCGGCGGCCGCACGGTGACGTGCATCGCGGCGCCGTCGCGTTCCACCGACCAGCCCCACAGCGGCGCGCGTTCCAGCTCGATGCGCATGCGCACGCGGTCGCGGCCCGTGGCGGTCACCGTGACCTCACGCACCAGCGTGCGGTTGGCGCGGTGCGTGATCCACGTGGTGGCGTGGTGCGTGCCGTACAGCTCCACGTCCAGCGCCGGCCGGCCGGCGGCCGACGTGGCGGGTTCGATCGAGGCGGGCAGCGTGGCCGGCCACGCCAGCGTCACCGTGTCGCCGCGGCCGTCGGCGCTGGCGGCCACCGAGAGCGACGTGATCACCGGGCGCGGCAGCGTCGTGCCGGGCGCGGCCGGTTCGAGCGCGGCGAGCGGCGCCCACGCGATCGTGTCGGGCGTGAGCTGCACGCGCAGCCGCTCGCCCTGCTGGCCGGTCACCGCGAGCAGCGTGCCGCGGCCGACCTCGGCCAGGTTGGGGCCGCCGAGGCGCACCTCGTGCACGCCCCAGGTGAGGTCGGTGCCGCCGGCGTTCACCGTGTACAGACGCCGCACGTCGCTACGCCACAGGCCGACGGCGCCAGCGCTGCGCGCGAGCGTGCTGCGCTCGGACGCCTGGCGGATCGGTCGTCCGTTCGGCCAACGTTTCATCTGAGGCTTGACGGAAAGCCGCACCTGCACCGGCTCCGGCTCGCGATCGGCCCGGCCGCGCAGCACCAGGCGGCCCACGTAGAGGCCCGGGCTCGCGGTGCGCTCGATGAGGCGCTGCCACGGGTCGCTGGCGTGCAGCCGTGCCTCGGCCACTGCGCCCGGCGTGCCGCGAAAGGCCACGTCGACCGCCTCGCCCTCGGCGAGCCGCCAAGTGGAGCGAGGGTGCACGCTCGCCGGATCGATCACGAGCCGGTCCAGCGGCAGCATGGGCTGCGGCGCCGGCGCCACGCGTTCGATCTCGACGTCGACGCCGGTCGCTTCGCCGGCCGCATTGCGCACCTCGACACGCAGCGTGTTGCGGCCCGGTGCCAGCGGCACGCCGTCGCGCACGAAGACGCCGGTGGCGTACACCGGCACCTCGGTGCCCGCGATCGTCGCGATCGCGCCGGGCTCGGTGCGCGCCAGCACGTGCACCACGTCGCGCTCGGTGCGCAGTGCGGATGCCGTCGGCGCGAGCACCGTCAGCGGCGGCGGCGCGGCCCAAGCCGCCGCGCCGCAGGCCGCGAGCAACGCGGCCGCGAGGCTGCGCAGCGCGTCCAACGCTAGCCCCGCTCGCGCATCAGCGTGCTCTTGCCGAACAGGCTCTCGATCAGGTCCACCGCCAGCGCCGCCGTGCGGTTGCGCACGTCCAGCGCCGGGTTCAGCTCCATCACGTCCAGCGACGCCAGCCGCCCGGTGTCGGCGATCATCTCCATGCACAGCTGCGCCTCGCGGTACGTGGGCCCGCCGGGTACCGTGGTGCCGACGCCGGGGGCGATGTCGGGGTCGAGGAAGTCGACGTCGAAGCTCACGTGCAGGTGCGTGTTCGCGTCCAGCGTGGCCAGCGCCAGTTCCATCGCGTGGCGCATGCCCATCTCGTCGATGTAGCGCATGTCGAACACGTCCAGGCCCTGCTCGTGCACGAAACGCTTCTCGCCGGGGTCGACGCTGCGGATGCCGATCTCGCGGATCCACTTCGGGTTCAGCGCCGGCACGTGGCCGCCGATCTCGAGCAGCGCCTGGGGGCCGTGGCCGCACAGGCAGGCCACCGGCATGCCGTGGATGTTGCCGCTGGGCGTGAGCACGCTGGTGTTGAAATCGGCGTGCGCATCGAGCCACAGCACGCGCAGCCGGCGCCCGCGTTCGCGGCAATGGCGTGCCACCGCGCCGATGCTGCCGATGGCCAGGCAATGGTCGCCGCCGAGCAGGATCGGCATGCGGCCGCCGTCCAGTTCGGCGTGCACGGCGTCGTGCACGGCGCGGTTCCAGGCCACCACCTCGGCCAGGTGCCGGTAACCGCCTTCGGGCGGCAGCCAGGGGTTGGCGGGGCCGACCAGGTTGCCGCGGTCGAGCACGTCCACGCCATGCCCGCGCAGCGCCTCGGCAAGGCCCGCCACGCGCAGCGCCTCGGGACCCATGCTGGCGCCGCGCGCCCCGGCGCCGATGTCGGTGGGCGCGCCGATCAGCGTGACGGCACGCGTCATCACGTGTCTTCCGCGAACTCGCCGGCCAGCGTGTTCGACAGGTCGAAGCCGTAGTGCGCGGCCAGCACCTCCCAGGCCTCCTCGGCGGTCTCGACGTAACGGAACAGCTGCAGGTCCTGCGCGCCGATCATGCCGGTCTCCACGAGGTACGGGAAGTCGATCAGCCGCTCCCAGAACGCGCGGCCGAACAGCAGGATGGGGCGGCGGCGGCTCTTGCTGTTCTGGATCAGCGTCAGCGTCTCGAACAACTCGTCGAGCGTGCCGAAGCCACCGGGGAAGCACACCAGGCCGATGCTGCGCATCACGAAGTGCATCTTGCGCAGCGCGAAATAGTGGAACTGGAAGCACAGCTCCGGCGTGATGTACGGGTTGGGCGCCTGTTCGTGCGGCAGCACGATGTTCAGCCCGATGCTCTTGCCCTGCACCTCGTGCGCGCCGCGGTTGCCCGCTTCCATGATGCCGGGGCCGCCGCCGGTGACCACATAGATCGGCGTGGCGAGCTGGCGCGAGCGGCTGGTGACGATCTGCGCGAAGCGGCGCGCCTCGTCGTAGTAGCGGCTCATCGCCACCAGCGTCTCGGCGCGCGCGACGGCCTGGGCATCGCCGGTGGCCTGCGCCGCTTTCAGCGCCTCGGCGGCCACCGCCGGTTCCTTGATGCGGGCGCTGCCGAAGATGACGATCGTCGACTCGATGCCTTGTTCCTGCTGCACCAGCTCGGGCTTGAGCAGCTCGAGCTGCATGCGCACCGGCCGCAGTTCCTCGCGCAGCAGGAATTCGGTGTCGGTGAAGGCCAGCCGATAGGCGCTGCCCGGGCCGTCGTAGCGGGCCACCGGGCGGGCCTGGCTGGCCTCCTCCTCGGCGGTGGGGAAGTTGCGGGCGTGCAGTTCTGGGTTCACGGGGGTCATGGGGTCCTCGATGCGGCGCAGACGCTGCACGACGGGTTGCGCGCGACGGTGATGCGGTCCCAGCCCATCGTGCGGCCGTCGAGCATCAGCAGCTGGCCGGCCAGCGTGGTGCCCAGCGGCACCAGCAGCTTCAGCGCCTCGGCGGCCTGCATGCTGCCGATGATGCCCACCAGCGGCGCGAACACGCCCATCGTCGCGCAGGCCACTTCCTCATAGCGTGCCTCCGGCGGGAACAGGCAGCCGTAGCAGGGTTTGTCGGCCTGGCGCACGTCGTACACCGAGATCTGGCCGTCGAAGCCGATCGCCGCGCCCGAGACCAGCGGCCGGCGGTGGCGCACGCAGGCGGCGTTCACCGCGTGGCGGGTGCGGAAGTTGTCGCAGCAGTCGATCACCACGTCGGCCTGCGGCACGAGTTCGTCGAGCAAGGCGTCGTCGGCGCGGCGCACCAGGGCCGTGACCTGCACGTCGGGGTTGATGGCGGTGATGCGGGCGCGCGCCGAGTCGGCCTTGGCCAGGCCGACTCGCGTCAGGTCATGGGCGATCTGGCGCTGCAGGTTGGTGACGTCGACGCGGTCGTGGTCGACGATCGTCAGCCGCCCCACGCCGGCCGAGCCGAGGTACAGCGCCACCGGCGAGCCCAGCCCGCCGGCACCGATGATCAATGCGCGGGCATCGAGCAGCCGCTGCTGCCCCTCGATGCCGATCTCGTCGAGCAGGATGTGGCGCGAGTAGCGCAGCAGCGCGCCGTCGTCGAGCGAGCGCCCGGGCGCGGGCGCGCTACTTTCCAACGACTTCGGCCTTGCGCTCGCTCTGCGTCTTGCTCACCAGCACCGGCTTGCCGCGCAGCTGGTTCAGCGCCTGCTGCAGCGGGAAGTCCTCGGCCGAGCCGAACTCGGGCAGCGGCTTGGGCGGCTCCTTGCTCTTGGCGAGCTGCTCTTCGAGCTTCTGGCGGGCTTCCTCGCGGGCCTTCTCGCGGGCCTCGTCCTTCTTCTCGTCGGCGCCCTGCAGGTGCTTCTCGAGGTCGGCCTCGCGCATGCGCAGCGCGGCGAACACGTTGCCCTCGGCGGTCTCGTCGAGCCAGACGTCGGGCACGATGCCCTTGGCCTGGATGCTGCGGCCGTTGGGCGTGTAGTAGCGTGCGGTGGTGATCTTCAGCGCGGTGTCGGCCGAGAGCTGGCGGATGGTCTGCACCGAGCCCTTGCCGAACGACTGCGCGCCCATGATGGTGGCGCGCTTGTGGTCCTGCAGCGCACCGGCGACGATCTCGCTGGCCGACGCCGATCCTTCGTTGATCAGCACCACCAGCGGCACGCTCTTCAGCGCGGCGGGCAGCTTCTTCAGCGGGTCGCCGCCGCGGCGCACGTAGTGCTCTGGAACGGCCTTGAAGGTGGCGCGCGAGTCGGCGATCTGGCCGTTGGTGGAGACCACCGTCACGCCGGCCGGCAGGAAGGCCGACGAGATGGCGATGGCGCCATCGAGCAGGCCGCCAGGGTCGCTGCGCAGGTCGAGCACCAGGCCCTTCATCGCCGGGTCCTGCTTGTACAGCTCGTCGACCTTGCGCGCGAAGTCGTCGACCGTGCGCTCCTGGAACTGGCTCACGCGCACCCAGCCGTAGCCGGGCTCGATCATCTTGGCCCGCACGCTCTGCATGCGGATCTCTTCGCGCACGATGGTCACCGGGAAGGTGCGGCTCTCGGACTTGCGCAGCACCGTGAGGTTGACCTTCGTCTGGGGCTCGCCGCGCATGCGCTTGACGGCCTGGTCGACCGTCATGCCCTTGACCGGCGTGTCGTCGATGCGGGTGATGAGGTCGCCGCTCTTCAGGCCGATGCGGAACGCCGGGGATCCCTCGATCGGGGAGATGACCTTCACGAGGCCGTCTTCCATGCCCATCTCGATGCCGATGCCGACGAAGCGCCCGCCGGTGCTCTCGCGGAACTCCTTGAAGGTCTTCTTGTCGAGGTACTGGCTGTGCGGGTCGAGGCCGGCCACCATGCCGCTGATCGCGTCGGAGATCAGCTTCTTCTCGTCCACCGCCTCGACGTAGTCGCTCTTGACGACGCCGAACACCGCGGCGAGCTGCTGCACCTCTTCCATCGGCAGCGGACCGAGCGCGTGCTGCGCCACCGCCTGGATCTGCATCGTGGTGAGCGCACCCGCCACGGCCCCGGCGATCAGCAAGCCGGCAACTTTCAGTTTCGAGCCCATGGCAGCAGGCCTTTCACGCAGGTGAGACTGGTGGCGATTCTAGGGTTGGGGGGCGAGGGCTGGGTCGCTTCACACGACGGAAACCTACAACCCGGGGGTGCAATTCAGCCGTTTTCCCGCGCGAACGTCACCACGTGGTCCACGGCCGGACGAATGCCGATCCACTCGCCGATCGGATGGTCGTGGTGCGAGGGCACGTGCGCCAGCACGCGCTCGCCGCTGGCCAGGCGCAGGGTGAGCAGGAACTCGCTGCCGCGGAAGGCCTTGCGCTCGATCTGCGCCTTCACCGGCGAGCTGTCGTCGTGCACGATGTCGTCCGCCCGCAGCAGCACGTCGCAGCGGCCGCCCGGGTAGGCGCTGGGCAGCGGCACCTCGGCGGCATCGGCCAGCTCGCCCAGCGGCGTGTGCACGCAGGGCCCGGTGGCGCAGGCCACGATCTCGGCCGGCAGGAACACGCCGTGGCCGATGAACTGCGCCACGAAGCGGCTGGCCGGGCGGTGGTACAGCGGGTAGGCCTCGTCCCACTGCTCCAGCCGGCCTTTATTCATCACGCCGATGCGGTCGCCCACCGCGAAGGCTTCCTGCTGGTCGTGCGTGACGAACAGCGCCGTGGTGCCGGCGTTCTTCAGGATGCCGCGCAGTTCCTGCGCCAGGCGCTCGCGCAGGTCGATGTCGAGGCTCGAGAACGGCTCGTCCAGCAGCAGCAGCTGCGGCTGCGGGGCCAGCGCCCGCGCCAGCGCGATGCGCTGCTGCTGACCGCCCGAGAGCTGGTGCGGTGCGCGCCGCGCGGCATGGGCCAGGCCGACCAGGTCGAGCAGTTCGCCGACGCGCCGGTCGCGCTGGTCGCGCGGCAGCTGGCGCACGCCAAAGGCGATGTTGTCGGCCACCGAGAGGTGCGGGAACAGTGCGTAGTCCTGGAACACCATCCCGATGCGGCGCTGCTCGGGCTGCAGGTGCACGCCCTGGGCGGCATCGCTGAGCGTGAGGCCGTCCATCACGATGCGGCCGCCGGCCAGACGTTCGAGCCCGGCCACCGCGCGCAGCAGCGAGGTCTTGCCGCAGCCCGAGGGGCCGATCAGCACGCCGATCTCGCCGCGGCGCATCTCCATCGTGGCCGCCTGCACCGCGTCGGTGCCGGTGCCGTCGCGCGTGTAGCGCACCGTGCAGGCGTGCAGGCTGAGGAACATGACCCGGCCGATGATAATTTGCCCCGCCGAGAATGAGGATGGTTCGCATTTCCGCTCATCGCTGGTTGCTGCTCGCCTGTTGCGCCGTGCTGGCGCTGCCGGTGGGCTCGGTGCTGGGCTCGTGGCTGGTGACCGACGCGGCCGCACTGGCGGTGCTGGCGCACCAGGCGCAGACCGTGCTGCCGGGCTACGCGATGCAGTCGCTCGGGCTGGCGCTGGGCGTGGGCGTCGGCGTGGTGCTGGTGGGCGCCGGTGCCGCCGTGGCGGTGACGCTGTTCGACTTCCGTGGCCGCCGCTTCTTCGAGTGGGCGATGCTGCTGCCGCTGGCGATGCCGGCCTACGTGCTGGCCTACGCGTGGACCGACGCGCTGCAGTACGCGAGCCCGCTGCAGATGGCGCTGCGCGACGCCACCGGCGCCACCGGCGCGCTGTGGCCCGACATCCGCAGCCTGCCCGGCGCCGTGGTGCTGTTCGTGCTGTGCCTGTACCCCTACGTCTACCTGCTCACGCGAACGGCGCTGGGCGAGCGCGGCGTGCAGATGATGGAGGCGGCGCGGCTGCTGGGTGCCGGGCTGAAGCGCCGCATCCTGGAGGTGGCGGTGCCGCTGGCGCGCCCCGCGGTGGCCGCGGGCACGGCGCTGGCGCTGATGGAGACGCTGGCCGACTATGGCGTCGGCGCGTACTTCGGCCTGACGACCTTCTCCACCGGCATCTACAAGGCCTGGCTGGTGATGAACGACCGCACGGCCGCGGCGCAGCTCGCGTCGCTGCTGCTGGCGGTGGTGGCGCTGCTGCTGCTGGCCGAGCGCCGCGCGCAGCGCAAGATGCGCTATGCGGCGTCGCGCGGGGCCGCGGCCGGCGCGGCCCGCGGCGAGGCGCCGCGCGAAGCTCGCCCGGTGCGGCTGCATGGCGCGGCACAGGCCGTGGCGCAGGCGCTGTGCGGGCTACCGGTGCTGCTGGGCTTCGTGCTGCCGGTGGGTTGGCTGGTGTGGATGGCTGTCGTGCAGGCCGACAATCCGGAGGACGGCCTGCCGCTGGCGCGCTTCGCCGGCTGGGCCTGGTCGAGCTTCCGCCTGGCGGCGCTGGCGGCAGTGCTGGCCACGCTGCTGGCGCTGGCGCTGGCCTTCGTGATGCGCACGGCGGATCGCGGCGCGTCGGGGCTGGGCAGCGGTCGGCTGCTGAACGGCGCCGCGCGGGTGCTGGCGCTGGGCTACGCGGTGCCCGGCGCGGTGGTCGCCATCGGCGTGCTGCTGCCGCTGGGCTGGCTGCAGCAGCAGGCGCCGCAGCTCGCGCCGACGGTGCTGGTCACCGGCACCGTGTTCGGCGTGATGTATGCCTACCTGGTGCGCTTCTCGGCGGTGGCGCTGCAGTCGGTGGAGGCCGGCTATGCCCGCGTGCCGTTGGCCATCGACGAATCGGCGCGCCTGCTCGGCGGCACGCCGCGGCGGCTGTTGCTGGAGCTGCATCTGCCGCTGCTGCGCCGCTCGGCGCTGGCGGCGGGGCTGCTGGTGTTCGTCGACGTGATGAAGGAACTGCCGGCCACGCTCGTGCTGCGGCCCTTCGGCAGCGACACGCTGGCGGTGGTGGCCTACAACTTCGCGCGTGACGAGCGGCTCGGCGAGGCGGCGCTGCCGTCGCTGGCGATCGTCGCGGTGGGGCTGATCCCGGTGCTGCTGCTGACGCGGGCGATGAGGTCGGCGTGACAGCGCGGGGAACCGAGTGCTCGCGGCGCGCGGCCTTGGTGGCGGCTGCTGCGATGGGGTCCGGCCGGGTGCCGGCGCAGGCTGTTCCCGATCACGCCTACGCGGCCGCGGTGGCGCAAAGGGCCCGGGCCGAATCGTGGGGCGACCAGCCCTACGGGGCCGTGGTGGTGCTCGACGGCGCCGTGGTCGGTCTCGGCCCCAGCCGCGTGGTGCAGCGCCGCGACCCCGACGCGCATGCCGAACGCGAGGCGATCGGCGACGCGCTGCGCCGGCTGGGCCGCGCGGACTTGGCCGGTGCCGTGCTCGTCGGCACCTCGCCGCCCTGCAGCCGATGCCGCGAGGCGGCACGGCGCGCAGGCATCCGTCGCGCCCTGTGGGGTGAGCGGCTCGAGCCGGTCGACCTCGACCCGTGAGGCCTCGCCGGCAGGGCAGCGCGGATATGCTCCGGCCCATGCCGTTCTCCAAGATCGAAGTCCGCCGCAGCCGTCCGCCGCACGAGGTTCAGGCGCTCATCGAGGCGCTCTACCAGGCGCAGCGCGAGGCGCTGCACGTGCCGGAGGACGACGGCCAGATCCGCTACGTCGAGCACTGGCCCGAGCATTTCGCCGTGCCGCCGGGCAAGACCGAGAACTACACCTACGTCGAGATCCTGCTGTTCCCGGGCCGCTCGCAGGGCGCCAAGCGGCGGCTGTACGAGGCCATCGCGCGCCGGTTCGGCGCCCTGGGCATCGCGCCCGCCGACATCTTCATCGTGCTGCAGGAGCCGCCGCTGGAGAACTGGGGCATCCGGGGCGGCGTGCCGGCGAGCGAGGTGGACCTCGGTTTCGCGGTGAAGGTCTAGACCGTGGGCACCGCCGCCCGTCCGCAGGTGCTGTACGGCTTCCACGCCGTGACGGTGCGGCTGAAGATCGCCCCCGCGTCCATCGTCGAAGTGCACGTCGACGCCGCGCGCCGCGACGCGCGCATGCGCCAGTTCGCCGAGCGCTGCCGCGCGGCCGGTGCACGCGTCGTCGACAGCGACGACGCGCGCCTCACGCAGCTCGCTGGCAATCCACGCCACCAGGGCGTCGTGGCGCGCGCCATGCCGCTGCCGCGCCAGCACTCGCTCGACGACCTGCTCGACGGCGTCAGCGGCCCGCCGCTCGTGCTGGTGCTCGACGGCGTGACCGACCCGCACAACCTCGGCGCCTGCCTGCGCGTGGCCGACGGCGCCGGGGTGCACGCGGTGGTGGCACCGCGCGACCACGCGGCCGGCATCAACGCCACCGTCTCGAAGGTGGCCAGCGGCGCTGCCGAGAGCGTGCCCTACCTGATGGTGACCAACCTCGCCCGCACGCTGGGCGAGCTGAAGGAGCGCGGGCTGCGCGTTGTGGGCCTGGCCGACGACGCGCCGCACACGCTGCACGAGGCCGACCTGCGCGGGCCGCTGGCGCTGGTGCTCGGCGCCGAAGGGCCGGGCATGCGCCAACTCACGCGCACGACCTGCGACAGTCTGGTCTCGCTCCCGATGGCCGGCGCGGTGGAGAGCCTGAACGTCTCGGTGGCCGCCGGCATCTGCCTGTACGAGGCGGTGCGGCAGCGGCGTTGAGCGTGATCGCCGTGCGTTGCCGGCCGGGGCGGTCGGCTTGCGGCGCTTTGCGGTCGTTCGCGCTGGTGGATCCGTGGAGGCCGTGCAGCAAGGCCGAGGGCCGGTGCGGGCGGGGCCTGTGGCTCAGACGCTCGGCCTTGCGCGGCGCTGCGCGCCGCGTCCCCTGCGATGCTCGGTCGCCTGGCCCGCTGCGAAACTCGCTCCGCTCACTTGCGTTCGCTGTGCTCGAACAATCGCAGCGAGTCAGAAGACGTTGCGCGC
>JAEUPB010000072.1 GCA_016789955.1 Rubrivivax sp. | reverse complement strand
GCGCGCAACGTCTTCTGACTCGCTGCGATTGTTCGAGCACAGCGAACGCAAGTGAGCGGAGCGAGTTTCGCAGCGGGCCAGGCGACCGAGCATCGCAGGGGACGCGGCGCGCAGCGCCGCGCAAGGCCGAGCGTCTGAGCCCCAGGCCCCGCCCGCCCCGGCCCGCGGCATTGCTTCACGGCCTCCACGGATCCACCAGCGCGAACGACCGCAAAGCGCCGCAAGCGGCCACATCACCAAGGCATCTGCGCCAATCGGATTCTGTGCCCGAGCGAGGCGCGACCAAGGCGCCAGGCGCCTCAGCGCAGCGCCCGATCCATCGCCTGCACGATGTCGGCCTTCAGGTCGGCCACCGCCTCCAGCCCCATCGAGAAGCGCACCAGCGTGCCCGGGTACGGCGACGTGCCGCGCATGCCGGCCAGGTCGTAGGGCACGGCCAGGCTCACCGGGCCGGCCCAGGAGTAGCCGATCCTGAACAGCTTCAGCGCATCGACGAAGGCATCGACCTGCGCGCTCGTGTAGCGCGGATCGATCATCACCGAGAAGAGGCCGGCCGCCGCGGTGCAGGTGGCCTTCCAGTGCACATGACCCGGGCAGCTCTCGAACGCCGGGTGCAGCACGCGCGACACCTCTGGCCGCGTGCCCAGCCAGGCCGCCAGCTCACGGCCGGCGCGGTCGCTGGCCTCGTAGCGCAGCGCGATCGACGGCAGCGAGCGCAGCAGCAGCTCGGCGTCGTTGCCGCCGATGCCGTAGCCCAGCCGCATGTGGCCGAGCTTGATGCGGTGGCCGAGCTCCTCGTCGCGCGTGCACACCGAGCCCATCAGCACGTCGCCGCCGCCCGAGGGGAACTTGGTCAGCGCCTGCATCACGATGTCGATGCCCAGGTCGAACGCGCGGAACGCGATGCCGGCGCCCCAGGTGTTGTCGAGCGCCGAGATCACGCCGCGCGCACGGCAGGCCGCGGCCAGGCCGCGCAGGTCGGGGAACTCCATCGTCACCGAGCCGGGCGCCTCCAGCCACACGAGCTTCGTCTTGTCGGTGAGCATCGCCGCCAGACCCGCGGCGTCCATCGGGTCGTAGTGGCGGTGCGTGATGCCGAAGGTCGCCAGCTCGTGCCGCGCCAGTTCTCGGCTGGGGCCGTAGACGTTGTCGGGCAGCAGCACCTCGTCGCCGGGCTTCAGCAGCGCCAGGTCCACCGCCGCGATGGCCGCCAGGCCGCTGGGCACCAGCGTCACGTGCGTGCCACCTTCCAGCTCGGCGATGCGCTCCTCGAGCACGAAGGTGGTCGGCGTGCCGTGCAGGCCGTAGGTGTAGCCGGTCTTGTGGCGCCAGTCGCGGTTGCGCACCGAGGCCACGCTCGGGAACATCACCGTGGAGGCCTTGTGCACCGCCATCTGCGGTGCCTCGAAGCCTTCGGGCGGGCGATAGGGATGGTGGATCAGGCGCGTGGTCAGGTCTTGGGTCATGGCGGGAGCGGATGCGCCGTCAGCGCGGCGCGGTCGTTGGATCGGGGTCAGATCGGCTCGGCGACGAGGTCGTGCCCGCGCGTGCCGACGATGCGGGCGCGCGTGAACTCGCCCACGTGGAGCTGCTTGGAGATCTTCTGCGGCGGCAGCAGCTGCACGGTGCCGTCGATCTCCGGCGCATCGGCGTAGCTGCGGCCCACGCCGCCCCTGCGGCCCAGCGCCGGCGCGTGGTCGACGAGCACCTGCATCGTGGCCCCGACGCGCCGTTCGAGCTTCGCCGCCGACACCCGCTCGGCCACGGCCATGAAGCGCGCGCGGCGTTCCTCGCGCAGCGCCTGCGGCAGCTGCCCCGGCAGCCCATTGGCGGTGGCGCCGTCCACCGGCGAGTAGGCGAAGCAGCCGGCGCGGTCGATCTGCGCTTCCTCCACGAAGTGCAGCAGCGCATCGAACTCCGCGTCGGTCTCGCCGGGGAAGCCGGCGATGAAGGTCGAGCGCACGACGATCTGCGGGCACAGCTCGCGCCAGCGGGCCAGCCGCTCGAGATTGCGCTCGCCGCTGGCGGGCCGCTTCATGCGGCGCAGCACGTCGGGGTGCGCGTGCTGGAACGGCACGTCCAGGTACGGCAGCACGCGGCCCTCGGCCATCAGCGGCAGCACGTCGTCGACGTGCGGGTATGGGTAGACGTAGTGCAAGCGCACCCAGGCGCCATGCGGTTCGGCGAGCTTGCCCAGCTCCTCGCACAGCTCGAACAGGCGCGTCTTCACCGGGCGGCCGTCGAAGAAGCCGGTGCGGTACTTCACGTCGACGCCGTAGGCCGAGGTGTCCTGGCTGACCACCAGCAGCTCCTTCACGCCCGATTCGAACAGCGCGCGCGCCTCGGCGAGCACGTCGCCGATCGGCCGCGACACCAGGTCGCCGCGCATGCTGGGGATGATGCAGAACGTGCAGCGGTGGTTGCAGCCCTCGCTGATCTTCAGGTACGCGTAGTGCTTCGGCGTGAGCTTGATGCCGGCCGCGGGCACGAGGTCGACGAAGGGGTCGTGCGGCTTGGGCACGTGCAGGTGCACGGCGTCCATCACCTCCTGCGTCGCGTGCGGTCCGGTGACGGCCAGCACCTTGGGGTGCACCGCGCGCACGAGGTTGCCGCCGTCCGCCCCGGTCTTCGCGCCCAGGCAGCCGGTGACGATCACGCGGCCGTTGTCGGCCAGCGCCTCGCCGATGGCGTCCAGGCTCTCCTTGACGGCGTCGTCGATGAAGCCGCAGGTGTTGACGATGACGAGGTCGGCGCCGGCCAGGGTGCGGCTGGTGTCGTAGCCTTCGGCGCGCAGCTGCGTGACGATCAGCTCGGAGTCGGTCAGCGCCTTCGGGCAGCCGAGCGAGACGAACCCGATCCTCGGCGTGCCTGCGACGCCGTCGACGGGGGTGTCTCGGGTCATGGCACCGATTTTCGCCGAACGGCCGAAGCTCCCGCCGATACTGCGTCATCGAACCCGACCTGGAGGACACGATGAACGACAAGGTGGCCGTGATCATCGGCGGCGGCAGCGGCATGGGGGCCGCCGCGGCGCGCCGCCTCGCCCGCGACGGATACCGTGTCGGCGTGCTGTCGTCGTCCGGCAAGGGCGAGGCGCTGGCGACGGAGCTCGGCGGTGTCGGCGTCACCGGATCGAACCGGTCGGTGCCCGACCTGCGGCGGCTCGTCGACGGCGTGCTGGAGCGCTGGGGCCGCATCGACGTGCTGGTGAACGGCGCCGGGCACGGCCCGAAAGGCCCGGTGCTCGAACTGACCGACGAGCAGTGGATCGTCGGCCTGGAGACCTACCTGCTCAACGTCATACGCGCCACGCGCCTGGTGGCGCCGACGATGCTCGCGCAGCGCAGCGGCAGCATCGTCAACGTCTCGTCGGCCTGGGTGCTCGAGCCCAGCGAGCTGTTCCCCACCTCGGCCGTGTTCCGCTCGGGCCTGGCCACCTACACCAAGCTGTTCGCCGACCAGCACGCCGCCCACGGGGTGCGCATGAACAACGTGCTGCCCGGATGGATCGACAGCCTGCCGGAACAGGAAGCGCGCCGGCGGACCGTGCCGATGCAGCGCTACGGCACGGTCGACGAGGTCGCCGCGACGATCGCCTTCCTCGCCTCCGACGAGGCCGCCTACATCACCGGCCAGAGCATCCGCGTGGACGGCGGCCTGATGCGATCGGTGTAGCCGCCGCGGGCGGCCTTACTTGCGCCCGGGCGGGAACCCGGGGAACAGCGTGCCCGAGAGCTTCATCTGCTCCTGCATCTTCTCGAACAGGCCTCGGCTCTGCTCGAGGTAGGAACCCATCAGGTTCTGCATCACCGGCGCCTGGCCCGACAGGAACTGCGTCCACATCTCGGGCGTGTAGGCCTTGGGGTCGGCGAGGCCGCGCGTCTGCTCCATCAGGCGCGACTGGAACTCGGTGAAGCTCTGCAGGTTCTTCTCGAGGTAGGCGCCCATCAGGCCCTGCATCGCGTGGCCGTAGAAGCGGATGATCTGCGCCAGCGTCTCGGTGGAGAACATCGGCAGCCCGCCCGATTCCTCCTCCAGGATGATCTGCAGCAGGATGCTGCGTGTGAGGTCGTCGCCAGTCTTGGCGTCGCGCACCTCGAACTCGGTGCCGGCCAACACCATGGCCTTCACGTCGGCCAATGTGATGTAGCTGCTGGTGTGCGTGTCGTACAGGCGCCGGTTGGGGTACTTCTTCAGCACCCGCGGGCCCGGTGCGGGGTTCGCGGTGGCGGGCTCGGGAGCTGCGGTTCGGCGTGCGGGGGCCATGGGCCATTCTAGGGACCGCCTGCAGGCCCCCTTCCCGGGCTTACCCGCCGGCTCGGCGAGTGGCCGGCGGCAGGCCTCGGCACACGAAGGCGCCGTTGGCGTGCCCCGGCTTGCCGTAGACGAACGGCGCCCCTTCCGGCGTGGTGACGCTGCCTCCCGCGGCAGCCACCACCGCATGCCCGGCGGCGGTGTCCCACTCCATCGTGCGCGACAGCCGCGGGTACAAGTCCGCCTGGCCCGCGGCGACGAGGCCGAACTTCAGCGACGAGCCAGCCTGCACGCGGCCTGCCACGCGCACGCCGCGCAGGAAGGCGTCGACATCGCGCGGGTCGCCGTGCGAGCGGCTGGCCACGACCGTGGCGCCTTCGTCGGGGCACGCGCGGCAGCGGATGGGCCGGCGAGCGATCGCTTCGCCCTCTGCGGCTTCCAGCCATGCGCCCTGCCCCGCCGCGCCGGCATACAGCGCCTCGAGCGCCGGCGCGTACACCACGCCCGCCACCGGCACGCCGTGCTCGATGCGCGCGATGTTCACCGTGAACTCGCCGTTGCGCTGCACGAACTCGCGCGTGCCGTCGAGCGGGTCGACGAGCCAGAAGCACGCGCCCACCACCGGCACGCGGCCCGCGGCCACCGACTCCTCGGCCACCACCGGCGTGTGCGGATCGAGGGCTGCGAGGCCTTCGAGGATCACGGCCTCGGCGAGCACGTCGGCCTCGGTGACCGGCGATGCATCGGCCTTGCCCGCCACTGCGAAGTCGCTGCGGTAGATGCGCATCACTTCCGCGCCGGCCCGGCGAGCGAGCTGCGCGAGCGCATCGAGGTCGGGCCGGGCCGGCACAGCCGTCACCAGGTCAGCTCCAGCGTCACCACGTGGTTCTCGGCCAGCGGCCACGCGCGGCCGACGAGGCGCTCGGTGCGGCCGCCTTCGGTGGTGTACTCGCCCACCACCGCGCGGCCGGTCTCGCGCAGCTTGACCTTCGACGACGCCACGCCGGCCACGCCCGGCGGGATGCCCGGCGCGGGCGATTGCCCGTCGAGCACGATGCGGTCGCGCGGCAGGCCGAAGTAGCCGCGCGGGCGCGCCAGCGTGACCACCGCGGCGGCATCACGGTCGGCATCGGCGATGCGATCGGCACGCAGGTGCACGACGCTGCTGGAGCGCGGGAACGGGCCGCGGTAGACATGCGACGTCGCGTATCCGGTCGCACTCAGCACGAACTCGACCGGCTGCGTCGACGACAGCTCGAGCGGGCCCCACCGCCCATCCGCACCCACGGTGCGCCGGAGCAGCGGCGGGCCCTGGCGTTCGCCGGTGGCCGCATCGACGGCATGGACCTCGATCGTCGCGCCCGGCAGCGGCACATTGGTGCCCGGCGCGCTGACGCGGCCGTCGAGCAGCACGCGGGCCTCGGAGCGCACGTCGGTGGTGGCCGGCGCGCGGCCGGCGATGAAGCGGAAGGTCTCGGCGAACGCATCGGCGTGGTAGCTCACCTCGCGGTGGTCGCGCCCGGGCAGCACCACGTTCTGCGCGCCCTTCAGCGCCGGGCCGTCGTAGGTGATGTTGGTCGGCTGGCCGCGGCGGCCGATCCACACGCCGTCGGGCTGGGCGAACTTGTCGTTGCGGTCGGAGCGGATCGTCATCCAGCGCACGCCGGGCGTGACCTCGTCGCCGGCCGGCCCCTTCGGTGCGTTGAGCTGCTGCAGGAAAGGCCCGGCGCCGTTGAACTCGCTCCCCGGCAGGAACGCGGGATCAGCCCACACGCCGTGGCTGGTACCGCCGCCAAGCACCACCGCCGACACCTTGGCCGCGCCGCCGAGGTTCTGCACGTAGTGGCGGATCGCGTTGCCGCCGCGCGAGTTGCCCACCAGCGCCACCTGCCGCGCACCGGTGCGCGCGAGCACGGCGTCGACCTCGGCCGCGAGATGCTGCGCGAACTCGGTGGCGCTGCTGCGGCCGGGCTGCGCCACGGCGTCGTTGTCGCGCGCCGTCGGCAACGGCATGTCGATGGCATGCAGCCGCTCGCGTGGCCAGCCGTTGGATTCGAAGCGCCACAGCGTGGTGATCCACAGCGCGGCGCTGTCGCCGTTGCCGTGCACGAAGACGACCGGCGTGGAAGGCGGTGGCGGCGCGGAGGCGCAGGACGTCAGCAGCGCGGCGGCGCACAGCGCGAGCCACGATCGGCGGGACAACGGCAGGGACGGCACGGCAGGCGGGCTCCAGCGACGTACAGAAGGCCCGATGATGGCCGCGCCCACGGGGCCGCGACACGCTCGCAAGCCCGCAGTGCCGTCGCGGCAGGGCCGAGCCCGAGCGGCGCGGCGCGGCCAGCGACTCAGGCGACGGCCGCGGCGCGAACCGCGTTGCGGATCGCGCGGGCCACGACCTCGGCCGCGAGAGCACCCAGCGCGCTGAGATCGCCGACGGCCCCGGCGCTGCCGGTGGCGAGCGCGAACAGCGTGTCGCCGTCGTGCACCGTCACCGGGTCCACCGCGCGCGAGAGGCCGTGGTGCGCGAGCGTGGCCAGCCGGTTGGCCTGCGCCTTGGTCAGCGCAGCGTCGGTGGCCACCACGCCGATCGTGGTGGACGTGCCGGCGAGCGCCTGCATCCAGCGGGCCGGCCCATCGCCGTCGACGAGGGACTTCGTGAACCCGTGTCCTGCGAGCACGCGACCGTCGGCATCGATCACGTCCCCCACCGCGTTGACGGCCACCAGCGCTGCGACGGTGTAGCCGCCGACGCGCAACGACGCGCTGCCGATACCGCCCGGCAGCGCGCGCTCGATGCCGTGCAGCTTGGCCACGCGCGCACCGGCACCGGCGCCGACGCGGCCCTGCGCCGGCGCCGCCGTGGACGCCGCCTCGCAGGCCGCGTAGCCGGTCGAGGCATCGGGCCGCACGCGCGGGTCGCCCACCCACAGGTCGAACAGCACCGCGGCCGGCACGATGGGCACCCGCGCCGGCCCCACCGGCAGGCCGTGGCCGCGCTCGTCGAGCCAGCGCATCACGCCGCCCGCGGCATCCAGCCCGAACGCGCTGCCGCCGGTGAGCAGCACCGCGTGCACCTGCTGCACGGTGGCATCGCTCCTCAGCAGGTCGGTCTCGCGCGTGCCGGGTGCCCCGCCGCGCACGTCCACGCCGCAGGTCACGCCCTGCGGGCACAGCACCACGCTGCAGCCCGTGGGCCGCCGCGCGTCGGTGGCGTGGCCGACCGCGAGGCCGGACACGTCGGTGATCGACCCGGGGCTCAGGTCAGGCGAAGACACCGGCGGTGTCGGCCATGCGGCAATTCACTTCGCCCAGGTGATGCATCGTGTCGCCGTAGCTCATCTCGAGCATCGTCAGCCGCTTGAAGTAGTGGCTGCCCTGGTACTCGTCGGTGACGCCGATGCCGCCGTGCAGCTGGATGCACTGCTGGCCCACGTGGCGCACGCTCTGGCCGAGTTGCACCTTGGCCTGCGAGATCGCGCGGCGGCGCTGCAGGGCCGGCTCGCCGAGCTTGAGCGTGGCGTAGTAGCTCATCGAGCGGCCGAGTTCGAGCTGCATCTTCACGTCGGCGATGCGATGGCGCAGCGCCTGGAAGGTCGACAGCGTCACGCCGAACTGCTTGCGCGTGTTCATGTATTCGACGGTGAGCGCGACCAGCTTCTCCATCGCGCCAACTCCCTCGGCGCAGTCGGCGGCGATGGCGACGTCGATCGCTCGCTCGAGCGTGGCGTACCCCTCGGCCTCGATCAGCGCGGCGGCGCTGTCCTTGAGCACCACGTCGCCGGCGCGGCCGCCGTCGCGTGTGGGGTAGCCGCGCACCGACGCCGCGGCGCCGCGCTCGACGAGGAAGAGGCCGATCCCGGCCGCGTCGTCGTCGTTGCCGGCGATACGCGCCGGCACGATGTAGGCGTCGGCCTCGTCGGCGGCCGGCACCAGGTTCTTGGTGCCGGTGAGGTGCCAGGCGCCGCCGGCCTGCACGGCGCGCGTCGTGACGCGCTGCCAGCGGTAGCGGGCCCCGCGCTCCTGCAGCGCCAGCACCACCAGCGCCTCGGCCGCGGCGATCTTCGGCAGCCACTGCGCCTGCACCGCGGCGGGCGCCCCCGACAACAGTGTCGGCGCCACCAGCGCACCCGCGGCCAGCGGCGCGTTGACGAGCCCGCGGCCCAGTTCCTCCATCACCACCATGGCCTCGACCGGGCCGAAGCCCATGCCGCCATGCACCTCGGGGATCACGAGACCGGTCAGTCCCAGCTCGGCCAGCTCGCCGTAGACGTCGCGCGTATGGCCGCCGCCCTTGGCGATCGCGTGCCGGCGCTCGAAGGTGAAGCCCTTGTCGACCCAGCGGGCCACCGCGTCGCGCAGCGAGAGTTGGTCGTCAGTGAAATCGAAGTTCATGTCAGTTCTCCAAAGGCGTCCGCGCGCAGCGCGGAAGTCCCCGTGGGGACAGGCCGCGAGAGCGGCCAGGGGCAGCGGCGCATGCAGACGGGCCGGGTCCGATCCGGGTTGCCCGGTCGGATCCGGTGCCCCCTTGGGGGGCGGCCGCCAGACGGCCGGGGGTCGTCATGTCAGCTCCCCAGCACCGTCTGGGAGACGATGTTGCGCTGCACTTCGTTGGAGCCGCCGTAGATCGTCGTCTTGCGGTAGTTGAAGTACGTGCCGGCCAGCGGCGCGCAGTGCGCGGCGCCGACGTGGTCGCCCTGCCAGCCGGCTTCCATCGCCTCGTGGATGTAGGGCATCGAATACGGGCCTGCGGCCATCATCATCAGCTCGGTGTAGCGCTGCTGGATCTCGCTGCCGCGGATCTTCAGCAGGCCGGCCACGTCCAGGCTCTGGCGCCCGCCCTGTTCGGCCGAGAGCACGCGCAGCACCATCATCTCGAGCGCCACGATGTCGACCTCGAGCAGCGCCACCTGGTCGCGGAAGCGCTGGTCCTCCCACACGCCCTCGGCCTTGGCGATGCGCTTGAGCCGCTCGAGCTCGCGCTTGGCGCGGTTCACGTCGGCGATGTTGGTGCGCTCGTGCGAGAGCAGGTACTTGGCGTAGGTCCAGCCCTTGTTCTCCTCGCCGACGAGGTTCTCGGCCGGCACCTCGACGTTGTCGAAGAACACCTCGTTCACCTCGTGCTCGCCGTCGAGCAGGATGATCGGCCGCACGCTGACGCCCGGGCTCTTCATGTCGATCAGCAGGAAGCTGATCCCGGTCTGCGGCTTGCCCTCGGTGCTGGTGCGCACGAGGCAGAAGATCCACTCGCCGTACTGGCCGAGCGTGGTCCAGGTCTTCTGGCCGTTGACGATGAATTTGTCGCCGCGGCGCTCGGCCCGGCATTTCAGCGAAGCCAGGTCCGAACCCGAGCCCGGCTCGCTGTAGCCCTGGCTCCACCACACCTCGCCGCTGGCGATGCCGGGCAGGAAGCGCCGGTGCTGCTCGGGGCTGCCGAAGGCCATGATGACCGGCGCCACCATGATCGGCCCGAACGGCACCACGCGCGGCGAACCGGCCAGCGCGCACTCCTCCTCGAACAGGTGGCGCTGCACGGCGTTCCAGCCCGGGCCGCCGAACTCCTTCGGCCAGCCCCAGCCCAGCCAGCCCTGCTTGCCGAGGATCTTCGCCCAGCGCTGCATGTCGTCGCGCGACAGGCGCAACGCGCCGTGCACCTTGTCGCTGATGTCCTTGGGCAGGTTCGCGCGCACCCACTGGCGGACGGTGGCACGAAACTCGAGTTCGGCGGGGGTGAAGTTCAGGTCCATGGCAGGCTCGGAACGAAGATCGCCCCATTATCCGCACGACCGTTCGTTTTTTCGCCCGGCGCGACCCTGTCACGTGGGTGACAGGGCGTGCCCACGGCACCGCGGCAAGGGCGTGGCCGCACGGCCGCGACAATGCCCGCCGATGCCGGCCCCGAGCTTCCGCGCCACCGTCGCCGCCCTGGCCACAGGGCAGATCCTCGTGTGGGCCGCGCTGTACTACGGCTACTCGTCGTTCGTGCTGCCGATGATGCGCGACCTCGGCTGGAGCAAGGCCACGCTGATGGGGGCCTTCACGCTGGGCCTGGCCACCTGGGGCGCGGCCACCTACGCGGTGGGGTCGCTGATCGACCGCGGGCACGGCCGCCGGGTGCTGACCGGCGGTGCGCTGCTGGCGGGTCTCGGGCTGCTGGGCTGGTCGCAGGTCAGCGAGCCCTGGATGCTCTACGCGGTGTGGGCGCTGTTGGGCGCCACGATGGCGATGACGCTCTACGAGCCGGCCTTCGCGATCCTCACGCTGCGCGAGCCCGAGCGCTACCGCGACGGCATCACCGCGCTGACGCTGGTCGGCGGCTTCGCCAGCACGCTGTCGTTCCCGGCCTGCGAGTGGCTGATCGCCGGCCTCGGCTGGCGGATGGCGCTGGTGGTCATCGCGGTGGTGGTGCTGGTGGTGGTGGTGCCGCTGCACGCATGGGCGCTTCAAGGGCCGGCGATCGTGGCCGGCCCGAAGAAGCCCGCCGATGAACGCGCCGACGCCACGCTGCACGAGGCACTGCGCCACCCCACGTTCTGGCTGCTGACGCTGGCCTTCACGCTGTACGCGTTCGCATCGGCCGCGCTGTGGGCGCACGTGATGCCGGCGTTCGAGTCGAAGGGCTGGAGCTCGGCGCAGGCCCTCTCGGTGCTGGTGTGGATCGGCCCGGCGCAGGTGCTGGGCCGGGTGGTCTTCGTGGCCGCGCTGCGCCGCGTGCCGCTGCGCGCGGTGGGCCTCTTCGTGCTGCTGGGCATGCCGGCGGCGCTGGTGCTGTTCGCGGTGGCCACCTCGCTGCCGCTGCTGCTGGCCTTCGCGCTGCTGTTCGGCCTGGCCAACGGGCTCGTCACGCTGGTGCGCGGCGGCCTGGTGCCCGAGTACTTCGGCCGCACGCAGATCGGCCGCATCGGCGGCGCGATGTCCTCGATGGGGCTGATGGCGCGCGCCGCGGCGCCGCTGGCCGCCGCGGCGATGCTGCTGGCGCTGTCGGGCTACCGCGACGTGATGCTGGCGATGGCCGCACTCGGCCTCGCCGCGGCGGTGGCCTTCTGGCTGGCACGGCCGCCGGGGTGATCGGCGAGCGCCGCGAGGTCGGCTGCCCGCTCGAGCATCTCCAGCGCCTGCACCATCAGTGGATGCTCGGCCAGCCCGGCAGCGGCCGCGTCGATGAGCAAGGCGTGCACTGCGGCCAGGTTGCCGGCATCGAGTGCGCGCCGCAGTGCGAAGCCGGCGCGCAGCAGCGGCATCGAGGCCCGCGCCGACGGTGACAGCAACCGCCATTGCGCGCGCCACCAGCAGCCACGGCCGGGTGGCTCATCGGCATCCGGCGGCCCGCCCCGGGCCAGCGGCGGCGGCAGCGCATCGCAGGCCAGCAGCGTGGCGCAGGCCAGGCCGGCGGCAAAGGTCGTGTGGTACGTCGTGCCCAGCACGCGGCGCACTTCCTCGGCGCGGGTCTCGCCGGCGTGTGGTGGCGGCAGGCCAGGCCCCGGCACGAAGCCGAAGTGCTGCCAGGCCGCGTCGAGCACCTGCCAGCCGAAGGCGAGCAGCGGCGTCCAGGGCCTGCGCAGGATCGGCGGCGCCATCAACACCTCGGCCAGCAGGTCGAAGTCGTCGTCGTCGAGCGCCTGCAGCACGATGGCTTCTGCAATGCCGATGAGGCGGCGCCGGTCGACCTCGCTCGGCAGCGGCACGCGCCCGAAGTCGGTGGCGTACGGCAGCGCATGCGTGTAGGCGTAGGCGTCGGCGGTGGTGGCGGCGATCAGGTCCACGCCCGCGCCGATCGGCGACAGCAGCAGCGCCGGATGCCGCAGCTCGTGGTCGCCGAACGCGATGTGGCGCGTCCAGGCGGCGTCGAGCTGGCGGTACGGCACGCGCTCGTTGGCCGCCGCCGTGCTGGCCTGCAACGCGCGGCGCGCGGCGCGGTCGAGCACCTCGTCGGGCGCGCCGAGCTCGGTGAGGCACAGGTGCGCCAGCACATGCATCGACGCACGCGACGGCCGCAGCAGCACGCTCCGCGCCACCGCGGGCAGCCGCGCCAGCGGCGCCAGTTGCGCCGCCAGCGCGCGGATCTCCCGCTGGTCGTCGGCACCGGGCAGCGCCCGCGCCGCCATGCGCAGCAGCATCGCCAGCTCGCCGCCGGCCTTGCCGGCCAGCTCGCGATAGCCGGCCGGGTCCACGCGGGCATAGGCGTCGGTGAGCACCTCGCCGAGCAGCAGGCGGGCCACGTGGAGGGACGACCGCAGCTGATCGGCCAGTGCGACCCGCCGGGCGTCCGCGGTCGTCACCGCATCCACGTCACTTCACCGCGGTGCGGCACGGCGGTTCGACAGTTCCTGCTTGAGGTCCGAGGATTCCATGACAGTGCTCCCTGAGGCATGCGGTCGGATGACCGTGGGATCACTGTAGGCAGCGCGTCACGAGGCGCACACCCCCACGTGACGAAGTGGGGGTGCCGTCCACCGGCCCCGCTCGAGGAGACGTCAGCGCAGTTCCAGCCGCATCACGTCGCTCTCGCGACGCATCGAGAAACGCGACAGGAAGCTGTTGCCCAGCAGCACGTGCGGCATCGGGCCGGCGCCGACGGTGGCGTCGACATTGGCAACCTCGACATCGCCCACGCGCACGGAGCGCAGGTTCACGCGGTAGACCGCGATCGTGCCGTTGGCGGTGCTGGCGTAGCCGCGCTGGCCGCGCTGCCAGTCGATGCCGAGTCGCGTGGCCTCGGCAGCGCTCAGCGCGACGTTCGTGGCGCCGGTGTCGACCATGAAGCGCACCGCGCGGCCGTTGATCGAGCCGTCGGCGAGGAAGTGGCCGCCGGGGCCTGCGGTCATCACGATCTCACGGCCCGAGGCGCCTGCCGGGCCGCCGACGCTGACCTGTGCCGCCCCCACGCGCAGCGCGATGACCTGGCCCTTCACGTCCACGCGGGCCTGGTCGCCGTCGAGCGAGAGCAGCTTCACGCCGCGCGCGCTGTCGCCCACCGCCAGCACCTGCGGCTGCCCGTCGATGACCAGCAGCGCGCGGCTGCCCATCGTGCCGGTGAGCGCCACGCCCTGGGCCCGCGCGGCAAGCGCGGCGAAGACGAGCGTGAAAGCAACGAGCGGCCGAATCAGGGCGGGACGCATCTGCTTTCAGTCGCGGAAGTTGGTGTAGGTCAGCGGCAGTTCGCTGACCGTCTTGCGCAGCGTCGCGATGGCCGCCTGCAGCTCGTCGCGCTTGGCTCCGGTGACGCGCAGCGCGTCGCCCTGGAACGCCGACTGCACCTTGAGCTTGCCGGCCTTCAGCGCAGCCTGCATCTTCTTCGCGGTCTCGGGGTCGACGCCGCTCTTCACCGGCACCACCCACTTCAGCCGGTCGCCGCCGATCTTCTGCGGCGCGCCGCTGAAGTCGAGGAAGCGCAGGTCGACGTTGCGCTTGCCCATCCGCGCACCCAGCAGCTCGCGCAGTTGCTGCAGCTGGAAGTCGGAGTCGGCCGTGAGCGTCAGCTCGCGCGCCTTGGCCCCCGTCTCGGCCAGCGCGATGGCGGCGCTCGTGCCCTTGAAGTCGAACCGCGTGCCGATCTCCTTCACCGCCTGCTCCACCGCGTTGCGGATCTCGACGAGGTTCGGCTCGAGCACGGCATCGAAACTGGGCATGGGAAAATTCTGACACGCGGCAGCGTGCCGAAGTCTGCACGCATCCGGCCGACGTGACCGATTCGTCGCACCCTTCATGGCCCCACGCGCACCTGCCGCAATGCACCGCACCGCCGCGAGTCCCTGGCACGGTCCCGCCGACTGGCGAGCACAACTGTGGATGGCGCTCGCCTGCTGGCTCGCGTCGATGGTGCTGACCCCGGGCGCGGCGGCCCAGACCGCCCGCCGCGTGGCGCTGGTGATCGGCAACAACGCCTATGCGGCGGCGCCGCTGAGGAACCCGGTCAACGACGCCCGCGAGATGGCCCAGGCATTGCGCGGCGCGGGCTTCTCGGTCACGGTGCAGTTCGACGCGACGCTGCCCGAGATGGCGCAGGCGCTGCGCGCGTTCGGCGAGCAGTTGCGCCAGGGTGCGCCGGACGCGGTGGGTCTGTTCTATTTCGCCGGTCACGGCATGCAGATCAAGGGGCGCAACTTCCTGATCCCGGTCGGCGCCGACATCGCGCACGAGGACGAAGTCTCCTACGCCGCACTCGATGCGCAGGCGGTGCTGGACAAGATGGAGTCGGCGGGCAACGGTACCAACCTCGTGATCCTCGACGCGTGCCGCGACAACCCGTTCGCGCGCACCTTCCGATCGGCACGGCAGGGCCTGGCGCAGATGGATGCGCCGGTGGGAACGCTGGTGGCCTTCGCCACGTCGCCCGGCGCGGTGGCGGCCGACGGCAGCGGCCGCAACGGCCTGTACACCTCGCACCTGCTGGGCGCGATCCGGCTGCCGGGGCTGAAGGTGGAGGACGTGTTCAAGCAGGTGCGCTCGGCCGTGCGCCGGGCGTCGGCGGGCCGCCAGGTGCCTTGGGAATCGACGTCGCTCGAGGGCGACTTCTACTTCGTGCCGCCAGTGCCGGTCGAACCGGCACCACCGCCCGACCCGCAGCGTGCACTCGACGACGCGCTGTGGGCGCTGCTCACCGAGGGCGGCCGGCGCGCGGACCTCGAGACCTACCTGCGCCGGTTCCCGGAAGGCCGCCACGCCGCAGAAGCGCGTGCCCGCCTCGCAGACCCGGCCGCCGCAGCGGCACGCCCTACGCCGGCGTCGGCGAGCGCAGTTCCGTCGCCCCCCATCGCCCAGGTCGTGCCGGCATCGCAGCCGGCGTCGCGGCCGGTGGTGCAACCGGGTCCTCGCCCCGCGCCCCCAACCACCTCGGAGCCTGTCGCCCGGCCCACCGTACCGGCTGCGCCGCAGGCGGAGCCGAAGTCCGCGCCGGGCGGGCCGGCGGCGGCGGACGATCCCGTCGAGACGCTCACGCCGCAGCAGCGCGAGGAACGCAACCGCCTCGCGCTGCAAGCCGCGGCAGAGCGCATCGCTCAGATCGACGCCTGGTCGCGCGCCGACCTGCGCACGCAACAGCGCATCGCCGAGATCGCCGCCTGGGGCGACGAGCGTACCGAGCGCCGACCCGAGCGTCCGCGCACCAATCCGCACGGCATCAGCGTCGGCGACCGCTACCGCTACCGCTCGCACAACCTGATGCGCGGGGAGTTCGACAGCCAGCTGCCCTTGTGGCGCATCGACGGCCTCGAGCCCGATGGCGACATCGTCGTCAATGGCGGCGCGATCCGCCTCGACGCGCGCGGCCAGCCGCACCTGCACAACGACGTGCGCCAGGGCGCATGGCAGGAATGGACGCCGCCGCTGCCCACCGCCGAGGTGGCGGCGGGCGACACCGGTGAGCGCCGCAGCGTGCGGGTGCGCCTCGAGTCCCGCTCGGCCACGGGCGTGCTGACCCAGGTACAGCTCACCGGCACGGTGGTCCTCGCCGGCATCGAGACCGTCGTGACGCCAGCCGGCACGTTCCAGGCGCGCCGGGTCGATGCGAACCTGAGCGGTCGGGCCGAGCGCAGCACGGGCGAAAGGCCGTTCCTCGTGCGACAGACGAGGCACTGGTACGTTCCGGGCGTGGCCCTGCCCGTGGCGATCGAGACCACCGAGCGCATCGACGGCCAGATCGAGCAGAGGATCCGGCACGAGCTGACGGCGCTGGACGTGCTCGAGCCTCGCCGCGTCGCGGGCCCGCACGTGGCCGGGCGCTGAACGCCGCGGCGGCGGCCTGGCGCCGGTACCCCGGCGCCAGGCCGCCCCGTTCGACTGGGTATGCTCCACCCGTGATGACACGCATGTCCGCCACCGAACTCCGCGTCGAGCAGCGCGCCAACCTGCGCGATCACAACACCTTCGGCCTGCCGGCGCTGGCGCAGACGCTCGTGCGCATCGGCAGCGACGCCGACGTGCGCCGCGTCGTCGACCATCCCGAATACGGCCGCGCCCCGAAGTTCATCCTCGGCGGCGGCAGCAACGTCGTGCTGACGCGAGATCTGCAGGCGGTCGTGATCAAGGTCGAGGTCATGGGCCGGCGCCTGGTGGACGCGCGCGACGACGCCTGGATCGTCGAGGCCGGCGCCGGCGAGAGCTGGCACGACCTGGTGGCATGGACGCTCGAGCAGGGCTGGCCGGGCCTGGAGAACCTCGCGCTGATCCCCGGCTCGGTGGGCGCCGCGCCGGTGCAGAACATCGGTGCCTACGGCGTGGAGCTGAAGGACCGCTTCGAGTCGCTCGACGCGGTGGACCTGGTGACCGGCCGCAGCGTGACGATCGATGCGGCCACATGCCACTTCGGCTATCGCGACAGCATCTTCAAGCAGGCGCTGGCCGGCAAGAGCCTGATCACGCGCGTGCGCCTCAGGCTGCCGCGGCCGTGGCAGCCGGTTCTGGGCTACCTCGACCTCGAGCGCAAGATGGCCGAGACGGGCAACGCGCACCCCGATGCGCGCACGATCCACGACTGGGTCTGCGCGATCCGCCGCGCCAAGCTGCCCGACCCAGCCGCGATCGGCAACGCCGGCAGCTTCTTCAAGAACCCGGTGGTCAGCCCCGAGCAGTGCCGCGACATCATCGGCCGCGACCCCGAGATCGTGCACTACCCGATGCCCGACGGCAGCGTGAAGCTGGCCGCGGGTTGGCTCATCGACGCCTGCGGCTGGAAAGGCAAGTCGGTGGGTCGCGCCGGCGTGTACGAGCGGCAGGCGCTGGTGCTCGTGAACCGCGGCGGCGCCAGCGGCGCCGAGGTGGTGACGCTGGCGCGCGCGATCCAGGAGAGCGTGTACGGACGCTTCGGCATCCGGCTGGAACCCGAACCGGTAATCGTGTGAAGGTCCGGCCGCCCGGCGGCCGGCTTCAGGGGGCCGCCGCGGGGGCCAACCCGAGCGGCGCCAGCGCATCGCGTGCCTGCATCAGCTGCGTCTCGAAGCGCTGCACCAGCAGCGCGATCTCGTGCGCCGGCAGGTGCGAGGCGCCTTCCCGCAGCGACTCCGCGGTGGCCGCGATGCCCGCGAGGCCGAGATTCAGCGCCGCCCCGCGCAGCGCGTGGGCGTGGACGCGCAGGTCCAGCGGCTGCGCATCGCGCACCGCCGCGCGCAGCCGCTCCAGCGTGGCTGGCGCGTCGTCGAAGAAGATCTGCATCAACCCGCGCAGCCGCTCGCGCGACATCGCCTGCAGCGTGCGGTTGATGGCCGCCTGGTCCAGCACCGTGGCGGGAGGCGCCAAGCTCTCGGGTCGCAGCGGGCGCACCGCCTGCTGCGAGGCCGGCGGTGCCGGCGCCGGCAGAGGCGGCGTAACGCCGTTGCCGTCGTAGGCGCGGCCGAACAGCCGCCGCAGGCTCGCCGCCAATGCCTGCGGCACGATGGGCTTGGTGAGGAAGTCGTTCATGCCCGCCAGCAGGCAACGCTGGCGTGTCTCGGGAAAGGCGTCGGCGGTGAGCGCGTAGATGGGCACCGCGGCGGCCACCGGGTCGGCCAGCGCGCGGATCGCGCGCGTCGCGGCGATGCCGTCCATCACCGGCATGTGCAGGTCCATCAGCACGAGGTCGTAGCGCTGCGCCTTCACGGCGGCCACGGCGTCCTGGCCGTTGGGCACGAAGTGCGAGCGGTGGCCCAGGCTGTCGAGCACGGCCTCGAGGTACTGGCGATTCACGTCGTGGTCTTCGGCGACGAGCACGCTCAGCACGGCGGCCGGCTCGGCGCCCTGTGCGGGTGCCGTGAGAGGCGCGGGCGCCTCGGCCGGTGTGGCCACGAGGGGCAGCGAGAACGTGAACACGCTGCCGTGGCCGGCCCGGCTGCGCACTGTGATGTCGCCTCCCATCAGCCGTGCCAGGTCGCGCGAGATCTCCAGGCCCAGGCCGGCCCCGCCGTAGCGGCGAGAGCGCGAGGTGTCGCCCTGCGAGAAGCGGCGGAACAGCCGCTCGACGGTGGCCTCGTCCATGCCGATGCCGGTGTCGCTGACGACGAACTCCAGCGCATCGCCGCCGTCGCGGTGCGCCACGCGAAGGTCCAGCCCCACGTCGCCGCGCTCGGAGAACTTGATGCCGTTGGCCAGCAGGTTGAAGAGCACCTGCTTGACCCGGGTGGCGTCGAGCTGGGCCCGCTCGGGCACGCCGGGATCGGCGCCCAGGTGCAGCCCGAGATTCTTGCGCAACGCCTGCGGCCGCATCAGCGCCTCGACGTCGCGCAGCAGCGAGCGCAGCTCCACCACGGACGGGTTCAACGTCAGCCGGCCCGACTCGAGCTGCGACATGTCCAGGATGTCGTTGAGGATCTGCAGCAGGTGGTCGGCCGACTCGGTGGCGGTGCGCAGGTAGTCCATCTGCCGGGGCGCCAGCCCCGTCTCGCGCAGCAGCGAGAGCATGCCCAGCAGGCCCTGGAACGGCGTGCGCAGCTCATGGCTCATGTTGGCGAGGAAGGCGCTCTTGGCGGCGCTGGCCGCCTCGGCGCCGCGGCGCGCCTCGCGCAGCGTGGCGGTGAGCTGCTCCAGCGCTTCTCGGCGCGCTTCGAGCCGGCGCAGTTGGCGTAGCGAGATCACCCCGAAGGCGAGCGTCAGCACGCTGAGGAACAGCGTCAGCGCCACGCCGATGCGGTTGTGCTGCGACAGCACCTCACGCCGCTGTTCGACACGCTGTGCCCCGAGCAGCGCGGCATGGCGCGACAGCTCCTGCAGCGGCGGGCCGAGCCGCTCGAGCGGCGCCGCCAGCGCCAGCAGCGTCGCGCTGGCCGGCGGGGTGTCGCTGCGCAGCCCGGCGAACAGCGGATCGGCACGCGCGACGAAGGCCTCGCCGACGGTGGACACGGCCTCCAGTTCGGGCAGGGCCGCTCGCTGCGGCCGGTACTCGTCGCTGGTCAGGCGGCGCAGCCGGCCGACGAACACCTCGTACTGCCGCACGAGCGCTTCGCCGACCGGCCGCGGGTCGTCCCGTTGCGGCCACAGCTCGCGCAGGCGCAGGTACTCGAATTCGGCGCGGTGGCTGTCGACGACGATCAGGCCGACATCCTCCTGCATCGTCTGCGAGATCAGCGCCCACTGGCGCCACTGCACCGCGGCCACCACCAGCAGCGCCACGCCGAGCAGCGCGCCGATCGCGCCCAGCCACCCCGAACGCCGCGACGCGACCCCCTCGGCGTCGGGGGCCGCCGAGGCAGGGCTCGCGGGTTCTCGGCGCGGCGCGACCATGGTCTGGAGTGCCGTGGTTCGGGATGATTCTAGGGATCGACGGGCAGGCCCGGCAGGGGTGCGTGCCAGAATGCCCGCTCCCTCTGAACGCCCTTCCCGACCATGTCCTTCACGCTCGGCGGCAAGGCCGCTTTCGTCACCGCTGCCGGCCAGGGCATCGGGCGAGCCACGGCGCTGGCGTTCGCGCAAGCCGGTGCCCGCGTGACGGCCACCGACATCAATCCCGCACTGCTCGAAGGCCTCGCCGGCACGCCGGGCATCACCACCCGCGTGCTCGATGTCACCGACCCCGCCGCCATCGGCCGCGCGGTGGCCGACAGCGGCCCGGTCGACGTGCTGTTCAACTGCGCCGGCTTCGTGCACGCCGGCACCATCCTGCAGGCCACCGAAGCCGAATGGGAATTCGCGTTCAACCTGAACGTGCGCTCGATGTTCCGGCTGATCCAGGCGGTGCTGCCGGGCATGCTCGAGCGCGGCGGCGGCGGCTCGATCATCAACATGGCCTCGGCGGCGTCGAGCATCAAGGGCGCGCCGAACCGGTTCATCTACGGCACGACCAAGGCGGCGGTGGTGGGGCTCACCAAGTCCGTCGCGGCCGACTTCATCGGCAAGGGCGTCCGCTGCAACGCCATCTGCCCCGGCACCGTGGAGTCGCCCAGCCTGCGCGACCGCATCTCCTCGCAGGCTGCGGCCAGCGGGCAGACGCTGGCGCAGGTCGAGGCCGCCTTCGTCGCGCGCCAGCCGATGGGGCGGCTGGGCCGCGCCGAGGAGATCGCCGCCCTGGCGCTGTACCTGGCCAGCGACGCCTCGGCCTTCGTGACCGGCACCACCCAGGTCATCGACGGCGGCTGGTCACTTTGACGGCCATCCGCGGCCGGCTTTCCGTTTCCACCACAACCACTCAACGATCACCGATCACGGAGACACACCGATGAAGCTGATGCGCCTGGGCCCCAAGGGCTCCGAACGCCCCGCCGCCCTCGACGCCCAAGGCCGTGCCCGCGACCTGTCCGGCGTGCTCGCCGACATCACCGCCTCCACGCTGACGCCCGCCGGCCTGGCCAAGCTGCGCTCGATCGACCTGGCCGCGCTGCCGATCGTCGAAGGCACGCCGCAGCACGCGCCGCCGTGGGCCAGCTGCGAGAAGTTCCTCTGCATCGGCCTGAACTACGCCGACCATGCCGCCGAGGCCGGGCTGCCGATCCCGAAGGAGCCCATCCTCTTCATGAAGCCGATCAGCGCGCGCGTGGGCTGCAACCACGCGCTGGTGCTGCCGCAGGGCTCGGTGAAGACCGACTGGGAGGTGGAGCTGGGCGTGGTGATCGGCACCAAGACCCGCTACGTCAGCGAGGCCGACGCGCTGAAGCACGTGGCCGGCTACTGCGTGGTCAACGACGTCTCCGAACGCGAATACCAGATCGAGCGCGGCGGCACCTGGGACAAGGGCAAGGGCTGCGACACCTTCGGCCCGGTGGGCCCGTACCTCGTCACCGCCGACGAGGTGCCCGACCCGCAGGCGCTGCCGATGTGGCTGGAGGTCAACGGCCACCGCTACCAGAACGGCAGCACGCGCACGATGATCTTCAGCGTGGCGCAGCTCGTCAGCTACGTCAGCCGCTTCATGACGCTGCACCCCGGCGACCTGATCTCCACCGGCACGCCGCCGGGCGTGGGCATGGGCGTGAAGCCGAACCCGGTGTATCTGAAGGCCGGCGACGTGGTGCGGCTGGGCATCGAGGGGCTGGGCGAGCAGCGCCAGGTGGTGCACGCCTGGGATCCGGCGCTGATCGACGGCTGACCGCGGCGCTGCGATGGCCGCACCCGACCCCGTCATCCGCATCCACCCGGCCGACGACGTCGTGATCGCGCGGCAGCAGCTGCTGTCGGGCGCGCGCATCGAGAGCTGCGGCATCACCGTCAGCGGCCTGGTGCCGCCGGGGCACAAGGTGGCCGTGCGAGCCCTCCGCCGCGGCGACCCGGTGCGCCGCTACAACCAGGTGATCGGCACCGCCAAGGCCGACATCTCGCCCGGCCAGCACGTGCACACGCACAACCTCGAGTTCGCGAGCTTCGCGCGCGAGGGCGAGGTCGGCGCCGACGTGAAACCCACCGCCTACGAGGCCGAGCCGGCCACCTTCCAGGGCATCGTCCGCGAAGAGCCGTGGCGCAAGGGCCGCGTGGCCACGCGCAACTACATCGGTGTGCTGACCTCGGTGAACTGCTCGGCCACCGCGGCGCGCGCCATCGCCGACCACTTCCGAGGGGACGCGCTCGCGGCCTGGCCGAACGTCGACGGCGTGGTCGCGCTGACGCACGGCGCCGGCTGCGCCACGGCCAGCGACGGCGAGCCGCTGCAGCTGCTGCGGCGGACGCTGGGCGGCTACGCGCGCCACGCCAACTTCGCCGCGGTGCTGGTGGTGGGGCTGGGCTGCGAGACCAACCAGATCAACGGGCTGCTCGAGCAGGAGAGCCTGTCCACCGGCGCCTCGCTGCACACCTTCAACATCCAGGAGACCGGCGGCACCGCGAAGACCGTGCGCCACGGCATCGAACTCGTGCGCTGGATGCTGGACGACGCCAACCGCGTGCAGCGCCGGCCGGTGCCCGCGAAGCACCTGATGGTGGGCCTGCAGTGCGGCGGTTCCGACGGCTACTCGGGCATCAGCGCCAACCCGGCGCTGGGCGCCGCGGTCGACCGCCTCGTGCGCCACGGCGGCACGGCGATCCTGTCGGAGACGCCCGAGATCTACGGCGGCGAACACCTGCTGACGCGACGTGCCGTCTCGCCGCAGGTGGCCGGGAAGCTGATGTCGCGCATCCGCTGGTGGGAGCGCTATGTCGAGCGCAACGATGGCTCGATGGACAACAACCCCTCGGCGGGCAACAAGGCCGGCGGCCTCACGACCATTCTCGAGAAGTCGCTGGGCGCCATCGCCAAGAGCGGCACCACCAACCTCGTCGACGTCGTCGAGTACGCCGAGACCGTGCGCGCGCAGGGCCTCGTCTACATGGACACCCCGGGCTACGACCCGGTGTCGGCCACCGGCCAGGTAGCCGGCGGCGCGAACCTGATCTGCTTCACCACCGGCCGCGGCTCGGCCTACGGCTGCGCGCCGTCGCCATCGCTGAAGCTCAGCACGAACACCGCGCTGTGGCAGCGCCAGGAAGACGACATCGACATCAACTGCGGCGACATCGTCGACGGCTCGGCGAGCGTCGACGAGGTCGGCGAACGCATCTTCCGCCGCATGCTGGCCACTGCCAGCGGCGAGCGCACGAAGAGCGAGCAGCACGGGTACGGGCAGAACGAGTTCGTGCCCTGGGTGCTGGGCGCGACGATGTAACGGGCGCCGCGCGCGGCGCGGGACTCACCTCGCGGCTCGTTCGAGCGTCCAAGGTCGGGCGGCTGTTCTCGGCGCATTGCGGGCGTTCGCGCTGTTGGACTTGTCCAGGCCGTGCAGCAAGGCCGAGGGCCGGGCAGGGCCCCGGGCTCAGACGCTCGGCCTTGCGCTCCGCTGCGCGGCACGTCCCCTGCGATGCTCGGGAGCCTCGCGATTCGCCCCAGGCCCTGCCTGGCCCTCGGCCTTGCCACCACCACCGCCTCACACGTGGACCGCACGCCACCGAGGTTCCAGCAAGGCTGTGGGTGGGCCCTCGCGGCGGCGAATATCGAGACGCCCGAGAAGCGCGGGCCCTGCGGCCGCGCGCCGCAAGGCGCGCTTCGTGATCTGACTCACGGCGATTGTTCGAGCACAGCGAACGCAAGTGAGCGGAGCGAGTTCCGCCGTGGGCCGCAGGGACGAGCATCGCAGGGGACGCGCCGCCAAGCGGCGCGCAACGGCTCGATGCTGAGCCGCTGCGAGGGCCCACCCACAGCCTTGCCGCTACGGCCTACGCACGCCAGGCTCTCAACGACCGCAATGCGCCGGCAACAGCCACTGCCGCCCCTGCGAGGCCTCGTGACCTCCGCCGCTCTCCCCGCCGCGGCTACAACGTGCCGCTCAGGATCTCGGCGAGTTGCGCGTCGTTGAGCGTGTAGCCGAAGTAGTCGCGATAGAAGCGCCGCGTCTCGGCCCCGATGTCCAGCGACGCGAAGCGCTGCGGGTGGAACGTCTTGGCGCCCCACAGCACCGTCAGCGGCTGCTCGGCGGTGCGGTTCGACCAGGTGTGCGCGCCGACGGGCACCAAGTGCATCTGGCCGCTCTTCACGGCCTTGAGTCCGGCGAACGTCGGGTCCTTGCGCACGCGCTCCAGGCCTTCGGGGGACGCGAGCAGCAGGATGTCGGGGTTCCACAGCAGCACCTGCTCCATCGTGAAGGTGCGCGTCTCGGTCTTGCGCTTGTCGTCGGTGACGCTGATGCCGCCGGCGGCCGGGATCCACCATTCGGCGATCAGCCGCGGCTGCGACAGGGTCTCGGGCTGGAGGTACAGCACCTTGGGCCGCTGCTCGGCCGGCACGCCGCGCAGGCCCTCCTGCACGCGGGCCACGGTACCGTCGAACCAGGCCCCGTAGCGCTGCGCCACCTCGGGCTTGCCGAACACCTGACCGAGCACGGTCATGCAGGGCTTCACGTCCTCGGCCTCGCGCCAGGCGAGGAACACCACCGGGATGCCCAGTGCCGCCACGCGCTCGACGCTTTCGCGGTGCATCGTGATCACCACGTCGGGCTTCGCGGCGAGGAGGGCCTCGAGATTGGGCTCGCGGTTGGGCTGCTGCATCGTCGGCTGCGCGGCGAGCTGCGGCGCGAACACCGTCTGGTACTTCCAGTGCGGCTTGTTGAAGTCCGCCAGGCCGTTGACGATGCGGCGGCCCTCGCCCATCGTGAACACGAAGCTGTTGATCACCGGCAGCGAGCCGAGCGTCACCACGCGCTCGATGCGCCCGGGCAGCACCACCTTGCGGCCGGCCATGTCGGTGACGGCGCGGGCCGGGTCCGCGGCCAGCGCCGAGCCGGCAGAGGCGGCCAGCGTGGCCATCAGCAGTTCACGTCGCTTCATCATCGCAAGCTCCCTCGGGATGGAACGGGATCAGACGACCGGGATGCAGGCGCGCTGGCCCTTCGCGGGGCCGTCGAGTATCGCCAACAGTTCGACCGGCGTCGCGTACAGGTCCGACAGCTGCCGCGCCGTGAGCAGTTCGGCCGCCGGCCCCGGGCCGATCAGGCGGCGCTGGCTGAGCAAGGCCACGTCGGCATTCAGCACGAAGGCATGTTCGGGCAGGTGCGTGGACAGCAGGATCGCATAGCCGTCGGCGGCCAGCGAGCGCATCGCCTGCAGCACCTGCACCTGGTGGCCCAGGTCCAGCCCGGTGCAGGGCTCGTCCATCACGAGGATGCGCGCCTGCTGCGCCAGCGCGCGCGCGAGCAGCACGAGCTGCCGCTCGCCGCCGGAGAGGTGGTTGTACAGGCGCGGCTCGAGGTGGCCGACCTGCAGGCGCGCCAGCGCGTCGGCCACCGCGCGGCGGTCGGCCGGGCGGGGGTCGGCCATGAAGCGCAGGTGGGCGCTGCGGCCCATCATCACCACCTCGTGCACCGTGAACGGGAACGCCCCGTCGCTGGTCTGCGGCACATAGGCCATGTGCCGTGCCCGCCAGGGAGCGCCGTGCGCCGAGATGTCCTCGCCGTCGACGAGCACGCGGCCGCGTGCGGGCTTCTCCAGCCCCAGCAGGCAGCGCAGCAACGTCGACTTGCCGGCGCCGTTCTGCCCCAGCAGGCACACCGTGGTGCCGGGGCGCAGCTCGAGCGACACGTCCTCGAGGATCGGCCGGCCGCCGGGGTAGGCATGGTGCAGCGCTTCGGCCTTCAGCATCACGACCACCGCTGCCGCGTGCGCATCAGCACCGCCGCGAACAGCGGCGCGCCGATCAGCGCGGTGAGGATGCCCAGCGGGATCTCGCTGGCGCCGACGCGGGCGACGTTGTCGACCGCCAGCAGGAAAGCGCCGCCGCCCAGCGCCGACAGCGGCAGCACGAGGGCGAAGCTCGGGCCTACCAGCAACCGAACCAGGTGCGGGATCAGCAGCCCCACCCAGCCGACGATGCCGCTGACGCTGACGCAGGCCGCCGTCATCAGCGTGGCGGCGACGATCAGCACCAGCCGCGTGCGCGTCACGTCCACGCCGAGCGCACGCGCCTCGTCGTCGCCGGCGGCCATGGCGTGCACCTGCCAACGCAGCGCGTAGAGCAGCGCGCCCGGGATCAGGATGGGCAAGGCCACCGACAGCAGCGCCGCGCCATTGAGCCGGTGCAGCCCGCCGAGCAGCCAGAACGTGATGCTGGGCAGCTGGTTGAGCGGGTCGGCCACCACCTTCAGCAGCGACACCAGCGCCTGGAACAGCGCCGACACCACCAGCCCGGCCAGCACCAGCGAGAGCAGCGCGGCGCGGTCCAGCGAACGGCCCAGCCACATCGCCAGCCCGGTGGCCAGCAGCCCGAAGCCGAACGCCAGCACCTGGATCATCAGGCCGGTGGTGCCGATCAGGATGCCCAGCGCCGCGCCGAAGCCGGCGCCGGCCGAGACACCCAGCACGCCGGGCGACACCAGCGGGTTGCGGAAGATGTTCTGGAAGGTCGCGCCGGCCGTGGCCAGCGCCGCGCCGATCAGCAGCGCGCCCACGATGCGCGGGCCCCGGATCTCCATCACCACCATGCGCACGGCGTCGGGCCAGGTGGCCTCGCCGATGCCGAGCTCGTGCAGCGCCACCGCGAACACGGTGCGCGGCGGGACGGGATAGGGCCCGATCAGGAACGAGACGAGAAACAAGGCCCCGACCGCGATCGAGACCCCGATCCACGCCAGGCGCCCGCTGTTCGGGGTGATGCGCTCGATGACGGCCATGGCTGCAGGCGGCGCACTCTACCCGAGGGCCTGCGCGTCGGGACCCGCCGAACGCGGGGGCGGTGCGTGAACTACAGCGCGTGCGTCACGAGCTTGAAGTCGGGGTCGTCGGGGAACGCCTTGACCGAGAAGCCGAGGCCCCTCATCAGCTTCAGCATGCTCGCGTTGTTCGCCAGCACCAGCCCGTCGATCTCCGACAGGCCGCGCTCGCGCGCCACGTCCATGATGCTTTCCATCAGCCGCGAGCCCAGGCCCTTGCCGCCGTGGTCCTCGGCCACCACGAGGCTGAACTCGCAGCTCGACTGGTCGGGGTTGGTGATATAGCGCGACACGCCGACGATGCGCTCGGTCTCGGTGATCTCGCCGGTCTCGGCGGCGATGCGGTCGCGCACCACCGCCACCAGCGCCATCTCGCGGTCGTAGTCGATCAGCGTCAGCCGCGCCAGCAGCGGCGCCGGCAGCTCGTTCATCGCGCTGACGAAGCGGAAGTAGCGGCTCTCGGGCGACAGGCCGCGCACCAGCGCCTGCAGCATCTGCGCGTCGTCGGGGCGGATCGGCCGCACCGTCACCTCGCCGCCGCCGGCCAGCGGCCACACCTGCTCGTAGCGCGCGGGGTACGGCAGGATCGCCAGGTGGTGGTAGTCGGGCAGCCGGTTGCCGCCGCCCTGCCCCAGCGGGTGCAGCACGATGCGCGCATCCACCGCCACCGCGCCGTGCTCGTCGACGATCAGCGGGTTGATGTCCATCTCGCGCAGCTGCGGGAACTCGCACACCATCTCGCTGACGCGCAGCAGCACCTGCTCGAGCGCCTCGATGTTGGCCGGTGCCAGCCCGGCGCGCGCGCCCAGCATGGCCGCCACACGCGAACGCTCGACCAGCTGCCGCGCGAGGTAGGTGTTCAGCGGCGGCAGCTCCATCGCGCGGTCGGCGATCAGCTCGATCATCGTGCCGCCGGCGCCGAACACGATCACCGGGCCGAAGGGCTGGTCGGTCACCATGCCGATGGACACCTCGCGGCCGCGCCGCGCCGCGGCCATGCGCTGCACCGTGACGCCGTTGATGCGCACCTGCGGCTGCAGCCGCCGCACGCGCTCGACCATCTCGGCGTAGGTGTCGCGCGCCGAGGCGCCGTTGGGCACGTTCAGCGCCACGCCCTGCACGTCGCTCTTGTGCAGGATGTCGGGCGAGTCGATCTTCAGCGCCACCGGGAAGCCCAGCTGCGTGGCCACCATCATCGCCTCGTTGGGCGAGCGCGCCAGCACGGTCTGCGTGACGGGGATGTGGAAGGCCGCCAGCAGCGCCTTGCTCTCCAGTTCGGTCAGCGTGTGGCGTCGCTCGGCCAGCACGCTCTCGATCAGCAGCCGCGCCGCCTCCACGTCAGGCTGCACGAGGCTGGACATCGGCGGCGGCGTCTGCTGCAGCAGCTGCCGGTTGCGATAGAAGGCCGCGATGTTGCCGAAGGCGCCCACCGCCGCCTCCGGCGTGCGGAAGCCGGCGATGCCGGCGGCGTCGATCGTGCGGCGCGCCTCGCCCACCGATTCGTCGCCCATCCAGCAGGCCAGTACCGGCTTGCCGGTGGTGCCGCGCGCCTGCACCAGCGCCTGCGCGGCGGCGGTGGGGTCCACGCCGGGCTGCGGCGCGAACAGCGCGAGCACGCCGTCCACCGCGGCATCGCGCGCGGCCGCTTCCAGCGCCAGCCGGTAGTGCGCCGGCTCGGCTTCGGAGGTGAGGTCGATCAAGTCCGCCAGCGACGCGCGCGGCGGCAGCTGCGGCTGCAGCGTGCGCACGGTCTCGGGCGACAGCCGGCCGAGCTGCAGCCCGATCTCGCTGACCCAGTCGGCCGCCAGCACGCCGGGGCCGCCGCCGTTGGTGACCACCGCGAGCCGCTTGCCCACGGCGCGATCGTGCGAGGCCAGGCAGCGCGCCGCGGAGAACAGCTCGACGAACGAGCGCACGCGCACCGCGCCCGAGCGGCGCAGCGCGGCATCGAACACGTCGTCGCTGCCGACGATGGCGCGGCTGTGCGTCAGCGCCGCCTCGTTGCCGGCGTTCTTGCGGCCGGCCTTCAGCACCACCACCGGCTTGGCGTGGGCCGCGGAGCGCAGCGCGCTCATGAAGCGGCGCGCATCGGAGATGCCTTCGAGGTAGACGAGGATGCTCTGCGTGCGGCCGTCGGAGGCCAGGAAGTCCAGCACCTGCGCCAGGTCCATCGCGGCGTTGGGCCCCAGCGACACCACCTGGCTGAAGCCCACCGCGTTCGCCCGCGCCCAGTCGAGCATCGCCGTGGTCAGCGCGCCCGACTGCGACACCAGCGCCAGCGACCCCTCCAGCGCCAGCGGCCCCAGCGCACTGGCGTTGAGCTTGAGCTGCGGTCGCTGGAAGCCCAGCGAATTGGGCCCGAGCAGGTGCACGCCCTCGCGCCGCGCGATGCGCTTCAGCGCCACCGCCTGCTCGGCATCGACGCCACTGCCGATCACCAGCGCCGAGCGGCAGGCGATGCGCCCGGCCACCTCCAGCGCCGCAGCGATCTCCTCCGGCGGCAGCGCGATGATCGCCAGGTCGGCACGAGAGCGTGCCAGGTCGCCGAGCGTGCCGGTGGTGGTGACGTCGAGGAACTGCAGCATCCCGGTGCCCGGCGCGGTGGCCAGCGCCTGCCGCAGCGCACGGGCCTCGCGGGTCTGCCGGGAGGGGTCGCCCTCGGGGCCGGCGAACACCGCCACCGAGGCGGGCAGGAAGAGGGGCGTGAGGTAGTGCTTGTCCATGCGGGTACTGCAGGTGCGACGAAGAGAGCCTTAGTCGGCGCCGATGAGCACGCGCACGTGCGCGGCGGCGCTGCGCGCGAGCGATTCCAGCACGTATCCGCCCTCCAGGCACGACACGATGCGGCCCATCGAATGGCGTGCGGCCACCGCGACCAGCTGCCGCGTCACCCACTCGTAGTCGGCGTCGACGAAGCCGAGGTTGCCCATGTCGTCCTCGCGGTGCGCGTCGAAGCCGGCGCTGACGTAGATGAGCTGCGGGCGGAAGGCGTCCAGCGCGGGGATCCAGTGCGTCTCCACCGCGCTGCGGAAGGCCGCGCCGCCGCTGCGCGACGGCAGCCCGATGTTGACCATGTTCGGCGTGTCGGCCACGGTGCGCCGGCCGTCGCCGTTGAACGGGTACAGGCCGATCTCGTAGGTGCCGCACATCAGCACGCGCTCGTCGCCGGCGAAGATGTCCTCGCTGCCGTTGCCGTGGTGCACGTCGAAGTCGATCAATGCCACGCGCGTGAGGCCGTGCACGTCCAGTGCGTGGCGGATGCCCACCGCCACGTTGTTGAAGAAGCAGAAGCCCATGGCCTCCTCGCGCTCGGCGTGGTGGCCGGGCGGGCGCACGGCGCAGAACGCGGTGCCCACCTCGCCGGCGAGCACCAGATCGGTGGCCTGCACCGCCGCCCCGGCGGCGCGCAGGGCCGCGGGGATCGTGTACGGGTTCATCGACGTGTCGGGATCGATCGCGCGATAGCCTTCGGCCGGCGCGGCGTCGAGCATGCGCTGCACGTGCAGCGCCGAGTGCGCGCGGGCGAGCTGCTCGGGCGTGGCCAGCGGTGCGTCGTAGGGCACCATGTAGTCGAGCAGGCCGCGGGCGAGCAGCCGGTCGGCGATGGCCCCGAGCCGTTCGGGGCATTCAGGGTGGCCCGGGCCCATCTCGTGGCGGGCGCAGTCGGGGTGCGTGATGTAGGCGGCCAGCATGGGTGTTGTCTCCTGCGGGCCATCCTAGGAGCCGGCGCTGACGCGGGGCTTGACGCGCGGCAAACGGCCGCGCGCAGCGGCCCCGTTCCTCGGGCCTTCAGTCGCCGGCGCCGGAAGGCGACCGGTACTGCGCCGGCGGCACGGGGATGTGATCGCGGGTCGGCAGCCCGGCGCGGGTAGCGGCGCGCCGGTACTGAGAGGGCACGGCCAGGGTCTCGCCCAGCGCCTCGGCGGCGTGCCAGGGCCAGCGCGGATCGTTCAGGATGCCGCGCGCCATGGCGATGAGGTCGGCCTGGCCGGCCTGCAGGATCGCCTCGGCCTGGTGCGGGTCGTGGATCAGCCCGACGGCGCGGGTGGCGATGCCCGCCTCGGCGCGCACCTTCGCGGCGTACGGCACCTGGTAGCCGGGCTCGATCGGGATCGGCGTGACGGCGTTGCCGCCGCTGGACACGTCGACGAAGTCGCAGCCGCGCTCGCGCAGCGCCCGCGCATAGGCCACGGCCTCGTCGGGCGTGATGCCGCGTTCGTGCCAGTCGGTGCCGTTGCAGCGCACGCCCAACGGGCGCTCGGCCGGCCAGGCGGCGCGCACCGCCTCGAACACCTCGAGGGGGAAGCGCAGGCGGTTCTCCAGGCTGCCGCCGTAGGCATCGCGCCGGTGGTTGGCGATCGGCGAGAGGAAGGAACTCAGCAGGTAGCCGTGCGCCGAGTGGATCTCGAGCAGGTCCAGGCCCAGCCGCGCGGCCCGCCGCGCCGCCAGCGCGAACGCGGCGACGATGCGGTCCATGCCGGCGCGGTCGAGTTCGGCAGGCACCTGGCGGTCGTCGGCGAAGGCGATCGGCGACGGCCCCACCAGCGGCCAGGCCCGCGTGTCCACCGGCCCGGGGTCGCTCGGCCGCTTGGTCGACGCCTTGCGCCCGGCGTGCGACAGCTGCAACCCGAGCGGCATGCGCGAGTGGCGGCGCACCACCGCGAGCACACGCGCCAGCGCCGCCTCGCAGGCATCGTCGTAGAGGCCCACGCAGTGGCTGGAGATGCGGCCCTGCGGCTCCACGCCGGTGGCTTCGAGCACCAGCAGCCCCGCGCCCGAGAGCGCCAGGTGGCCGAGGTGGATCACGTGCCAGTCGGTGGCGCAGCCGTCGACGGCGCTGTACTGGCACATCGGCGCGATGACGATGCGGTTGGGCAGCGTCAGCCCGCGCATCGTGAACGGCGAGAACAGCAGGCTCATTCCAGCAGCACCGTCACTCGCCCAGCTTCAGGTTCAGCGACGGGATCAGCTGCTGCCACATCGCGGTGTCGTCGGCGATGAACTTGCGCGTGTCGGCGATCGACATCTGCGGGATCTCGCCTTCGGCCTGCGCGATGCGCGTCTTGTACGGCGCGCCGTTGATCGCCTCGGTGATCGCCGCGTGCAGCTTCTCCAGCACCGGCATCGGCGTGCCGGTGGGCGCGAAGATCCCGTACCACGTGTAGGCGCTGACCGGCACGCCGCTCTCCTTCCAGGTCGGCAGGTTCGGCTCCGACGGCACGCGCCGGTCGCTGCCCATGCCCAGCGCCTTCAGCTTGCCCGAGCGCACGTTGGCCAGGCCCGTGCCGGCGCCGTCGAACATCAGCTCCACGCGCCCGCCCAGCATGTCCACGACGCCCGGCGTGCTGCCCTGGTAGTGGATGGGCGTGATCTGGATGCCGGCCGCCTTGGCGAACATCTCGCCCGTCAGGTGCTGCGCCGCGCCCATGCCGTGCGTGGCCCAGTTCACCTTGCCCGGGTTGGCCTTCGCGTAGGCGATCAGCTCGCCCACGGTGTTCGGCGGGAACTCCTTGGCCGCCACCAGGATGTAGGGCACCTTGGCGATCAGCGTGATCGGGGTGATCGTCTTCGGGTCGAACGCGGCGCTCTTGATCGTCATCGGCGTGATCGCCGTGGCGCTGGCCGCCGCCAGCAGCAACGTGTAGCCGTCGGGTGGCGACTTGGCCACCACGCCGGCCCCCAGCGTGGTGCCGGCGCCGGCCCGGTTCTCCACGTTCACCGGCACGTTCAGCGACTTCTGCATCGCGTCGGCGATGAGCCGCGTGAAGATGTCCGACTGTCCGCCCGGCGGGTAGGGCACGACGACGCGGATGGGCTTGTTCGGGAAGTCCTGCGCGGCGACGCCGCCGGACAGGGTGACGGCCGCCAGCAGCGCGGCGATGCGGATCCAGGGTCGTGCGGTCATGATGGGGCTCCGGATCAGGAGTGACAGGGATTCATCGCCCGCGCAGCGGTCGCGCCGCCTCGGGCAACAGGTCGGGCCGGTCGGCCCAGGGATAGAGACGGTAGCCGCGGAAGAACGAACGCTGAGTGACCTGGTTGCCGAAGCGCGCCTGCAGCCGCTCGCCGATGTCGGTGATCGCGGGCGGCTGCGCCCACTCGACCATCAGCATCCAGCGCGGGCGGTTCGAGAAGTGCTTCGGCCCGGCCTTCGTGCGCCGCGCCAGCCGCACGCGCTTGGCCCCGGCCAGCAGGATGCGCTCGGCCTCGCCTTCCGCCAGGTACCGCAGCAGAGGCTCGTCGTCATCGGCCGCGTGGTCGAAGCGCTCGACGCTGAGCCAGTCGGCGTTCAGCAGCGCCCGGTCGTCCACCGGCGCCGGCGACACGTGGACCTGCGAGTACACCGAATGCGCCTTGCCGGTGCGGTGCGACAGCACGGCATCGAAGTACGGGTCGGCGGGCGCGATCGCGCGGTAGCGCGGCGTGTCGAAGATGTCGACGCTGTCGATCTCGTAGAGGTCGAGGATCGCCATGTCGCCGGCCACGCTGCGGTACGACGTGCAGACGCCGAAGCCGATCTGGTAGATGTCGGGCGCGTGGCGGAAGGCGTACCACTGCACGAAGGCGTCCAGGTGCTCCTCGGCGATGTCCAGCTCCGACGTGTACAGCTTGCGCACGAGTGGCTCCCGCCCGTCGCCCGGCATGGGCAGCGCCGATTCTGCGCGTGCCCGTCAGCCCTCCGGTGCCACGATGCGGGCCGGCGGGTAGTACGCCCGCTCGCCCAGCGCCTCCACGCGGGCCCAGAACGCATCGCCCGCAGCGAGGCCGCGCGCGTCCTTCGGTGCGGCCTGGCGCCAGATCGCCCACGAGTCCGGATGCAGCTCCGATGCGCGGGCATACGCCGCCTGCGCCTCGTCTTCTCGGCCCAGTCCTCGCAAGTGCTGCGCGAGCCGGAAGTGCGCGTGGGCCTCGGCCACGGCCTCGTCGGGCAGCGACAGCGCCGCCGCGGCCTGCGGCGCCGCCAGCGCGTTGGCGCTGTGCGGGCCGCGCCGCACCCAGTCGCGCACGGCGTCGAAGTACGCGGCCTTCACGCGCTGGCGCTCGGCCACCACGGCCTCGGGCAGCGTGTTGGTGCGGCGGTCGAGCGCGCGGAAGCCGTCGGTGGACCCCGCGGTCTCGGGCGGGCGCACGACGCGACCGGCCTCGTCGATCCACGCCGCCTGCGGCACGTTGACGAAGTTGTAGAGCGCGGCCACGTGGTGGCCGGCATCGATCAGGCACGGGTAGGTCGGCTTTGCGGCCTCGATCCACGGCCGCGCCGCTTCGGCGCTGTCCAGCGCCACCACCACCACCTCGAAGGCCTCGCCCTGCAGCTCCTCCACCAGCGACTGCCACACGGGCAAGTCCAGCCGGCAGCCTCACCAGCTCGCCCAGGTGGCGAGAAAGACCTTGCGGCCGCGCAGGTCCGAGAGGCGGTGCACGCGTCCGTCGAGGTCCGGCAAGGCGAAGTCGGGTGCCTCGAGCGTCTCGAGCGCCGCGCGGCGCTCGGCGGCGCCGGTGCCCAGCACCCAGGTCTCGCCGGCGGCGTCGCGCACCACCGGGTTGCCGGCGCGGCGCCACATCGCCGCCAGGTCGAGCTGCGGCTCGCCTTCGGCCGACGCCCGCGTCACCGTCGCGCGCGCCGCCGGTGGGATCGGCCGGCACACGTCGCCCAGGCACAGCCCCTCGGGCTTCCACTGCCAGCCGGTGGCCGCCTCGATGTCGGCGGCGGTGAGCCACAGGGCCTCGCCGTCGGCGTGGGCGCCGGAGCTGGCCAGCATGGTGCGGCGTTGTTCGTGGAGGAGGGTGATCATCGATCGGCCTTTCGCATCGACAGGATTCTGCGCCGCGACAACGCGCAGCGGGGCGCCGCAGCGCCCCGCCGATCGATCGGGCCGGGCCCGTCAGGCCGAGACGATCAGGCCGTGCGCAGCTGCACCGGCTTGCGCGCGTTGTCGATGCTGGCCGGGCCGGCGCCGAAGGCGGCGACCAGGAACAGGCCGCCGGCCACCGACAGGTTCTTCATGAACATCAGCTGCTGCACGAAGGCCTGCTCGGCGGGCACGGCCCAGAAGCGGTGGAAGAGCAGCGTGGCGGCGAGCGTGAAGAGGCCCAGCGCCAACGCCGCCCAGCGGGCCTGGAAGCCGACCGCGATGGCGAGGCCGCCGAACAGTTCGAGCAGCCCGACGATCACCGCGAGCACGGAGGCCATCGGCAGGCCGCCCGAGGCGATGTAGCCGGCGGTGCCTTCGAGGTTGCCGAGCTTGCTGAAGCCGGCCAGCACGAACATCAGCGCCAGCAGCAGGCGGCCGGCGATGACGAGAGAGGTCTTGGTGGCATCGGACATGTTTCACTCCTTGGGGTTGTTGGGAGGGCCGCCGCGGACTGCAGCGGCCCCCAGACACGGAGCGAAGTGTGGGCAGTCAGGGCCGGTCCGGGGCTCAGCCCGGTTGTGGGCACCGTTCGGAAAAGTTGAGCGGTGGCCGCGGGTGCTCAGAGCCGCCGCCGGAACACGGCCGCGAACAGGCCGAGCACCGCGGCGCCCACGGCGGCGCCGATCAGCGCGGCCTGCGTCGGATGTGCCTTCGCGTGCGACAGCGCCCGGCTGCCCTGGCGCGCGGCCTGGTCGACGACGTCGAGGAAGCCCTTGCGAACGGCGCGGGCCGAAGGAGAGCGGGAGGACAGGCTGCGGGTGTTCATGGTGATCTCCGGTGGGGATAGGGCAGATGTTGGAAGCGGGTCAGGACTTGCGCAGCAAGCCGAGCAGGAAGCCGGCCACCGCGAGCACCAGGAACACCACGAACAGGATCTGCGCGATGCCGGCGGCACCGGCGGCGATGCCGCCGAAGCCGAACAGTGCGGCGACCAGCGCGATGATGAAGAAGACGGCGGCGTAGTACAGCATGGGAGGGCTCCTGGGTTCGGGTCGTCGCGCCGATCGCGCGATGGGAGCCAGTCTCCGGCGCGCCGCGGCGGGCGTCGCTCGGCGCGGTGCCCGCCGGCACGTCGGCGGCGATGCAGGCCGCGGGTAGGACGGGGCCGACGCGGGGCCGGAGTCCGATTCCGGCGCGGCTGCTCGCCGAATGGGGTGCGCGTCAGCGCTGCCGCCAGAAGTCGCGGTGCAGCGCCGCGATCTCCTCTTCCACCTCGGCCACCGGGCCGATCACCTCGATGGCCTTCTGGCCGCGCGCATAGACCTCGCGGCACGGCAGGTCCAGCGTCGGGTTCTCGGCGTGGTTGCCGGTCATCTCGAGCAGCCGCCGCTCCGACAGGCCGTACACCAGCCGCCCGATGTGCGCCCAGTACTGCGTGCCGGCGCACATCGCGCACGGCTCCACGGTGGTGACGAGCGTGCAGCGCCACAACCGATGCGCGTCCCAGCGCCGCGCCGCCTCGCGGGCCAGCACCGCCTCGGCATGGTTGACGCTGTCGACGTTGCCCTGCTCCAGCAGCACGGTGTGCCCGTCGGCGTCGACCAGCACGGCGCCGAACGGGTGGTGGCCCTGCGCGAGCGCGCGCCGCGCCACCTCGTTGGCGCGGCGCAGCGCCGCGATGGCCTGCACGGGGGTCATTCGCGGAAGTAGACCATCTGGTGCGAGCTCGCCAGCAGCGTGCCGTCGTCGCCCCACACCTCGGCGCTCTGGTCGAAGTAGCCGTCGCGGAAGTTCAGCCCGCGCGCGGTGCCCAGCACGTGGCGGTCGGCCTGCGCGGAGAGCTGCGCCGGGCCGGCGTGGAAGTAGGTCGTCAGCGAGATGGTGCCGATCGGTGCCGGCCGCCCGCGGCGCAGCATCACGCGCGGGAAGAACACGTCGCAGATCGCCGCCAGCGACGCGTAGTCGAGCGCGCGCGGCGGCTCGTCGCGCACCCACTGGCGCGTGCGCGAGTGGGTCTGCTCGACGCCGCCGCCCAGCCGCGGCATCTGCCCGGGCTCGAAGCGCATGTCGTAGCGCGAGATCCACGGCGGGTGGCGCGGCGCCGGCGCGCGCGGCAGCTCCAGCGCCGCCGGCATGCCCACCGGCGGCTCGGCCTCGGGCGCCGACCACGTCGGCCGCCGCACCGCCAGCACCGCGGTGCCGCTGGCGCACACCTCGCCGCCCTGCGCGAGCTGCATCGCCCAGTGCTGCGTGGAGCGGTTGGTGCGCAGCGGCTGCGCCTGCACGACGTAGGCCCCGTCGGCAATGGGCGCGGCGTAGTTGACGGTGAGCGCGATCGGGTCGCCTTGCCGAGCGGCGTGCAGCAGCACGGCCCGCAAGAGCACCGCGCAGGTGGTGCCGCCGTAGGGCCCGATCATGTTGGCGTAGGCCGGGTGCGTGGCACCGGCCCAGGTGTCGTCGGCGGTGGGGGCGAGGTGGATCGACTCGTCGAAGGGATGCGGCATGCGATGGTTCCGGGCGGAGCGCGCCGATCGGCGATGATGCCTTGCCGCCGCAGCCGCCCGCCCGGGCCGCGACACGCCCCACCGAACCGGCATCCACGATGACGAGCACCCCGCAGCACGGAACACCGACCCCATGGCCGCACGCACGGCGCTGATCGCCGGCGCCACCGGCCTCGTCGGCCGCGAGCTGCTCGCGGGGCTGCTGGCCGACCCCGGCGTCGCGGAGGTGCACAGCCTGGGCCGGCGCGAGCCGCCGCTGCAGCACGCGAAGCTGGTCGCCCACCGGGTGGATTTCGCCGCGCTGCCGCCGCTGCCGGCGGTGGACGAGGTCTATCTGGCATTGGGCACGACGATCAAGGTGGCCGGCAGCCAGCAGGGCTTCCGCGCCGTGGACCACGACGCCAACCTCGCGGTGGCGCGCGCGGCGCGGGCGGCCGGTGCGCGCCGCGCCGGGCTGGTCAGCGCGATGGGGGCGAGCCCGTCGTCGCGGGTGTTCTACAGCCGCGTGAAGGGCGAGCTGGAAGAGGCGCTGGCCGGGCTCGGCTTCGATGCGCTCGTCATCGCGCGGCCTTCGCTGCTCGCCGGCGACCGCGCGGCGCTGGCGCAGCCCGAGCGGCCCGGCGAGCGCATCGGCCTCGCGGTGAGCCGCGTGCTGGGGCCGCTGATCCCCGCCGACCTGCGTCCGATCACCGCCACCACGGTGGCCCGTGCGCTGCTGCGCGAGCTGCCGCGCGCGCAGGGGCGGCGGGTGTTGCCGTCCGGCGAGATGCAGCGCCTCGGCGGCTGAGTACCCGTGGCGCTGCACGCCTACCTGCCGCAGGATCGCCGCCGCGCCCTGGCCCTCGGCCATGCGCTGCCGGAACTCGACCGCGGCGCCGTGCTGTTCGCCGACATCTCCGGCTTCACCACGCTCACCGAGACGCTGACGCACGGCAGCGGCGCCCGCCGCGGCGTGGAGGAGGTGGCGCGGCGCATCAACGCCGTGCACCAGGCACTGATCGACGAGGTGGAACGGCGCGCCGGCAGCGTGATCGGCTTCGCCGGCGACGGGCTCACCTGCTGGTTCGCGGCCGATGCGGCTGACGTGGACCAGGCCGCAAGCGCCGCGGCGCGCTGCGCGCTGGCCCTGCAGCGTGCGATGCGGCGCTTCCCCGAGCTGTCGGTGAAGGTGGGCCTGGCCGCCGGCGCCGTGCAGCGGCTGGTGGTGGGCGACCCTGCGCTGCAATGCATCGATCTGCTGGCCGGCGCCACGGTGGCGCGGGCCGCGCGCGCCGAGCGGCTGGCCGATGCGGGCGACGTAGTGGCCGACGCGGCGGTGGTGCGCGCGGCCATGGGGGGCGCCGCTGCGGCAGCCGGCGTGCAGGCCGGCGCCGCGCGCACGGCACCCGACGGCGAGGTCTTCCATCCATTGCGCGACGACGGCGGCCCGGCCGACGACTCCCCGGCCACCGTCTCGGTACCCGCCGCCGAGCCCGACGCCGCCGTGCTGCGCCCCTGGGTGCTGCCCTTCGTCGCGCAGCGTGAACTCGCCAGCGGCGGCCTCTTCGCCACCGACCTGCGCCCGGCAACCGCGGTGTTCGTGCGGCTGGCGCTGGGCACGGCCGGGGCCGACGACGACCTCGCCGCCGAGGCCGACCGCGCCGGCCTCGCGCGGCACGTGGCGCAGGTGCAGCGCCTGCTGCGCGACCATGGCGGCGTGCTGCTGGAAGTGGCCGTGGATGCCTCGGGCACCGCGCTGTACGGCAACTTCGGCGCCGCGCACGTGCACGAGGACGATGGAGCGCGCGCACTGCGCGCGGCGCTGGCGCTGCGGCAGCAGCTCGACGATGCGGGCCTCGCGGCGCAGATCGGCGTCTCGGCCGGCACGCTGTGCGTGGGCGGCTACGGCAGCGCGTCGCGGCGCTCGTACGGCGCCATCGGCGACGAGGTCAACACCGCGGCGCGGCTGATGAGCCTCGCGCAGCCGGGCGAGATCCTGGCCTCCGGCCGCGTGCGCCAGGCCGCGGGCGACGACGTGTTCGCCGCCGAGCCGCGGCCGCCGATCGCGATGAAGGGCAAGTCCGAACCGCTGCCCGTGTTCGCGATCACCGGGTTGCAGCAGCGGCGCGCCATCCGGCTGCAGGAGCCGGCCGCGCTGCTGCCGATGGTCGGGCGTGCGGCCGAGGCCGCGGTGCTGGCCGAGGTGATCGAGCAGGCGCGCGACGGCCACGGCAGCGTGCTGCGCATCGTGGGCGATGCGGGCATGGGCAAGTCGCGGCTGCTGGCGGAGGGCATCCGGCTCGCTCGTCGCGCCGGCTTCATCGGCTACGGCGGTGCCTGCCGGCTCGACGGCGTGCGCACGCCCTACCTCGTGTGGCAGGGCATCTGGACGGCCTTCTTCGACCTCGACCCCGCACTGCCGCAGCGCCGGCTGCGCGCGGCCGTGCAGGCCGAGCTGCAGGCGCTCGCGCCCGAGCACGTCGAAGCCTGGCCGCTGCTCGGCGCGGTGCTCGGGCAGGACTGGCCCGACGCGCCATTCACCGCCGCGCTGCAGCCCAAGGACCGCAAGGCGCTGCTCGAGGCGGTGCTGCTGCGCTGCCTGGAAGGAGCGGCGGCCGAGGCGGCCCAGGACGGGCACTCGCTGCTGCTGGTGCTGGAAGACCTGCATGCGGCCGACCCGCTCTCGCGCGAGCTGCTCGCCGCCGTGGCACGCGCGGTGGCGACGCTGCCGGTGCTCGTGCTCGCCACCGAGCGACCGCAGCGCGGCGCCGCCGACGGCCCCGCGCAGGCGCTGGCGGCGCTGCCGCACGTGCGGCAGCTCGAGCTGGCCGGCATCGGTCTGGCCGATGTCGAACACATCGTGCGCGGCAAGCTGGCGCTGCGCTTCCCCGACCGCAGCGGCCCGGTGCCGACGGAGCTGCTGGCGCGCATGGCCGAGCGTGCGCAGGGCAACCCGTTCTACGTCGAGCAGCTGCTCGATTCGCTGCACGACCGCGGGCTGGACCCGCGCCGCCCCGAGGCCGTGCAGGCGCTCGAACTGCCGGCCAGCCTGCACGGCCTGGTGCTGGCGCGGCTGGACCGGCTGCCCGCCACGCAACAGGGGCTGCTGAAGGCCGCCAGCATCATCGGGCGCGAGTTCACCTTGGCCGAACTGCACGGCTACTGCCCGACGCTGGGCACGGCCGACGCGGTAGCCGCCGACCTCGCCGAACTGGCCCGGCTGGGCCACGCGCCGGCCTTGCCCGACGCCGCCGAGCCCACGCACGTGTTCGGCCACCTCGTGACGCTGGAGGCGAGCTACGAGAGCATCGGCCACGAGACGCGGGCGCGGCTGCACGGGCAGTACGCGCGGTACCTGGAAGGCCGCGCCCCGGGCGGCGTGCCGCTGCGGCTCGCGCCGCTGCTGGCGCACCACCACGAACGCGCCGGCAGCACCGCCGAGGCCTGCCGATACCACCGGCTGGCCGGCGAGCAGGCCGCGGCCCGCTACGCCAACGCAGAGGCGCTCGCGCACTTCGAGCGCGCGCTGCAGGGGCTGGCCGCCGCCGACCTGGACGGCCACTGGGACGTGTTGCGCCGCCGGGTGGCACTGCACGACCTGCTCGGCCGGCGCGACTCGCAGCGGCACGACCTGGAGGCGCTGGAGCGGCTCGCCCCTCGGCTGGCCGACGCCGAGCTGCGGCGCGCCGAGGCGGCCACGCTGCGCGCCACGCTCGAGGCCGAACGCGGCGACTACGCGGCCGCCGGTGCGGCTGCAGCTGCGGCGATCGCTGCGCTCGACGAGGCCCCGGCTGAACGGGCCGACGCCGCGATGGCGCTGCGCGTGGCCGCGCGGCTGCAGCAGGCCCGCGCCGCGCTGGCCTCGGGCGACGCTGCCGGCGCGCGCGGCCCGATCGAGCAGGCCCGCACGCTCGCCGACACGCGCCTCGCGGGCCACCCGCTGCGCATCCAGGCGCTGTCGCAGGCCGCCGCCGTGGCCCACCACGACGGCGACTACGCGGCCGCCGAACGGGTTCTGCACGAGGCGCTGGCCCTGGCCGCCGCGCTCGACGAGCCGCGCCGCCGCGTGAACCTGCTCGGCAGCCTGGGCGTGATGGTCAAGGCGCAGGGCCGCCACGACGAGGCCGCCGCGCACTACGCGCAGGCGCTGGAACTGGCGCGGCGCATCGGCGACCGCCCCGGCGAGGCGATGCTGCTGAACAACCTCGGCAGCGCCTGCCTGGCCGCGGGCCGCCACGACGAGGCCGCGCGGCACAGCGAGGCCGCCGCGCGCATGTACGCCGACGCCGGCGAGCCGGTGCAGCACGCGCTGGCGCTGGTCAACTTCGCCGAGGCGCACCGTGAACGCGGCGAGCCGGCACGTGCGCTGGTGCTGTCGGCGCAGGCGCTGGCGCTGCTGCGCGCGAGCGGCTTCCGGGCCGGCGAGGCGCTGGTGCTGGAGAACACCGGCCTGGCCGAGGCAGCGCTCGGCCGCCGAGCCGACGCGCTGGCCTCGCTGCGGGAGGCGGTGCGCATCGCCGCCGACATCGGCGCGCCGGCCCGCGAGGCGAGTGCCCGGCTGCACCTGGGCCAGGTGCAGGCCGCTGCCGGCGATGCGGCCGCGGCGGAGGCGTCGCTCGATGCGGCCGATGCGCTCTCGCGGACGCTCGGCGACGATGCACTGACGCTCGAGATCGACGCTGCGCAGGCGCTGCGGCTGTTGGAGGCGGGCCGGCCCGCCGACGCGCTGCGGCGGCTGGAGTCGCGGCTGTTGCCGCGGCTGCTGGCCGAGCCCGCGCCCGGCGTGGCCGAACTGCCGCCGGCGCTGCACGCCGCGGCGCTGCGCGTGCTGCGCGGCGGCGGCGATGCCCGCGCGGCGGCGATCGAGACCCGCGGCCGTGCGGCGCTGGTCGGGCGCGCCGCGCACACCGACGACTTGCTCCCGCACGATCCCGCCACACCCCAACGCCGACCATGACCGCACCGGCCCGCTACGAAGCCCATCCGCAGCTCGACGCCGGCACGCACCCTGGCCGCGGGGTGCGGCTGCGCGCCACGCGCGACGGCCAGCGCGTGGTCACTGCCGGCGAGACCACCCTGCGCGTGTGGCAGCTGCCAGAGCGGCGGCTGGAGCGGCTGCTGCTGGGGCAGGTGCACGACGCCACCGACGACAGCGCCGTCAGCGGCCGCGTGCTGCGCATGGCGTTCAGCCCCGATGGTCGCTGGCTGGTCGCGATCAAGCCATGGCGCCATGCGCACGCGGTGGCGCACGAACCCGCGGCCGCCGGCATCGGCCACGACGCCGGCTGGGTGGCCGAGCTGCAGGTGTTCGAGGTGGCCACCGGCAACCTGCAGGCGCGCCACCTGCACCCCGGGCAACTGCTGGACGTCGACATCAGCCCCGATGGCCGCTGGCTGGCCTGCGCCTCCGACGTGCGCGTCGGGCGCAACCGGCAGGTGGAGGTGGCGATCCACTCGCTGTCCGAGGTCACCCGCCGCACGTCGGCCCTGCCGCCGCGCGCGCGGATCGCGGTCGGCACGCCGCGGCGCGGCGCGACGGTGCCGACCTCGGTGCGCTTCGTGCCGCCAGCGCGCGGGGCCGGCGCGGCGCGGCGCGGTGCGCTGCCGCTGGTGGTGGCCGTGGGCGACCTCACCGGCGCCCGCGGGCTGCTGGCGTGGCTGCGCTATGCGCCGACGTCAGGCCTGGTGGTCGAGCGCGAGGCGCGCACTGCCGAACCGCTGGCAGCCGACACGCTTGCGGTGAGCGCCGAGATGGCGGTGGTGGCCTCGGTGCCGCCCACCGGGCGCAAGCGGCGCGGGCGCTTCCACTGGCAGCTGCACGACGGCACGCGGCACGGCGAGGTCGACACCGAGGCGCCGCCCGCCTCCGCGGCGTTCTCGCCGTCCGGGCGGCTGCTGGCCGTGGGCCTGTGGGTCGACCCCGACGGCGCGCTCGACGCCGCCACCGGCACGCAGACCGTGCAGGTCAGCACCTACGAGGCGCCGCCCGGCGGCGGCGTGGCGTTGCGCAGCACCTACTACGGGCATGACGGCACCGTCAGCGGGCTGGCCTTCGCCGGCGACGATGCCGTGGTGAGCTGCGGCGGCGACAACCAGGCGCTGCATGTGTGGAGCCCGGCGCGGCGCATCGCCGAGGCGCAGGCGGTGCTGCGCGGCGTCGGGCGGGTGGCCATCGAACCCGGCATCACCGCCGACGAGCGCGTGCTGTTCGGCAGCGTGCCGATGCGGCTGCTGCCGCCCGGCCACGCGAAGCGGCAGCAGAGCTTCGACCTGCGCCGCCTCCGCCTGTCGACCACCGCCGCCAGCGACGTCCGCTGGAACGACGACGCGTCGCGCAAGTGGCGGGTAGCCTACGAGGACAGCCCGGTGATCCCGCTGTGGTTCCGCGGCGATGGCGACGAGGGGATCGCCGAGCGCGCGCCCGACCTCAACCTGTTCGTCGGCACCGACGACCAGTGGGTGATCTGGAGCCCCAGCGGCTACTACGACGCCGGCAGCCCCGAGGCGGCGCGGCGCATCGGCTACCGCATCAACCGCGGCCCGCGGCAGGAGGCGTTGCTGGTGCCCAGCGACCGCTTCAAGTTCTTCTACCGCCCCGACCTGATCCGCGCCATCGTCAAGCACGGCACCGAGGAGCGCGCGCGGGCGGCCGGCGTCAAGATCCCGCGCATCCCCGTGACGCACGTGCTGCCGCCGATCGTGGAGCTGGCGCGGCACGGGATCCGGCGCGCCGCCGGCCGCGTCGGCTTCGTGCTGACGGTGGAATCGCCTTCGCCGGGCGCGCTGCCCACGCGCGTGAGCGTGCTGCGCAACGGCCGCGTGGTGTGGGTCGACCGGGCGCCGCCGCAGCGCACGCCGGCCCGCTGCGTGGTGCCGCCGCTGCCGTTGCTGCCCGGCCCGAACCGGTTCTCGATCCACGCCGAGAACGTGTGGTCGAAGTCGGTGCCGCTGGAGCTGGAACTCATCGGCCCGGAGGTGAGCAGCGACGCCGCCACGCCGCTGGACGCGCCGGGCCGCCTGTACCTGCTGGCGGTGGGCGTCTCGGAGTACGCCGACCCCGGCACGCGGCCGCTGCGCTATCCGCACCGTGACGCGCAGGCCGTGCACGACGCCATCGCGCACGGCCGCCTGGCGCTGCCGCGGCCGGTGCGCGGCAAGCCGGGCAACCGCGCGTTCGAATCGGTGGATGCGAGGCTGCTCGTCAACCGGCAGGCCACCAAGGCGGCGATCCTCGGCGAGCTCGACCGCATGTGCGCGGAGATCCAGGCGCGCCACCGGCAGGCCGGTGCCGAGCGCGACGTGCTGTTCGTGTTCCTCTCCGGGCACGGCACGCGGCTCATCGACGGCGACCGCGCCGAGTTGTACTTCCAGAACCACGACATGAAGCCGACCTGGGAGGACGTGGCCGCCACCGGCCTGTCGATGCTCGACCTGGGCGACCGCATCACCTCCGTGCCGGCCGAGGTGGTGCTGGTGCTCGACGCCTGCCACGCGGGCCTTTCCGGCGGCGGCGTGATGGGCGGGCTCGACGCCGAGGAGGTGGCGCGGCGCGTGCAGGCCATCCACGAGCGCGGCATGTACCTCGTCAGCGCCGCGCGCGCCGACGAACTGGCGCGCGAGGACGCCACCAGTCGCTACGGCGTGCTCACCGCCTCGCTGCTCGCGGCGCTGCGCGAGGCGCAGCCGCGCGGCCGCACGGCGCGCGAGGGCCTGGAAGTGCTGATGGCGGAGCTCGTCGCGCGCGTGCAGCGCATCGTGCCCGAGGTCACCGCCCGCGCCGGCGCGAAACCGCAGACGCCGGTGTGCCGCGTCTACGGCGACCTGGTGCCGCTGACGATCTTCAAGACCTGAAGCGCCTGTCGCTCGCTGCGCCACGTTGCGCACGCAATCTTGCGGCTGCGCACGTCTTCGCGTAACGTGAACGCGCGGGCAGTGGATGTCCGCGAGGAAGGAGAACCCTGCATGCCCGCGAAGAAGGTTGCCGCGAAGAAGGCTCCGGCCAAGAAGGCGGCGAAGAAGGTGGCGGCGAAGAAGGCCCCCGCCAAGAAGGCTCCGGCCAAGAAGGCACTCGCCAAGAAGACCGCGGTGAAGAAGGTCGCCGCGAAGAAGGCGGCACCGAAGAAGGCCGTTGCGAAGAAGGCGCCTACCAAGAAGGCGGCCGCCAGGAAGGCTCCGGCGAAGAAGGCCATGGTCCGGAAGGCGCCTGCCAAGAAGGCTGCGCCGAAGAAGGCACCGGCCAGGAAGGCGGCCGTGAAGAAGGCGGCACCGAAGAAGGCGCCGACGCCCAAGAAGGCAGTGGCGCCTCAGGCGGTGGTTGCGGTGGCGATGCCGCCGGCACCGGCCGCGACGCCGTTGCCGGCCGACGACGAAGGCAAGCCCGGCGCCGACATCATCCGCCCCGCGACGAACTGACCCCGGGCGGGTCACCCAGGTCGGCCGCCGACAGCGCGGCCGCGCACGGCTGGCCGACGAAGGCCAGCGTGCGCTCGAGTTCGTCGCGCAGGATCGCCAGCACGTCGCTCGCGCCGGCGGTGCCGGCCACCGCGGTGCCGTAGAGCAGCGCGCGGCCGAGCATCACCGCGCGGGCCCCGCGGGCGAGGTACTTCGCGATGTCGCTGCCGCGCCGCACGCCGCTGTCGGCGAGCACGGTGATCTTCGTGCCGACGCGGTCGGCGATGGCCGGCAGCACGTCGATCGGCGCCGGCGCACCATCGAGGTTGCGGCCGCCGTGCGACGAGACGACGATGCCGTCGGCGCCGCAGTCCAGCGCCTGCTGCGCGTCGTCGGCCCGCAGGATGCCCTTCAACACCAGCCGCCCCGGCCATTGCCGGCGCAGCGCGCGCAGCTCGTCCCAGGTGACGTTCGCGGCCAGGCGCAGGTCGGGCGCGGCGGCGGCGCGCGTGATGCGCGTCTTGAACGCCTCGGGGTAGTGTGCATAGGTCGGCAGCCCCGAGGCCAGCGCGCGACGCAGCAGCACGCGCAGCAGCCAGCGCGGATGCAGCGCCACGTCGATGCCGCCGCGCAGGCTGGGCGCGATCGGCACCCCGAAGCCGTTGCGGACGTTCCACTCCTTCTTCGGGCTGGCCGGGGTGTCGACGGTCAGCACCAGCGTGCTGGCGCCGGCGGCCCGCACGCGCGCGAGCAGCTCGCCGGTGAGCGTGCGGTTCTGCCACACGTAGAGCTGGAACCACAGCTCGGCGCCGGGCGCGCCGGCAGCGATGTCCTCGATCGACGTGGTCGACTGCGTCGAGATGCAGAACGGGATGCCCGCGTCGCGCGCGGCGCGAGCGAGCTGCACCTCGCCGTCGTGCCACAGCAGGCCGGCCATCGCGGTGGGCGCTGCGATCACGGGCAGCGGCTGGCGCCGGCCGAAGACCTCGGTGGACAAGTCGAGCGCGGAGACATCGCGCAGCACCCGCGGCGCGAAGCGCACGGCGTCCAGCGCGGTGCGCAGCGCGCGCAGGCCGACTTCGTCCTCGGTGCCGCGGTCGACGTACTCGAACACGCCGCGCGGCAGCCGCCGCCGCGCGAGTTCGCGATAGTCGGCGACGTTCAGCGGCCGCAGCATCGGTTCGACGGCGGAGCCGCACTGTCCGCGTGGCTGACATCCGGCCTCGTGCAAGAGGTCGACCCCATGCCACGGTGCAGGAAGGCGAGGCGCGTCTTCGGGAACATGCGAGGTGGTCGGGGTGCTGCGTGGCAACTTCCCATACGCCGCGCAGATGCACTGTACCGGCTCGTGGCACCCGGCGATCGCTCGTGCCGGCGCCAGGGCCGCCCCTGTCGGACCGCCCTCCACGCGGGCCACTCGACAATGGCGCATCCGTGCAGGAGTGGCGTTTGGACAAGTACGACGTGATCGTGGTGGGTGGAGGCGTGATCGGCGCGTCAGTGGCCTTGCACCTCGCCAGGCTCGGCGCCGGGCGCGTGCTGCTGCTGGAGCGCCAGACCATCGGCTCGGGCACCACGTCGCAGTCGTCGGGCATCCTGCGCACGCACTACTCGGTGCGCGAGAACGTGGAGCTGGCGCGGCGCTCCTGGGGCGTGTTCAGCGACTTCGCGGCCTACCTCGGGGATGAAGAGGCCTCGTGCGGCCTCATGACCTGCGGCTACCTGATCGCTGCGGCCGAGGGCGACAAGGTCGAACCGCTGCGCGCGTCGCTCGCGCAGCAACAGGCCCAGGGCGTGCGGGTCGACATTCTCGACCGCCGGGCCGCCGAGGCCCTGCTGCCGATCGCCCGGTTCGACGACGCCGCGCTGATCGGCTACGAACCCGACGCGGGCTACGCCGACGCCACGATGACCGCCGCCAGCTTCGCCCGAGCCGCTCGGCGGGCCGGCGTGACGATCCGGGAAGGTGCCTGGGTCAGGCGGCTGATCATGGACGGCTCGCGCGTGACCGGCGTGACCACCGAGGAGGGTGACTACGCGTGCGGTGCGCTCGTCAGCACTCAGAACATCTGGACCCGCGAGCTGGCGCAGTGGCTGAACATGGCCCTGCCACTGGTGCCGGAACGTCACGCGGTGCTGGCACTGGCAAGCTCGAATGCGCCGTACACGTCGGCGATGCCGGTGTTCAAGGACCTCTCGTCCCCCGGCATGCTGTACTGCCGCAGCTACGGCGGCCGCCAGATGCTCGTGAGCGAAGGGCTCGCGGGTGAGCAACTCACGGCCGCCGAGGCCGAGCAGGGGGACGTGCCGCTGGACGTCGTGGCCGAGATCGGCGCGCAGGTGGCCGAACGATTCCCGTCCTACGGCGAGGCGGGTCTCGCGTCGTCGTGGACCGGCGTCTACGACGTGACGCCCGACTGGAACCCGGTGCTCGGCCGGCTGCCCGGCATCGACGGGCTGGTGGTCGGCTTCGGCTTCTCGGGCCACGGGTTCAAGCTGTCGCCCACGGTCGGGCTCGTGCTGGCCCAGGAAGCGCTGGGGTTGCCGACGGACGTGTCGCTGGCGCCCTACTCCATCGCACGGTTCGCCACGGGCTCGCTGCTCGTGGGCCGGTACGGCTCCGGCGCCGTGTCCTGAGACGGCGAGGCCAGCTCGGCCTCGTCAGGCCGGCTTGAGCACCACCAGCAGCTCCTTCGCCTGCACCCGGTCGCCCGGCGCCACCAGCACCTGCTCGACGATCGCCTCGCGGTCGGCGGTGACGTGCGTCTCCATCTTCATCGCCTCCAGCGCCAGCAGCGTGCTGCCGGCGCCGACGCGCTGGCCGGGCACCACGGCGACGCTGACGATGGCGCCGGGCATCGGTGCCGCCACGTGGCCGGGATTGCCGGGGTCGGCCTGCGGCCGCGCCGACGCGGCGCCCGCGGTGGCCAGCGCCACGCGCACCGTGCGCGACTGGCCGTTCAGCTCGAACTGCACCTTCTGCGCCGTCTCGCCATCCGGGGCCACCGACTGCAGCGCCACCAGCAGCGTCTTGCCAGGGTCGATCTCGATCGCGATCTCCTGCTGCGGCTGCGGGCCGTAGAGGTACACCGGCGTCGGCAGCACCGAGGTATCGCCCCAGCGGCGCTGGTGCGCGCACAGCTCCCGCATCGGCTTGGGGTACATCAGCCACGACGAGAACTGCGCCTCCGAAAGCGGCTGCTCGCACTCCTGCTCGGCGCGCTGCCGCGCCGCGGCCAGGTCCACCGGCGGCAGGCGGTCACCCGGGCGGTAGGGTGCCGGCGGCGTCTCGCCGCCCTGCAGCCGCAGCACCTTGCGCGACACGTCGGCCGGGAAGCCGTCGGGCGGGAAGCCCAGCTCGCCGCGGAACAGCGACACCACAGACTCGGGGAAGGCGATCTCGCGCGCGGGCTCGAGCACGTCGGCGGCGGTGAGGTCGCTGGCCACCATCATCAGCGCCATGTCGCCGACCACCTTGGACGTGGGCGTGACCTTCACGATGTCGCCGAACAGCCGGTTCACGTCGGCGTAGGCCTGCGACACCTCGCTCCAGCGGTGCGCCAGGCCCAGCGCGCGCGCCTGCTCGCGCAGGTTGGTGTACTGGCCGCCGGGCATCTCGTGGCGGTAGACGTCGGCGGTGCCGCTGCGGATCTCGCTCTCGAACGGCGCGTAGAAGCGCCGCACGCCCTCGAAGTACGTCGAGGCCGCGTGCAGCGCGTCGGCATCGAGCCCGGGGTCGCGCGCCGTGCCCTTCAGCGCCGCGGCGATCGCCGACAGGTTGGGCTGCGACGTGAGCCCGCTCATCGCGTCGAGCGCGCCGTCCACCGCGTCGCAACCGGCCTCGATGGCCGCCAGCACCGAGGCCGCCGCGGCGCCGCTGGTGTCGTGCGTGTGGAAGTGGATCGGCAGCCCGGTCTCTTCCTTCAGCGCCTTCACGAGCGCCGCGGCGGCACGCGGGCGGCAGACGCCGGCCATGTCCTTGATCGCGAGGATGTGCACGCCGGCCTTCTGCAGCTCGCGCGCGATGCCGAGGTAGTAGCCGAGCGCGTACTTCGGCCGCGCCGGGTCGTGCACGTCGGCGGTGTAGCAGATGGCGCCCTCGCACAGTGTGCCGGTTTCGAGCACCGCGTCGATGGCCACGCGCATGTTGGCCACCCAGTTCAGCGAGTCGAACACGCGGAACAGGTCGATGCCGCCGGCGGCGGCCTGCTGCACGAAGTGGCGCACCACGTTGTCGGCGTAGTTCGTGTAGCCCACCGCGTTGGAGCCGCGCAGCAGCATCTGGAACAGCAGGTTGGGCACGCGCTCGCGCAGCGCCGCCAGGCGCTCCCACGGGTCCTCCTTCAGGAAGCGGATCGCCACGTCGAAGGTGGCGCCGCCCCAGCACTCGAGCGAGAACAGCGGCGACAGCCGCTGCGCGTAGTACGGCGCGACCGGCAGCATGTCGGCGGTGCGCATGCGCGTGGCCAGCAGCGACTGGTGCGCGTCGCGCAGCGTGGTGTCGGTGACGAGCACGCGCTCCTGCGCCAGCATCCACTGCGCGAAGCCGGCCGGGCCCAGCGTCTTCAGCAGCTGCCGGGTGCCCTCGGGCACCGGGGCGGAGCGGTCGACCTTCGGCAGCACCGGCTTGGGCAGCGGCAGCGGCGGGCGCTCGCGCCCCTGCACCTCGGGATTGCCGTGCACCGCGGTCTCGGCCAGGAAGCCGAGCAGCTTGGTGGCGCGGTCGCGCCGCGCGCTGAAGGCCAGCAGCTCCGGCGTGGTCTCGATGAAGCGCGTGGTAATCCCGCCGGCGATGAAGGCCGGGTGGTTGATCAGGTTCTCGAGGAACGGCAGGTTGGTGGCCACGCCGCGGATGCGGAACTCGCGCAGCGCGCGGTCCATGCGCTGCGTGGTCTCGGCCGCCGTGGGCGCCCACGCGGTGACCTTCACCAGCAGCGAGTCGTAGTACGGCGTGATCACGGCGCCGGTGTAGGCCGTGCCGGCATCGAGCCGGATGCCGAAGCCGGCCGCGCTGCGGTACGCGGCGATGCGGCCGTAGTCGGGCAGGAAGCCGTTCTCGGGGTCCTCGGTGGTCACGCGGCACTGCAGCGCGTGCCCGTTCAGCGGAATGTCGCCCTGCGCCGGCACGCCGGCGGACGCGCGCACGTCGCCCGGCGGCAGGCCGATCCACGCGCCTTCGGTGATGCGGATCTGCGCCTTGACGATGTCGATGCCGGTGATCATCTCGGTCACCGTGTGCTCGACCTGGATGCGCGGGTTGACCTCGATGAAGTAGCACTGCCCGGTGTCGGCATCCATCAGGAACTCGACGGTGCCGGCATGCGTGTAGCCCACCGAGCGCATCAGCCGCAGCGCGCTCTCGCACAGCTCGGCGCGGCCGGCGGCGTCGAGGTAGGGAGCGGGCGCGCGCTCCACCACCTTCTGGTTGCGCCGCTGCGCGGTGCAGTCGCGCTCGTGCAGGTGCACGAGGTTGCCGTGGCGGTCGCCGAGGATCTGCACCTCCACGTGGCGCGCGCGGCGCACCAGCTTCTCGAAGTACACCTCGTCGTTGCCGAAGGCCGCCAGCGCCTCGCGCCGCGCGGCCTCCAGCGCCGCCGGCAGGTCGTCGGCACCCTCGATCACGCGCATGCCGCGGCCGCCGCCGCCCCAGCTCGCCTTCAGCATCACCGGGAAGCCGATGCCCTCGGCCAGGCGCCGGCACTCCGCCAGATCACGCGGCAGCGGCGGCGTGGCCGGCATCACCGCCACGCCCGCCTTCACGGCCGCGTTGCGCGCGGCCACCTTGTTGCCCAGCGTGCGCATCGCCTCGGGCGAGGGGCCCACCCAGCGGATGCCCGCGGCGATCACGCTCTCGGCGAACTCGGGGTTCTCCGAGAGGAAGCCGTAGCCGGGGTGGATGGCATCCACGCCGGCCTCGCGCGCCACGCGCAGGATGTCGGCACCGTCGAGGTAGGCGGCGAGCGGCTTCTGCCCTTCGCCGACGAGGTAGCTCTCGTCGGCCTTGTAGCGGTGCAGGCACTGGCGGTCCTGCTGCGAGTAGATGCCCACGGTGCGGATGCGCAGCTCGGCGGCGGCGCGCATCACGCGGATGGCGATCTCGGAGCGGTTGGCGATCAGCAGCGAGCGGATCGGCGTCGGGGTGTCTGGGCTCATCGCACTCTCGCTCGTGGCCTGAGGGGTCTACTGCAGCCCGCCGCCGCGCACGTCGTCGCGGGTCAGCAGCGTCACCGGCACCGGCGGGCAGCGCCAGATGCGCTGCGCGTAGTCGGCGACCGAGCGGTCCGACGAGAAGAGCCCGGAGCGCGCGGTGTTGAGGATGGACATGCGCGTCCAGCGGTCGGGTTCCTTCCACGCGGCGTCCACGCGCGCGTGGCAGGCCACGTAGTCGTCGAAGTCGGCCAGCAGCAGGTAGGGGTCGTGGTGGACCAGCCCGTCGATGAGCGGGCGGAACAGCTCACGGTCGCCGCGGCTGAAGTGGCCGCCGGCCAGCGCGTCGAGCACCGCCTTCAGCCGCGGGCTGCGCTCGATGCAGTCCTGCGGCCGGTAGCCGCCGGCGTAAAGCGCCTGCACCTGCTCGACGGTGAGGCCGAAGAGGAAGAAGTTCTCCGCGCCGGCGGCCTCGCGGATCTCGACGTTGGCGCCGTCCAGCGTGCCCACGGTGAGCGCGCCGTTCATCATGAACTTCATGTTGCCGGTGCCCGAGGCCTCCTTGCCGGCGGTGGAGATCTGCTCCGAGACATCGGCGGCTGGATACACGTCGTGGCCGGCGGAGACGTTGAAGTTCGGCAGGAACACCACCTTCACGAGCCCGCGCAGCGCGGGGTCGCCGTTCACCGCCTCGGCCACCGCGGTGACGAGCTTGATGATCAGCTTGGCCGCGCGGTAGCCCGGCGCGGCCTTGCCGCCGAAGAGGAAGGTGCGCGGCGCCACGTCGAGGTTCGGGTCGTCGCGCAACCGCAGCACCAGGTCGATCACCTGCAGCATCGCCAGGTGCTGGCGCTTGTACTCGTGGATGCGCTTGACCTGCACGTCGACGATCGAGTCGGGGTCGAGCAGCACGCCGGTGGCGCGCTGCACGCGCGCGGCCAGCACCGCCTTGTTGGCGCGCTTGATCTCGCGCCAGCGCTGGCGGAACGCGGCGTCTTCGGCGTGCGGCTCCAGGCGCTCGAGCTGCGTCAGCTCGGCCAGCCAGCCGGGGCCGATGGTGTCGTCGATCAGCGTCGCCAGGCGCGGGTTCGACAGCGCGACGAAGCGCCGCGGCGTGACGCCGTTGGTGACGTTGGTGAAGCGCTCGGGCCACAGCCGGTGGAAGTCGGCCAGCACGTCGCGCTGCAGCAGCCCCGAGTGCAGCTCGGCCACGCCGTTGATCGTGTGGCTGCCCACGCAGGCCAGGTGTGCCATGCGCACGTGGCGCTCGCCGTGCTCGTCGATCAGCGACAGCCGCGCCGCCAGCGCCTCGTCACCGGGGAAGCGCTCGCGCACGGCCTTCAGGAACAGCGCGTTGATCTCGAAGATGATCTCCAGGTGCCGCGGCAGCACCGCGCGGAACAGCGGCAGCGGCCAGCGCTCCAGCGCCTCGGGCAGCAGCGTGTGGTTGGTGTAGCCGAAGCTGCGCTGCGTGATCGCCCAGGCCTCCGTCCACTCCAGGCGCTGCTCGTCCACCAGCAGCCGCATCAGCTCGGCCACCGCCACCGCGGGGTGGGTGTCGTTGAGCTGGATCGCGAACTTGTCGGCGTAGGCCGCGAGCGGCAGCCGCTGCGTGCGCAGGATGCGCAGCATGTCCTGCAGCGACGCCGAGACGAAGAAGAACTGCTGCTCCAGCCGCAGCTGCTTGCCCTGCAGCGTCTCGTCGTTGGGGTAGAGGATCTTGGTGAGGTTCTCCAGCGCCGTCTTGCGGTTCACCGCGCCGTGGTAGTCGCCGCGGTTGAAGCACTCGAGGTCGAAGGCCTCGGGCGCCTCGGCGCGCCACAGCCGCAGCGTGTTGGCGGTGGCGGTGCGGTAGCCGAGGATCGGCGTGTCGTAGGGGATCGCGTGCACGGTGCGGTCCGGCACCCAGCGCACGTGCAGGCGGCCGGTGGCGTCGGTGTCGCGCTCGGTGTGGCCGCCCAGGCCCACGGCCACGGTCCACTCGGGCCGCATCAGTTCCCACGGGTTGGCCTCGCGCAGCCAGCGATCGGTCTTCTCGACCTGCCAGCCGTCCTCGATGGCCTGCTGGAAGATGCCGTGCTCGTAGCGGATGCCGTAGCCCAGCGCCGGCAGCCCGAGTGTCGCCATCGAGTCGATGTAGCAGGCCGCCAAGCGGCCGAGGCCGCCGTTGCCCAGGCCGGGCTCCACCTCGGCGGCCAGCAGCGCGTCGAGGTCCAGCCCGAGCTCCGCCATCGCCTGCTGCGCCGCCGGCAGGATGCCGAGGTTGATCAGGTTGTTGCCCAGGTGCGGCCCCATCAGGAACTCGGCCGACAGGTAGGCCACGGTGCGCGAGCCTGCCTTCGTGTAGGCCGCGGCGGTGCTGATCCATCGCTGCAGCAGCCGGTCGCGCACCACGTGCGCCAGGGCCAGGTAGTAGTCGGATCGGGTGGCCAGCGCCGGGAACTTGCCCTGCACGCAGTACAGGTTGTCGAGGAAGGCCCGTTTCAGGGCATCCTTGCTCAGACCGGTGCGGTCTTCCTCATCCTGGTGCAACTCGACCGGGTCTGCGACGGGCGTGGAAGGGCTCACGGTGGGTGGGTGCGCTGACGGGGTGCCCCCCGAGTCGCAAGAACCGCGCCCCGGGATGGCCCCCGTCAGCCCGCAGCGCGCTGCACCGGCAGGCAGATGTCCGTCTGGTTCAGCCGGTGCCGGATGTCGACGCGTGCCGCCCGGTAGATCTCCACTGCCGGCAGCCCCACCAGCCGATGGCCGGGCAGCGCCAGAGCCTGGACATACGCCTGCGCGTAGGCCTGCGGCAGCGTGCCGAACGGCCCCACGTGCGTGACCACTGCATACAGGCCTTCGGGCAGCAGCTGGCAGGCCACCCGGCCGGAAGGCGCGAACGGCCGCGGCACGACCACCGCGGCGTCGAAGCGCAGCCGGTCGGCGGCGGTGGTCGACGGCGCGTCGTGGCCGATGCCCAGCCAGATCCAAGGCCCCGGCAGCCGGCAGCCCTGTGCCCAGTCCAGCAACTCATCGAACAGGCTGCCGGGGACCTCCTCGTACGGCCCGACGTGGCGCACGAAGGCCAGATGCTGCGCGCGCAGCCGCTGCACGCGCGAGGCCGACAATTCGTAGGCCAGTGGCGCCAGCCCCGCCGGGTGCCGCGGCACCGGGGCCCGCTGGGCTTGATCGCCGCGCCTGCGGCGCGCAGCCGAGCGATAGGCGCCCGGCGGCACCCCGTGGTGGCGGACGAAGGCGCGCGTGAAGGTCTCGTGGTGCCGGTAGCCGCTGTCCAGCGCCAGTTCGAGCAGCGTTGCCTCGTGCAGGTGCAGCCGGAACGCGGCCCGCTCCAGACGCAGCCGCGTGACGTAGGCCTTCGGCGTCTCGCCGGTGGCGGCGACGAACAGCCGGTGCAGCCGCGACACCGACAGCCCGGCGTGCCGGGCCAGCGCCGCGGCCGACAGGTCGCCGTCGAGCTGCGCCTGCACATGCACGAGCAGCGGCAGCAGCCGCGCCAGTGCGTCGTTCATGCGCCCGCGGCAGCGGGTCGGCGCGCCCGCTGGCAGCGGCGTCCGGCCACCAGCGCGAGCCCCTTGCTCGCGTAGCTCGCGACCACCAGCCCTGCCGGCAGCGCCGCGCCGGCAGCCGCCAGCAGCACCGCGGCGTCGAGCACGAGGTAGGCGGCGATGAACGCCCAGGCGGTGGCCGGCGGCCCGGGCAGGCGGCAGCCGATCGCCGCGAACAGCGGCATCCCGACGAGGATGGACACCCACGGCCCCGACGCCTGCGCATGGCCCTGGTAGATGGCGATCGGCTGGCCCGGGTTCAGCAGGTGGCTGTAGATCGCCACCCACGCGAACGCGGCGCCGACCAGCACCGCCTCGGCCAGCAGCAGCGCGCCGGCCACGGCGCCCCAACGGATCGCTACGCTCTTCATGGCCGGCCACGATACGGGCGTCGCGGCCGCGCGTCTTGACGATTCCTGCTGCGCCGCGCCGCCGGGCGAGGCCCCCGTCGAGGCCGGCCCCGGCGGCGTCAGGTGGCGAGCTTGAACACCGCCACGGCCTGGACCAGGCGGGACGCCTGCGTCTCCAGGCTCTCGGCCGCGGCGGCCGACTCCTCGACCAGCGCCGCGTTGTGCTGCGTCGTGCGGTCGATCTGCCCCACCGCCTGCTCGACCTGTCCGACGCCGAGCGCCTGCTCGCGGCTGGCCGCACTGATCTCCTGCACGATCTGGGACACGCGCTGGATCGAGCCCCCCACGTCCTGCATCGTGCTGCCCACGCGCTCGACGAGGGCCGACCCCTGGCCCACGCGCTCGACGCTCTCGCCGATGAGCCGCCGGATCTCGCGCGAGGCCTCGGCGCTGCGCTGCGCCAGCGTGCGCACTTCGCCGGCGACGACCGCGAAGCCGCGCCCCTGCTCGCCGGCGCGCGCCGCCTCCACCGCGGCGTTGAGCGCCAGGATGTTGGTCTGGAAGGCGATGCCGTCGATGGTGCCGATGATCTCGGCGATGCGACGCGAGCTCTCCTCGATGCCGCGCATCGTCTGCACGAACTCGCTCATCACCGAGCCGCCCCGGGCGGCGACCTCGGACGCGGACTGCGCCATCCGGTCGGCCTGCTGCGCGTTCTCGGCGGTGCTGCGCACGGTGGTGCTCAGCTGCGTCATCGTGGCCGACGTCTGCTCGACGGCCGCAGCCTGCTGTTCGGTGCGCGCGCTCAGATCGCTGTTGCCCTGGGCGATCTGCGAACTGGCCGTGGCCACGCCCTGGGCGCCGTCGCGCACCGTGCCCACCAGGGACGACAGGCTCTGCTGCATGCGCCCGAGCGCCGTGATCAGCTCGCCCACCTCGTCGGGGGTGGTCGGCGGCACCGGCTGCGTCAGGTCGCCCTCGGCCACGGCGCGCGCCACCGTGGCAGCCTGCGCCAGCGGCCTCACCAGGCGCCGGCTCCAGACGATGCCGGCACACAGGCACGCGCCGAAGACCGTCAGCAGCGTCGTGACGCTGGTCACCAGGGAGCGCTGCGCCCGCTCCGCGGCCTCGGTGGACGCCTGGTCGGCCAGTGCGGCCACCTTCTGCTCGGCCGCCAGCAGGAGCTTCGCGGGCTCGCGGTCCATGCCCTTGACGGCGGTGTCGCCGACGACCGGATCGAGCCCTGCCGCAAGGAACGCGGCGTGGCCCTTGCGGTAGTTGCGGCCCATCGTGGCATGCGCCGACGCGAAGTCCGCCACCAGCCGGCGTGCCTCGCCATCGGGCATGCGCCCGATGATCCGCGCGGAGACCGAACCGACCTCGCCCTCGAGCTTCTGGAACTCTCCCCAGTGCCGCTCCAGGGCTTTCGGGTCCTTGCCCCGCAGCAGGACGTTCTTCCATTCCTGCACCTGCGTCTTGAACGTCGACGACAGCAGGGCGACCTCGCGCGCATCGTCGTTGCGCGGATCCACATCGGTGACGTAGATGTCCAGCGCGCGGTTCAGCCCGTGCAGCCCGACTCCGGCCGCGACGAGCGTCGCGACGAGCATGGCCGTCAGCATCAGCGGCAGCTTGCAGCTCAGTTTCATGGTGCCTCCCTCGGCGCCGCACCACCCGCCCGGGGCGGTGACAGATGCGCTCGATGACACCGGATCTTCGGATGCGATCCCCGCGCGGAGCGGGGGAAAGTAGTGCCGGAAAGGACGGTTGACCTTCCGCACGCCCCGGAGAGGGGCCTGTCGAGCGTCAGCCAGCGGCCGGCTGGCCCAGTTCCACCCCGTCCTGGTGCAACACCTGCTGCAACCGCCCCAACGAAAACCTGTCCTGCACCCGCAGCGCCGCCGCGGTGCCGGCCGCCTGGCCCATCACGAAGCAGCCGCCGCTGACGCGCGCCGCCGCCTGCCCGAGGTGCTCCATGCCTGCACAGCGGCCGGCCACCAGCAGGTTGCCGATGCGCGCGGGCACCAGCATGCCGAAGGGCAGCTGGTTGCAGGCGTTGTCGGGGTCGCGCGGAAAGGCCCAGGCGATGCCGCCGTCGACATGCTGCTCGATCGGCCAGGCGTTCAGGCCGATCGCGTCGGGAAAGCGCGCGCCGCCCAGCACGTGCTCGGCGGTGAGCATCGTCGCGCAGCGCACGCGGCGCGTCTCGCGCACGCCGATCTGAGGCGCGATGTCGAGCACGGTCGCGCGCTCGAAGCCGGGCACCTCGGCGCGCAGGAACCGCAGGTAGTCGACGATCTGCCGCCGCCCCTCGGCCTCGGCCGCGCTGAGCTGATGCGCGTCGGTGGCGTCCACCGCGCGGCCTTCGGCGTTGCGCAACTGCGTGACGTTGGCGCGCCAGACCGTCGGGTCCTTCTGCGGCCTGAGGATGGCGCCGCGGCGCGGGAACGCATAGCGGCCCGCGGCGGCGTCCATCAGCCGCTCGATGGCCTTGAACTCGCCCACCGCGTCGAGCGCACGCGGCGCATCGACGCCGCCGATGCGGCACATCGTGCTCGGGTACAGCGCGTTGCCGGCGCCGTCGCCCCACTCGGTGGGCACGCCGGCGAGGTGGCTCACGTCGGCGTCGCCGGTGGCGTCGATGAACTGGCGCGCGCGCACCGCTCGGCGGCCGGACTTGGTCTCGACGATCAGCGCATCGAGCGTGTCGTCGGCGCCCATCGCCACGCCGCAGATCCAGGCGTGGAACAGCACCTGCGCGCCGGCCGCCGCGAGCCACTGGTCGGCCGCGCACTGGTAGGCCGGCACGTCGTACGAGCGCACGCGGATGCGGCCCTGCAGCCCGTCCTGCGGCGCGTTCAGGCCGCCGAGCGCGTCGATGCGTGCGAGCAGCTCGTCGACGACGCCGCGCACCAGCTGCTGCATCTGCCCGCCGCGGCGGCCGTAGAGGCCGGCGAAGTTCGTCACGCCGCCGGCAGTGCCCATGCCGCCGAGGAAGCCGTAGCGCTCCACCAGCAGCGTGCGCGCGCCGTGCCGTGCGGCGCTGACCGCGGCGGCCGAGCCGGCGGGCCCGCCGCCGGCGACGACCACGTCGAACTCACCGAGGACCTCGGTGTGCCGCGCCGGCTCGGCGATGAAACTCACTGCGCCGTGATGCCCTGCATCGCGATGATCCCGCCCATCACCGCGGTCTCGCTCTTCACGCGCAGCTTCAGGCCCTCGGGCGCGCTGCCCTGCGCCTGCCAGCCGGCGTTGAAGAGGCGCTGGCGCACCTCGGCGCTGCGCACCTGCGCCGGCACCTCGGCGGCCAGCCGCGCCTGCGCGGCGGCCGACAGGCTGGCCGGGCCGACCAGCGCCGTCCACACCTCGAGGTCGTACAACGGCACGCCCAGCGACTGCAGCGACGGGATCTCCGGCGCCAGCGTGCTGCGGCCACCGGTGAGGCCGATCGCACGCAGCTTGCCGGCGCGGATCTGAGGCAGCGCGATGCCGGGCGGCATCAGCGCCATCTGCACGTCGCCCTGGATCAGCGCGGTGATGACGGCCGGGTTGCCGTTGTAGGGCACGTGCACGGCCTCGAAGCGGCCGGCCTTGCTCTTCAGGTACTCCAGGCCCAGGTGCCCCACCGAGCCGATGCCCACCGAGCCGTAGTTCCACTTCTTGCCGGCGTCACGCGCGGCGGTGAAGAACTCGGCACCTGCCGGTTGGCTGGCCTGCGTCACCAGCGCCAGCGGGGCGGTGGTCAGCAGCGACAGCAGCGTGAAGTCCTTCGCCGGGTCGAACGGCAGCTTCGGGTTCAGCATCCTGGCCGAGGTCAGGTTGCCGTTGATCACGACGCCCAGCGTGTGGTCGTCGCGCGCCTTGGCCACGAGGTCGGCAGCGATGTTGCCCGAGGCTCCGGGGCGGTTCTCGACCACCACCGACTGCCCCAGCGGCTTGGCCAGCGCCTCGGCCAGGATGCGCGCCGACAGGTCGGGCGTGGAGCCTGCGGGGAAGCCGACGAGGATCTTCACCGTCTGCGTGGGCCAGGCGCCGGCGGCAGCGGGTGCCACGCGCGGGGCGGCTGCAGCGGCCGCGGCGGCGGGCGCCGCGCCGGCCCGCGCGGGTGCCGGCGTGCCTGCGGGCCGCGAGGCCGCCGGGCGCGGCGGCGTCTGCGCGCTCGCGAGCGTGCTGCTGCCGAGCAGGCCGGCGGCGAGGAGGGTGCGGCGGCGGAGCGGGTGCGTCATGGAAGAGGTTCTCGTACTGCAGGGGAAGCGGGGATCGTAGACGAGGGTCCGGGCCGCGACGGTTGCGCGGGAGCAACCGCGGCGGCTCCTGCGGCGCCCTTCCAGCGCCGCAGCAACAGCGCGTTGGTGACCACGCTGACGCTGCTGGCGGCCATCGCCGCGCCGGCCACCACGGGGCTCAACCAGCCGAAGGCCGCGAGCGGCACGCCGACCACGTTGTAGACGAAGGCCCAGAACAGGTTCTGGCGGATCTTCGCGGTGGTGCGCCGGCTGATGTCGATGGCATCGGCCACCAGCGCAGGGTCGCCGTGCATCAGCGTGACGCCGGCGGTGTGCATCGCCACGTCGGTGCCCGTGGCCATCGCGATGCCGACGTCGGCGGCCGCCAGCGCCGGCGCGTCGTTGATGCCGTCGCCCACCATCGCCACCACGGCGCCGCCGCTGCGCAGCGCGGCGACGAGCTCGGCCTTGCGCTGCGGCAGCACCTCGGCGTGCACCTCGTCGATGCCGAGCGCGGCGGCCACGGCGCGTGCGCTGCCGGGGTTGTCGCCGGTGAGCAGCACGGTGCGGACGCCCAGGGCGTGCAGCCGCGCGACGGCCTCGGCGGCGCCGGGCTTCAGTGCATCGCCGAAGGCGAGCAGGCCGACGAGGTCCGGCGCGGCCGTGACGTCCGCGAGCCACGACACCGTGCGGCCGGCATCGGCCAGCGCGGCGGCCTGCGCATCGAGCGCGGCCGTGTCCACGCCGAGTTCGCGCATCCAGCCGCCGCTGCCCAGTCGCAGCTCGCGGCCCTCGACCCGCGCGGCCATGCCGCGGCCGGGCACCGCCTGCACGTTCGAGGCTGCCGCCACCGCAAGGCCCTCGGCCCGCGCCGCCTCGAGCACCGCCGACGCCAGCGGGTGCGGGCTGCCCGCCTGCACGGCGGCCGCCCGCGCCAGCAGCCGCGAGCCGTCGCCATCGGCCGCTACGGAGGCCGCCAGCCGCGGCCGGCCTTCGGTGAGCGTGCCGGTCTTGTCGAAGGCCACCACGCGCACCGCATGTGCCAGTTCCAGCGCCTGCGCGTCCTGGATCAGGATGCCGCGCCGCGCGGCCACGCCGGTGCCGGCCATGATCGCCGCCGGCGTGGCCAGGCCCAGCGCGCAGGGGCAGGCGATCACCAGCACCGCCACCGCGTGCAGCACGCCGCGCTCCCACTCGCCGCCCGCCACGCCCCAGCCGAGCAGCGTGATCGCCGCGAGCACCAGGACCACCGGCACGAAGACCGCGCTGACGCGGTCGACCAGCCGCTGGATCGGAGCCTTCTTCGCCTGCGCCGATTCGACCAGCCGCACGATGCGCGCCAGCGCCGACTCGGCGCCCACCGCCGTGGTGCGCACGCGCACCAGCCCCTCGCCGTTCACCGAGCCGCCGGTCACCGCGTCGCCCTCGGCACGCGCCACCGGCAGCGCCTCGCCGGTGATCATCGAGGCGTCGACGTGCGTGCGGCCTTCGACGACCACGCCGTCCACCGGCACGCGCTCGCCGGGCTGCACCACCACCACGTCGCCGCGGCGCACCTGGGCGATCGGCAGCACGCTCTCGACGCCGTCGCGCAGCACCCGCGCCGTGTCGGGCCGCAGCGCGTTCAGCGCGCGGATCGCCTCGCTGGTCTGGTGGCGTGCGCGCGCCTCGAGCCACTTGCCCAGCAGCACCAGCGTGATCACCGACGCCGAGGCCTCGAAGTACAGGTGCGGCATGCCCGCGCCCCCGCCCGCGCCGGCCCGCGCCCACTCGGCGAGCGAGAGGCCGAACGCCGCGGAAGTGCCCAGCGCCACCAGCAGGTCCATGTTGCCGCTGCGCGCGACGATCGCCTTCCACCCGGCACGATAGAAGCGCGCTCCCAGCACGACCTGCACCGGCGCGGCGAGCAGGAACTGCAGCCACGCCGGCAGCATCGCGTGCACGCCGAACGGCGCGAGCAGCATCGGCAGCACCAGCGGTGCGGTGAGCAGCGCGGCGGCGGCCACCGGCGCGAACGGCGGCGGCCGGTGCTCGGCGAGCGGGGCGTCGCCATGCTCGTCCACGCGGGCCACGCCGGCGGGCACCTCGTAGCCGGCGCGCTCCACGGCCTCGCGCAGCACCGTGGGGTCGACGCTCTCGGCCGCGGTGACGCGAGCGGTCTCGGTGGCGAGGTTCACGCTGGCATCGGCCACGCCGGGCACCTTGCGCAGCGCCCGCTCGACGCGGGCCACGCACGACGCGCAGGTCATGCCCTGGACGCCCAGCGCCCAATCGACCCCGGGCGCGGCCGGCACCGGTGCAGGGTCGACGAGCGGGGCGGTGGCGGTGTTCATGAGCGCAGCATGGACCTTGACACGGTGGCAAGCTCCATCGTTGACCCACCGCAAGACCGGCGCGGCCTCATCGGCGCGCCGGCCTCGCGGTCGAGCGATGATCGAGCCAGACTGGAGTACAGCATGATCGAATGGACCATCCCCACGATGACCTGCGGGCATTGCGCCGGCGTCGTCCGGAAGACCGTGCTCGGCGCGGACCCGCAGGCGCAGGTCGAGATCGACCTGCCGACGCACCGCGTGCGCGTGCAGACCGTGGCCGAGCCGGCCACGCTGGAGCGGCAGCTCTCCGAGGAAGGCTACGCGCCCCAGCCGGCGTGAGCCGGCTGATCGATGAGGCAGCCGGCGTGAGCCGGCTGATCGATGAGGCAGCCGGCCTGAGGACCTGCGGGCCCGCGATCAGCGCTGCAGCTCCAGCGTGACCGTGGCGGCGCCGCCGGTCTTGTTCGTCCACATCCAGCAGTAGTCCTGCTCCTGCGTCACGCGCAGCCGGTCAGCGCCGCCGCGCGTCGACGCCACTTGCACCGGATAGACCACGTCCTGGCCGACGTGGTAGTGGATGTTGAAGGCCACCGGCACCGAGGTGTCGTGGCGCCAGGCCACCACCACGCCGGCCTGCAGCCGCCCGCACACCTCCAGCACCTGGCCCGCAGGCAGCGGCGCGGAGTGGCGGAAGCGGCCCCGCGCGTCCCACGCGATGTCGACGAGCGTGGCGACTGCCTCGGCATGCGCCGCGGCCAGGCCGAGCACGACCACCACGGCCGCGCGCCGCATCCATTCCGCCCGTGCACCCGGCATCGCCGTCCCCCAGGCCATGGCGCCGGCCCTGCACGGCCGACGGTACACGACCGCGGGCGCGTGCGGCGGCGCGGGCGGGCTTGCGGTGCATCAATCCCCCCGCATCGGCGCCACCGCAAGATCCGCCCCCAGCCCTCTCGGAGATCCGTCCATGTACCGACGCATCCTCGTCCCCATCGACGGCAGCGACGCCGGACAACGCGGCCTGGACGCTGCCTGCGCGATGGCGCGCGCCTTCGACGCGAGCCTCGTGCTGCTGCACGTCGTCGAGCACCCGACGATGGTGGCCGACGCCTCGCTGGCCATGACCTGGGAACAGTTCGGCGAGTCGCTGCGCGAGCACGGCAAGGGCGTGCTCGCGCGCGCCCACGAGGCGGCGACGGCCGCCGGGATCGCGTCGGAGACCTGGATCGTCGAGGCCTACACGTCGCGGGTCGGCGAGGTCATCGCGCAGCAGGCCACCGAGCACCGCTGCGACCTGGTCGTGGTCGGCAGCCACGGCCTGCACGGCATCGAGCGCGTGCTGCTGGGCAGCGATGCCGAGCGCGTGGTGCGGCTGTCCCCGGTGCCGGTGCTGGTGGTGCGGCAGGCGCCGTCGACGTGAACGTCGCCGCCGCGGCACCGGTCTTCAGCGCCCGCGGCGTCACCAAGGTCTACGGCAGCGGCGATGCCCAGGTGCGCGCGCTGGACGGCGTGGACCTGCAGATCCGGCGCGGCGAGTTCATCGTGCTGCTGGGCGCCTCGGGCAGCGGCAAGTCGACGCTGCTGAACATCCTCGGCGGGCTGGACGTGCCCACCGCCGGCGAGGTGCGCTTCGCGGACCACCTGCTCACCGGCGCGAGCGAGGCCGAGCTGACCCGCTACCGCCGCGAGCACGTCGGCTTCGTGTTCCAGTTCTACAACCTGATCCCCAGCCTGACGGTGCGCGAGAACGTCGCGCTGGTCACCGACATCGCGCCGCACCCGATGGCCGTGGACGAGGCGCTGGCCTGGGTGGGCCTGGCCGAGCGGCGCGACCACTTCCCCTCGCAGCTCTCCGGCGGCGAGCAGCAGCGCGTGGCGATCGCCCGCGCGGTGGTCAAGCAGCCCGACGTGCTGCTGTGCGACGAGCCCACCGGCGCGCTCGACTACGCCACCGGCAAGCGCGTGCTGGAGGTGATCGCCAAGGTCAACGCCGAGCTGGGCACCACCGCGGTGGTGATCACGCACAACGCGGCCATCGCGGCGATGGCCGATCGCGTGGTGCGGCTGGCCGACGGGCGCGTCGACCGCATCGAGGTCAACGAGCACAAGCGCTCGCCGGCCGAGCTGAGCTGGTGAGCGCCCGGCTGCGCATGAAGGCCCTGGACCGGAAGCTGCTGCGCGACCTGCGCGCGATGTGGAGCCAGGCGCTGACGATCGCGCTGGTGGTGGCCAGCGGCGTGGCGGGCTTCCTCACGTCGTTGTCGGCGGTGGATTCGCTGGCCCGTGCGCGTGACCACTTCTACGAGACCAACCGGTTCGCCGATGTCTTCGCGGCGGTGCGCCGGGCCCCGATGGCCGCGCTCGATGCGATCGCCGCTCTGCCGGGCGTGGCCGACGTGCAGCCCACCGTCGAGCAGCTGGTGCGCATCGAGCTCGCGGACACCACCGACCCGATCACCGGCCAGCTCGTCGGCCTGGACCGGCGCGACCCGGCCCGGCTCAACCGCCTGACGCTGCGCGCGGGGCGCTGGCCGCACGACGCCGGAGCGGATGCCGCGGGCGACGGCGCGCTGCGGGCGCTGGTGTCGGCCGGGTTCGCGACGGCACGCGGCCTGGCGCCCGGCTCACGGGTGGCGGCGCTGATCAACGGCAAGCGGCGGGTGCTGCAGATCGAGGGCATCGCGGTGTCGCCGGAGTTCATCTTCGCCGGGCTCGGCGGCATGCCGGACCTGCGCAGCTTCGGCATCTTCTGGGTCGACCGCGAGGCGCTGGCCGCGGCCACCGACATGGGCGGCGCCTTCAACCGCGTGGCGCTGCGGCTGGCACCCGGCGCCTCCGAGCGCGACGTGGTCGAGCGGCTCTCGGCACAGCTGGCGAGGTGGGGCGGCCGCGAGGCGCATGGCCGCGACGACCAGTCGTCGCACCGCATGCTCGAGATGGAGATCCAGGAGCAGCGCGTGATCGGCACCGTGCTGCCGGTGATCTTCCTGGCCGTGGCGGCGTTCCTGCTCGACGTGGTGGTGTCGCGCCTGGTGGCCACGCAGCGCGAGCAGATCGCGGCGCTGAAGGCGCTCGGCTACCCGAACGCCACCATCGCCGTGCACTACCTGCAGCTGGTGCTGGCCATCGTCGCGGCCGGCGTGCTGCTGGGGCTGGCCGCCGGCTCGCGGCTGGGCGAGATGTTCACCGGGCTCTATGCCGAGTTCTATTTCTTTCCGAGCTTCGAGCACCGGCTCGCAGTGCCGCTGGTGGCGGTGGCCTGCGGCGTGTCGGCAGCCGTCGGCGTGGCCGGCACGCTGAAGGCGCTCGCGTCGGTGGTGCGGCTGGCGCCGGCCGAGGCGATGCGGCCGCCGGCACCGGGCCGCTACCGGCCGACGCTGCTCGAACGCTGGGGGGTGCGGCGCATCGGGCACGCGCTGCGCATGATCCTGCGACAGATGGAGCGCCGCCCGCTGCGGCAGGCGATCGCCATCGGCGGCATCGCGGCGGCGGTGGCCATCGTCGTGCTCGGCAACTTCGTGCGCGACGCGATGGACCACATCGTCGAGACGCAGTTCCACCTGGCGATGCGCGCCGACGTGATCGTGTCGGCCACCGAGCCGGCCGATGCCGCGCCGCTCGTGGCCGCGCTGGCGCGGCTGCCCGGCGTCATCGAGACCGAGCCGGGGCGCGACGTGGCGGTGCGCTTCGTCGCCGGGCACCGCAGCGAGCGCGGCGCGATCCAGGGGCACGAGGCCGCCCCGCGGCTGCGCCGCATCATCGACGTCGAGGGTGTCCGGCAGGCGCCCCGTGAGGACGGCCTCGTGCTCACCGACCGGCTCGCCGCCAAGCTCGGTGTGGCCGCCGGCGACACCGTGCGCGTGGAGACGCTCGCCGGCGAGGAGCGCACGCTGGTGCTGCCGGTGGCGGCCACGGTGCGCGAGATGATGGGCCTGAACGCGTACCTCGAGCGCGGCGCGCTGAACCGGGCGCTCGGCGAGGGTGACCTCGCTACGCAGGTGTCGCTGGCCGTGGAGCGCGGGCGCGAGGCCGAGCTGCTCGAGGCGACGAAGGCCCTGCCGCGGCTGTCCGGCGCCTTCAGCAAGGCCGCGCTCGGCCGCAACATGGAGGAGATCAGCGCGCGCAACGTGCGCATCATGGCCACCGTGATGACGACCTTCGCCGCGATCATCGCGGTGGGCGTGGTCTACAACCAGGCGCGCATCGCGCTGGCCGAACGGGGCTGGGAGCTGGCCAGCCTGCGCGTGCTCGGCTTCACGCGCGCCGAGGTGTCGGCGCTGCTGCTGGGCGAGCTGGCGCTGGCGATCGCGGTCGCGCTGCCGCTGGGCATGCTGCTGGGCCGCGGGCTGGTCGAGGGCATCGCGGCGATGCTGGCATCCGACCAGTTCGAGTTCCCGGTGGTGATCCGGCCACGCACCTACGCGATGGCGGCGCTGGCGGTGCTGGCGGCGGGCGTGGCCAGCGCCGCGGTGGTGCGGCGCCGCGTCGACCGGCTGGACCTGGTGGGCGTGCTGAAGACCCGGGAGTAGGAGACGGCCGTGCCGAGGACACCCATGGACACCCCGCGCACGCCGCGCAGCGCGCGCGGCGGCGCACGCCGTGCGGTGATCGTCGCGGCCGGCGCCGCGGCGGCCCTGGCGGCGCTGGCCTGGGCCTTCGTGCCGCGGCCGCTGGCGGTGGAGGTGGCCACCGCCGCGGTCGGCCCGTTCGAGGCGACGATCGACGAGGACGGCCGCACCCGGCTGCAGCAGCGCTACGTGGTCTCGGCACCGCTGGCGGGGCGCCTGGCCCGCATCACGCTGCGCGAAGGGGATGCCGTCGAGGCCGGCGCCGAGCTGGCGGTGCTGCAGCCCGCGCTGGCGCCGATGCTCGACGCCCGCGGCGCGCGCGAGGCCGACGCACGACTGCAGGCGGCACAGGCGCAGCTGCAGCGCGCCGACGTGCGCATCGAGCGCGCCCGCGTGGGCCTCGAGCAGGCGCGCACCGAACTTCGCCGCAGCGAGCAGCTCGCGCGCGACGGCTTCATCGCACCGACCAAGCTCGATGGCGACCGCCTGGCCGCGCAGGCGGCGCAGAAGGAGCTGGACACCGCGGTGCAGGACCGGCATGTGTCGGCGCACGACGTCGAGCAGGCGCGCGCCGCCGCGTCGGTGATGGCCTCCGCGGCCGGGGCCCGGGACGGGTCCGCCGCGGCGCGCGCCTTCAGCATCCGGGCCCCGGTGGCCGGCACCGTGCTGCGCGTGCTGCAGGCCAGCGAGGGCAGCGTCGCGCCCGGCACCGCGCTGGTCGAGCTCGGCGACCTGGCACGGCTGGAGGTCGTGGCCGAGCCGCTGACGACCGATGCCCTGCGCACGCCTTCGGGCACGCCGGTGCGCATCGAGCGTTGGGGCGGCCCTGGCGAGCTGCAAGGGCAGGTCGAGCGTGTCGAGCCGGGTGCGTACACCAAGGTTTCCGCGCTGGGCGTCGAGGAACAGCGCGTCAAGGTGGTCGTGGCATTGACCTCGCCGCGCAAGCAGTGGCGCGAGCTGGGCGACGGCTATCGGGTGGGCGTGCGCTTCGTCGTGACCCGGGCCGATCGCGCGCTGCAGGTGCCCACCAGCGCGGTGTTCCCGTGGCCCGACGGCGTGCCGCGCGCGGCGACCCCGGGCGCATCGGCCGCACCGTTGGCCGCGGCCCCGGTGGTCGACGCATCGGGCACCGCACCCGCCGAAGCGGCCGAACTGCGCGCGATGGCCGTGTACAAGATCGACAACGGCCACGCCCGCCTCGTGCCGGTGTGGCTGCGCGCGCGCAACGGCAGCCACGCGTGGATCGAGCGTGGCCTCGACGCGGGCGCCCGCGTCATCGTCTATCCGCCGCCCGCGGTGCACGACGGGGCCAGGGTCGTCGAGCGGCGCCCGTAGGCCGCCGGCGGCGCACGGCGCCCGGTCAGCCGTGCAGCGCCGGTTCGCGTCGCTCGGCGGCCGGATCGGCCAGCGCCGACGCGACGAAGGCGTCGATGGCCGCGGCGAACTCGCGCGGGCGGCGCAGGCTGACGCCGTGGTCGCAGCCCTCGAAGCGTTGCCGCGCGGGCCGCTGCAGCGCCGCGACGAAGGCGTCCTCCTGGTCGATGAAGATCCGGTCCTTCGACCCGTTGAGCACGAGCACGGGTTGCGCCACCTGCGCCGCGCGGGCGCGGAAGTCGATGTCGCGCAGGGCCTGCACGCACTCGCCGAACACGGCGGGGTTCAGGCCTCCGTCGACGATCGCCTGTACGTCGCCCGCGTCGATGCCCTGCTTGCGCAGTTCCTTGGCCACCATCGCGACGATGCGCGCGTCTCCCAGCAGCGCACGCATCACGCGCATGGTGAGCCAGCGGCGCTGCAGCGCGCGCAACGCGCCGCCGGTGAAGTTGGCACTGGAGCCGGACAACACCAGCGCCGCGAGCTGACCGGCGGGCAGCGCGGGCGCACTGGCCAGCGAGACGTAGCCCCCCAGCGAGTCGCCGCCCACGACGACGCGGGCAGGCGCCACGCGGCTCACCACGTCGATCACGGTGGCCACCGCGGCGTCGAGCGTGAAGGACTCGCTGCGTCGCGAGCCATGCCCCGGCAGGTCGGGCGTGTGCACCTGCCAGCGCGGGTCGAGGTGGCGACGCACGGCGTCCCACATGCGGCCATTGCCGGTGGCGCCGTGGATCAGGATCAGGGTGGTCGGCGCGGGCATGGCGAGCGTGGCTGGTGACGAATCGAGGTGCGATCATGTCAGACAGGATGGCGCTTGGCTAGCCACTGTCTTCCCGCATACTGGACACAAGTGCGGCAGGGTTTTCCCGATATTTCGGGCCATACCTATCAAACCTGTTTGACATGTTTGTGGCGCCTTTCTAGACTGCGCCCCGTCTCGAGATGCCGATGACCTCCCCGCCCACCCTCGCCCTGCTCGCCCGGCCGACCCAGTCGGCGCACGTCGCGCGCCAGGTGCTGGCCCGCGTGCAGGCGTCGCAGATGCGGCCCGGCGATGCGGTGCCCAGCGAGATCGAGATCGGCCGCGAGCTGCAGGTCAGCCGCGGCAGCGTGCGCGAGGCCTACCGCACGCTGGCGGCGCTGGGCATTCTCGAGATCGAGGGCGGGCGCCGCCCGCGGCTGCGCGCGCTCGACGCCGGCGTACTGGCGCAGGTATTCGACTACGCGCTGAACACGGCGCAGGTCAGCGTCGCGCATGCGCTGGAGACGCGCCGCGCGCTCGAGCTGCAGACGGCACAGCTCGCCGCACGCTACGCCACCGACGCCCAGCGGCAGCGGCTGCGCGAACTGGTGGCGCAGATGCGCGAGGCCGGCGCCAACCACGCCCGCCGCGTTGCCAGCGACATGGGCATCCACCAGGTGATCGCCGAGGCCAGCGGCAATCCGCTGAACAGCCTGCTGCTGGGCGCGCTGCGCTCGCCGCTGGAAGCCTCGTCGAGCATGCACCTCGACGAGCGCCGCAGTGCGGCCGAGCTGCAGCGCGTCGTCGAAGCGCACGAGACGCTGGTCGAGCGCATCGTGGCAGGCGATGCGGTCGGCGCCGGCACGGCCATGTCCTACCACTTCGACCTGGCGCTGGTGCACGTGCAGCGGCAGGAACACCCGGCCAGCCTCGCACTGCAGCAGGGCCTCCGCACATGACATCCCAGACCTTTGCGGTGCCTGCCGGCGCCGTCGAACGCACCATCGCGTTCCTGCAGTCGCGCTATGGCGACCGCGTCAACGTCAGCCGCGCGGTGCGCGACCAGCATGCGCGCGGCGAGGGCCTCGACGCCCACCTGCCGCCGGACGCCGTGGTGTGGCCGCTGGACAAGCGCGAGGTCTGCGAGATCCTCGCGCAGTGCAACGCCGAGGGCGTGCCGGTCATCGCCTACGGCGTCGGCAGCTCGGTGGAAGGCCATGTCAGTGCGCCCCACGGCGGCATCTGCATGGACTGCTCGCGCATGGACGCGGTGCTCGCGGTGCACGCCGACGATGGCGACTGCGTGGTGCAGCCCGGCGTGACGCGCGAGGCGCTGAATGCGCACCTGAAAGGCACGGGGCTGTTCTTCCCGGTCGACCCGGGTGCCAACGCATCGATCGGCGGCATGGTCTCCACGCGGGCCTCGGGCACCACCACGGTCCGCTACGGCTCGATGGCGCAGAACGTGCTGGCGCTCGAGGTGGCGCTGGCCGACGGGCGGCTCATCCGCGTGGGCAGCCGCGCTCGCAAGTCGGCGGCGGGCTTCGACCTCGTGCACCTGCTCACCGGCGCCGAAGGCACGCTGGGCGTGATCACCGAGGTCACGCTGAAGCTGCACCCGCTGCCTCCCGAGGTGGCCGCGGCGAGCTGCGCCTTCCCGACGCTGGCTGACGCGGTGGCCGCGGTGACCGAGCTGTCGCTGAGCGGCGTGCCGCTGGCGCGCATCGAGTTCCTCGACGAGCACCAGGTGCGCGCCTGCAACCTGCACTCGCAGCTCGGCCTGCCGGAGCAGCCGACGCTGTTCCTCGAGTTCCACGGCACCGAGGCTGCGGTGCGCGAGCAGACCGAGCTGGCCCAGGAGGTCGCGGCCAGCCATGGCGGCACCGGCTTCCAGTGGTCCACGCGGCCCGAGGACCGCTCGGCGCTGTGGCGCGCGCGGCACCTCGCGTACTACGCCGCCCTCGCGCTGAGGCCCGGCTGCCAGAGCGTCGTGGCCGACGTCTGCGTACCGATCTCGGCGCTGGCCGACTGCGTGGCGCGCACGCGCGCCGACATCGACCGCGAAGGCCTCGTGGCACCGATCCTCGGCCACGTCGGCGACGGCAACTACCACGTGCTGTTCATGCCGATGCCAGACGCGCCGGCCGAGCACGCCGCGGTCGAGCGCGTCTACGCCGCGATGGTCGAGCGGGCGCTCGAGGCCGGCGGCACCTGCACCGGCGAGCACGGCATCGGCCTGGGCAAGAAGGCCAAGCTGCTGGCCGAGGCCGGCCCCGACGTCGTCGCGCTGATGCGCGCCACCAAGCAGGTCTGGGATCCGAAGTCGATCCTGAATCCCGGAAAGATCTTCTAGCCGCGACCCTGCGCCGCGGTTCCCCACCACACCCCCACTCCGGAGGAGACACCCCATGCAACGATCCGTCACGCACGCCGTGCGCCCCACCGCCCTGGCCGCAGCGCTGCTGTGCACGCTGGCCGCGCAAGCCCAGACCGCGGCGCCCGCGGGCACCGACGAGCAGTCGGTGGAAAGAGTGATCGTCACTGCGCAGAAGCGCGAGCAGGCGGCCATCGACGTGCCGGCCTCGGTCTCGACCGTCAATGCCGACCGGCTGAACCGCAGCGGCGCCGTGCGCCTGGAGGACTACGCCGCGCAGATGCCGGGCATGTCGGTCACCGCGGTGTCGCGCGGCTTCAGCTCGATCGTGCTGCGCGGCATCTCCACCGGCATCAGCCAGCCCACGCCCGGCACCGCGATCTACATCGACGAGGCGCCGATCGGCTCGATCACCGCGTACGCCACCGGCAGCACGCTGACCCCCGACCTCGACCCCTACGACCTGCGCCGCGTCGAGGTGCTGAAGGGCCCGCAGGGCACGCTGTACGGTGCCGGCGCGGTCGGCGGCCTGCTGCGCTACGTGACGCAGCCCGCCGACACGCAGCGGTTGAGCGGCGCGGTGTCCATCGGCGGCCACAAGGTCAGCGAAGGCGGCAGCGGCCACGAGGCGCGCGCGTCGATCAACGTGCCGCTGGCCACCGACAAGCTGGGCTTGCGCATCAGCCTGCTGGACCGCGAGGACGCAGGCTACATCGACGATCCGCGGCGCGGCCTGCAGGACGTGAACAAGGCCACCACGCGCGCCGGCCGCATCGCACTGGACTGGCGCATCACGCCCGACTGGGCACTCCAGGCCTGGGGCCTGACGCAGCGCTTCCGCGCCGACGGCCTGGGCATCCAGGACATGAACCTGATCCGCACGGCCGGCGCGGCCGATCAGCTGACGCCGACCAGCGGTGACCTAAGGCACAGCAGCGCCGTGGCCGAGAAGCAGGGCACCGACTTCGACGTCGTCAACGCGACGCTCAAGGGCCGCATCGGCGGGTTCGACGTCGTCTCGTCCACCACCTACCAGAAGGTGGGCAGCGAGGTCATCGTCGATGCGACGCCGTCGCTCGGCGCGGTGTATTCCACGGTGCTCGCCTCGCTGGGCATGCCGCTGTCGATCGGCGGTCAGACGCACCAGATGATCGAGACCAAGCGCCTGTCGCAGGAACTGCGCGCGCGTTCGAGCGCGCTGGCCGACAAGCTGAACTACGAGGCCGGCCTGATCTTCAACAAGGAGGACAGCACCAACCGCCTGCCGCCGGAGAACATGTTCGTGGTGCCCGGCTACGGTGCGCTGCCGCCGCTGCCCTCGGTGCCGCTGCCGGCGCCGCTTCCGGACAACCTGAACCGGTTCAACGGGCCGCTGTTCAACGCCATGCTCGGCGTGAACTACAAGGAGTACTCGCTGTTCGGCAACGCCACCTACAGCGTCACGCCGCAGCTGGACCTCACCGCGGGCCTGCGCTACTCGCATGTCGACCAGCACTTCACGCAGAACTACCAGCCATCGATCGTGATCCGCGCGCCGGGCGTCGCGTTCGAGGAGAACCAGACGATCCGCAAGACCACCTACCTGCTGAGCGCGATCTACAAGCTCGACGACAAGACGGCCGTCTACGGCCGCGTGGCCAGCGGCTTCCGGTCCGGGGGGCCGAGCGCGCTGCCGGCCTCGCTGGCCAGCCCGACGATCGGCGGCCCCACGTTCTCGCCGGACACGCTGACCAGCTACGAGGTCGGCTACAAGGCGGCGCTGGCCGGCGGCAAGGCGTCGATCGAGGCGGCGCTGTTCCGCACCGACTGGAAGGACATCGTGGTCCAGCGCGGCGACACGATCAACGGCGCCACCTACCAGCACTTCGTGAACGCCGGCGACGCCGAGGTCCAGGGCGCCGAGGCGACGCTGCTGCTGTTCCCGGTGCAGGGCCTGACGCTGCGCGCCACCGCCGCCTACACCGACTCGCGGCTGGCCGCGGATGCGCCGCTGGCCAACGGCAAGGACGGCGACCGCATGCCCTTCGTGCCGAAGTGGACCGCCTCGCTGGCGGCCGACTACCGCTTCGTGCTGGCCGGCTCGTCGGCCTGGGTGGGCGGCGCGCTCGGCTACATCGGCGAGCGGCGTTCGGACTTCAGCGGCTCGTCGGACGTGACGAACGTGCCGTCGTACACCACGCTCGGCCTGAACGCGGGCATGGAGTTCGGCAAGGTGCGCGTGACGGTCTACGGCAAGAACCTCACCGACGAGCGCGGCCTGAACCACGTCAACACGCTGAACCAGATCCTGGCGCCGAACGTGGTGAGCGCCGGCGTGATCCAGCCGCGCACCTTCGGCATCGACCTCGCGTACCGGTTCTAGCCCGGCCACGCCCGTGGAGCTTTCGACGCACACCACGCGCCGGCTGCGGCTGGCCAGCGGGGAGGTGGTGGCCGAGGCCACCACCGCCTATCGCACGCTCGGCCGCCTCAACGCGGCCGGCGACAACGCGGTGCTGGTGCTGCACGGCTACACCACGGGGCCCGCGATGCTGGACCCCGGGGCGAACGTGGCCGAAGGCTCGTGGAGCGACCTCGTCGGCCCGGGCCGGCCGATCGACACCGGGCGCTGGTTCGTCGTGTGCCCGAACATGCTCGGCTCGAGCTACGGCTCCACCGGGCCGGGCAGCCTCGATCCGCGCAGCGGCAGGCCCTACGGCGCCGACTTTCCGCGCATCGGCATGGCCGACATCGTGGCGGCGCAGAAGGACCTGATCGATGCGCTGGGCGTGCGGCGCCTCGCCGCGGTGGCGGGGCCCTCGCTGGGCGGCTACCAGGCGCTGCAGTGGGCGGTGGATCATCCGTCCTTCGTCGATCGGGTCGTGGCGGCGGTCACCGCCCCCTACAACCCACCCGGCGTGGTCAGCGCCGCCGCGCTGCTCGAGAAGCTCGCGGGGCAACCGGCGTGGAACGGCGGCCATCCCGCGCCCGGCGCGATGGTCGACTGGATGACCGCGCTGCGCGTGGACACGCTGATCCGCTACGGTGCCGATGCCGAGATGCGGCACCGCTGGCCCGACGATGCGCAGCGCGCCGCTGAGATCCTGCGCCTGGCGACCGAATGGGCCGCGGCCTTCCACCCGGGATCGCTGGTCACGCTGGCGCGGGCCGCCGAGTCGTTCGACCTGCGCCGCCGGCTCGACGCCATCCGCGCGCCGGTGCTGATGGTGCTGTCGCGCAGCGACCAGGTGTTCTCCCCGGCGCTGGCGCGCGAGTTCGCGCCGCAGCTGGATGCCGCGCAGGTGCCGTGGTCGTACGTCGAGCTCGACAGCGACAAGGGCCACTTCGCCTCGGGCGCCGACGCCGCGCTGTGGGCCGGCGTGCTTCGCGACTTCATGGCCACGCCGCCGGCCGCCTGGCGCTCGTGGGGCCCGGGCCCGAGACCATGAAGCGAGGCCGGCGCTGGCTGCGCCTCGGGCTCGCAGTGATCGCGCTGCCGCTGACGGCGCTGCTGCTCGCGGCGCTGGCCGTGCTCGGCCACAACGAATGGCGCCATGCGCGCACGCTGCGCGACGGCGCGGCCCACGCGTGGCCGATGCCGGCGCTGCCCGGCGAGGCCCGCGCCCCGGTGATCGTGCTGCTGCACGGCGCGGGGCTGAACGGCCGGGCGTGGGACCCGGTGCGCCGCCGGCTCGAGCCGCGCTGGCGCGTCGTCGCGCTCGATTTGCCCGGCCATGCCGCCGACCGCGCGCACGTCTACACGCTGCAGGCCGCGGCTGCGCAGGTGGCGGCCCTGGCGCGCACGGTGGCGCCGGCGCCGCTGATCCTCGTCGGCGACTCGCTCGGCGGCTACACCGCGATGGGCACCGCATCGGCCGTGCCGCCGGCGCAGCTGCGCGGGCTGGTGGTGGCCGGCGCCAGCGCGACCATGGGACACCGCTCGGCGCTGGCGTACCTGCGCGATGCGCCACTGGTGTGGGCGATGGCGGCGACGATCGACGTGCGCCGGCGTGTCGGCGGCCTGCTGCAGACGATGGGCTATGCCGAGCCCGACCGGCGCGCCGTGCTCGACGCGGGTGTCGAGCTGAACGCCGTGCCGGCCGCCGTGCGCGACCTGCTGTACGTCGACTTTCGCGCACGGCTCGCGGCACTCGACGTGCCGGTGCTGATCACCAACGGCTCGCTCGACGAGCGCGCCGTGAGCCAGGAAGACGACTACGCCGCGGCGGCGAAGCGCCCGCTGCGCCACCGCTTCGAGGGCTGCGAGCACGGCGTGAGCATGCGGCGCCCGGCCGAGTTCGCGCGGCTCGTCGACGACTTCGCGACGCGCGTCTTCGCGCAGGCACCGTCACCGACATGACCCACCATCCTTCGGCCCCTGCGCTGCTGCCGGAGCTGGCCGCAGTCGTCGCCGGCCTGCCTACACCGCCGACCACGCCTGCCGAACTGGCCACCACCCGCGAGCGGCTCGCGGCGCTGGTGCGGCTGCGCCAGGCGGAGGCGCCGGCGTCCCCGACGATCGAGCTGAGCGAGCGCCATGCACCGGGCATGCCCGGCGACCCCGACGTGCGCGTGCTCGTCTACCGGCCGCGCGGCACCACCGCGCCGTGCCCGGCGCTGCTGTGGATCCACGGCGGCGGCTACGTGGCCGGCACGCCGGAGTTCGACGACGCGCAGGTGCGGCGCATCGTCGAGGCCGTGGGCTGCGTGGTGGTCTCGGTGGACTACCGGCTGGCACCCGAACACCCGCATCCGGCGCCGCTGCACGACTGTCATGCCGCGCTGCAGTGGCTGCAGGCCCAGGCCGATGACCTCGGCGTCGACCGTGGCCGCCTGGCCGTCGCCGGCCAGAGCGCAGGCGGTGGCCTCTGCGCAGCGCTGGCGCTGCTCGTGCGCGACAGGGGCGAGATCCGGTTGTGCCTGCAGGCCCCGTTGCAGGCGATGCTCGACGACCGCACCGGCTCGGGCGACGGCCCGCTGCCGGCCGCCGATGGCTGGGTGCTGACCGCCGCGTCGAACCGCTACAAGTGGCAGGCCCTGCTGGGCCATCCGCCGGGTCGGGCTGGCGCGGCGCCGTACGCGGTGCCAGCGCGTGCAGCGACCCTCGCTGGGCTGCCGCCGACCTTCCTGTCGATCGGCGCGCTGGACCTTTTCACCGAAGAGAACGTCGCCTACGCGCAGCGGCTCGTGGCCGATGGCGTGGCCACCGAGCTGCACGTGTGGCCCGGCGCCTGCCACGCTTTCGACCTGCTGGCGCCGCAGCACGCGGTGTCGAAGGCCAGCGAGCAGGCGTTCCACGACGCGCTGCGGCGCGCGTTCGGCGCGACGGAGATCGTGGCGGCGCCGACGGTGGCCAACGCCGACCTCGCGCAGCGGCTGCGATCGAACACACCGGGCATCCCCGACCGCGACATCGCGCGCTTCGCCGGCAGCCTGGGCGCGCCGCAGCCCTATGCCCCAGGCCCCGAGGCCCGGCCGCGCGCCGACGTGCACACGGGCGAAGTGCTGCAGCGCCGCCACGAAAGCCGTGGCATCTACCCCGGCGTGGCCCGCGACTACTGGGTCTACGTGCCGCGGCAACTCGAGGCGGCCCGCGACGCGAACCTGCTGGTGTTTCAGGACGGCGCCCGCTACCTCGGCCCCGAGTGCAGCGCCGCGCTGGTGCTCGACACGCTGATCGCCGACGGCGCGATCCCGCCCACCGTGGCCGTGTTCGTGCAGCCGGGCGATCGCGGCCCGGGGCTGCCGATCTACGGTGGCACCGACAATCGCAGCGTCGAGTACGACTCGACCGGCGACGCCTACGTGCGATTCCTCATGGACGAACTGCTGCCCGAGGCGCTGCACGGCTTGAACGTCTCGGCGCAGGCGGACCGGCGCGCGATCTGCGGCTTGAGCTCCGGCGGCCACTGCGCGCTGAACGCGGCCTGGGAACGCCCGGACGTGTTCGGCCGCGTGATCTCGCACTGCGGCAGCTTCGTCGACATCCGCGGCGGGCACACGCTGGCCTCGCGCGTCCGCCGCAGCGGCGATGCGCGCGCCGAGCGCCTGCGCGTGTTCCTGCAGACCGGCGAGCACGACCTGGACATCGTGTTCGGCCACTGGGTGCAGGCCAACCGCGACATGGCGGCGGCGCTGGCCTACCGCGGCATCGAGCACCGCCTCGTGATCGGCCGCGGCGGCCATTCGCTCGCGCACGGCGGCGCGATCTTCCCCGACACGCTGCGCTGGTTGTGGCGCGCACCCCAAGACGCGCCGCCGGCCGGCGGCGCCACCGGAGCCCCTGCATGAGCACCGCCGACCTGCACCCCGCGACGACCGCCGCAACCACCGCCACGCCGGCCGCCCCCGCGCGCGACCGCTACCGCACCTACGTGCTGGCGGCGCTGGCCGTGGTCGGCTTCATGTGCGCGGTCGACCGCGTCGTCATCTCGATGTTCATGGAGCCGATCAAGAAGGAGTTCGCGCTCAGCGACACCCAGCTCGGGCTGCTGACCGGCGTGGCCTTCTCGATCATGGGCGGCCTGGCGTCGGTGCCGTTGGCGCGCTGGGCCGACCGCGGCAACCGCAAGTGGATCATCGGCGGCAGCCTCGCGGCCTGGTCGCTGATGACGGCGGCCTCGGGCGTGGCCTCGAACTTCGTGCAGCTGCTGGCCGCGCGCATGGGCGTGGGCATCGGCGAGGCCGGCTGCATCCCGGCCACGCACTCGATGCTGGGCGACTACTACCCGCGCGACCTGCGGCCGCGGGCGCTGGGCATCCACAGCGCCGGCACCTACCTCGGCGCGCTCGGCGGCATGCTCGGCGGCGGCATCCTGCTGCAGACGGTGGGCTGGCGCGCCGGCTTCGTGTGGCTGGGCGTCGCGGGCGTCGTGATGGCGGTGATCTTCCACCTCACGGTGCGCGAGCCGGCCCGCACGCTGTCGGCGCCGGCGCCCGCATCGCCGGCCTCCGCCGGCACGCAGCCGCCGGTGCGGCTGATCGACCAGCTCGGCGACCTGCGTGCCTTCGGCTGGCTGGTCGTCGCGTTCTCGACCACCTCGCTGGCCGGCTCGGCGGTGATGGTGTGGCTGCCGAGCTACTTCGGGCGCGCGTTCACGCTGACGCCGCTGCAGATCGGCCTGGGCCTCGGGCTGTGCATCGGCGTGGCGACGGCGATCGGCTCGATCGCCGGCGGGCAGCTCGCGGTGCGATACGCGAAGCACTCGCGGTCATGGGGCACCGCCTATGCGGCGGGGGTCACGGTGCTGGTGATGCCGTTCTACGTGGGCAGCTTCCATGCGCCGCACCCGCTGCTGGCCTTCGTGATGCTGTTCTGCGCCTTCCTGATCGCCGGCTCCATCCTCGGCCCGGTGTTCTCGACGCTGCAGGACATGGTGGCCCCCGAGGCGCGGGCCACGGCGTTCGCGGTGGTGGCGCTGTTCGGCATGCTGGTCGGCCAGGGCCTGGGCCCGCTGCTGGTGGGCGCGATCAGCGACACGCTGCACGTGCAGCAGGGCGCGGCGGCCGACGGGCTGCGCTGGGCGATGACCTGGGTGGCCCTCGTCAACCTGTTCACCATCGTCGCCTTCTGGCGGCTGAGCCGGCGCATCGCGGATACCCCGGCGCCGCGGTGAGCCACCGCATCCTGCACCTGGGGCTGGGCGCGTTCCATCGCGCGCACCAGGCCGTCTACCTGCAGCGGCTGCACGACGCGGGCGACCGCGGCTGGCGGCTGGCCGCGGGCAACCTGCGCCGCGATGGTGATGCAGTGCTGGCGGCATTGATCGCGCAGCGCGGCGCCTACACGCTCGAAACGGTGTCGCCCGAAGGCCGGCGGCAGTACCGGCGCATCGCGTCGATCGAACACGTCGTGCCGGCAGAGGGCGGCGCGGAGGCGCTGGTGGCGCTGGGCGCCGATCCGGCCACGCGCATCGTCTCGCTGACGATCACCGAATCGGGCTACGGCCTGGACGCGCGCGGCGAGCTGGACCTCGGCGCCGCCGACATCGCCGCCGACCTGCAAGCCACGCGCGAGCACCGGCCCGGCAGCACGGTCTACGGCGTGCTGGCTGCGCTGCTCCGCGAGCGACGCGTGCGGCAGGCCGGTCCGCTCACGCTGCTCTCGTGCGACAACCTGCGGCACAACGGCGCGCGGCTCCGGGCAGCGCTCGGCCGCTACCTGCAGGCCGCCGGTGACGGGGCATCGTGCGACTGGATGCACGCGCACACCACCTGCCCGAACACGATGGTCGACCGCATCACGCCACGCCCCATGGCCGATCTGCGCGAGCGCGTGCGCACGGCCACCGGCCTCGACGACGCCGCGCCGGTCTCGGCCGAGGAGCACCTGCAGTGGGTGGTGGAAGACCGCTTCGCGACCGGACGGCCGGCATGGGAAGCGGTGGGCGCCGAGCTGGTCGATGACGTGGAGCCCTACGAGGAAGCGAAGATCCGTCTGCTGAACGCGACGCACAGCGCGGTGGCCTGGGCCGGCGCCTTGCGCGGCCACGCTTGGATCCACGAGGCGATGGCCGACCCGCAAGTGCGCCGCCTCGCGCAGGACTACGCGTCGACCGATGCGATCCCCGTGCTGCGCCCGAGCCCGGTGGACCTGGACGCCTACCTCGCGCAGGTGCTGCGGCGCTTCGGCAACCCGGCCATCGCCGACACCGTGCAGCGCGTGGCCGGCGACAGCCGCGCGAAGCTGACGATGTTCGTGGCCCCGACCGTGCGCGACCGGCTGACCCGCGGCGAGCCCGTCGACGCGGTGGCGATGTTGCCGGCGCTGTACCTCGCGTTCCTCGAGCGGGCCCGCCGCGGTGCCCTGCCCTTCCGCTACGACGAGCCCGATGCGCAGGCGCCCGCAGCCGCCGATGCCGTGGCGGTCCTGTGCCACGATGCCGGCGTGTGGGGCGAGGCGGCCGGCGATCCGCGCTGGGTGACGGCAGTGCGCCGGGCGCAGCCGCGCGTGCCACGGGCCTGACGCCGGTGCGCTGGTGCGCTGGTGATCATCTTTCCGCCGGCGGCCGTGCGCGACGGGGCGCGGGTCGCCGAACGGCGGGTGGAGCGGGCGCCCGGGCGCCTGCCCAGCGGCCGGTTGGCGCAGTCCGGGGATGTCCGTAGCATCAGCGCCCGGTCACGCCATCTTGTTGATCCCTGTCGAACCGGAGGAGCAGATGCGCAGGAGGATCCTTTGCAGTGCCGGTGCACTGGCTACGACCCTCGGCCTTGCCGGCTGTGCGCCGACGTTGCCGACGTATACCGGAGCCGACGCGGGGCGCGCGGTCATCGGGATCGGTGCTGGTCCGGAGACTCGCAACTTCATGCTGAACCTCTCCTACCGCCGCGTCGGCAGCGAAGCGAGTGGCATGTTCCACTTCTCGCAACTCAGCCTGGCCGAGCGACCGGACTACCGCGACGGCGTGATCCGGGCCGAATTGCTCGCTCCGGGCGAGTACGAGCTTTACACGTACTCGGCGACGCGCTACGTCGGCATGACCCAGACATCATTCAAGCCGCGCCAGCCGTTCTCGATCCGCTTCACGATCCGACCCGGCGAGACCACGTACCTCGGCAACTACGAGGCCTACCACGTCACGCGTCCACAGCTGTTCGGCCTGCTGTCGCAGGACGTCGCGATCGCCTGGGTGGTCAGCAGCCGGATCACGCGAGACATGGCGCTGCTCTCCGGCCGTGATACCGCCGTTCGTCTGTCGCCGGCCACCGACGCGACACCCGACCCGCGAAAACTGGGACACCCGCTGCTGCGCGCCACGCCGCCGTGAGGCGTTCGCGCCGCGCCCGTCGCACCGATCAGCGGTGCATCGCCGGCACCAGCCGGTCGCCCGGCGAGACCTTCGACTCCTCGTCGAGTTCGATCGCGACCTGCGTGCACACCGCACGGCACAGCGTGGCCACGCGCTCGCTCTGCAGCCGGTAGTAGATCTGCGTGCCCTCGCGGCGGCGCGCCAGCACCCCGCTGCGGTAGAGCATGCCCAGGTGCTGCGACATGTTCGGCTGCGTGGTGTCGATCACCGACAGCAGCTCGGAGACGTTCTTCTCGCCGTGGCAGACCGCGCTGATGATCTTCAGCCGGATCGGCGTGGAGAGCACGCCGAACAGCTCGGCCACGGAGTCGAAGACCTTGTCCTCGATGCTGGAGTCGCTCATGTGTAGGTCCCTGTCGTCACCTGCGTGAGGCGGTGCACATCCGTGTGATTGTATTTGGAAGGACTGATGGAGCGGCCCCCGCCACGGGGCAGGTCGTCGCTACTTGTAGCGGTAGTGGTCGCGGTTGAGCAACGCGGCGATCGACGACACCTCCTCGGGGAACAGGCCCAGGTTCATCTCGGTATTGCACAGCTCGACCATGCCGCGCAGCAGCCCGGGCGTGGCGATGCGGCCGCCCGGCCGGTAGATCGCCGAGCCGTCGCCGCCGACCTTGCGCTGGTGGCAGGCGCTGCAGGCGTGCTCCTTCATCAACCGCTCGCCCAGCGCCAGGTCGGCGTCCTTGAAGATCGCCGCGGCCGTCTGCGCCGATGCCGGGCCGCCCATCAGCACCGCAGCCATCGACAGCAGCACCGCACCGGCGCCGCCCTGCCTCCACGTCATCGTCACCCCGCGCTCCTTCAGGCCGCCAGCGAGCGGGGCAGGCCCATCACGTCGTCCTCGGCCATCTCGCCGGGGATGCTCAGCTTGAGCGTACCCGATGCGTCGACGAGGCAGGTCATCGGCACCACGCGGCGCGCGGTGAACCTCGCCCGCAGCCCGACGCTGTCGACGGCCACCGGGAAGCTCCAGCCCCGCGCCCGCGCCAGCCGGCCGACCGAGGCGTCGTCGCCATCGATGCACGCGCCCAGGATGCGCGGGCCGCGCCCCTGCAGCGAGCGGTGGAGCTGCTCGATGCGGGCGCCGTGCCGCTCGCAGTAGCCGCACCAGGTGGCCCAGAAGACGACGATGCCGGCGCGGCCTTGCCAGGCCTCCGGCGCGAGCGTCGAGCCGTCGATCAGCCGCAGCGCCGGCCACGCGATCGTCTGCGCGGCCTGCGCAGCGCCGGCAACGGCGGCCGCCGCGGCGCCCGCCGCGCGCACCAGCCACTCGCGCCGCTTCATTTCGCCTCGTGCTCCATCAGCAGGTAGGTGTTGTACGCGTTCATGCGGTTGGCCGCCTTGAACAGCGGCAGCTTGTCGAAGCGCGACCAGTCGGTCTTCGCGTAGGCCTCCTCGAAGGGCTCGAGGTTGCGCGCCGCCTCGCCCATCGCCTGGCGCAGGTAGGCGAGGTAGTCGCGCGTCAGGGCCAGGTCCTCGCCGGCGGTGGTCGACACCGGCCCGTGGCCCGGCACCAGCAGCCGGGGCTGGAACGCCATCACGCGCTGCAGCGAATCGATCCAGCGCCGGCTGTCGGCCTGCCCGACGAACGGGATGCGGCCGCGGAACACGAGGTCACCGGCGAACAGGACGCCCGATTGCGGCTCGTACACCACCACGTCTTCCGGCGTGTGCGCCGGGCCCACGTGGCGGATGTGGAAGGTCTTGCCGCCGAGCTCGATCGACCTGTCGGCCGCGGCCAGCCACTCGTCGGCCTCCACCAGACGCGTGCGCTCGTCCACCGCCGGGTACAGCTCCTGCCGGCTGGCCTCGAGCCGCCGCTGCGCCGCGTCGGAGGCCAGGTACTCGCGGCCGGCGCCATGCGCGACGATCCGGGCGCCCGCCGCCTTGAACGCCTGCAGGCCGTAGACGTGGTCGGCGTGGTAGTGCGTGACGACGACGACACGGATCGGCTGCGGCGTGACGCGGCGGATCGCGGCGATCAGTTCCTCGGCCAGCGCCGGCGAGCCCAGCGCGTCGATCACGAGCACCCCGGCGGGCGTGACGACGAAGGCCGCGTTGGAGATGAAGTTGCGGTTGGCCGCGCTGCCCAGCGCGCTGTCGCCCTGCACGAACCACACGTCGGGAGCGACGGCGGTGGCCTGCAGCGGGCCGCCGGCCGCCTGGGTGACATCCGGCGACATCAGCACCGTTGCCGCGCACACGGCACCCAGGCAGCGCTTCAGCAGCGCCGGCAGGCGCGGCAGGTCATCGAAAGTCATGTCCGAACCAATCTATCAGCATGCACGGATATTGTCCATCGGCAACCGTCCTGTCCCGCCGCGGCCCGCCAGCGTGGCAGCATCTCGCCTCCGGCCGCCTGCGGCCCAACTGACCGGGAGCCCCGATGATCGGCACACGCACCCTCTGCGCACTGGCGCTGGCCTTGGCCGCCACGGCGGCCTGGGCGCAGGATCGCGTCGTCTATCACATCGACAACGCCGCGGCGCAGGGCCTGAAGGGGCTGCGCAACGTGCGCAACCACCTCGATGTCGATCCGCAGGCGCGCATCACCGTCGTCACGCACGCCGACGGCGTGGACTTCCTGATGGAAGGCGCCAAGGACGCCAACGGCGGCGCCTACGCCGGCCCGGTGGCCGCGCTGGTGGGACGCGGCGTGAAGTTCGAGGTGTGCGAGATCACGCTGAGGAACCGCAACCTGAAGAAGGAGCAGTTCATCCAGGAAGCCGACTTCACGCCTTCGGGCGTGGTGCGCATCGCCAAGCTGCAGAAGGACGGCGCGGCCTACATCAAGCCCTGAAGGAGACCCCGATGACGTTCCCGATCCGCCGGCCGCTGGCCGGTCTCGCCGCGCTGCTGGCGCTGGGCGCTGCACCCGCGCTGGCGCAGCAGGCCAACCTGGCGCGCAACCTCGCCGCCACCTGCGCCAACTGCCATGGCACCACCGGCAACGCCAAGGGCGACATGAAGCCGCTGGCGGGCGTGTCGGCCGAGAAGATCGTCGCGATGGTGGCCGACTACAGGAGCGGCGCCCAGCCCGCGACCATCATGCACCAGATCGCCAAGGGCTACACCGACGAGCAGATCCGCCTCGTGGCCGGCTACTTTGCCGCGCAGAAGGCCACGCGATGAGCACCGACCGGAGCACCGACATGCACAGCGCCCTTCCACAACTCCCCTCGCGCCGCCGCCTGATCGTGGGCGGCGCCGCGCTCGGCGGCCTGGCCACGCTGGGCCTCGCGGGCTGCGCCACCGGCGGGCCGTCGATCGGCCGCGTCGTCGTGGTCGGGGGCGGCTTCGGCGGCACCACGGCCGCGCGCTACCTCAAGCTCTGGGGCGGCAACGTCGACGTGACGCTGGTCGAGCGCAACCCGAACTTCATCTCCTGCCCGATCTCCAACCTCGTCATCGGCGGCTACCGCCAGATGGCCGACATCACGCGCGGCTACGAAGGTCTGCAGGCGCTCGGCGTGAAGGTCGTGCAGGGCGACGTGACGGCCATCGACGCCGCCGGCAAGAAGGTGCGCCTGGCCGGCGGCAGCGAACTCGCTTACGACCGGCTGATCGTCTCGCCCGGCATCGACTTCCTGTGGGAGCAGGTCGGCGGCCTGCAGGCTGCGGTGAATGCAGGCACCGTGGTGCACAGCTGGAAGGCGGGCCCGCAGACGGTGGCGCTGCGCCGGCAGCTCGAAGCCATGCCCGACGGCGGCGTGGTCGCGATCTCGATCCCCAAGGTGCCCTACCGCTGCCCGCCCGGTCCGTACGAGCGCGCCTGCATGGTCGCCAGCTACCTGAAGACCGCCAAGCCGAAGAGCAAGCTGCTGGTGCTCGACGCCAACCCAGAGGTGCAATCGAAGAAGGCCCTCTTCGAGAAGGCGTTCAAGGACCACTACGCCGGCATCCTCGAGTACCGCCCGAACGCCGAGCTGAAGGAGGTGTCGGGCAAGGTCGCGAAGCTCGAGTTCGAGGACGTGAAGGCCGACGTGTTGAACGCGATCCCGCCGCAGCGCGCCGCCGACATCGCGCGCAGCGCCGGCCTCGTGAACATCAACAACCGCTGGGCCGGCGTGAACTGGCAGACGATGGAGTCCACCGCCGTGCCGGGGATCCACGTGCTGGGCGACGCGACGTTCCCCGCCCCGCTGATGCCCAAGTCCGGCCACATGGCCAACCAGCACGCGAAGGTGGCCGCGGCGGCGATCATCGAGCTGCTGAAGGGCCAGCCGGTGAACGCCACGCCGGTGGTGATGAACACCTGCTACAGCTTCGTCACCGCGCGCGACGTGATCCACGTCGCCAGCGTGCACCAGTACGACGCCGCCGAGAAGACCTTCAAGACCGTGCCGGGCTCCGGCGGCGTGTCGGCCGCGGCCAACCAGATCGAAGGCCGCTACGCACTCAGCTGGGCGCAGAACATCTGGGACGACATGCTTGCGGGGATGTGAGCCCCCAAGCTCCCTCCCGGTCGCTGCCCCCCGAGGGGGCGCTCGGCAGCGGACCGGCAGAGCCGGATCCGCGCCGATGCTCGGTCCCAATCTGGCGTGAGGGATCGGTCGGCCCCTTGTGTTCAACCGACCTCGGAGCCGGGCTCACTTCAACCCGCTGAGGTAGGCGGCGACGGCCTTCATCTCGAGCTCGCTGAGCTTGGCCGCGATGGCGTGCATCACCGCGTTGTCGTTGGTGCGCTCGCGCTTGTTGAAGGCCTTGATCTGGTTCTCGGTGTAGAGCGCGTGCTGGCCGGCCAGCCGCGGCAGCGTGGCGCTGCCGTGTGCGTCGGGCCCGTGGCAGGTGGCACAGGCGGCCACACCGGCCCACGGGTTGCCGCGGAAGTAGACGAAGCGGCCGACCCCGGCGAGATCGGCATCCTCCACCGCATGGCCCTGCGTCGGCCGGCTCGCGAACCACTCGCCCAGTGCCTTCATGTCCGCGGGCGCGAGGTCCTCGACCATCGGCTGCATCGTCGAGCTCTTGCGGCGGCCGCTCTTGTAGTCGGCGAGTTGCCGCTCGACGTAGCCCGCGTTCTGCCCCGCCAGCCGCGGGAACACCGGGCTCGAACTCTCGCCGGCGGCGCCATGGCAGATGAAGCACTTGCCCGAGACGATCTCCTCGGCGCGGGCCGCATCGGCGGCGTGCGCGGCGGACGTGGTGGCCAACAGCACGGCGGCGGCGAGGCGGGTGACGAGTGGGGTGACGAATGTCTTCATCCGGTCGTGATCGCGAAGGTTGGTTGGACGAGCTGTTCAGAGGGCCGGCGCCGCGGGCGCCGGCACGGGCTGGTCGGGCACATCGGTGGGTCGCTGGTCGACGAGCCGGTCGGTGATCGCCGCCGAAGCCCACATCGCGCTCAGCGTCACCCACGACGTGATGGTGAAGATCGCCGCGCCCGAGAGACCGGCACCGACCGCACAGCCGCCCGCGAGCATGCCGCCGAAGCCCATCATCACCGCACCGGCGATCGCGCGGCGCATGCTGGCGCCGCCGCTGAAGCCCTCGAGCTTCAGTTCGCGGAACAGCGCGGCGGCCAGGAACGAGCCGAGGAACACGCCGGGGATCAGGCCCAGGTCGAAGGTGGGTGGCTTGTCGCCGGCGAAGAGCACGCGCGTCAGCACCTCGGCGGAGGGGCCGGTGAAGCTCAGCGCCTGGATCGGGTGCGGGTCGAAGGCCACCTGCGACACCGCGTAGGTGAACCACCACGCCCCGGCGATCGCCAGGCCCACGCCGGTCGCGCCGGCCCAGCCCCACACCGGCACGCGTTGGCGCCGCGCCCACCACACCGCCGCGGCGAACCACAGCGCGCCGAACGCGAGCGCGCCGCCGTGGCCGATGTGCAGCCGCGCGATGAGGTCGCGCCCACCGCCGCCTTCCACCGTCCACCACGCCGAGATCGTCTCGCGCGGCGCAGCCAGGATGCCGGTCCAGCTCGCCTGCGCGGTGACGGCGAACACGAGGCCGGAGATCACCGAGCGCAGGTTGCCCTGCGCGGCCAGCACCAGCAGCCGGCTCGAGCAGCCGCGCGCGAGGATCATGCCGGTGCCGAACAGCGCGCCGCCGACCGCCGCGCCCGACAGGCTGCCGCGGGTGGCGATCTGGCGCGCGTTGGAGGCGTCGAACACACCGGCCAGCGCCATCGCCTGCGTGGCCAGCAGCGCGGCCGAGAACGCGAACAGCCACACGGTGAGCTTGCCCCCGGTGACGCTGCGCGAGAACTCGATCACCGCCGAACGCAGGCAGAAGCGGCTGCGCTGCGCGAAGAAGCCGAACAGCACGCCGATCACCAGGCCGCCGAGCGCCAGCGTGCCGTTCTCGCCGAGCCGGTCGATCAGGGCCTGCATCGCTCACGAAGGCCGCCGGGCCGTCAGCCCGATGCGACCATCCCCGGGTTGCCCTGCACGCCCACGAGCCGCGGCGTGTTGATGCGGCGCGGCTTCACGCGCCCGCCCTGCGCCTTCAGCCACGCCTCGACGTGATCCCACACCGGCTTGACGCCCGGCGCGGTGCGCGCCTCCTCGGCCACCGGCGCCCAGCCGGCCACGGTGTAGGTCTTGCCGGCTTCCAGCGGCTTGCCCTGCAGCCGCAGGTCGCCGATGCGCGAGCCCATCTTCTCGCCGGGCGTGCAGGTGTAGCTGAGCCCGCCCACGCGCACCATGTCGCCGCCCTGCTGGTAGTACGGATCGGGGTTGAAGAGGTTGTCGGCCACGTCCTCGAGGATGGTCTTGATCGTCTCGCCGCTCATCTCGGTGCGCGTGGCGTACGGATAGGTGATGGCGAGCTGGTCCATCATCAGCTCGCGCGTGATGGTGTCGCCCGGCAGCAGCGTGGTGCCCCAGCGGAAACCCGGCGAGAACGCGATCTGGGCGCCTTGCGTGTCCATCAGCGCGTCGCAGATCAGCTGGTCCCAGCTGCCGTTGAAGTTGCCGCGGCGGTACAGCAGCCCGTCGGTGACGGCGAGCTTCTCGGCGAGCTTCGCCTCGTACGGCGCGCGCACGCGGTCGATCAGCGCCTGCATGCCGGGATCGGGCACGAGCTGGTTGGCGAACACCGGCAGCAGCCGGTAGCGGAAGTCGGCCACGCGGCCGTTCTTCACGTCGAAATCCATCACGCCGAGGAACTTGCCGTTGCTGCCGGCGTTGGTGACGAGCGTGGTGCCGCCAGGGTTCTGCACCGGCACCGCCACCGGCACGCCGTCGTGCGTGTGGCCGCCGAAGATCGCGTCGACGCCGCGCACGCGCGTGGCCATCTTCAGGTCCACGTCCATGCCGTTGTGCGACAGCACCACCACCACCTGCGCGCCCTTGCCGCGCGCCTCGTCGACGACCTTCTGCAGGTTGTCGTCCTGGATGCCGAAGCTCCAGTCGGCCACCAGGTAGCGCGGGTTGGCGATCGGCGTGTACGGGAAGGCCTGGCCGATGACGGCGCAGGGCACGCCGCCGATCTCGCGCATCACGTAGGGCTTGAACACCGGGTCGCCGAAGTCCTGCGTCTTGACGTTCTGCGCGACGAAGTCGATGCGGCCGGCGAAGTCCTTGTCGACGATCGCCTTCACGCGCTCCATGCCGTAGGTGAATTCCCAGTGGCCGGTCATCACGTCGACGCCGAGCAGCTTGCAGGCGTCGACCATGTCCTGCGCGTCGGTCCACAGCGAGGTGGCCGAGCCCTGCCAGGTGTCGCCGCCGTCGAGCAGCAGCGCGCCGGGTCGGCTGGCCTTCATGCGCTTGACCAGCGTCGACAGGTGCGCGAAGCCGCCGACGCGGCCGTAGCGGCGGGCGGCCTTCTCGAAGTCCAGGTAGGTGGTGGCGTGCGCCTGCGCGCTGCCGGCCTTGATGCCGGCGCGCTCCAGCAGCGAGCGGCCGACGAGGTGCGGCAGCTGCCCCTGCAGCGAGCCCAGGCCCAGGTTGACGCTGGGCTCGCGGAACCAGATCGGCCGCAGCTGCGCATGGCAGTCGGTCATGTGCAGGAACGACAGGTTGCCGAAGCGCGGCACGTCGTACAGCGCCTCCTGCGCGGTGGCAGCGTCAGCCTCGGCGTGGCGGCCCAGCGCCATGCCGGCGGTGCCCGCCGCGCCCAGCACCTGGAGGAACTCGCGCCTGGATAGATTCATGATTCTGCAATCAGTGATATTAAGGCGATGAAGAAGGCCCGCCGCGGCGGGCCTTGCGCCGGATCAATGGCCACCTGTCATTGGTTGACCGGTGACTTGGGGTCCAGCAGCAGCGCCATCAGGTCCTTCATCTGCTGCTCGTCGAGCATGCCGAGGTGGCCGAATCGCGGCATGCCCGAGCAGGCGTTGTAGGACTTGGCGTTGTAGATCTTGGTCCAGGTGTACTCGACGATCGGCCGGCTCAGCGACCCGTTCGGATCGGTGACGCCCCGGTTCTTGCCGTAGTTGTAGAGGCTGGGCCCGATCGTGCCGTACGAGATCTCCTGCTTGCTGATCTGGTGGCAGTTGTAGCAGTTGCCGCCGTTGGCGCTGGGCGCGGCCGACGGGTCGGTCCACGTCATGCCTCGGCCGTTCTGGGCCAGCCGCTCGCCGCGCTGCCAGTCGCCGATGAACTGGCCACCGGCAGGCATCTTCACGGTAGCCAGCGCCGTCTTCTGGATCGCCTGAGCGCGGTCGTCGGGCAAGGGCTTGCCTTCGGAGGCCGAGCACTCGGCGTTGGACGCGTCCTGCTGCAGGCGGTCGAGCTTGGCGATGCCCTGGTCACGGAACGAGGACTTCAGCATCGAGGCCATCAGCGCGTCGTAGTCGGGGCCGGCCATGCCGGCGCAACCGGCCAGGCCGGCCGCCACGGCGCCGGCGATGAGGAAACGCGGGGTCAGGGGGTGCATGCCGCGGCTCCTTCAGCGCTTGATGGCGGGCGCGATCGACTCGGCACCCTTGGCGTTGACGCCCATGTAGACCCCGAGTGCGATGGTGATGTCCGACGCGTATCCGGGGAACGGGAAGCGCTGCTGGCGGTAGCAGTCGTTCAGCCGCCGCTGCATGCTCCACATCTCGCCGCTGCTCACGCGATAGGCCGGCCAGGCCGCGAAGCCGATGCCGTCACCCGGGTTCTTCGTCAGGTTGGGCAGGTCCTGCAGCCGGATGCGCTTGCCGTCCTCGCCGTGGCACGAGGCGCACGAGAAGTCGTACGGCCCGGCGCGCAGGAAGAACGCGCGGCGGCCGAGCTCGTACATCGTCCTCTCGGCGGCGTGGCCCTGCGGCAGGCTGAAGCGCATGCCCTTGGATTCCGCGGAGATCCAGGCCGCCAGCGCCTCCATCGTGATCTGCTCGCCGCGCCCGAACGGCGTCGACGCGATGGCCTTGGGGTCGTAGCCCTGCAGCGTCTCCATGCAGGTGAGCAGGCGCGACTCGAGGTCCTGCACGCGGCCGGTGTCGGCGAAGTAGCGCGGCAACTCGACGAACGCGCCCTTCACACGGCCCGGGCCCTTGCCCAGGTCGCACTGCTCGAGCGTGGCGTTCTTCGGGCCGCGGCGCGTCTTCCACAGGCTCTCGCCCTTGGCCTCGAACAGTTCGGCAGGATTGCCGTCCTCGAGCATCTTGCGGTATTCGGCGATGCCGTCGGCCGCCGACTTCTGCTGCGCCGTGGCCGGCGGGGCCAGCAGCGACGAGGCTGCGGCGGCGATCCCGGCCAGCGCCAGGGGGGTCCAGGACAACTTCATCTGTCTCCTCGTGTGCGGTGTCGGGCGTGGCCGATCAAGCGGCTCGTGCGGCTCGTCGCGGGCCCGTCAGGCGACGGTCGCTTCGTCGGTGCGCTTGTCGCCCTTGTTGTCGACCCACGTGATCGTGATCTTGTCGCCCGCCTTCGCGCCCTTCACGTTGAACTGCATGAACGGGTTCTTCGAGACCGCCGGGCCCCACTGCGCGGTCATCACGGTCTTGCCGTTGTGCTGCGCCGTGACCTCGGTGATGTGCCACGCGGGAATGACCTTGCCGGACGCGTCCTTGCGCTGCCCGGTCTCCATCTCGTGCGACATCAGCACCCGCACGGTGGCCTTGTCGCCTGCAACTTGCGCGCGGATGCGCATCGGATCTGCCATGGGATTCTCCTGATTCAGCGTTGAGACGATCGATCAGCCGCCGCAGCCGCCGAGCGTGACCTTGATTTCCTTTTTCGCGTACAGCACCTTGCCGTCGGCCATCATCGCCACGGCGTAGACGTCGGACGACTGGCCCATCTTCACGCGCGTCGAGACGTTGGCGTCGATGGCGTCGGTGACGTCGAACATCGCGGTGAGCATCGACGGGTTCTTCTCGACGAGGATCAGCAGGCGCTTCACGCCCGGCAATGCCGACGCCGCACCCACGGGCACGACGGCGCCGTTCTCGGCGATGTCGGGGCCGGTGATCATGACGTCCTTGCTCTCGACCGGCGCCCCGGTACCGAGCGCCTTGGTCATCTCGGCCATCGTCTTGGCGGCGAACGCGGCCGTGTTGTAGGCGCCGGCCTGGGCCTGCGCCGCGGCCGGCAGCAGGCCGACGGCGGCCAGCATCGCGGCGACGTGCGCCGACTGGGTGAGCATCTCGCGACGGGTCTTCATGGGACTCTCCTGGTTCAACCAACTATCGTAAGGCGGCCGCACAGCCCGCGCCTCGGGGCATGCCCATGGCCGAGTGGCGGGCGGGGGCCGGCGCGGAGGGGGCACCGCCCGCTCATTTCGCACCGCCGGCCAGCCACTGCGCGAGGGCCAGTGCGTCGGACTCGGGCAGCGTCTGCGCCGGCATCGGGATCGCGCCCCACACGCCGGAGCCGCCGGAGCGGATCTTGCCGGTCAGGTAGGCCACCGCGTCGCTGCGTGCCGCGTGCTTCGCGGCCACGTCCCGCAACGCAGGCCCGACGATCTTGTTGCCCACGCCGTGGCAGGTGGTGCAGCCATGCTTCTGGGCCAGAGCCAGGCCGGCGGGCGCCGCCGTCACCTTCGGCGCCGGCGCGGCGGCGGCCGGTCTCGGGGCCCCGGCCGGGGCCGGCGGCTTCGTGGTGTCGGCACCGACCTGCGCACCCACCGTGCGGTTCTGCTCCTGCAGGTTGCCGTGGGCATCGCGGGCGAAGTCGGGCAGGAACGATGCCAGCTTGGGCTCGCCGGCGCAGTCCTTCATGCAGGCCTTGGCCTGCACGTCCGGCTTGCCGCGACCGAACCCGGCGCCCGGCCACAGGCCGTGGTCGGTGGTCATTCCGTTGCGGTTGGGCAGGCGCTGCTGGGCGTCTGCCATCGTGCCGTCGCTCAGCGTGTAGCCGTCGGGCACCACGCCGCCGAGGTTCAGCAGGTACGCCGTGACGGCGTAGACCTCGTCGACGCTCAGCGACTTCGGCGCGTTCCAGGGCATCGCGCGGCGGATGTAGTCCCACAGCGTCGAGACGGTGGGCACCTTCATCAGCGTGGTGCGACCGGGGAACGACGGGTCGATGAGCCGCGCCACGCGCCCGGTGCGCACGTCGTCGGCCGTGGTGCCGCCCACCAGCGGCGAGAACACCTCGTTGCTCTCGCCGAACACGCCGTGGCACGACGCGCACTTGGACTCCCAGATGTCCATGCCCTGCGCGACGGTCCCCGAGCCCTTGGGCAGGCCCTTGAAGTCGGGGCGCACGTCGATGTCCCAGGCGGCGATCTCCTTCGGCGTGGCGGTGCGGCCGAGGCCGGGATAGGCGGTCGATTGGGCGGCGGCGGTGGATGCACCCAGCACCGTGAAGCCCGCGACGATCAGCGCGACCGCGGCTCGCCGCACGGTCTCACGAGAGCTGGACATTCTTCACCTCCCCGCTCTCCTGCACGAGCCACGTCTGCACCGAGTTGTTGTGATAGATCGAGCGCGAGCCGCGCACCGCGCGCAGTTCGCGGTAGGTGGGCTGCACGTAGCCGGTCTCGTCCGTCGCGCGGCTCTGGATCAGCGCGGGCTTGCCGTCCCACACCCAGTCGAGGTTGAAGCGCGTCAGGCACTTCGAGAGCACCGGGGTCTCCAGCCGCGCGGTGCGCCAGCTGCGCCCGCCGTCCACCGAGACATCGACGCGCTTCACCTTGCCGCGCCCCGACCACGCCAGTCCGCTGATGTTGTAGTAGCCGTTGTCGAGCAGCACCTGCCCGCCCGACGGCGTGGTGACCACGCTCTTGCACTCCTGGATGCTGGTGTACTGGCGGTGCCGCCCGTCGGGCATCAGGTCGATGTAGTGCACCGCCTCGTCCTTGGTGGCGTACGGCTGGTCGCCCACCTCGATGCGGCGCAGGTACTTCACCCAGCTCACGCCCTGCACGCCGGGCACCACCAGGCGCAGCGGGTAGCCCTGCTCGGGCCGCAGCATCTCGCCGTTCTGGCCGTAGGCCACCAGCACCTCGCCGCGCTCGACCATCTCCATCGGGATCGTGCGCGTCATCGAGGAGCCGTCGGCGCCCTCGGCCAGCACGTAGCGGCCGCGCTTCAGGTCGGCGCCGGCCAGCTCCAGCAGCACCTTCAGCGGCACGCCGGTGAACTCGCTGCAGCTCAGCATGCCGTGCGAGTACTGGCAGGTGGGCACGGCGACGTTGCCCCACTCCATGCCGGTGTTGGCGCCGCACTCGATAAAGTGGAAGCGGCTCACCGACGGCAGCCGCATCAGCTCGTCCATCGTGAACACCATCGGCCGGCGCAGCATGCGCTCGTCGGAGCCGTTGAGCATCAGTCGGTGCTTCGACGGATCGACATCCCACCAGCCCTGGTGGTGCCGCTCGAAGTGCAGCCCGGACGGCGTGACGATGCCGAACAGCGACTGCAGCGGCGCGAAGCTCACCGAGGCCTGGCGCGTCTGCGTCAATCCCGGGCTGTGGCGGCGCTGCACGTTGGACTCGTACCTCGACGGCTTGCCGTAGCCCTCGGCGGCCACACCCTGGCCGAGGCCGCGGCTGTGCTCGGGCAGTTCGAGGATGTTCGGGTCGCCGCCTTCGGGGCCGACCGGGTTGGCCGCGGCGCGCGCGGCGCCGCCTGCCGCCGCCGCGCCGGCCGCCGCGAAGGCGCGGCGGATGAAGTCACGCCGGCCCTGCTTGCCCTCGTCGAAGACCCGACGTACGCCGGCGGCGTCGAGGAAGTTCTCGGGGGCGCGGATCAGGCGGCCCGGCGTGTCGTCCATGCGGGGGTCTCGTGCTATATCGGTGTTGGCGAATATTAGCACTGACAGAAATATATCGACCTCGGGAAGACCCGGGGATCACCGCCCGGATGTGGCACGCCCGCAGAATCAGCGGCACCGCCACCTTCCCGCCAGACCCCCGTGAAACTCGCCACCTGGAACGTCAACTCGCTCGCCGTGCGGCTGCCGCAGCTGCTCGGCTGGCTCGCGGCCCATCCCGTCGATGCCATCGTGCTGCAGGAAACCAAGCTCACCGACGACAAGTTCCCGCACGCCGCGATCACCGAGGCCGGCTACCGCGTCGAGTGGTTCGGGCAGAAGACCTACAACGGCGTCGCGCTGATCAGCCGCGAGCCGGCGGCCGACGTGGCGAAGAACATCGCCGGCTTCGGCGACGAGTCGGCGCGGCTGATCGCGGGCACGGTAGCCGGCGTGCGCGTGATCGGCGGCTACTTTCCCAACGGGCAGGCGCCAGGCTCGGACAAGTTCGCCTACAAGATGCGCTGGCTCGACGCGCTGCGCGACTGGGTGCAGGCCGAGCTGGCACGGCACCCGCAGCTCGTGCTGATGGGCGACTTCAACATCGCGCCCGAAGACCGCGACGTGCACGACCCGGTGGCCTGGGCCGGGCAGATCCACTGCACGCCCGAGGAGCGCGCGCACTTCGCGGCGCTGCTCGGGCTGGGCCTCGTCGACGCCTTCCGCCTGTTCGAGCAGCCGCCGAAGAGCTGGAGCTGGTGGGACTACCGCAACCTGGCGTTCCGCAAGAACCAGGGGCTGCGCATCGACCACATCCTCGTCTCGCCGGCGCTGCGCGGGCGCGTGCAGGCCTGCACCATCGACAAGGAACCGCGCCGCGCCGAACGGCCGAGCGACCACGCGCCGGTGATCGTGACGCTGGCCGATTGAGCGCGCAGCACGACCGGCGCCGGGCAACTCGCCGACTTCGCGCGTCGCCTGCTCGAGCTGTTGCGGCTTCTCGGATGGCGGATCGGCGATAACCTGGAGTTGGATGCGTCGCGGCCAGAATCCATCTCCGCGGCCGTGCCCGGCCCGGCCAGATTGGAACGACGCTGCCGCGCACGCTGCTGGCACGGGCCAACGACATCATCGAATGACCCGCGTCCGCGCGCGGGGGTGGTGGGGAGCCTGCCACGGTGCTCCAATCGTCGGGACGCGCCCGCCTCGAGGCGCTGCCGGAGGTACCCGATGCCGACCCTCCCCGACGACCGCCGCCGCGCACTGCTCGCAGCCGCCGCTGCGATGGGCCTCGGCGCTGCGCCGCGGCCGGCGCGACCCCAGGACAAGCCGGCCCGAATCGGCTGGCTGCACCTGCGCCGGGGCGGACCCTACGCCACCCTCACCGAGCGCGGCTTCCGCGCCGGACTGGAGCAGGCGGGCTACGCGGAAGGGCGCAACCTCGTGTTCGTGCACCGCTCCGCCGAAGGCCAGGTGCGACGGCTGCGCGCGCTGGCCCGCGAGATCGTCGCCGAGGGCATCGACGTGTTCTTCGCGCCGGCCAAGCCGATGGCGGATGCCGCCTGGTACGCCAGCCGCAAGATCCCGACCGTGATCGCGACGGTCACCGACCCGGTGGTGGTCGAGTACGCGGTGTCGCTGGCGCGGCCGGGCAAGCACATCACCGGCGTCACCACCGCCAACGCCGAGCTGATCGGCAAGCGGCTGCAGCTGCTGGCCGAGCTGGTGCCCGGGCTGGAGCGCGTGGGCACGCCGATCGAGCCCGCGCTGCTCGACGCCTGTTCGGAAGAGGTCACGCTGATGGAGACGGCGGCGAAGCGCCTGAAGCTCGCCCTCGTGCAGCTGCCGGTGAAGACCGACGACCCCGACGTGGAGAAGGTGGTGCGAGAGGCCCAGCGCGAGCGCGTGCAGGCGCTGGTGACGGCGCCGATGACGGGCAACCTCGAGATCACGCAGGCGCTGGCCATCGCCTGCGGCCGCGCGCGGCTGCCCTTCGTGCACGACATCCCGCAGTTCGCCGCCGACAGCCTGGCGGTGTACGGCCCCGACTTCGAGGACATCTTCCGCCGCGCCGCCGGCTACGCGGTGCGCATCCTCAAGGGCGAGAAGCCGGCCGAGATGCCGATCGAGGAGCCGCGCGACTTCAGGCTCATCGTCAACCAGGCGCATGCGCGGATGCTGGGCTTGACGGTGCCGCAGCGCGTGCTGGTGCGCGCCGACCAGGTGATCGCCTGAGGGATCGCGCGCAATGTGAATCGTGCACATCGGGTGGGTTCGCATTCCCAGCGGCCCGCCCGGATGCTCCAATCGAGTGCGATGGGACTGCCGCTCCGCGCGCCACGCTGGCGCCTGTTCCCGAAGTACGCCACCGCGATCATCGTGCTCGTGGGCGGCATGCTGGCCGCCAGCGGCGCCATCGGGCTGTACTTCTCCTGGCGCGAGATCCAGTCCAACCTGCTCGCGGTGCAGGTGGAGAAGGCGCAGGGTGCGGCCAACCGCATCGAGCGGTTCCTGCTGGACATCGAGCACCAGATCGGCTGGACGGCCTTCCCGAGCCTGGACAACGCCGGCGACCCGCTCGAGCAGCGCCGCATCGAGTACCTGAAGCTGCTGCGCCAGGCGCCGCCGATCACCGAGGTGGTGTGGATCGGCGCCAACGGGCGCGAGCGGCTGCGCGTGTCGCGCCTGGCGATGGAAGGCGTGGACGCCGCCGCCGACCTGTCGGCCGACCCGGCCTTCATCGCGGCGAAGGCCGGCAAGAAGTACTTCGGCCCGGTGCAGTTCCGCAAGGGCACCGAACCGTACATGACCATCGCGCGGCCGGCGGAGCCCGGCGCGCAGGGCGGCGTGACGGTGGCCGACGTCAACCTGAAATTCGTGTGGGACGTGGTCTCGCGCATCAAGGTCGGCGAGCGCGGCCTCGCGTTCGCGGTGGAAGGCAGCGGCAACCTGATCGCGCACCCGGACATCAGCCTGGTGCTGAAGAAGACCGACATGAACCCGCTGCCGCAGGTGGCCGCGGCGCTGCGCGGCGACGGGGCGGCGGTGCCCACGGTGGACGACGCGCACGACCTCACCGGGCAGCGCGTGCTGGCGGCGGCGGCGCAGATCCCGTCGCTGGGCTGGTGGGTGTTCGTCGAGACGCCGCGCGCCGAGGCACTGGCGCCGCTCACCGCGACGCTGTGGCGCATGAGCGCGGTGCTCGCGGCGGGCCTGGCGATGTCGGTGCTGGCGAGCTTCTTCCTGGCGCGCGCGATGGTGCGGCCGATCCGCGCGCTGCAGGATGGCGCGGCGCGCATCGGAGCCGGCGAGCTCGACCACCGCATCGGCGTGCACACCGGCGACGAGCTGGAAGCGCTGGCAGAGCAGTTCAACCAGATGGGCGGGGCGCTGGCGGCGTCGTACGCGGGGCTGGAGCGCAAGGTCGAGGAGCGCACCAAGGCGCTGAGCGAAGCGCTCGACCAGCAGACCGCCATCGCCGACGTGCTGCGCGTGATCAGCGCGTCGGTGGCCGACAGCCGCCAGGCGTTCGAGGCGATCATCAGAAGCGCCGAACGGCTGTTCGGAGGCGCCAGCGTCGGCATCACGCTGATCGACGCGCAGAAGCAGCTGACGCTGGCCGCGCACAGCGCGGACTTCGACGCCGCGCTGAAGGCCACCTTCCCGATGCCGCTGGCCGGCAGCGAGACTGAACGCGCGATCGACGAAGGCACGGTGCTGCACCTGGACGACGTGATGAACGATCCCGACCTGCCGGCCGCGCTGCGCGATGCCGTGAAGGCCAGCGGCCGCTCGTACGCGATCGGCCTGGCGCCGATGCTGTGGGAGGAGCGCGGCGTCGGCTCCTTGTTCATCACGCAGACACCGGCGCGCGCGTTCACGGGTGCACAGCTGCGACTGCTGAGCACCTTCGCCGACCAGGCGGTGATTGCGATCCAGAACACGCGGCTGTTCAACGAGACCAAGGAGGCGCTCGAGCGCCAGACCGCCACCAGCGACGTGCTCAAGCTGATCAGCCGCTCGACCTTCGACCTGCAGCCGGTGCTGGATGCGCTGCTGGAGAGCGCCTGCCGGCTGTGCGGCGCCGACGGCGCGCTGCTGTACCGGCCCGATTCCGACGGCGCCTACCGCCCGGCCGCCTGGCGGCTGTTCGAGTGGCAGGACGCCACGACGCAGGAGCACTACCTCGCGACGCTGCGCGAGCGCCCGATCCGTGCCGACACCAGCACCGTGGCCGGACGTGCGCTGGTGACCGGCGCACCGGTGCACGTGGAGGACGTGGACCGAGACCCGCAATACGAGCGACGCGATCTGATCGGACAGGGCGAGTTCCGCAACGTGCTGGCCGTGCCGCTGCTGCGCGAAGGCGAACCGGTGGGTGTGATCGCGCTCAGCAACTCGCGTGTCGGGCCCTCGTTCAGCGCGTCCGACATCGAGCTCGTCACCACCTTCGCCGACCAGGCCGTGATCGCCATCGAGAACGTGCGCCTGTTCCACGAACTGCAGGAGAAGACGCACCAGCTCGAGGCCGCCAACCGCCACAAGAGCGAGTTCCTGGCCAACATGAGCCACGAACTGCGCACCCCGCTGAACGCGATCATCGGCTTCTCGGAGGTGCTCACCGAGCAGATGTTCGGCGACGTCAACGACAAGCAGATGGAGTACCTGCGCGACATCCACGCGTCGGGCCAGCACCTGCTGTCGCTGATCAACGACGTGCTCGATCTGTCGAAGATCGAGGCCGGCCGCATGGAGCTCGAGCTGTCGTGCTTCGATCTCGGCCTCCTGCTGGAGCACTCGGCCACGCTGGTGCGCGAACGCGCGCAGCGCCACGGCCTGACGCTCGAGATCGAGGTCGACGAGGGCCTGGAGGCCTGGGTGGCCGATGCGCGCAAGGTCAAGCAGTCGCTCGTGAACCTGCTGTCCAACGCGGTCAAGTTCACGCCGGCCGGCGGCCGCGTGACGGTGCGCGCGCGGCACCTGAACGGCAGCGCCGGCCGCGCCGGCGAGTGGGCCGAGGTGTCGGTCACCGACACCGGCATCGGCATCAAGCCCGAGGACCACGCGCTCGTCTTCGAGGAGTTCCGTCAGGCCACCGTGCTGCGCAAGAGCGAAGGCACGGGGCTGGGCCTGGCGCTGGTGCGGCGCTTCGTGGAGCTGCACGGCGGCGAGGTCACGCTGCGCAGCGCCCCGGGCGAAGGATCGACGTTCACGATCACCCTGCCGCAGCGCGCGCTGGAGACGCTGCAGTGACGCGACGCCGGCAGGTGGTCGGCTCGGGCGTCGCCGCGATGGTGGGAGGCCGAGCACTTGCGCAGGCCGCGCGCCGGCTCCCGCGCATCGCGATCCTCGCCAACCTGGTGGCCGCCGACGATCTCGCTGGGGCGGACCCGCGCGACACCTCGTACCGAGCGCTGATCCACGCGCTGCGCGACCTGGGCCACGTGGACGGGCAGACGGTGCAGATCGAACGCGCGACGGCCGAAGGCGAGCTGCAGCGGGTACCGGCGCTGCTGCGCGGGCTCGTGGCCGGCGGGCCCGATGTGCTCATCGTCAGCGGGGCCCCGTCGGTGGCCGCCGCGCGCGCGATCACGCGCACCGTGCCCATCGTCGGGATCACCGGCGTGGAAGGCCACGTGCAGAGCCTGTCGCGCCCGGGCGGCAACGTCACAGGCCTGAGCAACAGCGCCGGCCCGGGCCTCTTCGTCAAGCGGCTCGAACTGCTGAAGGAAGCCGTGCCGGGCGCCACGCAGATCGTGGTGCTGCGAACGCCGCCGCAGAAGGGACGCCGCGCCTGGACCGGCTCCATCGAGGCCGCCGCGCGCCGACTGGGCGTCGTGCTGTCGGTGGCTGCCGCCGAGCGCGCGCGCGATCTCGACGCCGCGTTCGCATCGATGACCCGCGGCCGACCGCACGCCCTGCTGTGCGCCGACCATGTCGTCTACTACGGCGCGCGTCGCCGCATCGCCGCGTTCGCGCTGCGCGAACGGCTGCCGTCGATGTATGCCGAGCGGCAGTACGCGGTGTCCGGCGGGCTGCTGGCCTACGGGGCGACGTTCGCCGACCTGTTCGTGCGCGCCGCTGCCCATGTCGACCGCATCCTGAAGGGCACGCCGCCCGCCGAGCTGCCGGTGGAGCAGCCGGACCGGTTCGAGCTGTCGATCAACGTCGGCACCGCGCGGGCGCTGGGTCTGGAGATACCGCCCGCGCTGCGCCTGCGCGCCGACACGCTCATCGAGTGAGGTTCCGACATGGCCACCATCCTGATCGTCGAGGACAACGAGAAGAACATGAAGCTGGTGCGCGACATCCTCGCGTTCCAGGGCCACCAAGTGCTGGAGGCGGTGACCGGCGAGGACGGCGTGCGGCTGGCCGTCGAGCACGTGCCGCAGCTCGTGCTGATGGACATCCAGCTGCCGGACATCAACGGCGTCGAGGCGTTGGCGCGCATCCGTGCCGAGCCGGCGCTGGCGGCCGTTCCGGTGCTGGCGGTGTCGGCCTCGGTGATGCCCGACCAGCAGCAGCGCATCACGTCGTCGGGCTTCGACGCGTTCATCGCCAAGCCGATCTCGGTGAAGCCGTTCCTCGCGGCGGTGGGCGCCGCGCTGGCCAAGGGCCGCACCCCATGAGCACGCCGGGCCGCTCCCAAGTGCGAATCCCGGAGCACGAAGTGCGTAGGGTAGTCCAGTGACCGCCACGATCCTCGTCGTCGATGACGTCGAGAAGAACGTGCGATTGCTGGCCGACGTGCTGGCGGCCAAGGGCTACGCAGTGCGCACTGCGATGTCGGGCGAAGCAGCGCTCGCGTCGATCGACGAGCAGCCGCCCGACCTGCTGCTGCTCGACGTGATGATGCCGGGGCTCTCGGGCTACGACGTGTGCCGCCGGCTGCGCGCCGATGCGCGCCACGAGATGCTGCCGATCGTGCTCGTCACCGCGCTCGATCCGGCCACCGAGCGCGCCAAGGGCCTGGAGGCCGGGGCCGACGACTTCCTCTCCAAGCCGGTGAGCCAGGCCGAGCTGATGGCGCGCGTGCGCTCGCTGCTGCGCATCAAGCAGCTCTATGACGAGGTGCAGCGGCAGAAGGCCGAGCTCGAAGGCTGGAACCGCTCGCTGGAAGCGCGCGTGGCCGACGGCGTGGCGCAGCTCGAGCGGGTGTCGCGGCTGAAGCGCTTCTTCTCGCCGGCGCTGGCGCAGGCCATCGTCGACGGGGGTGCCACCGACCCGCTGGTCAGCCACCGCCGCGAGATCGCGGTGGTGTTCCTCGACCTGCGCGGCTTCACCGCCTTCACCGAGACCAGCGACCCCGAGGAAGTGATGGGCGTGCTGCGCGAGTTCCACGCCGCGATGGGCGAGCTGATCACCGAGCACGACGGCACGCTTGAGCGCTTCACCGGCGACGGCATCATGGTCTTCTTCAACGACCCGCAGCCGGTGCCCGACCCGGCGCAGCGCGCGGTGCGCATGGCGCTGCAGATGCAGGCGCGCACCGCGGTGCTGGCCGGCGGCTGGCGTCGCCGCGGCTACGACCTGGCGCTGGGCATCGGCGTGGCAATGGGCTACGCCACGCTGGGCGCGATCGGCTTCCCCGGCCGCATCGACTACGGTGCGATCGGCAACGTCACCAACCTCGCCGCGCGACTGTGCGGTGAGGCCGCCGGCGGCGAGATCCTGGCGTCGCCCCGCGTGGTGGCGGCGCTCGGCGACGACCACGCCGTGGAGTCGGCCGGCGAGCTGACGTTGAAGGGGCTGGCGCGGCCGATCCAGGTGGCGCGCATCGTGCAGGGTGGCGGATGACCGGCGCGGGCCTGAGCCGTCGCAGCCTGACCGCGGCCGCAGCGGTGGCACTCTCCGGCGCGATGCCCGGGCGCGTGTCGGCCGCGCCGCGCCGGCTGGGCGCGCTGCTGTACGACGGCGCGGCCAGCTGGGCCTTCCTGGAGCGCGAACTCGCCGAGGCGCTGGCGGAGCTGGGCTGGCTGGAAGGCCGGACGATCCAGAGCCGCTGGCGCTATGCCGACGGCGACGCCGCGCGGCTGCCCGCGCTGGCACAGGCGCTGGTGGCAGAAGGCGCAGACGTGCTGTTGGCGCGCGGCACGCCTTCCACGCGGGCCTTGCAGCAGGCCACGCGGACGTTGCCGATCGTCACGGGCATCGGGGATCCCGTCGGCGCCGGCTTCGCGCGCAGCCTCTCGGCACCCGGCGGCAACGTCACCGGGCTCTCCTACGCCGCTCCGGAGACGGCCACCAAGCAGCTGGAGCTGCTGCGCGAGCTGGCGCCTGCCGCCCGCCGGCTGCTGTTGGTGCTCGCCGCCGATCGCGCACCCTACGCGGACGAGATCACCGAACCGGCCCGCCGCGCGGCCCTGCGGCTGGGGCTGCAGGCGCAGATGGTGACCGCGACCGATGCGGCGCAGCTGCGCGCCACGTTCGCGGCTGCCCGCTCGACGGGCGGAGCGGTGACGACGGCGGCGCTGGTGTATGGCCTGGGGCAACGCATACCGCCGTCGGACGTGGCCGCCGCCGCGATCGATGCGCGGATCGCCACGGTGTTCGAGTACCGCTTCTACGTCGACGCTGGCGGACTCATCAGCTACCGGTTCGACTGGCCCGATCAGGCCCGGCGGACGGCCGCTCAGATCGACAAGGTGCTGCGCGGGCAACCTCCGGCCACGATACCCTTCGAGCTGCCCACGCGCAGCGAGCTGGTGATCCATGCCGGCACCGCGGCACGGCTGGGCCTGACCCTCCCGCGCGCCCTGCGCGTGCGGGCCGACGCGGTCCTGGATTGAACGAGGCGCCCAGGCTGCCTGCGGGAGACCTGAATGCATCGTCGAACCGCCTGTCTCGCTGCTCCGCTGATGGCCGCCACCGCATGGCAGGCACGCGCGCAGCCGGCCTCGAGGCCCGCGCGCATCGCCTATGTCTGGATGTACTCCAGCGGCCCTTCGGCGCCGTATCCGGATGCCTTCTCCGCGCGCATGCGCGAACTCGGCTGGCGCGAGGGCCGCGACGTCGTCATCACGCACCACGATGCCAAGGGTGACCCCGCGCAGCTCGCATCGATCGCGCAGCAGCTGGTGCGCGAGCCGGTCGACGTGATCCTCGCCACCTGCACGCCCGAGGCGCGCGCGATGCGCCAGGTGACGACGACGATCCCGATCGTCATGGTGGCCACCGGCGACCCGGTGCTGGCCGGCCTGGTGGAGAGCCTGGCGCGGCCCGGAACGAACGTCACCGGCATCTCGACGATGAGCCTCGTGCTGAGCAGCAAGCGCGTGGCGCTGCTGCGGGAGGCCTTTCCGGCGGTCAGGCAGGCCACCGTGCTGTGGAACCCGCAGCGCGCCGACAACCAGGCCGAGGTCACGACGATGCAGGCAGCGGCCACGCGCGTGGGCATGCAGATGCGCTCGGCGCAGGTGCGCACCGTCGAGGAGCTGGACACGCAGCTCGACGCGATCGGATGGGACGGCACGCAGGCCTTGCTCACCGCCGGCGACAACCTCGTCAGCTCGAGGCGCAAGGCGATCGTCGATCGGGCCGCCGCGCTGCGCATGCCGGCGATCTACGAGGACCGGCTGCTGGTCGAGGCCGGGGGCCTGATGTCGTTCGGCCCGGACCTGCGCCGCACGCACGCGCGTGGCGCCGACTACGTCGACCGCATCCTCAAGGGCGCCAAGCCGAGCGAATTGCCCATCGAACAGCCGACGCGCTTCGACCTCGTCGTCGACCTGCGCGTGGCGCGGGCACAGAAGCTCGACATCCCGCGCTCGGTGCTGCTGCAGGCCGACGAGGTGCTGCGCTGAACGACCGATGAGCGCCGACCTCACCGCCCTGCACCGCGGCTTCAACGCGACGACACGCACGCACTGGGACCGGTACGCCGTACACCGCCGTCGGGTGACGACGCTGCTGCTGGCCGGCGGCAATGGCCAGGGCCGGCTGTGCGTGCTCGGGGCCGGCAACTGCAACGACCTCGACCTGGCCGATGCGCAGCTCGACGACGCCGGGCTCGCCGCGTACGCCGAGGCGCCTGAGCGCGAGCTGCCCGCACAGCTCGATGGGCCGTACGACGCCGTCGCGTCGTGCTGCCTGCTCACGCAACTCATCGACACGCTGGTGCACCGGTTCGGCGAGACGCATGCGCGGTTCGCCGCGCTGGTGCAGGCCGTGCGCCTGGGCCACCTGCGCCTGCTCGCGAGCCTGGCGGCACCGGGCGGCGTGGCGGTGCTGGTGACCGACTTCCTGTCGTCCGAGGCCTATCCGGCGCTGTCGACGCTGGCCCCGCCGGTGCTCGGGCGGGCGCTGGCCGAGCAGGTGCAGAAGGGCAACGTGTTCCACGGCGTCCATCCCGGCGCGCTGATGCAGGCATTGCGCGGCGACGCGGTGCTGGCCACGCGTGCCGAGTCGATCGAGACGGCCCAGCCGTTGGTCTGGGACATCGGCGCACGCCACTACGCGGTGTGCGCCGTGCGCTTTCGCCGCCGCGCCGAGCCTTCGCCGGCGTGAGCGCGCGGGCGCAGGATCAGTCGCGCGCCTTCTTGCCCAGGCCCAGTTCGTCGATCTTGCGCGTGATCGTGTTGCGCCCGATGCCCAGGCGCTGCGCGGCCTCGATGCGGCGGCCGCGCGTGACGTCGAGCGCGGTGAGGATCATGCGGGCCTCGAACTGGTCCGTCAGCCGCTGCCAGACCCCCGGCTCCTGGGATTCGAGGCCGCGCCGCAACTCGGCTTCGAGGTCGGTGAGCCAGGCGGCGTGGTGCAGCACGGAGGTCACCGGTTCGGCCGCCGCCGGCACCGGCATGCTGGCCATCGCCGGTTCGGCCCCCATCGGCGCGGTCGCGACGGCAACCGCGTCAGGGCCCGCATGCATCGGGGCTGCCGGCGCGGCGGCGCCCGGCGCCAGCACCTCGGGCGGCAGGTCCTTGGCCTCGATCACCTGGGACGGCGCCATCACGGTGAGCCAGTGGCAGATGTTCTCGAGCTGGCGCACGTTGCCCGGGAAGTCGAAGGTCTCCAGGCGCTCCAGCGCCGAGGCCGTGATGCGCTTGGCTTCCACGCCCAGCTCGCGCGCGCTCTTGGCGAGGAAGAAGCGGGTCAGCACGCCGATGTCCTCGCGCCGCTCGCGCAATGGCGGCAGCCGCAGCCGGATCACGTTCAGGCGGTGGTACAGGTCCTCTCGGAACGAGCCCAGCCGCACGCGCTCCTCGAGGTTCTGGTGCGTCGCCGCGATGACGCGCACGTTGGCCTTCTGCGGCTGGTGGCCGCCGACGCGATAGAACTGCCCGTCGGAGAGCACGCGCAGCAGACGCGTCTGCAAGTCGAACGGCATGTCGCCGATCTCGTCGAGGAACAGCGTGCCGCCCTCGGCCTGCTCGAAGCGGCCGCGGCGCATCGCCTGCGCGCCGGTGAAGGCGCCGCGCTCGTGGCCGAAGAGTTCGCTCTCAAGCAGGTCCTTGGGGATCGCGGCGGTGTTGATCGCCACCATCGGGCCGTCGGCCCGCGGGCTGTGCTTGTGCAGCGCACGCGCCACCAGTTCCTTGCCGGTGCCGCTCTCGCCGGTGATCAGCACGGTGACGTGGCTCTGCGAGAGGCGCCCGATGGCACGGAACACGTCCTGCATCGCCGGGGCCTGGCCGAGCATCTCGGGCATCTCGGCGGCGGCCACGTCGCGCACGGCCTCGCGCTGGCTCTCCTGCACGGCGCGGCGGATCAGCTCCACGGCCTTGGGCAGGTCGAAGGGCTTGGGCAGGTACTCGAAGGCGCCGCCCTGGAACGCCGACACCGCGCTGTCGAGGTCGGAGTAGGCGGTCATGATGATCACCGGCAGCCCGGGCTTGCGCTCGCGCACCTTGGCCAGCAGCTCCAGCCCCGAGAGGCCCGGCATGCGGATGTCGCTGACCAGCACCTGCGGCTCGTCGGCCTCGAGCGCGGCGATGACATCGCGCCCGCTGGCGAACGAGCGCACCGCGAACTGTTCGCGCGTGAGCGCCTTCTCGAGCACGAACCGGATCGAGGGGTCGTCGTCGACGATCCAGATGGGGTGCGTGACGGTGGCGGCGCGGGCGGTGGTGGGGATCAAGGCAGCGGCAGGATGATCTTGAACAGGGTGCGGCCCGGCGCGCTCTCGCATTCGATGGTGCCCATGTGCTGTTCCACGAAGGTCAGCGCCAGGGTCAGCCCCAGCCCCGTGCCGTCGGCGCGACCGGTGACCAGGGGCTGGAAGATGCGTTCACGAATGCTTTCAGGGATGCCGGGACCGTTGTCCTCGATATGCAATTCCAGTGCCAAGCGATAGCGCTCGCGCGCGATGGTGACCTGCCGCGCCGCCCGCGTGCGCAGCACGATGCAGGCGTCGCCGGCCTCGATCCGTGAGCTTCCACGGCCCCCCAGGGCCGCCTGCGGCGTCCCGCCCCCCGAGGGGGTGGCCGAGCCCGGGAGACCCGGGCTACCGGCCAGCGCCTGTGCGGCATTGCGCACGATGTTCAGCACCGCCTGGATCAGGTGCTCGCGGTCGCCGCGGAACTCGGGCAGCGAGGTGTCGTAGTCACGCACGATCGTGAGGCCGCGCGGGAACTCGGCGGCGATGACCGCCCGCACGCGCTCGCACACCTCGTGGATGTTGACGTCGCCCACCGTGTGCGGACGCCGGTGCGGGTCCAGCAGCCTGTCGACGAGCGTCTGCAGCCGGTCGGCCTCGTGGATGATGACCTGGGTGTACTCGCGCAGCTCGCGCTGCGCCGGCGCCTGCAGGTCCATCTCCAGCAGCTGCGCCGCGCCGCGGATGCCGCCCAGCGGGTTCTTGATCTCGTGCGCCAGGTTGCGCACCAGCTCCTTGTTCGCCGACGCGAGGTGGTGCTGCAGGTCCTCGCGGTCCAGCCGCGCCTGCGCCTCGATCTCGATCAGCTCGATGAGCACCTGCCCGGGCTTGTCGAGCTGCGAGACGATCACGTGCACCGGCAGCTCGGCATGGCCCGACGGCAGCTGCGGCATGCGCTTGAGCGTGGCGTCGAATCGGGCGCTGCTGACGTCGTTGGCGGCCACGCGCTCGATGGCGCGGCGCAGCGCGGTGGACTCCACGAGCCAGTCGAGCACGCTGCCGCGCAGCAGCGAACGCTGCGAGGTGGCCAGCTTGTCCTGCAGCGCGGCGTTGGCGAAGCGGCACTCGCCGTTGCGGTCGGCCACCGCGAGCATGGTGGCGAGGTGGTCGAAGGCCTCGAAGCCGCTGCGGAACAGGCTCATCACGGTCTCCCGGGCCTGCGGTGGTCGGCCCGCGGCGCCGTCACGGCGGCGGCAGCTTGGCCAGTTCGCGCTTCAGCGCCGCGATGTCGGTCTCCTTGCGCAGGATGGAGGCCTTCATCTCGGACACGCGGTCGAGGTACTTCTGGTAGTTGCGCTCGTCGCCGCGGCGCTCGGGCTCGCCGTTGTTGAACTCGCGCTTCAGCTGCGCGAGCCGGTCTTCCTCGCGCGCCAACTCCTCGGAGAGGATGCGGCGCGCATCGCTGTCGCGCGCGCGCTGGGCCGAAGGGTCGACGCGGCTGTCGGCGGGCCGCGAGGCCGGGGGCGCGCCGTTGCTTCCAGGGGCCGCGCTGGCTGCCGGGCGCCCCCGCTGCGGGCCGGCGATCACGGTGATCGGCGCACCCTCGATCGTGCGGCAGTTGCGGTCCTTCGCTTCCTGTGCGGTGAGCTGGTCGGTGTAGAGCACCGGGTTGCCCGGGCAGCGGTACACCACGCCCTGCGCCTGCACGGCCTGCCCCGCGACCAGGGCCAGCACCGCCACGTACCCGTGCATCTTCATGGGGCGTGATTGTCGCCAAAACGAAGGGGCGGCTTTCGCCGCCCCTTCGCGAGACGAGGCGGCCGCCTCGATCAGAGCGAGTAGTACATGTCGAACTCGATCGGATGCGTGGTCATGCGGAACCGCGTGACCTCCTGCATCTTGAGTTCGATGTACGCGTCGATGTAGGCGTCGGTGAACACGCCGCCCTTGGTCAGGAAGGCGCGGTCCTTGTCGAGGCACTCGAGGGCCTGGTCGAGGCTGTGGCAGACGGTCGGGATCTTCGCGTCCTCTTCCGGCGGCAGGTGGTACAGGTCTTTCGTGGCCGCCTCGCCCGGGTGGATCTTGTTCTCCACGCCGTCCAGGCCCGCCATCAGCATCGCGCTGAAGGCCAGGTACGGGTTGCAGGTGGGATCGGGGAAGCGCACCTCGATGCGGCGGCCCTTCGGGTTGGCCACGTACGGGATGCGGATCGACGCCGAGCGGTTGCGCGCCGAGTAGGCCAGCTTCACCGGCGCCTCGAAGCCCGGCACCAGGCGCTTGTAGCTGTTGGTGCCCGGGTTGGTGATGGCGTTCAGCGCACGGGCGTGCTTGATGATGCCGCCGATGTAGTACAGCGCGAACTCCGACAGGCCCGCGTAGCCGTCGCCGGCGAACAGGTTCTTGCCGTCCTTCCACACGCTCTGGTGCACGTGCATG
>JAEUPB010000004.1 GCA_016789955.1 Rubrivivax sp. | reverse complement strand
CACCGAGTGGCAGGTGTAGCAGTTGGTCGAGCCCGACGGGATGTGGGTTGCCGACTTGCCGGGGGCTGCGGTGCCGTTGTGGCAGCTCGAGCAGACGGTGCTGTCGTTGAAGGTCGAGTGGTCGACCTTCGCACCCGACCAGGTCGCCGTGGACTTGTGGCAGCTCTCGCAGGTGCCGGTGACGGTGGCGTGCACCGCGTTCGACGGCTTGCCCACGGCGTTCAGGTACGAGCCCGTGTGGCAGGTGTAGCAACCTGCCGAGACGCTGTAGTTCGCGTGGAAGCGGCCCGTGGCCCACGAGGCGTAGCTGCCCTTGTGGCAGGCGTCGCAGTTGGCTCCGGCCGCGACGGGCACCGAGGCATACGGAATGTGGTTGGACGCCTTGCCGTCGGCTGGCGGATAGCCGCCCGTGTGGCAGCTCGCGCACTGCGCAGCCACCGGCAGCTGCGTGTGGTTCCACTTCGACGGCGCCCACGTCGTCACCGAGTGGCAGGCGTAGCAGTTGGTGGAGCCGCTGGGGATGTGGCTGCCCGGCTTGCCGGTGGCCGCGCTGCCGTTGTGGCAGCTCGAGCAGACCGTGCTGTCGTTGAAGGTCGAGTGGTCGACCTTGGCGCCCGACCAGGTCGCCGTGGACTTGTGGCAGCTCTCGCAATTGCCCGTGACCGTCGCGTGCACCGCGTTCGACGGTTTGCCCACCGCGTTCAGGAAGGCGCCGGTGTGGCACGTGGCGCAACCCGTCGAGACGCTGTAGTTCGTGTGGAACCGGCCGTTGGCCCACGAGCTGTAGCTGCCCTTGTGGCAGCCGTCGCAGTTGGCGCCGGCCGCCACCGGCACCGAGCCGTACGGGATGTGGTTGGCCACGCGGCCGTCGGCCGGCGGGTAGCCGCCCGTGTGGCAGCTGGCGCACTGGCCCACCACCGGCAGTTGCGTGTGGGTCCACTTCGATGGAGCCCAGGTCGTCACCGAGTGGCAGCCGTAGCAGTTCGCCGAGCCCGACGGGATGTGGGTGGCCGACTTGCCGGTGGCGCTGCTGCCGTTGTGGCAGCTCGCGCAGACCGTGCTGTCGTTGAACGTCGTGTGGTCGACCTTGGCGCCCGCCCACGTGGTCGTGGACCGGTGACAGCTCTCGCAACCGCCGGTGACCGTGGCGTGGATCGGCGTCGAAGGCTTGCCGACGGCATTCAGGTACGCGCCGGTATGGCAGGTGGTGCAGCCCGCCGAGACGCTGAAGTTCGCGTGGAACTTGCCGTTGGACCAGGTGGAGTAGCTGCTCTTGTGGCAGGCGTCGCAGTTGGCCGTGGCGGCCGCGGGCACCGATGCGTAGGGGATGTGGTTGGCCACGCGCCCATCGGCCGGCGGATAGCCGCCGGTGTGGCAGCTCGCGCACTGGGCGGCCACCGGCAGCTGCGTGTGGTTCCACTTCGAGGGCGACCACGACACCGTCGTGTGGCAGCTCGTGCAGTTGATCGAGCCCGACGGGATGTGCGTGGCGGACTTGCCCGAGGCCGTGCTGCCGTTGTGGCAGGTGGAGCAGACGGTGCTGTCGTTGAAGCCCGAGTGATCGACCTTGGCGCCCGCCCAGGTCGAGGTCGACTTGTGGCAGCTCTCGCAGTTGCCGGTGACGGTGGCGTGCACCGCGTTGCCCGGCTTGCCCACGGCGTTCAGGAAGGTGCCCGTGTGGCAGGTGGCGCAGCCCGCGGAGACGCCGAAGTTCGGGTGGAAGCGGCCGTTGGCCCAGCTCGCGTAGCTGCCCTTGTGGCAGGCGTCGCAGTTGGCCGCTGCCGCCACCGGGATCGACGCGTAGGGGATGTGGTTGGCCCCGCGCCCATCGGCCGGCGGATAGCCACCGGTGTGGCAGCTCGTGCACTGCGAGGCCACGGACATCTGCGTGTGGTTCCACTTCGACGGCACCCACGAGGCGGTGGTGTGGCAGCTCGTGCAGTTCAGCGAGCCCGCCGGGATGTGGCTGGGCGGCTTGCCGCCGGCGCTGCTGCCGTTGTGGCAGCTCGAGCAGACGGTTCCGTCGTTGAAGGGGGCATGGTCGACCTTGGCGCCCGACCACGTCGCCGTGGACTTGTGGCAGCTCTCGCAATTGCCGGTCACGGTGGCGTGCACGGCGTTGCCGGGCTTGCCGACGGCGTTGACGAAGCCGCCGGTATGGCAGGTGGCGCAGCCGCTGGAGACGCTCACGTTCGCGTGCAGCTTGCCGGTGGCCCAGGTGGCGTAGCTGCCCTTGTGGCAGGTGTCGCAGTTGGCCGAGGCGGCGGCCGGCACCGACGTGTACGGGATGTGGTTGGATGCGCGGCCGTCGGCCGGCGGGTAGCCGCCGGTGTGGCAGCTCGCGCACTGCGCGGCCACCGGCAGCTGCGTGTGGTTCCACTTCGACGGCGCCCAGGCCGCCGTGGTGTGGCAGCCGGTGCAGTTCAGCGTGCCGGCCGGGATGTGCGTCGCCGGCTTGCCGGTGGCGCCGGTGCCGTTGTGGCACGTGGCGCAGGCGGTGCCGTCGTTGAAGGTCGAGTGGTCGACCTTGGCCCCCGACCACGTCGCCGTCGACTTGTGGCAGCTCTCGCAATTGCCGGTGACGGTGGCGTGCACCGGGTTCGACGGCTTGCCGACGGCATTCAGGAAGGTCGCGTTGTGGCAGGTGACGCAGCCGGTGCTGACGCTGAAGTTGCTGTGCAGGCGGCCGTTCGCCCAGGAGCTGTAGCTGCCCTTGTGGCATGCATCGCAACTGGCCGAGGCCGTGGCCGCCACCGAGGCATACGGGATGTGGTTGGCCGGGCGCCCATCGGCCGGCGGATGGCCGCCGCTGTGGCAGCTCGCGCACTGGCCGGTGACGGCGAGCTGCGCGTGGGTCCACTTCGACGGTGCCCAGGCGGCGGTGTTGTGGCAGGTCAGGCAGTTGGTGCTGCCGGACGGGATGTGGGTCGAGCCCTTCCCCGTGGCGGTGCTGCCGTTGTGGCAGTTGGCGCAGGTGGTGCTGTCGTTGTAGCCGGAGTGGTCGACCTTGGCGCCGGCCCAGGCCGAGGTCGACTTGTGGCAGCTCTCGCAGTCGCTGCCCACGGTGGCGTGCAGCGCGTTCGACGGCTTGCCCACGGCCGCCAGGTAGCTGCCGGTGTGGCAGGCCGCGCAGCCTGTGGCGATGCTCGCGTTGGCGTGCAGGCGGCCGTTGGCCCAGGTGGTGGTGCTGCCCTTGTGGCAGGTGTCGCAGTTGGCCGACGCCGTGGCCGCGATGGTGGCGTAGGGGATGTGGTTGGCGGGCCGGCCGTCGGCCGGCGGGTAGCCGCCGGTGTGGCAGCTGGCGCACTGCGCGGCCACCGCCATCTGCGTGTGGTTCCACTTCGACGGCGTCCACGCGCTGGTGCCGTGGCAGACGGCGCAGCTGGTGCTGCCCGAGGGCATGTGCGTCGCCGAGCGGCCGGTGACGCCCTGCGTGCCGTTGTGGCAGCTGCCGCAGGCGGTGGTGTCGTTGAAGGTGGCGTGGTCGACCTTCGCGCCGGTCCACGTCGACGCCGACTTGTGGCAGCTCTCGCAGTTGCCGGTGACGTTGGCGTGCACCGGCGTCGAGGGCTTGCCGCCGGCGCCGAGCTGCGTGCCGCTGTGGCACGAGGCGCAGCCGGTGGTGACGCTGACGCTGGCGTGCAGGCGCCCGTTGGCCCAGGATGTGTAGCTGCCCTTGTGGCAGGTGTCGCAGTCGGCCGCGGCCATCGCGGGCGTGGCGGTGGTCTGGATGTGGTTCGAGGGCTTGCCGGAGGCGCGGGCGCGCGTGCCGTTGTGGCACGAGCTGCACGCTGCCGGCAGCACGGCGGCGTGGTCGAAGGCCGAGAGCTGCGACCAGGTGGCGCCGGTGCGGTGGCAGGCGTCGCACGACGCCCGCGTGGTGACGTGGCTGGTCGACTTGCCGCTCGCCGAGGAGCCGTTGTGGCAGCTCGCGCAACTGCCGGCGGTGACGCCCGCATGGTTGAACTTGGCGCCGGCGAAGGTCTTGGCGTCGTGGCAGCTCTCGCAGCTCAGCTGGGTGGGCAGGTGGTTGCTCGACATCACCACGTTGCCGCGCGCGAAGCGCTGGCCCGAACGGTGGCACGACGCGCAATCGCGCGGCGTGCCCTGCAGCACGCCGCCCTGGTGGCACGACTCGCAACTCGTCGTGGCGTGGCGCCCGGTGAGCGCGAAGCCGGTGCGCAGGTGATCGAACCCGGCCGTGGCCGTCTGGGCTTCGGCAGGCAGCGCCGGCAGCCACAGCAGCAAGGCCAGCACGCCGAGCAGCAGCGTGCGCAACCAGGTCCAGACCGGGCGGGCGTTCATCCAGCGGGCCCCGCGGCCGAGGGTTTCAACGACGTGCCGCGATGCCGCAACGTCTTCCAGTCGCCGGTGCCGTGGCAGCGGTCGCACTGCGGGCCGAACGCACCCTGGTGCCGGTCGTCCTTCTGGTGGCAATCGCCGCACAGCGTGGACAGCTCCGCGGCGGCGCGGCCGCGCGGTGCCGGCTCCTTGTGGCAGGCCTCGCAGGTGATGCGGGCGTGCGCGCCGTCGAGCGCATAGCGGGCGCGGGCGGCGTGGTCGTAGCTCCACAGCCGCCAGCTGCGCGCGTTGTGGCAGCTCTCGCAGAGGGTGCCGAACCGTTGTGCGTGCTTGTCCTCCTTCTGATGGCAGCCGACGCACTCGCGCGAGGCATCGCGGTAGCGCGGCGACGTGTGGCAGCCGCTGCAGCGCACGGCCAGGTGGCGCCCGAGCAGCGGGAAGCGGGCACGCGCGTGGTCGAAGCGCGTGTCGGTCCAGCGCACGTCGGTGTGGCAGGAGTCGCAGCGCGTGCCGAGCTGGCCGGCATGCTTGTCGTCGCGTGCGTGGCAGGCGTTGCACTCGAGCGGCGTGCTGCGCATCTGCTTCGCGTCGGCATGGCAGGCGGTGCAGGCCACGGTGCGCGCCGCATGCGCGTTGCGCAGCGGGAACTTCGTGCGCTGGTGGTCGAAGCGCGGCGCCGGCTTCCAGGCGCGCGCGTCGTGGCAGTCGGCGCAGCGCGGCCCCAGCGTGGCGGCGTGCTTGTCGTCGCCACGGTGGCAGGCGTTGCAGTCGCTGGGCGTGGCGCGGTAGTTGGCGTCCTTGTGGCAGGCCTCGCAGCGCGTGTCGCGGTGGCGGCCTTCGAGCGCGAAGCGGGTGCGCTGGTGGTCGAAGCGCGCCATCTGCTTCCAGCCCTGCTCCACGTGGCAGGCCGCGCAGTCGTCGCCCAGGCTCGGCTTGTGGCGGTCGTCGGCGCGGTGGCAGGCCACGCAGGTGGTGGCGGTGCCCTGGTAGCGGCGGTCCTTGTGGCAGGCGTCGCAGCGCGCGTCGCGGTGCTTGCCCAGCAGCGGGTAGCGCGTGCGGTCGTGGTCGAAGCGGGGCGTGTCCTTCCAGTTCTGCTCGCCGTGGCAGGCCTGGCACTCGCGGCCCAGAGCGCCCTCGTGCTTGTCGTCCTTGCGGTGGCAGTCGATGCAGGCGCTGCCGACCTTGTCTCGATAAAGGTGGCCGGTGTGGCAGGCGGTGCAGGTGGCGGTGCGGTGGCGGCCGCGCAGCGAGAACTTGGTGCGCTCGTCGTGGTCGAAGATCGACGGCTTCCACGCCTTCGTGCCGTGGCAGGTGTCGCACTTGTCGCCGTAGCGCCCGCGGTGGCCGCGCGTGCCGTCGTCGTCCTTCTTGTGGCAGCCCACGCACTCGCGCGGCGCGTCCTTGGGGTTCGAGGTATTGTGGCAGTCCTCGCACTTCGTGTCGACGTGCTTGCCGGTCAGCGCGAACCGCGTGCGCGAGTGGTCGAAACGGGTCTGCTTCCAGTTCTGCTCGGTGTGGCAGTCGGCGCAGGCCGGCCCGAGCCTGCCCTTGTGGGTGTCGTCGGCGCGGTGGCAGGAGAGGCAGTCCGACGGCGCCTGGCTGTACTTGCGCGCCGGCTGGTGGCACTTGCGGCACTCCGCGGTGGCGTGGCGGCCGCGCAGCGCGTAGTCGGTCTGCGTGTGGTCGAAGCGCTGCGGGTCGAACTCGGCGATGCGAGCGTCGCGCCCCTTGTGGTCGGTGTGGCAGCTGCGGCAGGGCTGCGGTTTCAGCCTTCCGTGGTAGCCGGTGCGCTGTCTCACATCAGCCCCCACGTCCTTGTGGCAGCCCATGCACAGCTCGCTCTGCGCGTTGCGGTCGAAGCGCACGTGGCACTGCGTGCACTCCTCCTCCCAGCGGGCATGGCCGCGGATCACGTCGCCCGGGCGCAGCACCGACTCGATGTTCTGAGCCAGCACCGGCGCCGGCAGCAGGCCCGCCAGCAGCACAAGCAGCGTGGCCGCGGCGTACGCCAGCAGCCTGCGCGCGTCGCGGCCTGCGAACCGGCATTCCGATGGCGCCATCAGCACGCATGGCCCGCTCGCGGGTGCGTTCGGTCGTGCATACGGTCAGTACGCATGCACCGCCACCACGTGCACGATGGCGCTTAGGAACAGCAGCACGACGAAGGGCATGTGCGCCACGTGCCACAGCGCGAACACGCGCTCGATGGCGCTGTATTGCGCCACGCGCTGCACGGCGTCCAGGTAGCGGTCGATCAGCAGCTGCGCGTGGCGGCGCCGGCGGGCCAGTTCGTCATCGCTCCAGCCGCGCTCGGCGGCAGCAGCGCGCAGCGGCGCCTCCAGCATGCGGCGGCAGCGGCGCTGCGCGAACCACAGTTGCGCCGGCAGCCCCGCCACGAGCATCAGCGCGCCGGGCAGCCCCGGGGCCACCGCCATCGCGCGGCGCTCGCAGTCCAGCAGCGCCACCGCCACGTCAGGGGCGAAGGCCAGCCGCGAACGGGCGTCGCTCTCGGTGAGGCCGGCCCGCGCCTGCAGTTCGCGCAGCGAGGTCAGCTCGCCATCGAGCCCGCGGTGCACGCGCACGTACAGGTAGCGCCCGATCACGCCGCTGGCCACCACGATGACCATGCTCCACAGCGCCACGGTCGCGTTCAGCGAGCCCAGCCGGAACGTGGAGTGCGACAGGATCAGCCAGGGCCCGAGCAGCCCGAACACCAGGTGCAGGTGCAGCCAGATGCGCACGTGGCCCAGCGAGCGCAGCCCGCGCAGGTACTTGCGCGCCGGGTACAGCAGCACCAGCAGCATCATCGTGCCGCCGACCACCGCCATCCAGTAGCTGAAGTCGTCGCCCGACGTGAACAGCCCCGAGCGCCCGAACATCCAGGCGGTGACCAGCCAGACCACCACCAGCGGGCCCAGCCACGGCCTGCCTTTCGATGCCGCCTTCGCGCCTCGGCCCGGCGCTGCAGCAGCTTCCCTCGCGATCGTCGATCCCATCCTTGTTGTCCGCAGTTCTGGCGGCCGCCAGGCTGGGTGCCGGGCGCTCCGCGGGTCGCGAACAGATGATGGAAGGGGGTCCGGGGCGCCCCCCTAAGGTGACTTAAGGGATGCTGCGGGATGTTTCAGTCGCAGCGGTTCCGCAACGTTCTGCGGGGGATTCTTGCGGTCTCGCGGGCCGGTGATGCAACCCTTAAGGCCCCGATCGACACGTGGCGGAACCGCTGGCGTCACGGCGGCTCAGGCCGCGGGCGCCGACCCATCGTACGCGCGCTGCAGCAAGGCGCGCAACGCGGCGCGTTCCAGCGGCCGCGGGTTGGGGTAGGGCGCCGACACCGCCAGGTCGGCCGCGCGGTCGAGCCCCTCGGCGGGCATGCCGAGCCGGGCCAGCGAGGTCGGCGCGCCCAGCTGCTGCGCCAGCCCGTGCAGCGCGCGCGCCGCGGCCAGGGGATCGGCGGCGTCGGCTTCCGCCACGCCCTGCGCCCGCGCCACGCGCGCCATCGCCTGCGGCGCCGCGGCGGCGTTGTAGGCCAGCGCATGCGGCAGCACCACCGTGTGGGTGTCGGCGTGCGGCAGGTTGAAGGTCCCGCCCAGCGTGTGGCACAGCTTGTGGTGCAGCCCCATCGTGATGGCGCCCAGCACGGTGCCGCACAGCCAGGCACCGTAGAGCGCATCGCTGCGTGCGGCGAGGTCGCGCCCGTCGCGCAGCAGCGGTGGCAGCGCCGCCGCGCTGGCGCGGATGCCTTCCTCGGCCATCAGTGCGATCACCGGGTTCACATCGGGCGCGTACAGGCCCTCGGCGGCGTGGGCGATGGCGTTGAAGGCGCTGGTCACGGTCATCGCCAGCGGCAGCCCGAGCGTCAGCTCGGGGTCGTAGATCACCGTGCGCGGCAGCACGCGTGCATCGCGGCCGGTCTTCTTCACGCCGCCCTCGGTGAGGCCCCAGATCGGCGTCACCTCGCTGCCGGCGTAGGTGGTGGGCACGGCGATGATGGGCAGTGCCGACTCGAGCGCGATGGCCTTGGCCAGCCCGGTGGTCGATCCCCCGCCCACCGCCACCGCGCAGTCGGCGCCCAGCCGCGCCGCTTCGGTGCGGGCCTCGCGCGCCACCTCCACCGGCACGTGCATCACGGCGCGGGCGTACACGCCGGCCGCGCGGCCGCCCAGCAGCGCGGCCACCGCGTCGGCGGCCCCGCGCTGCTCCGGGGTGGCCAGCACCAGCGCGCGGCGTGCGCCCAGCCGTTCGACCTCGGCCGAGAGCTGCTGCAAGGCGCCTGCGCCGAAGATCACGCGCGATGGATGGGGCTGGTGGATGAAGGCTCGCATGGCGCTCATTGCAGCAGGCTGCGTGCGCTTCGCCTAGGGGGCCGGCCCGGCGACCGCACGAGGCCGGCGCAACACAGTTTTCCGCGGCCGCGGCGCAGCCTCCGGGGCACGCCCCGATTGCCAGCGCCGGCCTGGCGCCGCTGCAATGCGGTCATCCGCGCGTCGCCGCGCCCGAGGTGCCTGCATGCTCTTCCCCACCACCCTGGTCGGCAGCTTCCCGCAGCCCGACTGGCTGATCGACCGCGAGAAGCTCGCCGGCCGCTTCCCGCCGCGCGTGCGGGCGCGCGAGCTGTGGCGCGTGGCCGAACCGTACCTGGAGCAGGCCTGGAACGACGCCACGCTGCTGGCGATCCGCGCGCAGGAAGAGGCCGGGCTGGACATCATCACCGACGGCGAGATCCGCCGCGAGAGCTACAGCAACCGCTTCGCCACGGCGCTGGAAGGCATCGACATCGACAACCCCGGCACCGCGCTCGACCGCTCCGGCCACCCGAACCCGGTGCCGCGCATCGTCGGCCGCATCCGCCGCAAGCACGCGGTGGAGGTGGACGACCTGCGCTTCCTGAAGGCGCACACGAACCGCCGCACGAAGATCACCGTGCCCGGCCCGTTCACGATGAGCTGCCAGGCCCAGAACGACCACTACCCCAGCGCCGAGGCCGCGGCGATGGACTACGCCGAAGCCGTGAACGCCGAGATCCGCGACCTGTTCGCCGCCGGCGCCGACATCGTGCAGATCGACGAGCCCTACATGCAGGCCCGGCCCGAGCAGGCGCGGCAGTACGGCCTGAAGGCGCTCAACGCCGCGCTCGACGGCATCACCGGCACCACCGCCGTGCACATCTGCTTCGGCTACGCGGCCATCATCCACGCACGGCCGAGCGGCTACAGCTTCCTGCCGGAGCTGCGTGGCTGCAGCTGCAGGCAGGTCTCGATCGAGACGGCGCAGAGCAAGCTCGACTGCTCCGTGCTGGCGCAGCTGCCCGACCAGCAGATCATGGTCGGCTGCATCGACCTGAACGACATGACGGTGGAGACGCCCGAGGTGGTGGCCGCGCGCATCCGCCGCGCGTTGCCCTACGTCGACAAGGAGCGCGTGATCCTCGCGCCCGACTGCGGCATGAAGTACCTGCCGCGCGAGGTGGCGGTGGGCAAGCTGCAGGCGATGGTGCGCGCGGCGCAGATGCTGCGCGCCGAGCACGGCGGGTGAAGGGTCAGGCCTGCAGGCTCAGTGCAGGCGCGACGAATCCGGCGGCCGCGCGAACAGCTTCGCCGCGCGGCCCTTCAGCTCGAGCAGCTCGCTCGCCGTCGCCGAGTAGCGGCCGCTCATCACGTCAACATCGACGCGGAACTCGACTTCGCGGTTGCCGTTGCGCAGGATGCCGACGGTGAACTCGTAGTCCTTCCGCTGCGCGGGCAGGCCTTCGACGTTGACGTCGTAGTCCTCGTAGGCGACGTTGCCGATCTCGCCGCTGGCGAGGTTGAGCTCGCCGCTGCTGCGCACTTCGCCGTCGGTCAGCTCGTCGACGATGGTGATGGGTAGTTTCAGGTCCACGACGGTATTGTCCGTTACGGCGGGCCGGCGAGCGATGGCGGTGGCTCAGCCCGCGCGATACCAGTCGTGGATGCGGCCCGTCTCGGCCCCCCAGCCGCTGATCGGCGCCTGGATGTCGTGGCGCAGCGCCGCGAGCTTGTGCCGCACGAACAGCGGATGGATGGCGAGGTCGTCGCAGATCGTGTCGTTGAGGCGGATCAGCATCGCCGCCCGCCGCACCGGATCGAGCTCCGACTCGGCGGCCCGGTACGCGCGGTCGTACTCGTCGCTGCGCCAGCGCGTGATGTTCCGCAGCAGCCACTTGTTGGCGCGCGAGGCCACCTGCCACGAGCAGAACAGCTCCAGGAACCGCCCGGGATCGGTGCCGCCGCGCGTGACGGTGTGCATCTGCAGGTCGGCGACGAAGCGCCCGCTGGTGTCGGGGTTGCCGTGGTCGCCCGAGAAGTACACCGCGGGCGACGTGGCCTTGAGTTCCATCTCGATGCCGGCGGTCTGCGCGGCCGACTTGACGATCGCCTGCACCTTCTGGCGCGGCGAGCTGGTGCTGGTGTGGAAGACCATCTTCAGGCGCTGTGCCCCCTTGGCGCGCACGCCGTCACGGCCGCGCGTCCAGCCGGCGGCCTCGAGCAGCGCGGCGGCGCGTGCCGGGTCGAACGGCAGGCCGCGGCGGACCGAGTTGAACGGCGCCGGGTTGTTCAGGAAGTTCGGCGTCGGCACCGCGCTGCGGCCCATCACGTAGCGCTGGATCGAGTCGCGATCGATCACGTGGGCCAGTGCCTGCCGCACGGCCGGATCGAGCAGGAACGGGTGGCGGCTGCGCGGGCTGGAGCGTTCGCCGTCGACCTCGCTCCACGGGTCGGCGTGGTTCAGCATGATGTACTCGGTGTCGCCGCCGGGCGCGTACTCGAGGCGGCCGCGGCCGCCGCTCTCGAGCCGGCGCAGCAGGTCGTCCTCGGCGGCGATCATCCACGCGACGTCGTAGTCGCCGGTCTGCAGCACCGAGCGGGCCGCGGAGAGGCTGTCGCCACCGCCCTTGATCTCGACGGCGTCGAAATGCGGCCGGTTCGGCATGTGGTAAGCCGGGTTGGCCTCACCGCGCACGAGGTCGCCGGGGCGGAATTCGACTAGGCGGTAGGGCCCGGTGCCGACCGGCCGAAGGTTGCCGGGCGCCTCGCGCGAGCGGCTGCCGGTGTAGGCGGCGAAGTGCTTCTTCGGCAGCACCTGCAGCACGAACAGGTCGGCCCAGGCGGGCCGCGGCGTCGCGAAGTCGAAGCGCACCGTGTGCGCGTCCAGCTTGCGCGCCTTGACGCCCTGGACGCTGCCCGAGGTGAAGGCGGCCGCCTCGGCGTGGGCGAGGAACTCGCAGGTGAACACCACGTCGTCGGCGGTGAACGGTTCGCCGTCGTGCCAGCTGACCCCGCGCTTGAGCCGGCAGGTGACCCACAGGCCGTCGCGCGCGACGCCGCCGTTGTCGAGGGTCGGCACCTCGGCGATCAGCACCGGGTGCAGCGAGCCGTCGATGTCGTAGGCGGCCAGCGGCTCGTAGAACAGGCGTGCTGCGAGCACGTCCTTGGCACCGGAGGAGAAGTGCTGGTTCAGCAGCGTCGGCGCCTGCCACGACAGGATGCGCAGCACGCCGCCACCGCCCCGGCGCGTGGGGCGGTAGGCGAATGGCGCGCCGCCGCTGCGGCCCGTCTGCGCGCCGGCCGTGCCGAGCATCGATGCGGCCAGCGGTGCCGACAGGCCCAGGCGGCTGCACGCCTGCACGAAGGCGCGCCGCGACAGCCGGCCGCGCGCGACCTGGGCAAGGGCCTCGCGCAAGCGGGCTTCGAGGTCGTCCATGGGCGGGCTCCGTCGGTTCGGGCCTTCGATCATGTGCGCCCTGCGGAACGATGACATTCGGGCAACCACCGCCGGATCGGCCGCGTCGTCTCCGGGCCTGCGCGGGAGCGGCTGACCGGCTGGGCGGCGGGGCGGCGGCGAGATGACGCCGTGGCCGCACCCGCGCCGGTGGGCTCCGTGTCGATCCGTCTCCTCCGCAAAGGACCCCGAGGGTCGCAGGCTGCACATCGCGCGCATCGGTCGTCGCTCACTACACTGCCCATCGCATCCACGCAGAACCCGCAGGCCCTCATGCCCGCAGACCACCGCCTCCACAGCCCCGCCGCCGAGCGCAACGCCGCGCCGATCCTGGCCGAGCTGCAGCGGCTGCTGCCTGCGAGCGGCGTGCTGCTCGAGATCGCCAGCGGCACCGGCCAGCATGCCGCGCACTGCAGCGCCGGTCTGCCCGGCTGGCGCTGGTTGCCGAGCGACCCCGACGCCGCGTCGCTGCCATCGATCGCCGCCTGGCGAGCCGAGCTGGAACGCGTGGCGCCGCCGCTTCAGCTGGACGTGCTGCAGCCGCAGTGGCCCGGCGTGCCGGCCGCGGTGGACGCGGTCTACTGCGCCAACATGATCCACATCGCGCCGTGGCCCTGCTGCGCGGCCCTGATGCAGGGCGCGGCGCGCCACCTGTCCCCGCAGGGGTTGCTCGTCACCTACGGGCCGTACCTCGAAGACGACGTGCCCACCGCGCCCGGCAACACGGCGTTCGACGCCGATCTGCGCCGCCGCAACCCCGCGTGGGGCCTGCGCCGCCTGGCCGACGTGGCTCGCGAGGCCGCGCAGGCGGGGCTGGTGCTGCACGAGCGCGTGGCGATGCCGGCCAACAACCTGCTGCTGGCCTGGCGCCGCGGCGCGCCCCCGGCGTGACGCTGAAGTACCTGCAGGGCTACGCGCCCGAGCTGCTGGCGCAGGTCGCCTCGATGATCGAGGCGGGCACGCTGGCCGAGGCGGTGGCGCGGCGCCACCCTGACACCCACGACGTGCGCACCGAGCGCGCCCTCTTCGAGTACGTGACCGAGCTGAAGGCGCGCCACGTGAAGAGCGCGCCGCCGCTGGCGAAGGTGACGTACGACCCGAAGCTGAACCTGCTGACGAACGTGCTGGGCACGCACACGCGGGTCTCACGCGTGCAGGGCACGCAGCTGAAAGCCAAGCGCGAGATCCGCATCGCGTCGCTGTTCAAGGACGCGCCGGCCGACTTCCTGCGCATGATCGTCGTGCACGAACTCGCGCATCTGAAGGAGCGCGAGCACGACCGCGCGTTCTACGCGCTGTGCCTGCACATGGAGCCCGACTACCACCAGCTCGAGTTCGACCTGCGCTTGTGGCTGACGGTGCGGGAGCTGACGGCGACGCCCGCGGCGGCCTCCCGCGAAGCGGACGCCGATCTGCGACGGTGATCGCGCCGACCGTCCTGTTTCGTCGCAACGTCAGCCCGCGAGGCCGCGCCGCGAGGCCCGCCGCAGGCCCAGCCCGGAGAGCCCCAGCAGCACCAGCAACGCGCTGGCCGGCGTCGGCACCGTGCCGGCGTGCTGCTGCACGAAGTTGTCGAAGTACACCAGCGCCGTGGTGACGTCGTCCGCCAGTGCCACGCGCAGCTCGGTGGCGGTGACGTAGCCCATCGAGGTGCCCCAGTCCCACACGTAGGGCTCGGCGATCCAGCCGGCGGCCTGCGCCTCCTCGTCGGTCCACTCCGGGTCGAACACCACCGCGTAGTGGGTCCATTGCCCCAGCTCGGGCAGGGCCAGCGGCAACCGCCAGGCGCCCGGGGTGTCGTAGACGCGGTAGCGCAGCGAGAACTCGGTGGCCGTGCCCTGTTCCCGCAGCGCGTCGAACGACACCTGCCAGGGCTGGCCGTGGAAGTTGCCGCGCAGGGGTAGCGCGGCGGAGACGGCGCCGATGACTTTCTCCGACGATTCGTCAGGAGCCACGAAGACGCTCGCGATCGAGCCCGGCGGCTGGCCGACGACCGCGTTCGGCACCAGCGCGCCTTGCCCGGTGTTGGCCAACCAGCCGGCCGTCGACGCGCCACCGTCCCAGTGCTCGGCGTAGATCTCCGCGGCGCGGGCCGGCGTGGAAGGCCCCGCGAGCCCTGCGGCCGCCAAGGCTGCGCACAAGGGGGTGGCGAGCGACGCAGCGGCGCGGCGGATCGGTGGCGGGAGCGGGCGCGTCGCGCGCCTGGTGTCGGCAGTCATCGGCAACATCCGGTGGAACGGTGGACGGCGAAGGGCAGGAACAGGGTTCGCAGTCTTCCCGCCACCGCAGCGCGCGTCGTCGCCGCTGCGTCGGATTCGCGTCGGATCGAACGTCAGGCGCCCGTCCGCGGGCGCGCGGCCTCTCACACTCTCAGTTGAACGTGCCGTCGCCGATCAGCTGCAGGATGCGCGCCATCGTCCAGTCGATGCCCAGCCTGCTCAGGTCCTGCGTGAACCCCAAGTCGTTGTGCATCGACACCGCGACGTAGGCGCCGCGGGCGTCGGACTCGAGCATCCACGCGTAGGTCAGCACCTTGTCGCCCGTGCTGTTGGACAGGCTGCCGCCCTTGAACCAGAGGCGATCCCAGCGGTTGCGCACGAAGGGCAGCACCGCCTCGGCGCTGAACGCCTGGTCGATGATCTGGAAGCCCGGGCTGCGATCGTTGAACTGCCGCATGCTCGCCATCGCGGCGCAGATGTCCATCGGCGAGGCCATCCAGGCGGCGCTGAAGAAGGTGCTCTGGTAGTTGTCGCCGAACGCGGACACCGGGCCCAGCGGCACCAGCACCGTGTTGAGGAAGTTGCGCTGGAAGTCCTCGGTGCCGTCGCGGTACGCAATCGCCTGCGCCGGCGTGACGGCGGAGAACAGGTTGAACATCTCGTTGATCGACAGGAGCGGCGTCAGCCGCTCGGGCGCGGAGTGGTTGAACTGGCGCACGATCGCTTCCACGCGCGCGCGCCCCACCAGTTCGTGCACGTGGTCGGTGGCGGTGTTGTCGCTGATGCCCATCATCGCCGCCGCCATGTCGGCCAGCGGGAACACCGTGCCCAGCGGCTCGGTGCCCAGCCTGGAGCTGCGCACCACTTCCGAGGCCACCAGCGGGATTCGTGCCGTGGGCGAGATCACGCCGTCGTTGACGGCCTGCCCGAGCGCCCCCAGCACCCAGATCTTGAAGATCGAGCCGGTGGATCGCAGCGTGGTGGCGTTGAGCTCCTTGATCGGCACGCAGCGGTTGTCCTGGATGCGCGCCACGAGCAGCGACGTGCCCGAAGCGAGGCCCGCCAGCTTGTCGAAAGCCTGCGTCATCGTCAGCGTCTGGTTCTCGACGGTCGTCAGGAACGCGTTCAGCGGGTAGTTCGTCAGCGAGAAGCTGTCGATCAGCCCGCTGGCGTACTTCACGTTGAAACTCAGGTAGCGCCCGCTGCCGGGGTTGCCGGCGATGCCGATGAGGCCGCGGAACAGCGTCGGCGAGACGCTGATGGGCTCCACCACGATCGAGTTCGGGTGCGAGGTGCGCGCGGTCTGCAGCAGGTTCTGCACCTGGCTCACCGAGGTCGTGGCCAGGGCGTTTGCGGTGAAGCGCGACGTTATCGCGTCGGCCGTGGGGGTCGTGGCGCCCAGCGCCAGTTGCTCCAGGATCCACTTCAGCTGCCGCGTGGACGGGTAGTCGGGGAACTGGAACACGCCGCCCACTTTCGGGAAAGCCGGCGCGATGGCCATCGTGCGCGCCGGGTCGAGCGGGTACAGGTCGGCAGCATCGGCGACGCCGTCGCGGTCGCTGTCGACGATGAGCGCGATGGTCAGCGGCGCGGGCGTGTAGTGCAGCACCCCGTCGGCGCCCTCATAGCCGAGGAAGATGCTGAACTCGCCGGGGATGCCCAGCACGCCGGAGAACACGTCGAGCGTCTGCAGGCTGGCGAGCGAGGCGACGGTGCTGGTGGGTGTGAGGGTGGCCACGTCACCGTTCCACGGCAAGAAGGCGCCCGCCTGGTTGCGCATGATGAACTGGCCGGGGCCGGTCATCACCACGAGGTACAGCTTGCCCGGGCGGCCGACGTGGCCCGCCTCGGGGCGGATCTGCGCCGTGATTCCGAGGGTGTCGATCGTGGCCGCGGTGGTGACGTAGGTCCTGTTGCCGTCCTTGCTCATGCCCGCGGCGAACGTGGCCGTGCTCGTCGACGGGCTCGCCAGCCGCGTGGCAGGCAGGCTCTGCAGCGTGGTGCTGACGACCTGCGCGAAGGCGGTGTGGGTGAGCACGCTGAAGACCAGCGGCAACAGGAAGCGGAAGGGCATCGCGCGAGTCCTTTCATCGGTCTGCGGCAGCTCGGGCGACCTCGTGTCGCTTGCGCCTGCACCCGACGGTGGGTCGGGCCAGTCTACCGGCTGGCCGGTGACCGGCCCCTGCCCGTAGCATCCCGCGCATGCCGGCCGCCGCGCCACCGCCCCGCATCGTCACGCTCGTGCTGGTCGATCGCGCCGGCACGCTGCTCGGGGCCTTGCCCCCGTTTCAGGCCGAGACCCCTTGGTGGCAGGACTTCGGCCCGGTTGTGCACGCGGTGCGCGATCGACATGGTCTCGCGGTGACGCTGCTGCGCTTCCTCGAGGCCGAGCGGCCGTGCGCGCCCGGAGGTGCGGTGACGTACCTCGGGGAAGTCGATCGCGTCGACGTCGCCGCCGTGCCGTTGCGGGCATGGTCGGGCCGGCTGCGCGATCACCCGCTGCGCCTCCCCTGGGCCCGCCCCGGCGGCCCGCGGGCCGACCTCGACTGGGCGCGGGCCGAGCTGGCCGCCCAGGGCATCGCCATCGAAGGGCTGCCGGAGCAGGTGCGCAGCTGGAACCTGTCGAGCCTGTGGCGCCTGCCGACCTCGCACGGCCACGCGTGGCTCAAGGCCGTGCCGCCGTTCCTCGCGCACGAAGGCGCGGTGCTGCGGCTGCTGCAGGGGCAGGGCGTGCCGCGACTGCTGGCCCACGATGGCCATCGTGTGCTGCTGGCCGAGGTGCCCGGTGAGGATCGCTACGACGCCGGCGGCGTCGAGCTGCCGGCGATGGTCGATGCGCTGGTGGCGCTGCAGGCGCGCTGGATCTCGCGGATCGATGCGCTGGAAGCGGCCGGCATGACCGACTGGCGCGCCGATGCGCTGGCGGGGCGGTTCGACGACGCGCTCCAGCGGCACGGGGCCGACCTCGATCCGGCCGACGTGGATGCACTGCGCCGGCTGCGGGCGCAGTGGCCCGCGCTGTGGGCCGAGGTGCAGGCCTGCGGCCTGCCCGACACGCTGGTGCACGGCGACGCCTTCCCGGGCAACTTCCGCCGACGCACCGACGACCCGGCTGCGCCGCCGGTGCTGCTGGACTGGGGCGACAGCGGCATCGGCCACCCGCTGCTGGACCAGGCGGCGTTCCTCGACCGCATCGCGCCCGCCGACGTGCCGGCGGTGCGGGCGCACTGGTCAGCCGCCTGGCAGCGCGCCTGCCCCGGCTGCGACCCCGAACGTGCGGCGGCGCTGCTGGCGCCCATCGTCGCGCTCGTCAAGGCCTGCGTCTACCGCCGCTTCCTCGACGGCATCGAGCCCGATGAGCATCCCTACCACCGCGACGACGTGCCCGACTGGCTGCGCCGAGCGGCCGCGGCGTGCCGCGCCCGTGGAGATCGGGCTGTCCGGCCGGCAGCCTGAGGCTCAAGCTGCGGACCGCGGCTCGGCGGGGGGAGGGTCCGCCGGCGGCAGGCACTGCGCCGCCAGTTCGGTGTACATCGGCCGTGCCACGGCCCGCGACACGCCGCTGGCCACGAGCGCGCAGGCCATCAGGCTGAGCACCATCGACTGGCCGGCCACCATCTCCATGACGATGATGAAGGCGGTGATCGGCCCCTGCGTGGTGGCCGCGAGGAACCCCACCATGCCCAGCGCGATGAGCGCGATGCCGATGTCCCGAGGCGCGCCGAGGAGGGCAGCCACGTCATGTCCGATGCCGGCGCCGATGGCCAGCGACGGCGCGAACACGCCTGCGGGCACGCCGCTCCAGGCGGACAGCCAGGTGGCGATGAACTTGAGGCCGGTGTACAGCGGCCCGGGCGAGTCCTGGCCGTCGAGCAGCGCACGGGTCGGCGCATAGCCGGCCCCGGCGGTGGTGCCGTCGGCGACGAAGCCGATCACGGCGACTGCCAGCGCGCAGCCGGCGGCAAAGCGCAGTGGATGTCGGGAGCGCCACAGGTGCAGGCGGCCGGGCCCGGGCGACAGCGAGGTGACGAGCAGCCGCGAGAACAGCCCGCCGGCCAGCCCGCTGGACACGGCCACCAGCAGCCCGGGGCCGAGCAGCGCCCACGACAGCGTCTCGACGCGCAGGCGCCCGAAGTACGTGTGGTTGCCGAACACCGACACGGCCACCAAACCCGCCAGCACGATGGCGGCGACGACCAGCGCGCTGTGGGCCACGCCGCGCCGGCGCGTGAGCTGCTCGAAGGCGAACACGATGCCGCCCAGCGGCGTGTTGAAGGCCGCGGCGATGCCGGCCGCAGCGCCCGCCACCATCAGGTCATGCTCGTCGATGGCCGAGCGCGTCGTGAGCCACCGTCGCGCGTGCAGCATCGCGCCGGCGCCCACCTGCACCGTCGGTCCCTCGCGGCCGATCGACAGGCCCGCGAGCATGCCGCCGGACACCAGCACCACCTTGTGCAGCGCGAGCCGCAGCGAGACCAGGGCGCCGAGACGGTCGGGCGGCACGTCGTCCTCGAGTGCGCGCACCACCTGGGGTATGCCCGAGCCCTGGGTGCCATGCGCGTGGCGCCGGGTCCACCAGAGGAGGGCCACGGTGAGCGCCGGCGTCCAGGCCAGGGCGATCCAGGGTGCCCACGCGGCGGCGGTGCGCCCTGACTGGAATGCCTGGGCGGCCGCCTCGGCCAGCAGCGTGAACCCCACGACCAGCGCGCCGGTGAAGGCGGCGTAGGCCAGCACCACGCCGTGGTCGTGGAAGCGGCGGACGAGCGCCACCAGCGCTGCGAGTGCCGACGTGGCCAGGTCGATGACGCGCATGGTCAGCGGCGCGCGAGATGCAAGAAAGCAGGGCCCGCGAGGGGCCCTGTCAAGGACACAGATCTCTGGAACGCCATCTCCCAGGTCGCCCCGAGGGAGCCTGGCGCCCCGACGGGGGCCCGATCATATTTGTACAAATGCATTTCGTCGGTGCAGGGCTTACCCGCGGTGCGCTTGCGGTGGGTCACGCCGTCCAGCGCCGCTCGTAGTCGTGGGTGGCGAACTGCTCGACGAGGAAGTCCACGAAGCAGCGCACCTTGGCCGGCAGGTGGCGCCGCGTGGGGTAGGCGACGTTCATCACCAGGCTCGGCAGCTCCCACTCCTGCAGCACCGGCACCAGGCGGCCGCCGACGATGTCCTCGTCGATGATGTAGAGCGGCTGCAGCAGGATGCCGTGGTGCTTGAGGGCCGCGGCGCGCACCACCTGGCCGTCGTTGGCTTCGAGGATGCCCTGGATCGGCACCGACGTGACCGCGCCGTTGCGCGTGAAGCGCAGCAGGTGCGGCTGGTTGGCCAGGTTGTAGACGAGCATGCGGTGGCGCGCCAGTTCGTCGGGCGTGCGCGGCGTGCCGTGCCGCTGCAGGTACTGCGGCGAGGCCGCCAGCACGCGCCTGGTCTCGGCCAGCCGCCGCACGGTGATCGCCGAGTCGCCCTCGAACTCGCGGTTGCGGATGGCCACGTCGATGCCGTTCTCGATGAGGTCGGTGTAGCGGTTGGACACCACCACCTCCACGCGCAGGTCGGGGTAGCGCTCGGCGAACAGCGGCAGCAAAGGCGCGATGACGATCATCGAGAAGCTCAGCGACGCGGTCACGCGCAGCGTGCCGGTGGGCTTCAGCGCGGTGGCGTTCACCGCCGATTCGGCGTCGCGCATCTCGCTGAGCAGCGGCTTGCAGCGGCGGTAGAACTCGTCGCCCACCTCGGTGAGCGACAGCCGCCGGGTGTTGCGCTGCACGAGGCGCGCGGCGAGGCGCTCTTCCAGCGCCGCGAGGTGGCGGCTGGCCGCGGCGTTGGAGAGCCCCAGCGATTCGGCCGCACGCGACAGGCTGCCCATCTCGGCCACCTGGACGAACAGCTCGATCTCGGTCCAGCGATCCATGTTTACCCGGAGTTTTCCGCCGAGCGGAACAAAGCTTTCAAGGTGCCGCGCTTTGTTGCGCGGAACGTGGAGTCTAGAGTCGGCCGCCGCGCCTGCACCTGCTGCGGCTGCAACACCGAACCCCGTGCGCCACAACGACGAGTACACCATCACCCAGGCCGTGATCGCGCGCCACGCGCAGGCGGGCGATGCGCGGCTGCGCGAGGTGATGACGAGCCTCGTGCAGCACCTGCACGCGTTCGCGCGCGAGGTGCAACTCACCGAGGCCGAGTGGCGCGAGGGCCTGCGCTGGCTCTCCGAAGCCGGCTCGGCGGCACGCCCGCACGAGCTGCCGCTGCTGTCGGACGTGCTCGGCCTGTCGATGCTGGTCACCGCACGGAGTCAACGCCGCGCGGCGGGCTGCACCGAGAGCACGCTGGCCGCGGCCGCGGCCCCGTGTGCGACGCCCGAGGATCATGCGGCCGCCGAGCCCTGCTACGTGCGCGGCCAGGTGCGTTCGCAAGGCGGCACGCCGCTGCCGGGCGCGCGCGTGCAGGTGTGGCCTTGCGCGGCGGCGGATGGCCGCACCGAGCTGCCGTGCGACGGAGCGGGCCGCTATCGGGCCACCACGCCGCTCGCGCAACCCTGCGCAGTGCCGCACGACGGTCCCGTGGGGCGGCTGCTCGCCGCGCTGGGCCGTCATCCGTGGCGGCCGGCGCACCTGAACTTCGCGGTGCGGGCCGAAGGCCACCGGCCGCTGGCGACGCAGGTGTTCCGCGATGGCGACCGATATCTCGAGACCGACGCCGTGTTCGGCGTGCGCCGCTCGCTGATCGCGCCATGGGTGCGCCACGAGTCCGGCCCGGGGCCCGATGGCCGCCCGGGGCCGTATCACACGCTGGACTTCGACTTCGTGCTCGAAGCCGCCTGAACGAGGATCGCTGCGATGGATGACACGCTGCACGACGAACTGCTGATCCGCCGTCTGGTCGAGCGCTGGGCGGTGTGGCGCGACGCCGGCGACTGGGAGCGCTTCGCCACCTGCTGGCACCCCGACGGCGTGATGATGGCCACGTGGTTCCAGGGCCCGTGGGCGGAGTTCATCCGCGTCACGCAGGAGGGCTGGGCGCGCGGCGTCAGCATCCTGCACTTCCTCGGCGGCTCGGCGATCGAGGTGGTGGGCGACCGCGCCATCGCGCAGACCAAGATGACGATCTCGCAGCGCGGCCTCGTCGAGGGCGTGCCCTGCGACGTCGTGTGCACGGGCCGCTTCTACGACTTCATCACCAAGCACGACGGGCAGTGGAAGCTGCTGCACCGCCAGCCGATCTACGAGAAGGACCGCATCGACCCGATCGACCCGGCCGCGGTGCCCAAGATCGACGCCGCCACGCTCGCCGAGTTCCCCGAGGGCTACCGGCACCTGGCCTACATCCAGACGCGCATCGGCTACACCGTGAAGCGCGACATGCCGATGCTCAAGGGCCTGCAGGTCGAGGCGCTGTACCGCCGCGGCGCGGCGTGGCTCGCGGGCGGGCCGCTGGAGCGTTGATCGCGATGCTGCGCCGCCGCCCCCTGCTGTTCACGCTGCCTGCGATGCTCGGCGCATCGGCCGTTCAGGTTGCTCGCGCGCAGGCCGACTTCCCCGCGCGGCCGTTGAAGCTCATCGTGCCGCAGCCGCCGGGCGGCGGCTTCGACTTCGTCGGCCGCACGCTGGCCGAGGCGATGGGCAAGGGCCTGGGCCAGCCGGTGGTGGTGGAGAACCGCCCGGGTTCGGGCACGCTGGTGGGCACCGATGCGGCCGCCAAGGCCGCGCCCGACGGTTACACGCTGCTCGTCGGCTCGGTGTCGAACCTGGTGCTGAACGTCGGGCTGTACCCGTCGCTGAGCTACGACCCGCAGAAGGACTTCGAGCCGCTGGGCAACGCCGTGGCCTACAGCTACACGCTGATGGCGCGCAAGGACCTGGCCGCGTCGTCGCTGGCCGACCTGATCGGCAAGGCACGCGCGCAGCCGCGGGCCTACACCTACGCCTCGGCCGGCAACGGCTCGGGGCAGCACGTGATCGCCGCGGCGCTGTGGCATCTGGCCAGTGTGGAGCTGCTGCACGTGCCGTACAAGGGCGCGCAGGCGGCCTATCAAGACCTGCTCGGCGGCCGCGTGGACCTGTTCTTCGACCTGGCCCCCACGGCGCGTGGGCAGATCGCCGGCGGCACGGTGCGCGGCCTGGCCACTTCGGGCGCGCAGCGCAGCCCGATGCATCCGGAGCTGCCGACGCTGCGCGAAAGCGGCGTGGACCTCGACCTCGAGTCGTGGTTCGGCCTCTACGCCCCGGCCAAGGTGCCGGCGGCCGTGCTGGCGCGGCTGCGCAGCGAGCTGCAGCGCGTGACGCAGTTCGCCGAGATCAAGGATGCCTTCACCAAGGCGGGCGGCAGACCGTTGCCGCTGCCTGCCGACGAGGCGCGCACGCAACTGGCGCGCGACCTCGACCGCTGGACCCGGCTCGTGCGTGCCGCCGGGATCAAAGCCGAATAGGCCCGCAGAGGCCTCCCATGCCCCTCCCTCCCAAGCATTCAGGAGACAGACCATGACCCGACCTTCGATCCCCCGCCGCACCGTGCTCGCCGCAGGCGCCGCGGGCCTGGCCGCCGCCTCGGGCCTGGCCCGTGCGCAGCAGGGCCCCATCCGCATCGGCAGCACGCTGGCGCTCACCGGGCCGCTGTCGGCCACGGCACTGGTGCACAAGCTCGTCGGCGAGATCTACATCGAGCAGGTCAACGCGCGCGGCGGCTGGCTGGGCCGCAAGCTCGAGTGGGTGCTGAAGGACGACCAGTCCAAGCCCGACCTGGCGCGCACGCTGTACGAGCAGCTCGTCACCGCCGACAAGGTCGACCTGCTGATGGGCCCGTACGCCACCGGGGCGATCCTGTCGGCGATGGGCGTGGCGCAGCGCTACAACAAGGTGCTGGTGCACCACACCTTCGGCATCCCGTCGCTGTCGAAGTACGACGGCGCGTTCCCGGCCTGGTCTCTCGGGTCCGACCCCGCCAACACGGTGCCGGGCACGGTGCTCGATGCGCTGGCCGCAGGCCCGAAGCCGCCGAAGACGGTGGCGGTGGTGACGAGCAAGTTCCCGTCGATCCAGTTCCTCTCGGCCGGCGCGCGCGAGGTGTTCAAGAAGCGCGGCCTCACCGAGGTGCTGTTCCTCGAGTGGGAGTTCGGCAACCGCGACTTCGGTCCCATCGCCAACCGCGTGAAGGACGCCAAGCCCGACTTCGTGTGGGTGGGCGCCATCGGCCTGGAAGGCAACCTGCTGCTCGACGCGATGAAGAAGATCGAGTACGTGCCGCCGCAGCACTTCTACCTGTACCCGGCGCCGGGCCCGCTGGTGACGCTGCCCGAGGCGAAGAACGCGCTCTCGGTGACCATCTTCGAGGAGCACCCGCCGTTCACCAACGCACCGGGCGCGGCCGAGTTCGTGAAGACCTACAACGAGCGCGCCAAGGCCGCCAAGCTGCCCGACACCGCGGTGGAGGTGCAGGCCGCCGCCAGCTACACCGCGTGGCAGATCCTGGACGCCGGCGTGCAGGCCACCAAGAGCCTGGACGACAAGGCCATCGCCGCCTGGCTGCGCGCCAACCGAGTCGACACGCTGCAGGGCAAGCTGCGCTTCAACGGGCCCGGCAACTACGGTGACGACCTGATGCGCGTGAAGCAGGTGCAGGACGGCCACTGGAAGGTCGTGTGGCCGCGCGAGTTCGCTGCTCCGGGTGCCAAGGTCCAGTCGAACTGATGCCACCGCAGTAGCCGTAGCAGCAGCAGTCAGAAGGCGATCCGCGAATGTCGGGCTTCACGATGCCCAGCGCGACCCTGCTCGCGCAGAGCGTGCTGTCGGGCGTGTTCGTCGGCGCGCTGTACGGGCTGCTGGGCCTGGGCCTGAGCCTGTCGTGGGGGCTGCTGCGCCAGATCAACCTGGCGCATTTCGCGTTCGCCTTCCTCGCGGCCTACCTGTGCTGGCAGCTCGCGGCGCTCGGCGTCGATCCGCTGCTGTCGCTGCTGCTGATCGTGCCGCTGTTCTTCGCGCTCGGTGCCGGGCTGCACGCGGCGATGGCGCGCTTCGCGATCACGCCGTTCAACTCGCTGCTGGTGACCTTCGGCCTCACCGGCATCGTCGAGGCGCTGATCCAGTCGATCTGGACCGCCGACTTCCGCAAGCTCGAGTCGCACTACGGCGAGTACCGCTGGAAGGTCGCCGGGCTCTACGTGCCGCTGCCTGAGGTGATCACGCTGTTGTTCTCCGCCGGGCTCGCGTTCGCCGTGTGGGCGGTGCTGCGCCACACCGACCTCGGCAAGGCACTGCGCGCCTCGGCCGAGGACGCGCCGATCGCCGCCGCCTTCGGCATCCACGATCGCCGCAACGCGCTGTTGCTGGCCGGCACCTGCTCGGCGCTGGCCGCAGTGGCCGGCGTGTGCCTGGCGCTGGGCCACACGCTGGCGCCGTCGCAGATCTACGCGTGGGTGGGCGTGGTGTTCGCCGCGGTGATGCTCGGCGGCCTGGGCCGTGCGCTGGCGCCGCTGGCGGCGGGCATCGTGATCGGCGTCAGCGAGGCGGTGACGATGGCGGTGACGGCGCCGTCGTGGGCGCCGCTGGTGTCGTTCGCGCTGCTGATCGGCATCCTGCTGCTGCGGCCGGGCCGAGCGGCATGACGACCTCTGCGCAGCCGTGGCGCACGCCGCTGGCGATCGTGGCGGCGGCCGCGGCGCTCGCGGTCGTGCCGTCGCTCGGACTGCCGGCGTTCTACGACTCGCTGCTGTACCTGATCCTGCACTGGGTGGTGCTGGCGACGAGCTGGAACATCCTGTCGGGCTACACCGGCTACTTCTCGTTCGGCCATGGCGCGTTCTTCGGCGCAGGCCTGTACACCACTGCCACGCTGATCTCGCGCTGGGACTGGCCGTTCCTGGCCACGCTGCCGGTGGCCGCGGCGGTGGCCTGCGCGCTGGGCGTGGTCGTGGGCGCGATCGTGTTCCGCGTCAAGGGCATCCGCGGCGAGGTGTTCGCGCTGCTGACGCTGGCCGTGACCTTCGTGCTCGGCACGGTGATCGTCAACACACCCATCGACGGCGGCAACGGCGTCTCGCTGGCCGCGGCCGAGGTGCCGAAGCTCGGGCCGACGCCGTCGTCGACCTTCTACCTGCTGGCGCTGGCGACGGCGGCGCTCACGTTGCTGGTGGCCTGGGGCATCTCGGTGTCGCGGCTGGGTGCGGGGCTGTTCGCGATCCACGACGACGAGGACGCCGCCGAGGTGATGGGCGTGCCCACCTACCGCTACAAGCTGGTGGCGCTGGCGGTCTCGTGTGCTCTGGCCGGCGTGGCCGGCGGCATCCACGCGCTGTTCCTGAACTACGTCACCGTCGGCGAGGTGTTCACGATCGCGGTGCCGCTGACGGTGGTGCTGATGAGCGTGCTCGGCGGCTCGCGCCATTGGGCCGGGCCGGCGGTGGGCGCGGTGCTGATCACGCTGCTGCTGTACAGCTTCACGGCAGCCAATGCCGCAGTGGCCGGCAAGGCGATGGTGGGCGTGATCCTGATCGGAGCGATCCTGTTCATGCCCGATGGTGTGCTGCCGCGGCTGCAGAAGGTGTGGCAGCGGCGCCGGGCGACGGTGCCGCCAGTGCTGGCCGATGCGCCGCTCGAACCGGCGGCCGCTCCTGCAGGCGCCGCGGGCGATGTGCTGCTGCGCACGCAGGGCCTGGCCAAGTCGTTCCGCGGCGTGAAGGCGCTGGCGGGCGTGGACGTCGACGTGAAGCGCGGCGAGATCCTCGGGCTGCTCGGCCCCAACGGTTCGGGCAAGTCGACCTTCATCAACGTCGTCAGCGGGCACTACGCGGCCAGCGGCGGCCTCGTGAGCTTCGAGGGCCGCGAGCTCACGGGCCTGCCGGCGCACCGCGTGGCGCGGTCGGGCATCGCGCGCACGTACCAGATCCCGCGGCCGTTCGCGCACCGCACGGTGCTCGACAACGTGGCGCTGGCGGCTCTGTTCGGCGGCGGTGTCGCCAGCGTGGCGGCGGCGCGGGCCGAGGCGATGCGCTGGCTGGCGTTCGCCGGGCTCGAGGACAAGGCGCTGGCCTTGCCCGGCGAACTGAACCTGCACCAGCGCAAGTTCCTGGAGCTGGCGCGCGCGCTGGCCTCGCGCCCGCGGCTGGTGCTGCTCGACGAGGTGCTGTGCGGCCTGACGCCGGCGGAGATCGACGACGCCGTGGCGCTGGTGCGGCGCATCCGCGACCAGGGTGCCACCGTGGTGTTCGTCGAGCACGTGATGCGCGCGGTGATGGCGCTGACCGACCGCATCGTCGTCTTCGACCACGGCGAGCTGCTGGCCGAAGGCCCGGCTGCCGAGGTGATGCAACGGCCGGAGGTGATGCGCGCCTACCTGGGGCAGGAGATCGTACCTTTGTCACCTGCGCCGGCCGTGCCCGCGATGGAGGCCCCGCGTGCTTGAGGTGCACGACCTGCACGTGGCCTACGGCGAGGCCGGCGCGCTGTGGGGCGTGTCGCTGGAGTTGCGCGAGCGCGAGCTGCTGTGCGTGGTGGGCCCCAACGGTGCCGGGAAGACCACGCTGATCAATGCGTTGGCCGGCGTGCTGCCGGCGCGCTCGGGGCGCATCGTGCTCGACGGAAAGCCTCTGACCGAGCTGCCGCCGCACCGCTGGTGCGAGGCCGGCGTGGCGCTGGTGCCCGAGGGCCGGCGGCTGTTCGGCTCGATGAGCGTGCGCGAGAACCTCGAGATCGGCGGCCTGCGGCCGTGGGACCCGGCGTCGCGGGCGCGGCGGCGTGAGTCGATGGCCGCGGTGCTGGCGCTGTTCCCGGTGCTCGAGGAGAAGCTCGAGCAGGCGGCCGGCGAGCTCTCCGGCGGGCAGCAGCAGATGCTGGCGATCGGCCGCGCGCTGATGGCGCGGCCGCGGCTGCTGCTGCTGGACGAGCCGTCGCTCGGCCTCTCCCCGCTGATCACCACCGGCATGTTCGACGCGATCCGCCGCGTCAACGCCGACGGCACCGCCGTGCTGCTGGTGGAGCAGAACGTGGCCACCGCCTTGCGCGTGGCGCACCGCGCCTACGTGCTGGAGGAAGGGCGCATCGCCGCCACCGGCACGCCCGACGACCTGATGCAGCGCGACGAGATCCGCCGCGCCTACCTCGGCGTGTGAGGCGCCGCTGAACCCGCCACTGACGACGAAGGAACACACCCCGTGATCTACGTCTTCCGCCTGCTCGACAAGCCCGGCACCGCCGAGTTGAGGCAGCGCGTGCGGCCCGCGCACAAGGCCTACCTCGCCGGGGTGGCCGACCGCATCGCCTTCGCCGGCCCGATCACCCACGACGACGGCACCACGATGATCGGCAGCCTGCTGGCGATCGACTTCCCGTCGCGCGACGCCGCCCACGCGTGGATGGCCGACGAGCCGTTCACCTGCGCCGGCCTGTACGGCTCCGTGGAGGTGCAGGCGTTCGTCAACCTCTGGCCGCAGCGGGCCGGATTCCCGCCGGAAGGCACGGCATGATCCGGCACATCGTGATGTGGCGTGTGCGCGGTGACGACGAGCCCACGCGGGCGGCCAACGCCGCGCGCGTGAAGCGCGAGTTCGAGTCGCTGATCGGCCGCGTGCCCGGGCTGCTGCACCTGGAGGTGGGCCTGGACGAGAGCCGCGTCGACTACGCCTGTGACGTGGTGCTCGTCACCGACTTCGACTCGCGCGAGGCGTTGGCCGCCTACGCCGAGCATCCCGAACACCTGCGCGTCCGACGCGCGCTGGCCGACCTGCGCACCGAGCGGCACCAGGTCGACTATCCCGTGGACCCCCTGGTCCGCGCCGCCGCCTCACCGGCCACTTCGAGGAGCCTCGCATGACCCAGCACCAGACCGCCGACCTCACCCAGGCCGTGCTCGACCGCATCGACCCGAACGCCGACCCGCGCTTCACGCAGATCCTCACCGCCGTGGTGCAGCATGCGCACGCGCTGATCCGCGAGGTGGACCTGAAACCCGACGAGTGGATGAGCGCGATCCAGTTCCTCACCCGCGTCGGCCAGACCTGCGACGACAAGCGCCAGGAGTTCATCCTGCTCTCCGACACGCTGGGCATTTCGATGCTCGTCGTGGCGCTGGAGCAGGCGCGCCGCTCGGCCGCCGCGCTGGCCGATGCCACGGCCACGCAGAAGCCCACCGAGGCCACCGTTCAGGGCCCGTTCTACTGGGAAGGCTCGCCGGTGCTGCCGCTGGGCAGCGACATCGGCGAAGGCATGCCCGGCGAGCCCGCGTACTACAGCGGCCGCGTCACCGACACGCATGGCCGCGCGCTGGCGAACTGCTGCGTGGACGTGTGGTCGGGCGACGGCGAGGGCGTCTACGACATGCAGCTCGGCGATGAGGCCGGCATGCGGCTGCGCGCGCGCTTCTACACCGACGAGCAGGGCGGCTACCGCTTCTGGTCGATCAAGCCGACCTACTACCCGGTGCCGGCAGACGGCCCGGTGGGCGACATGCTGCGCGCGATGGGGCGACACCCGAACCGGCCCGGCCACGTGCACATGATGGTCTACGCCAAGGGCCACGTGCCGCTGACCACGCACCTGTTCGCCGCCGACAGCCCGTACCTGGATTCCGACGCGGTGTTCGGCGTGCGCGACAGCCTGATCGTGCCGTACGACAAGCACGCGCCCGGCACGGCGCCCGACGGGCGCGTGATGAAGCAGGCGTACCACACGGCGCACTACGACTTCGCGCTCGCGCCCGCGGCGGCCTGAGCAGGAGCCCGGCATGAAGATCGGCAAGGCCACCGTCCCCGAGAGCGCGATCTGCACCAGCGACGACGAGACCATCGTCGTGCGCGGCGCCGACCTGTGCCGCGACCTGATCGGCAAGGTCTCGTTCAGCGACTACTTCTGGCTGCTCGTCACCGGGCAGCGGCCCGATGCCAAGGCCAGCCGCGTGCTGGAAGCGACGCTGGTGGCGATCACCGAGCATGGCCTCGTGCCCAGCGTGCAGGCGAGCCGCATGACGCTGGCCGCGGCGCCCGACGCGCTGCAGGGTGCCGTGGCCGCCGGCATCCTCGGCTGCGGCTCGGTGATCCTGGGGGCGTCGGAAGATGCCGGCCGGCTCTTCCTGCGCATCGACGCGCGTGCGAAGGAGCAGGGCGTGACGCTCGACGCGGCCGCGGCCGACATCGTGCGCGAGCTGCGCGCCGCGAAGCGCGCGATCCCCGGCTACGGCCACCCGCAGCACAAGGAGCGCGATCCGCGCGTGGCGCGCCTGTTCGAGGTCGGCCGCGAGGCCGGCACCGCGGGGCACTTCGTGGCCATCGCCGAGGCGGTGGAGCGCGTGCTGCCGGACCTCACGGGCCGCGACCTGCGGCTCAACGTCTCGGCGGCGATCCCGGCGGTGCTGCTCGACGTGGGCTTCCCGGCCGACGCCTTGCGCGGCGTGCCCATCCTCGCGCGCACGGCGGGCCTCATCGCCCACCTCACCGAGGAGATGCAGCGGCCGATCGGCTTCGCACTCTCGTACCAGGCCACGCGCGAGCAGGTCTACACCGGCGAGCTGCCCAAGGGCGTGACGATGAAGAAGGCGGGGCGCGGATGAGCGGAGTCCTGGCGGGCGTGCGCGTGCTCGAGCACGGCACCTTCATCACCGGCCCCTGCGCCGGCATGCTGCTGGCCGACCTGGGCGCCGACGTCGTGAAGGTCGAGCTGCCCGGCGCCGGCGACCCGTTCCGCGCCTTCAAGGGCGGCCTCTACAGTCCGCACTTCCAGACCTACAACCGCAACAAGCGCAGCATCGAGCTGGACACGCGCAAGGCCGACGACCGCGAGGCCTTCGACCGCCTGGTGTGTGAGGCCGATGTCTACATCCAGAACTTCCGCCCCGGCTTCGCCGAGGAGATCGGCTGTGGCGAAGAGCGGTTGCGCGAGCTGAACCCGCAGATCGTGTACTGCGCGATCAGCGGCTGGGGGCGCGACGGGCCCTCGGCCGCGCGCCCGAGCTACGACACCGTGGCGCAGGCCGCCAGCGGCTTCCTGCGGCTGCTGGTGAACCCGGCCAACCCGCGCGTGGTGGGGCCGGCGATCGCCGACGCGATGACGGGCTTCTACGCGGCGCTCGGCATCCTCGGGGCGCTGGTGGAACGGGGCCGATCGACACCGGCAGCGCCCCCCGGTGCGCCGGGTGGCCGCCGCGTGGAGGTCTCGATGTTCGAGGCCATGACGCATTTCAACCTCGACGCCTACACGCACCTGTTCTCCGAGCAGGAGGTGATGGGCCCGTACAGCCGGCCCAGCGTTTCGCAGAGCTACGTGCTGGAGTGCGGCGACGGGCTGTGGATCGCGCTGCACATGTCGTCGCCGCCGAAGTTCTGGCAGGGTCTGGCGCGGGCGATGAAGCAGCCCGACTTCTTCGCCGACCCGCGTTTCGCCACGCGCGAGGCGCGCATCCAGCACCAGGGCGAGTTGATCCAGGTGCTGGGCGAGATCTTCCAACGCCACGACCGCGCCGAGTGGTGCCGCCGCCTGGTGGCCGAGGACGTGCCGCACGCGCCGATGTACCGCACCGACGAGGTGCCGAACGATCCGCAGGCGCAGCACCTGCAGCTTTTCGTCGAGGCGCCGCATCCGGCCGGCGGCACCTGGCGCACGGTGCGTTCGCCGCTCAGCTTCGATGGCGAGCGGGCGCTGGGCGTGACCGCGCCGCCGCTGCTCGGGCAGCACAACGAGGCGCTGCGCACGGGCTGGGCGCCGCGCGATGGCGAGGGCAACTCGGGAAGGACCGCCACATGAACCGTCGACACACGTTGCGGCGCGGGCTCGCGCTCGCGGCGCTGGCCGCTGCCGGCGCTTTCGCCACCACGGCCGTGTGCGCTCAGGGCGGCGCGCCGCTGCGCCTGGTGGTGCCTTTCGCTGCCGGCACCACCACCGACATCGTCAGCCGGCTCGTCGGCGAGGCGATGGGCGGCGCGCTCGCGCAGAACGTCGTCGTCGAGAACAAGCCCGGCGCCGGCGGCACCGTGGGCAGCGACCTCGTCGCCAAGGCCGCGCCCGATGGCGCCACGCTGCTGATGGGCACCGTGGGCACGCACGCGATCAACCCGACGCTCTACCGCAAGCTGCCGTACGACGCGCTGCGCGACTTCGTGCCGGTGGGCTTCGTCGGCTACACGCCCACGCTGCTGGTGGTGGCCGCCGGCTCGCCGCTGAAGACGCTGGCCGACGTGAAGGCGCAGGCGGCGAAGACGGGCGGCCTGACGTTCGCCTCGGCGGGCAACGGCACCTCGGGGCACCTGGCCGGCGAACTGCTCGGCGCGCGCCTGGGCGGGCAGATGGTGCACGTGCCCTACAACCAGGGCGGGCAGGCGCTGACCGACGTGATGTCGGCGCAGGTCGGCTACATGTTCTATCACCCCGCTGCCGTGCTGCCGCACATGAAGAGCGGCAAGCTGCGGGCGATCGGTGCGTCCAGCGCGCGCCGCAGCGCCGCGGCGCCCGACGTGCCGGCGCTGCAGGAACTGGGCGTGGCCGACTTCGACCTCGTCGCGTGGTTCATGCTGTACGCCCCGGCCCGCACGCCCGAACCGGTGATGACGAAGCTGCGCGACGCGCTGCAGAAGGCGCTGGCACGGCCCGACGTGGCGGCCAAACTCGGCGAACTCGGCATCGAGGCGCGCACGCTCGCGCCGGCCGAACTCACCGCCTTTGCGCAGGCCGAAGTGCAGCGCTGGGCCGAAGGCGTGAAGCGCTCGGGCGCGCAGGTCGACTGACGCCCGCACAGGCAGACCAAGGACCTTCGATGACGACTCCGACCCCCACCATCGGCTGGATAGGCCTCGGCCGCATGGGCGAGGCGATGGTGAAGAAGCTCACCGCCGCTGGCCACCGCGTGCAGGTGTGGAACCGCACGCGCGAGAAGGCGCTGCCGCTGGCGAACTACGGCGCCACCATCGTCGAGCGCAAGCTCGACCTCGCCGCCTGCGACAGCGTGTTCACGATGGTCTCGACCACCGACGACCTGAAGCAGGTGCTGTTCGGCGAGGGGGGGCTCGTCACCGGCGGCGCCAGGCCGAAGCGCGTGGTCGACAGCTCGTCGATCTCGCAGGAGGGTTCGGCCGAGATCCGCGCGAAGCTCGAGGCGCTGGGCGTGGCCTACCTGTGCGCGCCGGTGTCGGGCAATGCGAAGGTGGCCAAGGCCGGCAAGCTGCTGATCGTGGCCTCCGGCCCGAGGGCCGAGTACGACGCCTGCGAGGCCCTGCTGCGCGCGATGGGCCGGCAGGTGATGTGGGTGGGCGAGGGCGAGCTGGCGCGGGTCTGGAAGATCGCGCACAACACGATGTTCGGCGTGATCATCCAGAGCCTGTGCGAGATCACCGTGCTCGCCGAGAAGGCGGGCATCCCGCGCCACGTGTTCCTGCAGAGCATCAACGACTCGGTGCTGGGCAGCATGTACACGCGCTACAAGTCGCCGGTGCTGACCAACCTCACCTTCGACCAGGTGACGTTCACGCCCAAGCTGCTGCTGAAGGACATGGACCTCGGCCTGGGCGCCGCGAAGGCGCAGGGCGTGGCGATGCCTGCCGCGGCGGCCACGCGCGAATCGATCTCGCGGCTGGTGGGCCGCGGCCATGACCAGGTGGACTTCGCGATCCTGCTGCAGGAGCTGGCCGCCGACGCGGGCCTCGCGCTCGTGCCCGAGAACGTGAAGGTCGACGACGGGTTGTCGAGCTGATGTCACGCACGCTGATCCGCGGCGGCATCGTCGTCACGATGGACGCGAAGGGCGTGCTGCGCCCGGGCGACGTGCTGGTGCAGGACGACCGCGTCGTGGAGGTCGCGCCGCACATCGTGGCCGACGACGCCGAGGTGGTCGCCGCCACCGGCTGCATCGTCATCCCCGGCCTGGTCAACGCCCACCACCACACCTGGCAGACCGCCCTGCGCGGCGTGGCCGCGAACTGGACGCTGCCGGAGTACTTCCGCAAGATGCACGCGGGCCTCGCCACGGTGTTCGAGCCGGAGGACCTGCACATCGCCACGCTCGCCGGCGCGCTGAACCAGCTCGACGCCGGCACCACGACGCTGGTCGACTGGTGCCACAACAACCGCACGCCGGCGCACAACGACGCGGCCGTCGACGCGCTGCTGCGCAGCGGCATCCGCGCCGCGTTCTTCCACGGCACGCCCAAGCCCGACCCCAAGCCCGGCGAGACGCCGTTCTGGGAAGTGCCGCACCCCCGCGCGGAGCTCGGGCGGCTGCTGAAGGCGCACCAGGGCCGGCCGCTGCTGACGGTGCACGCCGCGGTGCTGGGCCCGCACTACTCGACGCTGGACGTGGCGCTGCACGATTTCCGCATGGCGCGCGAGCTCGGCGTCATCGCGTCGCTGCACCAGGGCGGCGGGCCGGCGCGCACGCCCGACGGCTGGCAGGTGCTCGAGCGCGAGGGGCTGCTGGGCCCGCACGTCAACATCGTGCATGGCCATGCGCTGGACGACGCGCAGCTCGCACGCTTCTGCGCACTGGGCATGAGCTTCTCGGCCGCGGCCGAGAGCGAGATGTCGCAAGGCCACGGCCACCCGCTCACCGGGCGGCTGCGCGCGCTGGGCCGCGCGCCGTCGCTGGGCACCGATCTCGAGAGCGTGCTGTCGGGCGACATGCTGACGCAGGCCCGCGTGGCGCTGGGCATGCAGCGCACGCTGGACAACGCCGCGCACCGCGCCGCGCACGGCAGCATCCCGCCCACCAGCACGATCCCCGCGATCGAGGCGCTGTCGTGGGTGACCGTGGAAGGCGCGCGCATGCTCGGGCAGCTCGACCGCATCGGCACGCTGGCCCCCGGCAAGCAGGCCGACCTCGTGCTGCTGCGCGCCGACACGCTGGACATGCAGCCACTGCACGACCCGGTGGCCGCGGTCGTGTTCCAGGCCTGCCGCGCACACGTGGACAGCGTGATGGTGGCCGGGCGCTGGAAGAAGCGGCACGGCCGGCTGGCGGACGTGGATCTCGCGCCGATCCTCGAGCGACTGAACGCGTCGGGCCGCAAGATCGTCGGCGCCCTGGGCCTGGCCTGAACACCTACAAGGAGACATCCGATGCACACTCCCTGGGCCGCCGTCGTGCTGGCTGCCGCCGTGTTCGCGACGCCGGTGCACGCGCAGCAGGCCTTTCCGACCAAGCCGGTGCGCTTCGTCGTGCCGTTCTCGGCCGGCAGCGGCACCGACATCGCGGCACGTGCCGTGGGCGAGGTGATGGCACGCGGGCTCGGGCAGCCGGTGGTGATCGAGAACCGGCCCGGTGCCGGAGGGACCATCGCCGCCGCGGCGGTGGCCAAGGGCGAGTCCGACGGGCACACGGTGCTCGTGCCCTCGTCGGGCCATGCCGTGAACCCCGCGCTGTACCCCAACCTGGCCTACGACACGCTGAAGGACCTGACCGGCGTGACGCCGATCGTCGCGATGCCCAATGTGCTGGTGGTCAGCCCGGCGCGCGGCTGGAAGAGCGTGGCCGACCTGGTGGCCGCCGCCAAGGCCAGGCCCGGCGCGCTGAACTACGCGTCGGCGGGCGTGGGCAGCGCCACGCACTTCAACGCCGAGAAGTTCCGCCTGCAGGCTGGCCTCAACGCCGTGCACGTGCCGTTCAAGGGCACGCCCGAGGCGATGACCGACGTGGTGGGCGGGCGCAGCGACTGGTTCTTCGCGCCGCTGTCCTCGGCGCTGTCGCTGATCCGCGACGGCAAGCTTCAGGCATTGGCCGTGAGCACCGCGCGCCGCAGCGCATTGCTGCCCGACGTGCCCACCACCGTGGAGGCCGGCGTACCCGGCTCCGACTACACGTTCTGGGTGGCGCTCGTCGTGCCCGCCGCCACGCCCGCGGCGGCGGTGGCGCGGCTGCAGCAGGAGGCGGCCAAGGCGCTGGCACAGCCGGAGCTGGTCGACAAGCTCGCCAAGCTGGGTGCCGAGCCGATGGTGATGCCCAGCGCCGAATTCAACGCCTTCCTGCGCACCGAGGTCGAGGTGGCGGCCCGCGTGGCCAGGGCCGCGGACCTGAAGGCGCAGTGACGGGCGCACGAACCTCGCATGAACGGTTCCCCATGACCCCCGCCCAGCGCTGCATCGTGTTCGCCGGCATCGGCAAGATGGGCCTGCCGATGGCTGCGCACCTGGCCGCGGCCGGTCACCGCGTGCTGGCGGTCGATCCCTCGCCGGCGCGCCGCGCATTGGCACGCGAGCGCGGGCTGGCAGTGTCCGACGACCTGGCGCGGGCGCTGCACGATGACCTGCTCGACGGGCCTGGGGCGGTGATCGCCACGTCGCTGCCCGACGATGCCGCGGTGCTCGCGGTGGGCGCGGTGATCGCTGCCGCGGCCCCGCCGGGCGCGACGTGGATCGACACCAGCACCGTGTCGCCGGCCGCGTCGGCCCAGGCCGCCGCCCGGGCCGAGGCGCGCGGCGTGGCGCTGCTGCGCGCGCCGGTGTCGGGCAACGCCTCGATGGCCGAGCGCGCCCAGCTGAGCGTCTATGCGTCGGGCGACCGCGGCGCGTACGACGCGTGCGTCGGGCTGCTCGCCTGCTGGGGCCCGCAGCGCGCGTGGCTGGGCCCGGGCGAGGAGTCGCGCATCGCCAAGCTTGTCGTCAACCTGCTCATCGTCGGCACCAGCACGATGCTGGCCGAGGCACTGGCGCTGGGTGAGCGCGGCGGCCTCGAGTGGTCGCAGCTGTGGCAGGTGATCGAGGCCAGCGCCGCCGCGTCGCCCATCGTCAGGGCCAAGGCGCCCGCGCTGCGAGCGCACGACTACACGCCCACCTTCACCGTCGAGCAGATGCGCAAGGACGTGGCGCTGATCCGCGAGGCCGCTGCCCAGGTCGGCGTGGCCACGCCGGTGGCCGACGTGGCCGCCCGCGCGCTCGACCTCGCGGCCCGATCCGGCGAGGGCGGCGATGATTACGCCGTCGTCATCCGCGACGCCCGGGCGGCGTCGATCCTTCCACCAACACCCACCTCATGAGCACACTCGACATCGTCGGCCTCTGCGGCAGCCTGCGCGCCGCCTCCATCAACCGCATGGCGCTGCGCCTCGCCGGCGAGTGCATGCCGCAGGGCATGGCGCTGGACATCCTGGACTGGCGCGACGTGCCGGTGTTCGATGGCGACGTGTTCGCCCAGGGCCTGCCGCCCGTGGTGCACGCGCTGCGCGAGCGCATCCGCCGTGCCGACGCGGTGGTGATCGCCACGCCCGAATACAACTTCTCGATCCCCGGCGGCATCAAGAACGTGCTCGACTGGCTGAGCCGCGGCGAAGACCAGCCCTGGGCGCTGAAGCCGGTGGCGATCCTCACCGCGTCGCCCGGCCCGGTGGGCGGCGCGCGCGTGCAGTACGACCTGCGCAAGGTGATGCTGTTCCTCAATGCGATGGTGCTGACCAAGCCCGAGGTGTTCATCGGCATGGCCGCGGGCAAGTTCGACGCCGGCAGCGGGAAATGCACCGACGAGACCACGCGCAAGTTCGTCACCGACCAGATGGCGGCGCTGCAGCGGTGGATCGGCGCGGTGGGGCGGATGAAGGGCTGAGCGCTCAGGCATCGGGTGCACCGGAGGCCGCCAGCGCCTGGCGCAGCGCGGCCAGGTCCTGGCCCAGCGGTGAGGTGTCGCCGGCACCCAGTTCGCGTGCGGCCGTCTCGGCCGCCTGCAGATGCTCCCGCGCGGCGGCGGGATCGCGTCCCGCGCAGGCGATTCGGCCCCGCAGGCAGCGCAGCCGCGCGAGGTTGATGGCGTCGGAGGCTTCGTTCAACGCGAGAGTCGCCGCGTCGGCGCAGCGGCAGGCGTCGTCGATCAGGCTGCGGCGCAGCGCCAACTCCGCGCGGTGCCACCACGCGTAGCCTTCGAACTTGCGATTGCCTTGCGCGACATGGATCGCCATCGCTTCGTCGAGCTGGGCTTCGGCCTCGTCGAGACGGCCCTGGCGGATGGCGAGTTCGGCCAGGTTGCCCAGCGTGAGCCCGACGCTGCGCACCGCGCCGATATCGCGCTGCAGGGCCAGTGCGGCCTCGTGAAGGACCTTCGCCTCATCCGGCCGGCCCACAGCGTCGACGGAATTGGCCTTGTTGCCGAGCAGGATGGCCTCGTATTGCCGCACGCCGACGTCGCGCGCGCAGCGCAGCGCGACGTCGAAATGGGTTTCGGCGTCGGCGTAGCGGCCGGTGTCTACGCCGATGTTCCCGAGGGCGTTGTGCGCCAGCGCCAGTTCGCGCAGGTTGCCGGAGTCACGGAGCAGCTTCACGCCTTCTTCGAGCAACTCGCGGGCCTCGGCGTATCGGCCCACCTGCAGCAGGACGGAGCCGAGGTTGGCCGTGTCCACCGCTGCCATTGCCCGATCGCCGTGTTCCCGCTCGAGGGCCAAGGCCTGTTCGAAGTGCGTCCGGGCCTGCTCCAGGTCCCCGAGGTCCATCTGCAGGTTGGCGACAGCCCCCAGGGCCCAGGCGACCCGGCCGGGCAGGCGCAGCGCGCGAAACCGCGCAAGGGCTTCGGCGATCAGTTCGAGACCCTCCCGGTAGCGGCCCTGCACCCTGCGCAGCGCGCCGAGCTGGCCGTACGCAGCGGCGATCCGACGCCCGTCCCCGGTTCGGACGGCGGCCTCCATGGCGCAATCCAGCGCCCGCTGACTTTCTTCGAGCAGACCCATGCGCCAGCAGACCGTTCCCAACGTCAGCGAGGCCCTGGCCTGCTGCGCGTCGGTCAGCCCGCTCAGCGCGCTGACGGCGACACCGAGCCGGTGCGCCAGCGCGTACGGTCCGCGCTGCTCCAGCACTTGCCAGGCGGCAACCCAGGCGAGCACCGCCGCCTCGGCGTCACCGCGAGCCGCCGCGCGCTCGCAGGCCGCCCGCACGTTGGGCAGTTCGAGTTCCCGCGCCCGCCGCCGCTCGATGCCGCCGTGGCCGAAGAGCGTGTCCACGCAGGCATCGGTGCCCAGTTCGGCGTAGTGGCGCCCGTGCGCCGCCTCGGCGCTTCGCACCGCGCCGGGCCCGGCCTGCGCGAGGCGCTGGCTCGCGTACTGGTGGATGCTCATGTACATGCCGAAGAAGGGCTCGGCGATGTCGACGCGGCCTCCTCCCGGATGCCAGGTGCGCAGCAGGCTCTTGTCCACCAGGGCCTGCACGACGTCGAGCGCGGTCGGCGCGTCGGCCCAGGGGGCCAGGTCGAGCACCGCCTCGGCGGCCGCCAGCGTGAATCCGCCGTCGAAGACCGAGCATTGCGCCAGTGCCGACTGCTCCCACGGTGCCAGCAGTTCCCAGCTCCAGTCGATGGCCGCGCGCAGCGTGGTCTGTCGGGCCGTGGCGCCGCGCGCGCCTGCCAGCAGCACGAAGCGATCGGAGAGCCGCTGCAGGATCTGCGCGGGCGACAGGATGCGCACGCGGGCCGCGGCCAGTTCGATGGCCAGCGGCAGGCCGTCGAGCAGTTGCACGATGCGGGCCACGTCGTGGCGGCAGGGGTCCAGTTCGAATCCGGCCCGCTGCGCCCGGGCGCGTACGGCGAACAGGTCGATGGCGTCGCCGTCCATCGGCAGCGGGTCGAGCAGCAGCGTCTGTTCGCCCGCCAGGTGCAGTCGCTCGCGGCTCGTGACCACGAACGTCGCATCGAACGCTCGGTCCGCCCAGAGTCCCAGCGTGGCTGCAGCGTCGGCGGCGACCTGCTCGAAGTTGTCGAGGATGACGAGGTTGCGCCCGCGTCGCTCGAGCACATGCCCGATCTGGGCGACCGGATCGTCGCGGCCCAGCGACACGCCCAGTGCCGAAGCAGCCGCCGCGCAGATGCCGCCGACATCGCGCGCATCGCTCAGGTCGCAGAAGGTCACGCCGCCAGGCCATTCACCCAGCCATGCCCGGGCGTAGCGGCGGACCAGGCGTGTCTTGCCGGTGCCTCCCGAGCCCAGGACCGTCAGCAACCGCTGGCCTCCTGCCAGCCGGTCGCCGAGTTCGCGCAACTCGCGCGCGCGGCCCACGAAGGCGTCACGCTCGGGTGCCAGGTTGTGGCGGACCTCGCGCACCGGCATCCAGTCCTCGTCGACGCGCACGACGCGATAGGCCTTGTCGTTGTCCGGCGGTGGATCGCGGGGTCCGACGGCCGGGCCGATCTCATGGACTCCCAGCGGATCGTCGACGCCCTTGAGTCGGTAGTGGCCGTGCGCGGTCAGCGCCTGCCCGGGCGGCACATCGTGCAGCGCTTCGCGGGCGGCAGCGCTCAGCAACGTGCGGCCCCCCGGGGCCAGCGCCATCAGGCGGGCCGCGACGGGCTTGGCCAGGCCATCGACCTCCAGCGGCTTGGCGCCGCGGGCGATGGCGTCGGCCTCGTTGCGGCGCAGCGAAACCCTGCCCACATGCAGCCCGACGCGGGCCGTGAGCCCCATCGCTGCCAGCGCGCGGTGGTAGCCATCCGCGAACCGCGCGGCGCTCGTGGCATCGTCGAAGAGAAGCAAGAAGCCGTCGCTGCGGTCGATCTCGCGGCCGCCGTGGCGGGACATCAGCGCTCGCGCGTGGCGGTCGTGCTCGGCCCAGACCGTGGCGGCGGCCTCGGGTCCGAGCCGCTGGACCATGGCCGTGCTGTCGACGACGTCGGTGAAGAGCAGGGCCTGAACGGTCTCGGTGGGCACGGTGCATTCTGGCCGGCGCTGCAGGCTTCCCGCATCGGGGCCGACGCACGGCCTTTGCGAACCTTTACGTGGCCAGGGGTCAACGCAGCCCCGCGGCCTGCCGTTGGCAGGCCATGACCGGACGTATCGATCGACCGCAAGCCCGACCCTGGAACGTGCTGCCTGCTGGGCGCCTCGGAGCCGCTGCCGCCGTGGTGGCGCTGCTCGGCGGCTGCGTGGTGGCCCCCGTCGGCCATCCCTACCGCACGCGCCCCGCACCGCCGCCTCCGACGCCGGTGGCCAGCGCGCCGATGTTCTTCTACCCCGAGCGCGGCCAGTCGGCCGAGCAGCAGGACCGCGACCGCTACGAGTGCTACCGGTGGGCCGTGCGCGAGACGGGTTTCGATCCGGGCATGACGCCCACGATGCAGCCGCCCCGCGTGGCCGGGCCTCCACAGGTGCCGCCCGCAGCCGATGTGGTGGCGGGTGCCGCCACCGGCGCGGTGATCGGCGCGGCGGTCTCGTCGCCGCGGCACGCCGGCAGCAATGCGATCATCGGCGCGATCTTCGGTGCTGCGCTCGGCGCGGCCGCCAACGAGTCGCGACAGCGCGCCGCCGAAGTGGCCGCCGCGCGCAACGCCGAGATGGATGCGCGCGCCCGCATGCCGATGGACGGCTTCCGCCGCGCGATGTCGGCTTGCATGGGTGGGCGCGGCTATCGCGTCGAATGATCGGAGATTTCTCATGACGTCCGTGACCCGCCTCACCCTCCGCCGTGGCATCGCCTGCGCCGTGGCAGCCGCGATGGCGTGCGCGCCGCTCGCCGCCAGCGCACAACGGGATCGGGGCGATCGTGACCGCGAACGCCCTGAGCACAGCGGGCCGCCGCAGGTGGCGCCGCGGGGCGACGGCGGCGGGCGGCCTTCGATGCCGCCGCCGGCGGATCGGTCGCGAGGCGAGCGGGGCACGCCCGGTGCGCCTGGGACGCCCGGGCCGCAGCCCGATCGCTCGCCCGGATGGGATCGTGGCGCTGATCGCGGCACCCCCGGCCGCTGGTACGACGGGGCCCACGGCCACAACCACTACTACCCCGCGCCGGGCACGGTGTACCGCGCGCCGCCCTCGCATTCGCGCTGGGTGGTGTGGGGCGGGGTGAACTACCGCTACCTCGATGGCATCTGGTGGGGCCCCGGCGCCCGCGGCTACGTGGTGGTGCGCCCGCCTTACGGCGTGGTGGTGTCCGACCTGCCGACCTTCGCCACGGTCATCACCATCGCCGGCATCGCCTACCTGTACGCCAACGGCGTGTACTACCGCGAGCACCCGGGCGGTGGCTACGAGGTGGCGGCGCCGCCGGTGCCCGAAGGCAACCCGGTGGCCAGCGGTCCCGACCGCATGTACGTCTATCCGCGCAACGGCCAGAGTGCGCAGCAGCAGGCCAGCGACGAGTACGAGTGCCATCGCTGGGCCGTGTCGCAGACGAACTTCGACCCGACGGCGCTGGCCACCGGCAACACCGTCTCCACCACCGATGCCGCGCGGCGCAGCGACTACCAGCGCGCCCGCACGGCCTGCCTCGAAGGCCGCGGCTACACGGTGCGGTGACGCACGGGGGCGGGTGCGGTGAGCGGGGTTGACTCCCGCATGGCCGCGTGCATTCACGCCCACATCGACAGCGCCCGCGTCACCAGCGCCGCGAGCAGGTGCGCAGATAGCGCGGCGTAGGCCACCGCGGCCGTGCCCACGCCCAGCGACAGCAGCAGCGCCAGACCGTCGCGGTGGATCCAGCCGAGGCCGAGCAGTGACAGGCTCAGCGCGGGGAGCACGTTGCCGAACGGCAGCGGCAACAGGATCACCAGCGCCATGGCGGCGATCCACGCCCGCCACGCCGAGGCGATGCGTGGGTGGCGCAGACCCGCCCAGCGCCGCCGCATCAACGAGCGCGCCGCGTCGTGCAGCGCGGCGAACAGGCGCAGGCAGCGCGGGGACCAGCACGCGCCGATCTGCAGCGAGCGCACGCGCTCCGGCAGCGGCAAGCCCGTCCCGGGCGTACGCCGGATGGTGCTCGGCCACCGCCAGGCGATGGCGAACAGCGGCAGGCTCAGCGCCGTGCCGACGCCGGCGATCGGGATCGTGCTGAGCGCGGCCAGCACGATCAGCAGGGCCGGCCACGAGGCACGCCCGTGCAGGTGCAGCACGTCCCCGACGCTCACCGAGCCGGCGTGAGCCGCGGCCTCGCGGAACCGCTCCGGCCGGATCATGCGGGGCGGCGCATCAGCCCGCCGGCGCAGACATCGCCGCGCGTCGGGCCAGCAGTCCGTGGGAGACCGCGGCCACCGCCAGCATCCCGAGCATCCCCAGGCCCCACACGATCCACACCAGCGTCTCGATCCAGCCGGTGGCCTTGCCCAGGGCCGGCAGCACCGATTGCCCGTACGCCAGTGCCTGCTGCACGCCGTGCACGAGCGCGGCCCACGCCGCCGGGTCGATCCACGCCGTCAGCGACACCTGCATCCAGGCCGGCAGCCATGTCGGCAGCCACGACGCCAGTCCGGCCGGCACCTCGGTGGGCAGTGCCGGCACCGTGGCGCCCGCCGGCCCGGCGCTCTGCAGCAGGTCGCCGACCAGTCCCAACAGCAGGGCCACCAGCGCCAGCGCCACCGACCATGCCGCGGCCAGCAGGCCGCCAATGGTCCAGATCATCCACTTCATGCGAGGCTCCTCGGGTGGCATGGCCGGTGCGTCACGCGGATGATCGCGACGAGGCGGCCTGCCGTTCGTCGCGGATGAAGTGGCGCTCGGCGCGCCGGGCGTGCTGCGTGCGGCCGAACATCCGCCGCAGCACTTCGAGCGCGCGGCCCAGCGCCTGGTTCAGCGCGGTGCGCCAGTCGCGCGCGGTGGCGGTCACGACGACCGGCGCGCCGTCGGTGGCCACCAGCGACACCTGGCAGCGCTTGTCCACGCCGTGGCGGGGTCCATCGACGTCGGTCATCTGCACCGACGCCTGCGACACCCGCCAGGCCATGCGTCGCAGCACGGCCTTCGTGCGGGCCAGGGCCCAGTCGCGCAGGCGCTGCGCATGGCGGTCGCGGGACTTGTAGAGCAGTTGCATGACGGTCTCCAGCGGTTTGGGGAGACCCGAACAGTGGGGCCGGGGCCGCCCCACATCCAGCACGCGCGGCCGAAGTCTCGGTTCGCCTGGACCGAAGTGCAAGCACCCGTCAGTGGTGGCTCATCAGCGTGCCGAAGCCGTCCTTGCGGTCGGGGAGGCTGGCGTTGCGCAGTGCGCGCCAGTAGGTGGCGGTGTTGATCGCGATCACCGGCTTGCCGAGGAACAGCTCGGCCGCGGCAGCCATGCGCACCATCGACAGATTGGTGCCGACCTGCACGATCGCGTCGACATCGTCGCCGTCGAGCTCGAGGATCGCCTTGCGGCACATCGCGTCGGTGCTGTGGGCGATCTGCACCGGGCTCGGCCGCTTCAGCGCGACGTCTCGCACCACGGTGAACCCGCAGTCCTCGAGGAAGCGGCGCACCTGCGCGTTGGCCACGTCGAAGTAGGGCGACAGGAACGACACGCGCTTGGCCCCGTAGGCGTTCAGCGCCGCCTCCACCGAGAACGAGCCGCACGACACCGGCACCTCGGCCCGGTCCTCGAGCATCTTCACGTACGCCTCGGCGCCCTTGCGGCCGTCCCAGAACGTGGTGGCCGACATGCCCATCACCATCGCGCCCATCTCGCAGGTCTTCAGCACATCGATGGCGTGCAGCGTGTTGTCCTTGATCATCTGCACGAGTCGCAGGAAGTCCTCGTCGGACGCCACCGACATGCCGGGGATCTCGATGCGCCCGTAGTGGTTCGTCACGCCCACGGGCCGCAGGTCGTCCATGTCGGGCTGCACGATGGTGTTGGTCGAGGGGCCGAGCAGGCCGAACTTCATGCGCCAGCCGAGGTGGTCCATGCGGATCTCCGGAACGTGGGTGGGAGCGAGTGTCAGGCGGCCGGGCGGCGCCGGCGCAACCAGGCGATCGACCGTCCGCCCAGCGGACGCCCGAGCCGGGCCTCGACGTGGTCGATCGCCCGCAGCAGGCCGTCGAGGTCGATGCCGGTGGCCAGGCCGCTGCGCTCGGCCATCAGCACCAGGTCCTCGGTGGCCACGTTGCCCGCGGCGCCGGGCGCGAACGGGCAGCCGCCGAGCCCGCCGGCGCTGGCGTCCAGCCGCCGGACGCCGGCCTCGATGGCGGCCCAGGCGTTGGCCGCGCCGAGCCCGCGGGTGTCGTGGAAGTGCGCGGCGAGCTGCTGCTGCGGCACGGCCTGCAGGATCGCCTGTAGACGCTCGCGCACCATGCCGGGCGCGGCGGCACCGATGGTGTCGGCGATCACCACCTCGCCGGCGCCGGCCACGCGCATGCGATGCGCCAGGGACACCACGCGGTCCAGCGGCACGGCGCCCTCGAACGGGCAGTCGAAGGCCACCGCCACGTAGGCACGCGTGCGCAGTCCGGCCGCGGCGGCGGCCTGCAGCGTCTGCTCGCTGACCTGCACCGCCTCGTCCAGGCCCATGTTGATGTTGCGGCGGTTCATCGTCTCGGTGGCCGAGAGCACCACCGCGATCTCGCGCGCGCTGGCGGCGCGGGCGCGCTCCAGCCCCTTCAGGTTGGGCACCAGCACCGACACGCGCAGGTCGGGCAGTTCACCCTGCACCTGCGCCAGCAGCTGGCCGGCATCGGCCATCTGCGGCACCGCCTTGGGCGAGACGAAGCTCGTCGCCTCGACGCTGGCCACGCCGGCCTGCGCCAGCAGCCGGATCAACCCGGCCTTGGCCTCGGTGCTCACCGGCGTGGGCTGGTTCTGCAGCCCGTCGCGCGGCGAGACGTCGGTGATGAAGAGTCGATCCATGCTGCCGCTCATCCCACTGCTCCTGCCTCGCGCAGCGCAGCGATGCGGGCCGCGTCGTAGCCGACGATGCCGCCCAGCACCTCGTCGGTGTGCGCGCCCAGCGTCGGCGGCGGCGTGTGCGGGCGCTCGGCCGAGCCAGACAGCTTCACCGGGTTGCCGGGCTGCGGCACCGAACCACCGCCGGGCAGCGGCACGTCCACCACCATGCCGCGTGCACGCACCTGCGGGTCGTTCAGCACCTGCTCGAAGCTGTTCACCGGCCCGCAGGGGATGCGCGCCTCGCGCAGCCGCTGCACCCACTCCGCGGTGGGGCGCGTGCGCAGGCGCTCGGCCACCAGCGCATCGATGCGTTCGCGCGCCGCGTAGCGCACCGGTTGCTGCCGCAGCGCGGGGTCGTCGAGCTCGGGGATGCCGATGAAGGCGGCGAAGCGTTCGAAGAACGGGTCGCCGATGCAGGCCACGATGACGTGGCCGTCGGCCGTGGGGTAGCAGTTGTAGGGCACGTGCACGAAGTGGCCGTTGCCGATGCCCGTGGGCACGATGCCCGACATCAGGTGCATCGTGGCCATGTAGTTGAGCATCGAGACCTGCACGTCGAGCATCGACACGTCGACATGCTGCCCGCGCCCGGTGCGCTCGCGCTCGGCCAGCGCGGCCAGCACGCCCAGCGCGCCGAAGATGCCGCCGCCGAGGTCGCCGATCGGGATGCCGCTGCGCATCGGGCCGGTGGCCGGCGTGCCCGTGATGGACATGCCGCCGCCCATCGCCTGCACCACCTGGTCGAACGCGGGCCGCTCGGTATCGGGTCCGGTCTCGCCGAAGCCCGTCACCGAACAGGTGACGATGCGCGGGTTGATCTTCGCCAGCGTCTCGTGGTCGATGCCCAGCCGCTTCGGCACGCCGACGCTGAAGTTGTCGAACACCACGTCGGCGTGTTTCACGAGATCGAGGAACACCGCGCGCCCGGCCTCGCGCTTCAGGTCGATGCAGACGCTGCGCTTGCTGCGGTTGAGCGTCAGGAAGTAGGCCCCCATGCCGTCGCGCGAGTAGTCGGGGTCGTGCTCCAGCAGCCGCCGCGTGCCTTCGCCGGTGCCGGGGGGCTCGACCTTGATCGTGCGTGCGCCCAGGTCGGTGAGCAGCATGGCGCCGTAGGGGCCCGACAGCATGTGCGTCAGGTCGAGGATGGTGATGTGTTCGAGGGCCATGGCGAGGCGAGGGGCGGGGCGGGCGTTTGGATCAGTGCTGCTCGCGCGGCAGGTCGGCGAGCATCGCTTGCCGGGCCGCGTGGATGTGGCAGCTCATCACGCTGCGCGCCCAGGCGGCGTCGTGGGCGGCGAAGGCGTCGATCAGCTCGCGGTGGTGGCCGAAGCTGCGCTGGAGCTGAGCGGGCGTGTAGCGGCGAAAGGTCTGCTGCACGATCGGCATCTCGATGGCGCTGGCGAGCATCGCGGCCAGCCGTTCGTTGCGGCTGGCCCGGGCGATCAGCCGGTGGAACTCGCGGTTCAGCGGGCCGATCGATTCCAGGGGTTCGGCGGAGCCATCCGTGCCCTCGCTGCGCCGGCGGCCGGGGCGGGTACGCGCGTCGTGGGCCTCGATGCGATCCTGCAGCCGCATCAACTCGGCCAGCTCGGCGTCGGTGATGTGCTGCGCGGCCGACGCCGCGATCTCGCTCTCGATCAGCACGCGCAGGTCGAAGATCTCCTGCATCTGCGCGCGCGACCAGTCGCGCACCACCGTGCCGCTGTTGGGCTTGAACACCGCGAAGCCATTGGCCACCAGCAGCCGCATCGCCTCGCGCACCGGCGTGCGCGACGAGCGGAACTCGGCCGCCACCTGCTGTTCGGTGATGCGGGCGCCGGGCACGTAGCGGCCGTCGATGATCTGCTGCTTGACGGCGCTGTAGATGCGAGAAGCGACGGTTTCCATGGCTGGCGGGCCTAGTGGCGCTCGAGCAGCGGGCCCCAGCCGGCGATGCGGTCGTCGATGCCAGAACTGCGCAGGGCATGCCAGTAGATCGCGGTGTTGATCGCGATCACCGGGCGCCGCATCCACAGCGCGGCGCTGCCGGCCAGCCGCGCCATCGCGAGGTTGGTGCCGACCTGCACGAGGGCGTCGATGTCGTCGCCGTCGAGCTCGAGCAGTGCATCGCGCAGTTCGGCCTCGCCGACGTGCGCGATCTTCACCGGGCTCTCGCAGCGCAGGCCGCGGATGCGCTTCACCTCGTAGCCCGATTCCTCGAAGAATCGCACGACGTTGCGGTCGCCCACCGGCTGGTAGGGCGTGACCACCGCGATACGCTTCACGCCCAGCGCGGCGAACGCGGCGTCGCAGGCCTCGGAGCCCATCGACACCGGCAGCCGCGTGTGTTCCTCGAGCTGCTGCTTGAGTCTGCGGCTGGCCTTCAGTCCGTCCCAGAAGGTTTCTGCGGAGATGCCGAGCACGAGGCGGTCGGGCTCGCACGACATCACCGAGTCGACGGCTTCGTCCTGCGCGGCGGCGATCAGCTCGATCAGGCGCTGGAAGTCGGCATCGTCGCGCAGCGGGATGTTCGGGATGCGGATGCGGCTGATGTGGTTGGTGACGCCAGGAGGCCGCATCGCGTCGAACTCGGGCTGCACGCTCGTGTTCGTCGACGGCACCAGCACGGCGAACTTCTTGCGCCATCCGAGCGAGTCAGCCAAGGCAGCCTCCGTGAGGGTGGTCCTGAGGCAGAAAATTGTACACAATGAGCTTGGTGTGATGCGGGCTTTCCCAGGTGATGAATCCGCAGGTTGGATTTGTACGGTCGACAATGTCGACAACCCATCGGCGACCTGCTAGGCTACCGCGCAGCGGCGGCGCGCCGCATCCGGAAGGACGTCCATGACCGCTGCGACCGACCCGCGCTACCTCGAGCCCACGCGCGGCTGCCATACGCACATCCGCGACCTCGTCCCCGAGCGGCTCGCGTCGGTCGAAGGGGCGAAGCCGAAGGGGCGGGTGGAAGTGCGGCGCGCGATGGTCGGCCACGAGGCGGTGCTGCTGCACGTCATCCGCGAGAAGGGCCTGATCGACCCGGTGCACAAGCACGACGACCACGAGACCGTGGCCTACCTCATCAGCGGCCGCATGCGCGTGGTCATCGGCGGCGAGGAGTTCATCGCCGAGGCCGGCACGTCGTGGATCCACCCGCGCGGCGTGGAGCACTACAGCGAAGCCCTCGAGGACTGCGAGCAGATCGAGGTGAAGACGCCGCCGCGCAAGACCTGGGTGACCGAGGCGTGAGCGCCGCGGCGGCCGTGCCGGCCGCGACGCCTGGTTCGAACGTGCCGGCGCCGACGTGGATGGATGCCGTGGAGCATCCGCTGGATGTGCGCACGCTCGCGCTGCTGCTGGACAACCGCATCGCTGCCATCCGCATCCCCGGTTTCGCCAGCGTCGACGAGTGCCGCGCCTTCGCCGCCGCGGCGCGCGCCGGGAACATCCGCCACTACAGCGTGGGCCGCCGCATCGGCTACATCGGCATGGCGCAGTACGAGTACCGCTGGGACCGGCCGAAGAGCGACTTCTTCGAGGCGGTGCCCGCGGCCGCGGCCGACCTGCAGCAGGTCTGCGCACGGTCCTTCGATGCGGTGCAGCGGCTGATCGATCGGCTGCAGGCCGTGTGGCCGCACCCGGTGGGCATCGCGCGCGAGGAGGCCGGCCCGTACTTCGCCGGCATCGTGCGTTTCGCCAGCGAGGGCGTCGATCTGCACGCCGACTGGGCGCCGCTGAACGCGCCGCACTACGCCATCGGCCGCATCGATGCGCAGCTCGGCTGGAACTTCTTCGCCGAGGAGCTGGCCGAGGGCGGCATCACCATCGTGCACAACGCGCCGTGGAGCCCGCCGGTGGCCGCGGGCGAGATCCCGCGCAGCTACGGGCTCGATCGCGCCATCGTGGCCGGCGCGCCGTCGATGAGCTACCGGCCCACCGCCGGCGACGTGGTGCTCTTCAACACACGCAACCCGCACGAGGTGAGCGGCGGGCCGGCCGGCGGCAACGCCGAGCGGATCTCGATCGGCTCGTTCGTCGGGCGCCTGCCTGACGGGCAACTGGTGCTGTGGTCGTGAACCGAGCCCGGCCGGCATGAAGCGACTGTTCGACATCGGCACCGGCGTCTCGCGCGCGCTGGCCTGGCTGGGCGGCGCGATGCTGCTGGTGTCGGCCGCGCTGATCTCGCTCGACGTGGTGTTCCGCGCGGCGTTCAAGCTCAACATCTTCGAGAGCTTCGAGCTCTCGACCTACGCGTTCGCGATCTCGACGAGCCTGGGCATGTCGTACGCGCTGGTCACGCGCGCGCACATCCGCATCGAGTTGCTGTACGTGAAGATGCCGTTGAAGGGCCGCGCCTGGCTCGACGTGGCGGCCTGCACGGGCCTGGCCGTGTGCCTCTGCGTGCTGCTGTACTGGGCCGGGCAGCTGGTGATGTCCAACTGGGCCGGCGGCGCGCGCTCCAACTCGGCGCTGGCGATCCGGCTGGCCTGGCCGCAGGGGTTGTGGCTGCTCGGGCTGGCGTGGTTCGCGCTGCTGGCACTGCTGTATGCCGTCGTGGGCCTGTGGCAGTGCCTGCGCGGCCGGCACGAGGCGGTGCACGAGCGGCTGGGCGTCGCGTCGCTGAAGCAGGAGATCGACGCCAGCACCGCGCGCGCGGAGTCGCCGGCATGCTGACCGTCTCGCTGCTGCTGCTGCTCGGGCTGGCCGCCAGCAGCCTGTTCGTGGCCGCCGTGCTCGGCATCATGGGCGGCACGCTGGCGCAGGTCTACTCCACGTTCCCGCTGCTGCGGGGCCTGGGCGAGATCGCGTGGAGTTCCAGCGCCGACTTCATCCTCGTCGCGGTGCCGATGTTCATCATGATGGGCGAGCTGCTGCTGCGCTCGGGCGTGGCCGAGTCGATGTACGCGGCGCTCGACCGCTGGGTGGGGCACATCCCCGGCGGGCTGATGCACACCAACATCTCGGCCTCGGCCGTGTTCGCGGCCACCTCGGGCTCCAGCATCGCGACGGCAGCCACCATCGGCACGGTGTCGATCCCGAACATGAAGCGCCATGGCTACCGGCCCGACATGTTCCTGGGCACCATCGCCGCCGGCGGCACGCTGGGCATCCTGATTCCGCCGAGCATCAACATGGTGCTGTACGGCGCGATGTCCGAGACGGCGGTCTCCGACCTGTACCTGGCTGCGGCGATTCCCGGCCTGCTGCTGGCGGGAGTCTTCTCGATCTACGTGTACGTGGCCTGCCGCATCGACCCGTCGATCGCCCCGCGCAAGGCCGCAGCGCCTTGGCGCGAGCGCCTCCAGGCCCTGCCGCACCTGCTGCCGCCGCTGTTCCTGTTCCTGCTCGTCGTCGGCTCCATCTACGCCGGCTTGGCCACCGCCACCGAGGCGTCGGCGCTCGGCGTGATCGGCGCGCTGGCGCTGGTCGCGGTGCGCGGCCGCCTGACGGTGCCGATGCTGCTGCGCACCTTCGAGGGCACGGTGCGCACCACGGCGATGGTGATGCTGATCGTGATGGCGGCGTTCTTCCTCAACTTCGTGTTGTCCACGCTCGGCCTCACCGATGTCGTCGTGAAATGGGTGGGCGAGTTGCAGTGGTCGAAGTACGCGATCCTGGCGGCCATCGTCCTGCTCTACATCGTGCTGGGCTGCTTCGTCGAGTCGCTGACGCTGATGGTCGCCACCACGCCGGTGGTGGTGCCGATCATCAAGGCGCTGGGGTTCAGCCCGGTGTGGTTCGGCGTGATCTTCGTGATCCTCATCGAGGCGGCGCTGATCACGCCGCCGATCGGCATGAACCTGTTCGTCGTGCAGTCGGTGCGCGGCGAGGGGCCGTTCCGCGACGTCGTCGTCGGCTCGCTGCCCTACGTCGCGCTGATGCTGTTGCTGATCGGGCTGCTGGTCGCGTTCCCGTCGATCGCGCTCTGGCTGCCCGCCCTCTTCGCCGCCACCCGCGCGTGAACCCATGCGCATCCAACCCTTTCACCCAGGAGCCCTTCCATGAAGCTCGCCACGCCATCCCTCGTCGCCGCCGCGCTGTTCGCCGCCGCAGGCCCGGCGCCTGCCCAGACCAAGGTCACCTTCCAGGTCGTCGGCAACCTGGGCATCACCACCCAGTCCAAGGAGCTCGAGGCACCGTTCTGGAGCAAGGAGATCCCGGCGGCCACCAACGGGGCCATCACCGCGAACTTCAAGCCCTGGAACGAGATGGGCCTGAAGGGCCCCGAGGTGTTCCGCCTGCTCGGGCAGGGCGTGTTCGACGTCGGCACCAGCCAGCTCGGCTTCGTGGCCGGCGACAACCCGATCAACGACGCCACCGACCTGGCCGGCGTCTCGCCCACGATCCAGACCTTCCGCGAGGTGACGCTGGCGTTCCGCCCGATCCTCGAGCGGCACTACGAGCAGAACGTGAAGGCCAAGGTGCTGGGCCTGTTCTCGTACCAGGGGCAGGTGCTGTTCTGCCGCAACGAGATCCGCAGCCTGGCCGACCTGAAAGGTCGCAAGGTGCGCACCTCCGGTGCATCGCAGGCCGACTTCGTGGGCTACTTCGGGGGCTCGGGCATCAACATGGCGTTCGGCGAGGTGCAGCAGGCGCTGCAGAACGGCGTCGTCGACTGCGCCATCACCGGCACGCTGGGCGGCTACAAGGCCAAGTGGTACGACGGTGCGAAGTACCTCTACGCGCTGCCGATCAACTGGGGCGCCGGGCTCTCGGCGATCAACCTGAACAGCTGGGCAAAGCTCGACGCCGGCACGAAGAAGATCGTGCAGGATCAGTACGCCAAGCTCGAGCAGGCGATCTTCGAGCAGAACGTGCGCGAGAACGACATCGGCCTGGCCTGCAACACCGGCGGCAAGTGCCCCGAGGGCCCTGCCGCCTCGATGGTGCTGGTGCAGCCCGCGCCCGGTGACGCCGCGCTGCGCCTGAAGGCCCTCACCGACCACGTGCTGCCGCGCTGGGCCGCCCGCTGCGGTGCCGAGTGCGTGAAGAGCTGGAACGAGACCGTCGGCAAGGTGGTGAACCTCACCGCGAAGGCCAACTGAACGGCGGCATCCGCATGCCGCCAGTGCAGGCCGGCATACCTGCTGGCACGCGACCTGCTAGAACGTCTTCGGACAAACGCCGGTTGCAAGTTGTACGGACATATTGTTGAATGCCGCGGCGGGTGCAGCCGAGTCCGGATGCGTGCGTTCCGCGGGTCACGAAAAGAGGTCCACACATGTTTGAGCCATCGACCATCGGGCGCGTGCTGCGCCCGCTTCTGACTGCCGGCGCTGCGGCGCTGCTGCTGCCGCTGGCGGCGGTAGCCCAGGTGAAGATCGACATCTCCGTGCCCTGGGGCCCGGGCGAGTTCCACTCGCAGAACGCGGCCAAGTTCGCCGAGCGCGTCACCAAGGAGACCAACGGCCAGGTGACGATGGCTACGCACCCCGGCGGCACGCTGGGCGTGAAGGCCAACGAGTCGCTGCGCGCGGTGGCCGACGGCGTGGTTCCCGCGGCCGACTACGCGTTGTTCCAGAACGCCGGCCGCGCGCCGGTGATGGCGGTGGAGACGCTGCCCTTCCTGGTGGGCGACTACGACCAGCTCAAGCTGATGCACAAGTACTTCCGCCCGGTGTGGGAAGGCGTGCTGGCCAAGAACAACCAGAAGGCGCTGTACATCGTGCCGTGGCCCAACCAGTTCTTCTTCGTGAAGAAGCCGGTCACCGGAGTGGGCGACCTGAAGGGGCTGAAGATGCGCAGCCTCGACCGGCTCACCACCGACTGGATCAATCGCCTGGGCATGACCCCGGTGCAGATGAACAACCTCGAGATCCTGCAGGCGCTGGGCTCGGGCATGCTCGACGGTGTGCCCACGTCGGCGGGCACCGCGGTGGCGCAGAAGTACTGGGACTTCATGAAGTACGGCTACCAGACGAACCACATCTGGGCGTCCAACGTGATGGCCATCAACCTGGACACCTGGAAGAAGCTGACGCCGCAGCAGCAGGCCACCATCGAGCGCATCGCGCGCGAGATGGAGCCCCAGTTCTGGGAGAACAGCAAGCAGGACCATCAGAAGAAGGTGGCCGACCTCAAGGCCAACGGCATGAGCGTCGCGGATGCGCCCAAGGCCATGGTCGACGAGATGGTCAGCCGCACCAAGCCGCTGTGGGACGAGTACACCAAGCCGATGGGCGACGAGGCCATCGCGGCGCTGGCGGCCTACCGCAAGGAGATCGGCAAGTAGGGCCGACGGCAGCCGGCCGATGCGACGCGCGCTCGACTACACCTACGACGGCTGCCTGGCGCTGGCCGGCGCGTTCCTGCTGGGCATCTTCGCGCTGATGGTGTTCGAGCCGGTGTTCCGCTGGTTCGGCAGCTACATCACCGGCGCCAACGAACTGATCGGCTGGTTCTGCGCGGCGGCCGGCTTTCTCGCGCTGCCGGCCACCTTCGCGCGCGGCGAGATGATCCGAGTCGGCCTCATCGTCGACCGTCTGCCGCCGGCACTGCGCAAGCCGGTGCTGCTGGCCTGCCTGGCGATCGGCTTCGTCTTCGTCACCTACATGCTGGTGGCCGTGGGCGCCTATCTCTGGGAAGGCTGGCGCTCCGACGAGCTGACGCAGGGCATGCTGCTGATCCCTGTGTGGGTGCCCCAGCTCAGCTTCCTCGTCGGCGTGGCGCTGTTGTGGGTGGCGGTGTTGGACCAGGCGATCGGCGCGCTGGTGACGCCCGCCGCCGAGCTGGTGGCGGAGAAGCCGCCGGCCGTCGGCCAGCCCACGGCGCACTGATCCCCGGACCCCGCATGTCGGCACCTGCCCTGCTGATCGGCCTGCTGTTCCTGTTGCTGGCCGGCGGGGTGTGGATCGCCGTCTCGCTGGGCGTGGTGGCTTGGGCCGGCGTCGCGTTCTTCTCGTCGACCAAGCCGTCGATCAACCTGTTCACCTCGTACTGGAACACCTACTCGTCGATGACGCTGGCATCGCTGCCGATGTTCATCTGGATGGGCGAGATCCTGTTCCGCACGCGGCTGGCCGAGCAGCTGTTCGCCGGCCTGGCACCCTGGCTCGACCGGCTGCCCGGCCGGCTGCTGCACGTCAACGTGCTGGGCTGCGGCCTGTTCGGCGCGGTGTCGGGCTCGTCGGCGGCCACCTGCGCCACGATCGCCAAGATCTCGCTGCCCGAGCTCGGCCGCCGTGGCTACGACCCCGGCATGACGCTGGGCTCGCTGTGCGGCGCCGGAACGCTGGGCATCCTGATCCCGCCGTCGATCCCGATGATCGTGTACGCCGTCGCGTCCGACGTCTCGGTGATCCGCATGTTCATCGCCGGCATCGTGCCCGGCATCATGCTGCTGCTCATGTTCACAGGCTACCTCGTGATATGGGCGTTGCGCAACCCGGACAAGGTGCCGCGCCCCGAGCGGCGCATCGGGCTGGCCGAGAAGCTGCGTTCGTCACGCGAGCTGATCCCGGTGCTCGCGCTGATCCTGTTCGTCTTCTTCTCGATGGCCACCGGCTTCGCCACCGCCAACGAGGCCTCGGCGGTGGGCGTGCTGGGCTCGCTGGGCATCGCGTGGCTGGGCGGGTCGCTGTCGCGCAAGAACCTGCTGGCCAGCATGTCGGGTGCGTTGCGGTTGACCTGCATGATCCTGTTCATCCTCGGCGCGTCGAGCTTCCTCACCGTGGCGATGGGCTTCACGGGCATCCCGCAGGCGCTGTCGCAATGGGTGGTGTCGCTGGAGCTGTCGCGCTACGTGCTGGTCCTCGCGCTGACGATCGTCTACCTGCTGATGGGCTGCCTGCTCGACGGCGTGTCGATGATCGTGCTGACCACCGCGGTGGTGCTGCCGATGATCAAGGCCGCCGGCTTCGACCCGATCTGGTTCGGCATCTACATCGTCATCATGATCGAGTTGGCGCAGATCACGCCGCCGGTGGGCTTCAACCTGTTCGTGCTGCAGGGCATGAGCGGCTGGAGCATCCTGCGCATCGCGCACGCGTCGATCCCGTTCTTCTGCATCATGGTGGCGGCCACCGTGCTGCTGGTGGTCTTCCCGCCCATCGCCACCTGGCTGCCGTCGTTCGTGATGGGCAAGTAGCGCGGAGCCGGCGGCGGCCCGGCGCCAGGGTCAGCCGCGCAGGAACTGCAGCAGCGGGGCGCCGTCGGTGGCGCGCGGCAGGTCCCCCAGCCACGCCAGCACGGCATCCACCGATCGACGCGTCGCCTCGTCGTCGCCGCGCGCCAGTTGCACGCAGCGGCGGAACTTGGCCTCGCCCTCGGCCGCCGTCAACGGCAGCAGCGGGTGGCCCCAGGCATGCGGGATGTCGCGCTCGATCACGCGGCCGTCGGCCAGTTCCAGCCGCAGGTGCTGCGGGTAGAAGGCGTTCGGGTTCGGGTGCTCCCGTTCCAGCACCTCGATCTTGCGTGCCAGGCGCTCGATCGTCGGGTCGGCCAGCCTTGCAGGCGTGAAGCTCGCCGGATCCACCTCGCCGTGCAGCAGCTCGGTGGCCGAGACGAAGGGCACGCACAGCCGCGCGTAGTTGGGCGTCGGGTTCGTGACCATCGGCCGGCCCACCAGGCGCCGGCCCAGCGGCGGGAAGTGGAAGGTGATGGCGCGCACGTCGTCGGCCACGGTGCCCGGATCCAGCCCGAGTTCGGCGCGCAGCAGCCGCAGCGTGTGGATGGCGCCGTGCGTCACGCGGCCGCTGGGGAAGGGCTTGTGCGAGAGCTGCGTCACCTTCCACGGCGCGCCGATTTGCGCCAGCGCCATCGGCAGGTCATGCCCATGCTCGTAGTTGTGGAAGAAGCCGTAGCGGCCTTCCAGCACCTCCACCGGGCCGGTGATGCCGGCGGCCGCCATGTCGTAGGCCATCACCGCGTTGCGCGCGGCGAAGCCCATCTGCATGGCCAGCATCATCGAGCCTTCCTCGTGCGCCTGCATCGAGCCGCCCATCTGCGAGTAGCCGATGCCGAACGCGTGACGCAGCTGCTCGCGCGGCAGCGGCGACAGGCAGGCCAGCGCTGCCAGCGCCGAGAACACGCCGGTGGTGCCCGGGCGGAAGAAGAACATCGCGCTGCGGCTTGCCAGCCCCAGCGTGCACGACACCTCCACCGCCACCGTGAACGCTCGCAACAGGGCGCGCCCGGTCGCTGGCCGGCCGGCCGCCGCGAGCCGCTCGGCCTGCACCATCAGCGCCGAGAAGATCGGGGCGGCCGGCAGGATCACGCCCGGCTCGTAGACGCAGTCGTACTCCAGCGCGTGGCACTGGTAGCCGTTGACGAGCGCGGCTGCCGGGGCGTGGGTGCGGTGCGGCGTGTTCCACACCGAGATGCCGGCGTCGCCATCCGGCCCGCCCCAGTGCCCGGCGGCCGAGAGCATGCCGTTCAGCTTCGGTGCCAGGCGGCCCGCGCAGGCCACGCCCACGGTGTCGAGGAAGAAGGTCTGCGCGGCGGCCAGCGCCTGGGCGCCCAGGTGCTCGTCGCGCGTGTGGAGCACGAGGTCGAGGAAGCGCTCGATCGCGTCGGTGTGCGGCGCAGGCGTGGGCGTGCTCATCGAGGCTCCTTCGACGATCCGTGGGACGGGAACTGCGCAGTGCGCCGGGCGAGGAAGGCGTCGCGCCCTTCGAGGAAATCGGGCGCGGCGAACTGCGCCTCGAACTCCTGCCGCGCGCGTTCGACGGCAACAGCGTCGTCGCATTCCACGGCCGACAGCGAGCGCTTCAGCGCCTGCGTCGCGTCCAGCGAGTTGGCGCAGATCGCCGAGATCAGCGCCTCGGCTTCGGTGGTGAAGTCCGCGGCCGCAGACACGCTGTTGGCCAGGCCTTGCGCCACGGCCCGCTGCGCGCTCCACGCGCGGCCGCTGAACAGCAGCTCGGCCGCGCCGGCACGGCCGCAGGCCCGCACCAGCCGCGTCACGTCGGATGGGTGGTACGAGAGCCCCAGCCGCGCCGGCGTGACGGCGAAGCTCGCGCGCTCGCTGGCCAGGCGGATGTCGCAGGCCAGCGCGAACGCGACGCCGCCGCCGATGCAAGGCCCGTCGATCAGCGCCAGCGTCGGCACCGGGCAGGCGGCGAGGGCCTCGATGGCCTGCTGGATCTCGTCGTTGGCGCGCAGCGATTCGGCCGCCGTGGCGTACGTGGCCTCGAACTCGCTGATGTCGGCCCCGGCGGCGAAACACCCGGTCACGGCGCTCTGCACCACCAGCGCACGCGGGCTCGCCTCCAGCGCCTGCCGGACCAGCCCGGGCACCGAGCGCCACATCGCGCGGGTGAACGCGTTGCGCCGCTGCGGGTGGTCGATCAGCAACCGGACCGCGGCACCGTCGTGCTGCAGGTGGATCGCGGGTGGAGGAGGGGTCATGCGTAGGGTTCCCGCGGCTTGTGCGGCCGACCCCGGCTCATCATAATATGTCCGTACAACTTGCCGCAAACCGATGCACTACCAACGGTCCCCCAAGCCCTGGCACTGGCCGGGCCAGGCGCGGCTGGCGCTGTCGATCGTCGTCAACGTCGAGGAGGGCGCCGAGGCAAACATCGTCGATGGCGACAAGTATCCCGAGCCGGTCGACGAGATGGGCATCGCGCTCAAGCAGTCCATCCGCAACCACGGCAACGAGTCGAACTACCGCTACGGGCTGACGCGCGGCGCGCCGCGCGTGATGCGGCTGCTCGAGGAACACGGCATCCCCGCCACCTTCACCGCCTGCGCGCTCGCGCTGGAGCGCGCGCCCGAGCTGGCGCGCGAGATCGTGCGGCAGGGGCATGAAGTGACCTCGCACGGCTGGCGCTGGCAGCACCAGTTCCGCATGAACGAGGACGAGGAGCGCGCCTACATCCGCAAGGCCGTGGCGTCGATCGAGGCCACCACCGGCCGCAAGCCCTGCGGCTGGCTGTCGCGCTACCTGCTCACCGACCACACGCGCCGCCTGCTGGCCGAGGAAGGTTTCCTCTACCACATGGACGACTACGGCGACGACGAGCCGCGCTGGGAAGACCCGGCCGGCCACCCCATCGTCGTGCTGCCGTACCAGGTGGACAACAACGACATGAAGATGTGGGCCGAGCCGTCGTATACGCCCGACCAGTGGCTGAAGTACGCGATCGACAATCTCGAGTGGTCGCTGGCCGAAGGCGAGCACGAGGTCAACATGATGTCGCTGGGCCTGCACCTGCGCATCATCGGGCGGCCGGGCCGCATCTGGGCATTGCAGAAGTTCCTCGCCCACGCCGCGCAGCGGGCACGCGAAGGCGGCGTGTGGATCGCCACGCGCGAGCAGATCGCGCGGCACTACGCGGCGCAGGTGCCCTGGAAGGGCTGACGGCGGGGGCGTCGCGGCTCCGCCAGCGGCGCCGTCAGGCCGGCAGCGGCACGATCGGGCAGCTCGCCTCGCGCTCCACCAGGTCGTAGGTGAAGATGAACTTGGCCATGCCGGTCAGGATGCCCGCCACCATGCCGAGTTCGAAGATCTGCGCGTCGTCGAAGTGCGGGCGCAGCTCGGCGTGCAGCGCCGGCGTGAGCCGGCCGTGCATGTTCGTCAGCACGATCTGGTCGGCGAGCTTGAGCACCGCCCGGTCCTGCGCGGAGAAACAGGCGTGCGACTCGTCGAGGATGTGGTGCAGCTGTTCGGCCGTGACGCCGGCCTTCTCGGCGGCCACGCGGTTGCCCTTGTTGCAGTAGGCGCAGCCGTGCGTCATCGAGAGGCGGTAGCGCAGCAGTTCCTTGGTGCGCGTGCCGACGCGGCCGCCGTAGAAGAGCTTCGCGTAGAACTCGTCGCGGTACCAGGCCATCAGTTCGGGTGCCAGCGCGCCGACCTCGATCAGCGTGGCGTCGTCGCGCAGCGCCACGGCGGTGTCGTGCTCCTGCTGCAGGCGGGGCGTCATCTCGTCGCGGGGCACGCGGCGCAGCACGGGGTCGGGCATCGAGGGCTCCTCGGGATTCGAGCGTTCAGTCGCGCACGGCCAGATGCGCTTCGAGCAGGCCGGCCAGTTGCAGCAGCGCGTGGTCGTCACCGCGCCGTGCCACCACCTGCAGGCCGGCGGGAAGGGCTTCGGGCGGGGCCGGCAGCGGCAGGCTGATGGCCGGGGCGCCGGCCAGGTTGGCGAGCACCGTGTAGTCGGCCTGGTTCGCAGGCACCGGGGCATCGAGCGCGAAGGCCGTCTGCGGCGTGGTGGGCAGCAGCAGCGCGTCGACAGCATCCAGTGTGCGCATCACCCACTGCGCCAGGTCGGTCATGCGGCCGATCGCGCGGGCCAGGTCGACGGCGCTGCGGCCAGCGCCGTAGTCGATCATCGCCAGCAGGTCGGCCGGCACCTCGGCGCGGCGCGCGGCCAGCACCGGCGCGAGCGTCACGGCCAGCTCGGCCTCGCTGAGCAGCAGCCCGGCGCGGCGCACCAGGCCCAGGCGCTGCATCGGGATCTCCACCGGGCGCAGGCGCCAGCCGCGGTCTCGCAGGCTCCGCAGCGCGGCGTCGAAGGCTGCGGCCACGTCGGCATCGGCGCCCAGCGCAGGCAGGTCGGCGGGGATGCCCAGTTCGAAGGCCGCAATGTCGTTCGGTGGGCCTGCCGAAGCGCCGCGCGCTGCAGGCCCGAGGATGCCGAAGGCGAGCCGCGCATCCTCCACGCTGCGCGCCAGCACGCCCACGTGGTCGAGCAGGCTCGCCAGCGGCATCACGCCTTCGGTGGGCAGCGCGTCGAACGACGGCTTGAACCCGACCACGCCGCAGTACGCGGCCGGCACGCGCACCGAGCCCATCGTGTCGGTGCCCAGCGCGATGCCGCACAGGCCCGCCGCCACGGCTGCCGCGCTGCCGCTGCTGGAGCCGCCGGGCACATGCGTGCGCCGCAGCGGGTTGCGGCAGTCGCCGAAATCGGCGTTGTGGCCGGTGGCGCCCAGCGCCATCGCGTGCTGGTTCAGCTTGCCCAGGCCCGTGAGGCCGGCAACCTGCAGCCGCTGCACGACCGGTGCGCTGCGCGCGGCGGGCTCGGCGTGCAGCGCACGCAGCCCGCCATGCGACGGCAGGCCCTGCATGTCGATGTTGTCCTTCACGGCGAAGGTCGTGCCCGCGAGCGACGATGAGCCTGCCTGCGGCGGCCCCGAGTCGATGACGTGCACGTAGGCGTTGATCGCCCGGTTGTCGCGCGCGATCGCCTCGCGCTGCAGCCTCAGCAACTCGGCCGCCGTGATCTCGCCGGCCCGCACCCGCCGCGCCTGCTCGGCCGCGGTGAGGTGCAGCAGCCGTGCAGGCTCCTCGTTCATGTCTTGCGCTGGTCGAGCAGCCGGATCGGCTTCTGCCGCGACTCCACGCCTGTCAGCGCAGCGAGTGCCTGCGGCGCCACCAACGCCACGCCCACCTCCACGCCCAGCCGGCGCTTGAGCAGGTCGGCGCAGGCCAGCCGCTGCGGCTCGCCGCGCTCGCCGCCGATCTCGATGCGCACCGTCAGGTCCTCGCGGCCGGAGGCATCGCGCGTCAGCACGCACAGGTACTCGCCGGCGAACCCGGGCGTGCCGGCAAGGATCGACGACATCGCCTGCGGGAACACGTTGATGCCGCGCAGCTTCACCATGTTGTCGCTGCGTCCGAGGAAGCCCTCGATGCGGCGGAACGGCAGCTCGAGCCGGGACGGCGTCGTCAGGCAGCGCGTGACGTCGTGCGTGTTGAACCGGATGATCGGGAAGATGTCGCGCGAGAACAGGCACGTCACCACCATGTCGCCGGCCTCGCCGTGCGGCACCGGCTCGCCGCTGTCGACGTCGCAGATCTCCACCCAGTGCGCGTCTTCCATCAGGTGCATGCCGTCGTGGTCGGGGCCCTCGGTGGCGATGAGGCCGGTGTCGCCCACGCCGTACCAGTCGTACAGCTCGACGCCGCCCCAGGCCTCGGAGAGCGACTCGCGCGCGTCCTTCGCGAGGTGCCCGGTGATCATGCGCACGGGGATGTCGCGGCCCGGCACCAGGCCCTGCTCGCGCGCCACGTCGGCCAGGCGGCGGATGTAGTCGGCGAAGCCCGCGATCACCGTGGCGCCGAAGTCGCGCATCAGCTCCACCTGCTTGACCGACGGCGTCTCCACGCCGGTGCCGCCGCACACCAGCGTGGCCGGCGTGTAGTGCAGCACCGCCTCGCGGATGTAGTGGCCGCCGTTCACCGGCCCGTGGCCGTAGACCGAGTGCATCACGTCCGTGGGCTTGAGGCCCTGCAGCAGGTAGGCGCGGGCGAGGATCAGGTTGTGCACCTCGCGCGTGCGCGGCGAGAACAGCAGCGGTTGCGGGCGCCCGGTGGTGCCGCTGGTGGTGTGCAGGATCATCGGCTGGATCAGCCCGTCCACCGGGATGTCGCGCCCGTGGTGGTCGCCCAGCGGCGGGCAGCGCGCCAGCGAGTCCATGATCTCCTGCTTGCCGAACGCCGGCAGCCGGCCGATGTCGGCGAGGCCGCGCACGTCGGCCGGCGTCAGGCCGGCGCCGCCCCACAGCCGCTGGTAGAACGGGATCTGCCACGCGCGCTGCAGCTGCTGCGCGAACAGCGCCTCCTGGTGCGCGCGCAGGTCCTGCGCAGCCATGCCGCGGAAGCGCGCGGTGAACGCGTCCCCGACCGGGAACTCGCGCATCAGCTGCGCGATGTCGACCGCCTCGAAGTAGGTTGCGTGACGCATGGGGCCGTGCTAAGTTGTCCGTACATATTACCCGGCATACTCCGCCGGGGGCAAGTGAGGGCGGGTGCACGCATGGGTCGGGAACAGGTTGCGCTGAAGGACGGTCCGGGGCCGTACTACCAGAGGCTCGCGGACTACCTGCTGGGCGAGATCCGCGACGGCCGCTGGGGCGTGGGTGCGTCGCTGCCCACCGAGAAGGACCTGTGCGAGACCTTCGGCGTCAGCCGGCACACCACGCGCGAGGCGTTGCGCCAGCTCGAGACCCGCGGGCTGATCACACGCCGCCAGGGTTCGGGCTCGACGGTGGTGGCCACCAGCCCGCCGGTGCGTTACGAGCAGAACATCCAGACCATCGAGGACATGCTGCAGCACGGCAACGCCACGCGGCTGCACGTGCTCTCCAGCAAGTCGCTGGCGCCCGAGGAGAGCACCTACGCGAGCCAGGTGTCGCGGCTCGGCAAGGCGCCGTGCGTGTGGGTGCGCTCGATCCGCTACCCGCGCCACGACGTGCGGCCGCTGGCGCTGGTCGACGTCTACGTGGCGGTGCGCAGCAAGGTGCAGACGCGCAAGCTGCTCGATGTGGAGACCGCCGCCGCCGAGATCGTGCACACGGTGGACATCCGCCGGATTGACCGCATCGAGCAGGCGTTCAGCTCGGTGAACGTCGCCGAGGCCGAGGCCAAGGTGCTGCACATGAAGCCGGGCGAGGCGGTGTTCCAGATCGTGCGCCACTACTACGCGCCGGAAGGGCGCCTGCTGCTCGTGGCGCACTCGCTGTACCACGGCGGGCTGTACACCTACGCGTCGACGCTGCGGCGCTCCTGAGCGCCGCCCGGCCGGCGCGGATCAGTCGTCGAAGAGCGGTTCCAGCAGCGCGGACGGCAGCGGTTCGTCGCGCACGGCCGCGTCGGGTTCGAGCAGCGCCTCGGCAGCCTCGAGTGCCGCCTGCGCGCGGGCCGGCGCCACGCCGCCGTAGGCCATCAGGGTGCGGGCCTTGTCGAACACGGCCTGTTCGGGCAGCGGCCGTTCGGGGTCGCCCAGCGAGTCGCGTACCGCCTGCGAGATGGTGCTGCCGTCGGGCAGTTCGAGCGTGACGCGGGCGCCGTAGTGATCGGGATAGGCGCGGGTCAGCTCTTCGGACACCGACAGGTGCACCCGCGAGGCGGCGTCGAGGAGATCGGGCCGGCGCAGGAAGCCTTCGTCGAAGTGCTCCGGCCGCGGCTCGCCGATCGCGGCCAACAGCGCCACGCAGAACTGCAGCGAGAACTTGGCCTGCGTGCGCGTGGTCGGCACGGGAGCGTCGCAGATTGCAATGGCATCGCGAAAGCCCTCCACCCTCGCGCTGCGGAACGCCAGCGGCCCGCCGCCGGCCTGCTGCCGCAGCGCCAGCACGCAGTCGATCGTGGCGTGCGTGTGGCGGCACGCCGGCCAGGGCTTGAAGCTCGTCTGGTGGATCAGCCAGCCGGTGTCGGGCCGGTTCACCGCGGCCAGGTCGCCATCGGCACACATCGCCGCGTGGAAGCCGCGCTCGCCTTCGAGGATGAGCTCGGGCCCGGTGAAGCCGGCGGCGGCCAGCCGCGCCGCACTGCGGCCGGCCCAGGCGGCATGCGCGGTATGCAGCTGCTTGGACATCACGGGCTCGAGCCGAACCTGCCACAGCCCCGCGGCCTGCGTGCCCGCGTTGCCCAGCGCCCAGACCGCGGCGTCGGCTGACAAGGCCATCGCATCGGCACAGGCCGCGGCGGCGCCGAAGACGCCGGCCGTCCCGGTGTTGTGCCACAGCGCATAGTGGCGCGGGCCCACGCTGCGGCCGACGCGGATCATCACCTCGTAGCCGCGCACGAGCGCGTCGAGCACCCGCTGCCGCGGCGCGCCGACGCGCGCCAGCCCCGCCAGCGCCGGCAGCACCACCGGCCCCGGATGCAGGATGGCCTGGCGGTGCATGTCGTCCATCTCCTCGACGTTGGCCGGTCCGGCGTCGAGCAGCGTCGCGGTCCAGGCGTCGGGCGCGGGGCCGAGCAGCGACGCCACGCTGCCCGCGCCGGGCTCGCACCGCAGCCCGCTCAGCACTTGCCCAACCGGCGCGCGTGCGCCCGCGGCCACGCAGCCCATCCAGTCGAGCCAATGCAGCACCGCGCGGCGTCGCGCCGCGGCGTCGACCGGGCGCGCGGCGGCTTCGAGCAGCGTGCGAGTGAGGCTGGGCGTGGCGGGCATGCGCGGCGCTGCAGCGTCAGTCGCGCGGGTTCAGCCCCCCGCGGTCGACGGCATAGGCGTTCGGCGGCGGGTAGTTCCGCGCCAGCCACTGCGGCCCGTCGTGCGCCAGCCAGGCGCCGACGGCCACGCGCGACAGCGCGACGATCACCTCGAGGTCGGCCTCGCGCATCGTGTGGCGCGCCTGCGCGGCCATGATCAGCTGGCCGTGGAAATGTCCGCGCACGATCATCGGCGCGAAGATCGTCGAGCCCATGCGCGCCGACTTGAGGTACTGCTTGAAGCTGACGTGGTCGTCGGTGTTCTTCAGCAGCAGCTTCTCGCGCGTGGCGTACACCTGCCCGGGGTGGCCGCCGTCGATGGGCACCAGCAGGCGTTCCTGCTCGGGCGGGAAGCCGATGTTGCCCACCAGCATGTGGACCTTCGTGTCGGGCGAGACGATGAAGACGCCGGCCACGAAGAACTGGTGCTCGCCGGGCTTCAGCGCGCCGGGGCGCAGGTGGGCCTCGCGGTCGCCCAGCGTGTCGTAGCAGGCTCGGGCCAGCACGCGCATCGCCTCCTCGGGGCCGGGCGCGTCCAGGCAAGCCTGCCCGGCCTGCTCGATCATCCTCAGCGGGCCGCCCCAGTCCTTCGCCGCCGGCACGTCCATCAGAGCTTGGCCTTCAGTTCGTTGATCTTCTTCACGAGGGCACGGCCGTCGGTGCCGGCCTTGTCGTTCAGCGCGTACCAGTTGTCGTAGACCGAGTTGACGTTGGCCGGTGCGAACATCTTGGCCGACTCCTCGGGCGTGGCCACGTACAACGACATGCCGGCCTTGACGAGCCGGTCGATCGAGTCCTTCGAGAACGCGGCGTGGCGCGCGAAGTGCTCGTCCTCGATCTTGCGGAACTCGGCTTCCACCACCGGCTTCAGGTCCGCCGGCAGCTTGCCCCAGGTGGCCTGATTGACGACGAACGACCACGGCACCACGGTGCCGATGCGCCAGATCGACAGCTGCTTGGCCACCGCCGGGAAGCCGAAGCCGTTGGCCGTGCCCACCGAGGTCATGACCACGTCGACGATGCCGCGCTGCAGCGCCGGCGTGATCTCGCCGAACGGCACCGGGGTGGGCACCGCGCCGATCGTGCGCATCAGCGCCGCGGCCTCGGTGTTGTGCACGCGGATCTTCTTGCCGTTGAAGTCGGCCACCGTGTGCAGCGGCACCTTGGAGATGATGCACTGGTCCTCGAAGACGCCGGTGGCCAGCTGCACCGCACCGTACTTGGCGGCCCAGACGCGCGCCATCTCGCCGCGCAGCAGCGGGTCGAGCATCTTCTGGTACAGCGCCACGTCGGTGAGCAGGCCCGGCAGGTGGCCGAAGTTCATCAGCGGTGCCTCGGCGCTCAGCCACGGGCTTACGGCGAACGAGCCGTCGAGACGGCCGTCGCGCACGGCGGCGGGTTGCTCGGCGCCGGCCACCAGCGTGTCGTACAGCTCGATCTTCAGCCGGCCCTTGGTGGCGGCCTCGATGCGCGCCGGCACCGTCTTAATGGTCTCGGCGTAGCTGCTGCCGTTGGCGTTGGTCCAGCCGATGGTCCACTTCACCGACTGGGCGGCGGCGCCGGCCGACGTCAGCGCGGCCAGCAGCAGGGTGGTCCAGGTCTTCAGGCGCATCGCAGGCTCCTCGACAGTTGTGCGGACAAATCATGAAGACGCCGGCGCTCGTCTGTCAAGGGGGTGGACCCCCCCGGCAGGGGCATCTGCCTGCAATGAACCCACGCGCCGGAGCACGTGGGTGGCGCGTTGAAGTTGTCTGGACAAATGTCCATAATCGCGGTCCGTTGCATCCGGGGGCGGCGATGGCGGACGACGCGGTGATCGTGGGCGATGCGAGTGCGGCCTCTCCGGTGGAGGGGGCGGCGCGCGAGTCCTCGGTCGGGCGTGCGATCGCCGCCGTGTCCACCGCCGGCGCGCGGGTGGCCGGCCTGGGCATCGTGGGGTTGGGGCTGGCCACCGTCTACGACGTGCTGGCCCGCTACGCCTTCAACCGGCCCACCGAATGGGCCACCGAGATCAGCACCTACGTGCTCGTGGCGGCCGTGTTCCTCGGCGCGGCGCACACGCACCTGGTCGGCGGCCACGTGCGCGTGGACCTGCTGCTAAAGCAGCTGCGCGGCGGCGCCCGGCGCACCGCGATGCTGGCCGTGGCCTGGCTGGCCTTCCTGGTGGCGGCGATCATGGCGTGGCAGAGCGCGCTGATGGTGCTCTCCGACCACCGCAACGGCTCGCGCATCTTCAGCCTGCTGCTCACGCCCACGTGGATGCCCAAGCTGCCGATCGCCGTGGGTCTGGCCGTGCTGGCCGCGGCGATCGTCGTGGAAGCCGAGCGGCTGGCCACCGCCGTGCCCGCGTGGCGGCGGGCCTTGCCGTACGCGCTGCTCGCCGGCCTCGCGCTGCTGCTCGCGGCGTTCGGCCCGCGCCCGCCGCTGCTGGGCGACACGCGCTTCGACGCCGGCAGCCTGGCGGTGCTCGTCGTCACGCTCGTCGGCGCGTGGGCCACGGGCGGCTGGTCCGCTCTGCTGTCGGTGGGCGGCGCCGTGGCGGCCGGCCTCGGCGCGACGTACTTCGGCAAGGATCTGGGCCTGGGATTCGTCAGCGCGATGCTCGGCGTGGCCATCGTCGTCACGCTCGCGGCGGGCTTGCGCATCGCGTTCGCGCTGGCCTTCGTCGGGCTGCTGGCCATCTACTTCCTCACGCCGGTGCCGTTCCCGCTCACCGTGGCCGAGCGCACGTGGTCGGCGGTGAACAGCTTCTCGCTGACGGCCGTGCCGATGTTCGTGCTGATGGGCGCGCTGCTGGTGCGCAGCGGGCTCTCGCGCGAGATGTTCGCGGTGATGGCCGCGCTGCTGGTGCGACTGCCCGGCGGCCTGGCGCATGCGGCCACGGCGGGCTGCGGGCTGTTCGCCGCGGTGTCGGGTTCGAGCGTGGCCACGGCAGCCACGATCGGCGGCGTGGCCTGCCCGGAGATGATCCAGCGGGGCTACCGCCCGAGTCTCACCTACGGCACCGTGGCGGCGGGCGGCACACTGGGCATCCTGATCCCGCCGAGCGTGCCGATGATCATCTACGGCACCTCCGTGGGCGTGCCGGTCTCGACGCTTTTCGTCGCGGGCATCGTGCCGGGCGTCATGATGGTGCTGGCGTTCGCGGCCGTCATTCTGCTGTGGACGATGCTCGACCCCGGTGCGGCGCCGGCCGTGGACCCGCAGGCGCTGAAGCGGCTCGATCGCCAGAGCTGCATCGACACCGGCCTCATCGGCTTGCTGATCGTGCTCGTCGTGCTGGCGCTGTACCTCGGCGTGGCCACGCCCAGCGAGACCGGCGCGGTGGGCGCCGCGCTGGCGTTCGCGATCTGCGCGGCGCGCGGCCGCATCGACCGGGCCACGCTGCGCGCGTCGGTCGACGAGACCGTGGTCGTCACGTCGTTCATCCTGCTCATCGTGGTCGGCGCAAACGTCATCACCTTCGGCTTCGACTACCTGAAGGTCTCGCAGGCGCTGATGGCCGCGGCCGCCGACGCGGCCGTGTCGCGCTGGGCGGTGTTCCTCGTGATCATGCTGATCTACGTCGTGCTCGGCATGTTCCTGGACTCGATCTCGATGCTCGTGCTGACGCTGCCGGTGGTGTTCCCGCTGGCCACCTCGCTGGGCTTCGACCCGGTGTGGCTGGGCATCGTGCTGGTGATCATGGCCGAGGTGGGGCTGGTCACGCCGCCGGTGGGCATGAACCTGTTCGTGCTGCAGGGCATCGGCAAGGGCGTGGGGCTGCGCACCATCGCGATCGGGGCGCTGCCGTTCATCGCGGCGATGTTCGCCGTGGTCGCGCTGCTGTGCGTGGCGCCCGAGCTCGCGCTGTGGCTGACACGGCACCTGCAGTGAACGGTCCCTGATAAACTTGTCCGGACATATTCGACGAATCCCGACCCGCCCGACGACCATGCCCGCACCGCCCCGATCCATGCTGTTCGTCTCCGGCGAGCGCCCCGAGCGCTACGCCAAGGCGATGGCCGCCGGCGCCGACCTGGTGTGCATCGACCTCGAGGACGCCGTGCATCCTGACGCCAAGGCGGCGGCACGCGCGGCCGCGCTGGCGTTCGCAAGCGGCGGGGAGCCGCGGGCGGCGCAGCTCGCCATCCGCTGCAACGCGCTGCGCACGCGCGAGGGCCTGGCCGACATGGCGGCGCTGGCGGCCTCCGACGCGCGGCTCGACTGGCTGCTGCTGCCCAAGGTCGAGCACGCCGACGACCTGGGCCTCGTGCACGCGTGGGTGGCGCCGCGCTTCGACGCGCTCTCGGTGCTGATCGAGACGCCGCTGGGCATCGAGCGGGCGGCCGTGCTCGCCGCTGCCGTGCGCGACGGCGCACCCAAGCTCGGCGCCTTGATGCTGGGCGGCGCCGACCTCTCGGTGGAACTGGGCTGCGCGTTCGCCTGGGACGGCCTGCTGCCGGCGCGCGGCCGCCTCGTCAACGCCGCGCGCTCGGCCGGGCTCGAGGCCTGGGACGTGCCGCACCTCGACCTGGCCGACCTGCCCGCGCTGGCCGACGAGACCCGCGCCGCGCTGCGGCTGGGCTACACCTGCAAGACGGCGATCCACCCGAGCCAGATCGCCACCATCCACGCCGCCTTCGCGCCGGCGCCGGCCGACGTCGAGTGGGCCACCGGGCTGCTGGCTGCCCATGCCGAGATGCAGGCTGGCGGCGGCGTGCGCGGCGCGTTCCTGTTCCGCGGAAAGATGGTCGACCCGCCGGTGCTGGCCAAGGCGCAGCGCATCGCGCGGCTGGCCGCCGGCGGCTGAACCCGGCCGCCCCACATCCCCATCACGGAGGCAGACATGGTGCAGAACATCAAGCAGATCGGCGAGAACCGCTACCGCGAGACCTTCGGCCGCCACTACGAGGACTTCAAGGTCGGCGATGTCTACGAGCATCGGCCCGGCCGCACGATCACGCAGACCGAGAACATCTGGTTCACGCTGCTGACGATGAACCAGCACCCGATGCACTTCGACGAGGAGTACGCCAAGGCCAGCGAGTTCGGCCGCTGCATCGTCGCCAGCCCGTTCACGCTGGCGGTGCTGGTGGGCATGAGCGTCTCGGACGTGAGCCAGAAGGCCGTGGCCAACCTCGGCTGGACCGACATCAAGCTCACGCACCCGGTGTACGCGGGCGACACGCTGTACGCCGAGAGCGAGGTGCTCGACAAGCGCGAATCGAAGTCGCGACCCGGCGCAGGCCTGGTGACGGTGAAGACGATCGGCCGCAACCAGGACGGCACCATCGTCTGCACCTTCTCGCGCACGATGCTGGTCGCCAAGCAGGGGCACAGCGTCGAGGACAAGGTCGGCTACTGAAGGAGCGGGCGATGACGAACGTGCGCATGGATGCGGCCGAGGAGCGGGCGATCCTCGACGCGGTGGCGGTGTGGGCCGAGAAGGAACTGCGGCCGGTGGCGAAGGACCACGACCTGGCCGACGAGTACCCCACGGCGGTGGTCGAGCAGATGAAGGAGCTGGGCCTGTTCGGCGCGACGATCTCGCCCGAGTACGGCGGGCTGGGCCTCTCGGCGTGGACCTACGCGCAGATCGTGATGAAGGTGTCGTCGATCTGGATGGCGCCCTGCGGCATCTTCAACTCGCACCTGATCATGGCCTCGGCCATCGAGCGCTCCGGGACCGAGGCGCAGAAGCGGGAGTTCCTGCCGCGCATGGCCACCGGCGAGTTCCGCGGCAGCCTGGGCCTGACCGAGCCCAACGCCGGCTCCGACCTGCAGGCCATCCGCACCGTGGCGCGGCGCGAGGGCGACGACTACGTGGTGAACGGCAGCAAGACCTGGATCACCAACAGCCTGCACGGCCACGGCACGCTGCTGCTGGTGAAGACCGACCCCAGGGCCGAGCCGCGGCATGCCGGCATGAGCCTGCTGATCGCCGAGAAGGGCCCGGGCTTCGTGGTGGCCGGCAAGCTGAAGAAGATGGGCTACCGCGCCATCGACTCGTGCGAGCTGAGCTTCCAGGACTACCGCGTGCCGGCCCGCCGGCTGCTCGGCGGCGTGGAAGGCAAGGGCTTCGCGCAGACCGCCGGCGGGCTGGAACTCGGCCGCATCAACGTCGCCGCGCGCGGCGTGGGCATCGGGCAGGGCGCGCTGGAGAAGGCCTTGCGCTACGCACAGGAACGCAGCGCGTTCGGCAAGCCGATCTGGAACCACCAGGCCATCCAGCTCAAGCTTGCCGACATGGCCACGCAGCTCGAAGGCGCGCGGCGGCTCATCGAGGCGGCGGCTCGCAAGTACGACGCCGGCGAGCGCTGCGATCTCGAGGCCGCGATGGCCAAGCTCGCGGGCTCGGAGGCCGGCGCGAACTGCGCACAGGAGGCGATGCGCATCTTCGGCGGCTACAGCTACTCGGTGGAGTACGAGATCGAGCGCTACTACCGAGACGCGATGCTGATGTGCATCGGCGAAGGCAGCAACGAGATCCTGCGCACGGTGATCGCCAAGCAGCTGATCGCCCGCCATCCGATCTGAAGGAACGGCGCCGACATGTCGCCGAGCACGCTGCCGCTGCAGGGCCTGCGCATCCTCACCGCCGAGCAGTACGGTGCCGGGCCCTACGGCTCGATGCTGCTGGCCGACCTGGGCGCGGAGGTCATCAAGATCGAGCACCCGCGCGACGGCGGCGACGTCTCGCGCGCCACCGGCCCGTTCCTGCTCGGCGACGACCCGGCGCACCCCGACAGCACCTTCTTCCAGACCTTCAACCGCAACAAGAAGAGCCTGACGCTGGAGCTGAAGTCGCCGCGCGGGCGCGAGGTGTTCCGGCGCCTCGTGGCCGGCTGCGACGCGGTGATGAACAACCTGCGCGGCGACCAGCCGGCCAAGCTCGGGCTGACTTACGATGCGCTGGCCGACGTCAAGCCTTCGATCGTCTGCGTGCACCTGTCGGCCTACGGCCGCGACAACGAGCGCGCGAACTGGCCCGGCTACGACTACCTGATGCAGGCCGAGTGCGGCTACCTGCACCTGACCGGCGAGCCCGACGGCCCGCCCACGCGCATGGGCCTGTCGATGGTCGACTTCATGACCGGCACCACCACCGCGATGGCGCTGCTGGCCGGCGTGCTCGGCGCCACGCGCGGCGGCCGCGGCTGCGACATCGACATCAGCCTCTTCGACGTGGCGCTGACGCAGCTCAGCTACCCCGCGAGCTGGCTGCTGAACGCCGGCTACGAGGTGCAGCGCCTGCCGCGCTCGGCGCACCCCACCACCGTGCCCTGCCAGCTGGTGCGCACGGCCGACGGCTGGATGTTCGTGATGTGCATGACGCCGAAGTTCTGGAAGGCGCTCTGCGAGGGCCTGGACCGCACCGCATGGCTGGCCGATGCACGCTTCGCCACGCCTGACACGCGCCGCGAGCACCGCGAGTCGCTCACGGTGCTGCTCGACGAGGCGTTCGGCGCGCAGCCCACGCGGCACTGGATGGAGCGCTTCGCCGGCCGGCTGCCGGTGGCCCCGGTGCTCGACCTGCCGCAGGCGCTGGCCAACCCGTACGTGCAGCGGGTGGGCATGGTCCGGCCGCTGCCGCACCCGGCCGCGCCCGACCTGCGCATGCTCGCCAGCCCGGTGCGGCTCAATGGCGAGCGGCTGCCGGGACGCGGCTGCTCGGCGCTTGGCGACGACACCGACGACATCCTGCTGCGCGCCGGCTACAGCGAGGACGAGCGCGCCCGTTTGCGCGAGGAGGGCGTGACGTGAAGCTCGAAGGCATCCGCGTGCTGGACCTGTCACAGTTCCTGCCCGGGCCGCACTTCACGATGATGATGGCCGACCACGGCGCCGAGGTCATCCGCGTGGAGCCGCCCTCGGGCGAGCCGGTGCGCACCATCGGCACGCGGCAGGCCGGCGCCAGCGTGTGGTTCCGCAACACGCACCGCGGCAAGAAGAGCGTGGTGCTCGACCTCAAGCGCCCCGAGGCCGTGGCCGCCTTCCTGAAGCTGGCCGCCAGCGCCGACGTCATCGTCGAGGCCTTCCGCCCCGGCGTGGTGGCGCGGCTGGGCATCGGCTACGAGCAGGTGAGCGCCGTCAACCCGCGCGTGGTGTACGTGTCGATCGCGGCCTTCGGGCAGACCGGCCCGATGTCGCAGCGGCCGGCGCACGACGTGAGCATCCAGGCCGAGACCGGCATCGTGAGCCTCGGCCGCGGCACCGACGGCCGGCCGGTGCTGCCGCACATGCCCTCGGCCGACATGGTGTCGTCGCTGATGGCGATGAACGGCGTGCTGATGGCGCTGCTTCGCCGCGAGCAGACCGGCCGTGGCGACTGCATCGACATCTCGATGCAGGACAGCCTGATCAGCTGGCTGGTGAACGTCACCGGGCCGGTGTTCGGCGAAGACCGCGACCTCGTGCTCACGAGCGAGCGCGGCTTCGGCGGCAACGCCTTCTACAACGTCTACGAATGCGCCGACGGCCAGTACCTGACGCTCGGCGGCAGCGAGGTGAAGTTCGCGGCCAATCTGCTCACGGCGCTCGGTCGCGGCGATCTCATCGACCTGTGCAAGCTGCCGCCGGGCCCGGGGCAGGACCCCGTGAAGGCCTTCCTGCGCGAGACCTTCCTGCGCGAACCGCGCGCGCATTGGGAGGCCTTCCTGTCGACGATCGATGTCTGCTGGGCGCCGGTGCGCACGCTGCGCGAAGGGCTGGCTACCGAGCAGGTGCGTGCCCGCGGGATGGTGCAGCAGGTGGCGCAGCGCGGCTTCGGCGGCGGTACGGTGACGCAGATCGGCATCCCCATCCGCTACCAGCACGAGCCGGGGCGCATCGATCCGGAGATCCCGGAGCTGGGGCAGCACACACGCGAGGTGCTGGGGGCGCTGGGGCTCACCGAGGATGAGATCGCCGCGGCGTCGGGGCCTGCGCAGCGCCCCGACAAGCACTGACGTGGGCTACGCTGGCGGCTGATCCAGCACCAGCGCCGCCCCGCGCTCGCCGATGACGATGCTCGCGGCATTGGTGTTCGACGACACCATGCGCGGCATCACCGACGCGTCGATCACCCGCAGGCCCTCGACGCCCTGCACGCGCAGCCGCGCATCGACCACCGCGCGCTCGTCGCTGCCCATGCGGCAGGTGCTGGTCGGGTGGAAGACCGTGCTGCCGTGGTTTCGCGCAAAGGCCTCCAGCTCGGTGGCGCCGGGCAGCTTCTCTTCCGCCCAGCGCGCGGCGAAGGCGGGCTGGCGGTAGATCTCGCGGCAGATCTGCAGCCCGTGTACCAGCGTGCGCACGTCCTTGGCCTCGCGCAGGTAGTTCGACACGATGCGCGGCGGTGCCGCCGGGTCGGTGCTGGCGATGCGCACCGATCCCATGGACTCGGGCCGGCACTGGCACACCGAGACCGTGAAGCCGGGGTAGTCGTGCAGCGGCGTGCCTGGCTTGTCCACCGAGAGCGGCATCACGTTGAACTGGATGTCGGCGCGGCCGCCGGTGGCCTCGGGCGTGCACGCGAAGCCGCCGACCTGCCCGGCCCCCACCGTCAGCGGGCCGCGTGCGGACAGTGCCCACTGCAGTCCCATGCGCGCCAGGCCGATGGGGCTGCGCACCTGGTTGTTGAGCGACACGCGTTCCTTCAGCCGCACGATGGTGCGCGCCTGGTAGTGGTCCTGCAGGTTCTCGCCGACCTCGGGGCTGTCGTGCAGCACTCGGATGCCGAGGCCGCGCAGGTGATCCGCGGCGCCGATGCCCGAGAGCTGCAGCAGCTGCGGCGATTGCAGGCTGCCGGCGGCAAGGATCACGTCGCCGTCGCAGCGCCACTCGGCGGGCTTGCCGTCGTGCACCGCCTGCACGCCCACCGCCCGGCGGCCTTCGACGAGCACGCGCGACACCAGCACGCCGGTGCGCACGGTGAGCTGCGGGTGCGCGAGCACCGGGCGCAGGAACGCGGTCGACGCGCTGGAGCGCCAGCGCCCGCGGATCGTGAGCTGATAGGGCCCAACGCCGTGCGACGACGCGGCGTTGAAGTCGGCGTTGGGCGGCAGCCCGAACTGCCGCGCGGCCTCCAGCCACGCGAGGCAGATCGGGTCGTCGTTGCGCAGCTCGCTGACGCCGAGCTCCCCCTCGGTGCCGTGGTACTCGCTGGCCGGCCCGTCGTAGCGCTCCGAGCGGCGGAAGTACGGCAGCAGCTCGCGGTACGACCATCCCGTGGCACCTTGCCGCGCCCAGTCGTCGTAGTCCTCGTGCTGCCCGCGGATGTACAGCAGCCCGTTGATCGAGCTCGAGCCGCCGAGGATGCGCCCGCGCGGCCAGGGAATGCGGCGCTCGCCCGTGTCGGGCTGCGGCTCCACCTCGAAGACACGCGAGAAGCGCGGGTCGTAGATCGTGCGGAAGTAGCCCACCGGCAGCCGCAGCCACGGCGAGCGGTCGGGCCCCCCGGCTTCCAGCAGCAGCACGCGCCGGCCGGCCCGCACCAGCCGGTTGGCCAGCACGCAGCCGGCCGAGCCGGCGCCGACGATGATGTGGTCCCACGCCATGCGGGCTTTCGCGTGCCGGGCTCAGCCCTTGACGTTGTCGAGCAGCAGCTTGGTGTCGAAGTACGTGCGGGCCGGCACCGGGTTCTGGATGCCGCCGAAGCGCGTGTAGAAGTCGGTGACCTGCTGGAGCCAGCCGATGGCGGTGCCGTCCTGGTAGAGCTTCACCCACTCGGCGGACGTGTGGTAGCGCGACGCCTTGAACTGCTCCTGCAGTTCGGCCAGCGGCACCTGCTCGTAGTTCTTCGCCTGGATGATGGGCAGCAGGTTGGCCGAGTCGCGGATCAGCTCGTCGTTGGCGGCGGCCCAGCCGCGCACCACCTGCGCCAGCACGGCACGGTTCCTCTCGTGGTAGTCGGCGCGGGTGGCCCAGCCACCGACGATGGCCGACTTCGGGAAGTACGCCGACGCGTCGACCAGCATCTTCGCCGTGGGCACGCGCTGGCGCACCTGGATGTTGAACGGCACCCACAGCGCCACCGCCGGCACCGCGCCGGAGATGAAGCTCGTCACGGCCACCGCCATGCCCTGGTTGACCAACTCGACGTCCTTCGTCGGATCGAGCCCGTTGGCGCGCAGCGCCGCGTCGAGGAACACGTGCGCCGTGGTGCCCAACGTGGTGGAGATCTTGCGGCCCTTCAGGTCGGCCCAGGTCTTCACGCCCTGGTCCTCGCGGATCCACAGCTGCGCGGTGGCGAACTCGATGTTGTTGATGAGGAAGGCCTTGCCCTGGCCGCGCGCTGGGAAGTTGGAGATCACCGCGCCTGTGCTCAGCATGTCCAGGCTGCCGCCGATCATCGCGTTGAAGAGGTCCAGCCCGGTGTTGAACTTCACCGGGTCGAACTCCAGCCCCTCCTTGGCCCAGTGGCCGCGGTGCACGCCCGTCCACAGCTGGCCGGTGACGGCGAGCGTGTCGACGTAGCCGATGCGGATGCGCGTGCGCTGCTGCGCGATGGCCGGCGCGCCGATGCCGGCCAGGCCCGCGGCGGCCAGGCCTGCGGTGACGATCGTCCTGCGGCGGGGTTGGAAGGGGCGGTGCATGGAGGTCTCCTCAGAACGGGTTCAGGGTGCAGTCGAGCTGCGATCAGGGGGCGGCGGATCCGAGCATCTGCTGCGCCTCGTACTCCGCCATGACGAGGTCGCGTACATGAGCCTTCAGGGCTCCGAACTCCGGGGTCTCGTGCAGGCCCTCGCGGCGGGGGTAGCCGAAGGGCACGTCGATCACTTCCTTGATGCGCGCCGGGCGCGCGGTGACGACGACGATGCGCGAGGCGAGGTACACCGCCTCGTCGACCGAGTGCGTGATCATCACCACCGTCTTGCCCTCGCGCTCGAGCACCTCGAGCAGCAGGTTCTGCATCTTGGAGCGCGTCTGCGCGTCGAGCGCGCCGAAAGGCTCGTCCATCAGCAGGAACTCGGGCTGCGCGGCGTAGGCCCGCGCGATCGCCAGCCGCTGCCGCATGCCGCCGGAGAGCGTCTTCGGGAAGGCCTTGGCGAAGTCCCGCAGGCCCATCAGCTCGAGGTAGCGGCGGCAGACCTCGGCGTGCTGCGCGGCCGGCACGCGGCTGCTGCGCAGGCGCAGGCCGAACAGGATGTTCTGCTCCACCGTGAGCCACGGGAAGACGCCGTACTCCTGGAAGATCACGCCGCGGTCGCGGCCGGGCCCCTCGATGGGCCGCCCGTCGAGCGTGGCGCGGCCGCTCGTCACGGGCACGAAGCCGGCCATGATGTTCATCAGCGTGGTCTTGCCGCAGCCCGACGGCCCGACGATGCAGATGAACTCGTTCTCGCTGACGGTGAGCGACACGTCGTCGACCACGCGCAGCGGGCCGTGATCGGTGGTGAAGTCCACCGAGACATGGTCGAAGACGATGCGGGGCGTGGCCACGGTGCGCGCCTCAATGGCCTTCGACGCGGTCCTGCCAGCGGATCAGCCGGCGGGTCATCGCGCGCAGCGCCAGGTCCATGCTCAGCGCCACCGCGCCGATGCAGACGATGCCGACGTAGATCACGTCGATCTGGAAGAACGAACCGGCGCTCTGGATCAGCGCGCCCAGGCCCTGCTGCGCCGCCACCAGCTCCGAGGCCACCAGCGTCGCCCAGGCCACGCCCAGCGCCACGCGCAGGGCGGTCAGGATGTGCGGCATCGTCATCGGCACGATCACGCGGACGAAGATCTCGCCGTCGTTCGCGCCCAGCGTGCGCGCCACCTTGATGAAGATCGGGCTGATCTGCGCCACGCCCTCGTACATCACGATCACGCCGGCGAAGAAGCTGGCGTAGAAGAGGATGATGACCTTGGCCGGCTCGTCGATGCCGAAGTACACGACGACCAGCGGGATGAGCGCGATCGGCGGCAGCGCGCGGAAGAAGTTGATCAGCGGGTCCAGGAAGGTGCGCACGCCCTTGTACCAGCCGATCAGGAAGCCCACCGGCACGGCGGCCAGGATGCCCAGCGCGACACCCAGCGTCACGCGCTGCGTGGAGCGCAGGATGTCCACGCCCAGCCGCCCGCCGATCAACAACTCCCACAGCTTCTGCGCCACGTGGGCGGGCGTGGGCATCAGGCCCTGGTTGACGACGCCCGACACGGCCAGCGTGTGCCACAGCAGCACCAGCAGGACCCACGGCAACAGCACCAGGCCGAGGTGACGCAGGCGTGCGGTGATGGTCTGCTCCGGGGCCGGTTGATGCGGGGTTCGGCAATAGATACTATAGATAGGACTTTTGAACTTCGACCCGCACTTTCCCCGATGGCCGTGCTGAACCCCACCGACCCGGTGCCGCGCTACCTGCGCATGGCGCAGCTGCTGCGCCAGCGCATCGAGAAGGGGCTGTGGAAGCCGGGCGAGCTGCTGCCGCGCCTGGAGGACCTGATGGCCGAGTTCGACGTGGCGCGCGTCACGGCGCGGCAGGCGGTGGCCATCCTCGCGCGGGAAGGTTGGGTCACCGTCAGCCGCGGCCGCGGCACGCTGGTGCAGGACCATGCTTCCGCCGGCCGCACGCTGCACCTGCAGACCTCGCTGGCCGATCTGGCCGACGCCTACCGCCACGACCGCCCGACGCTCTCGCTGATCGACGAGCGGCGCAGCGCGCCGCCGCCGCTGGCTGCCGAGTGGGGCACGCCGGCCGAAACCTACCGGCACCTGCGCCGCGTGCACTCGCGCGACGGCGAGGCCTACTGCGTGATCTCGATCCACCTCGACGAGGCGATCTTCCGGCTGGCCCCCAAGCGCTTCCGCCGCGAGACCATCATCCCGGTGCTGCTGGAACTGCCGCAGGTGCACATCGCGCACGCGGAGCAGACGCTGCGCATCTCGGTGGCCGACGTCGAGACCGCGCGGCTGCTCGGCATCCCGGTGAACGCCGCCATGGCCGAGGTGGTGCGGATGTTCCGCGACGGGGACGGCCGCGTGATCTATGTCGCCGAGATCGCCTACCGGGCCGACTACATCCGCTTCCGGATGGACCTGAAGGTCTGACGCCGATGCGCTTGCGCGAGCTCGTGCCCCACCTGTACCGCGTGCCGCTGGCGCAGCCGGTGGTGACATCCTTCGGCACGATGCGCGCGCGCTGGGCCTTGTGGGTGCAGCTGCGCGACGATGCGGGCGCCGAGGGTTGGGGCGAGGTGTGGTGCAACTTCCCCGACAGCGGCGCGCTGCACCGCTGCCGGCTGCTGCAGGGGGTGTACGCGCCGCTGCTCACCGGGCTGCAGGGCGACGATGCGGCGGCGATCTCCGCGCGCGTGCAGGCCGGCGTGCGCATCCTGCGGTTGCAGTCGGCCGAGCACGGGCCGCTGGACCAGTGCTCGGCCGGCATTGACACCGCGCTGTGGGACCTTCAGGCCCGCCGCGAGGGAGTGCCGCTGCACGCGCTGCTGCGCCGGGCACTGGGCGATCCGCCTCGCCCGGGGGAGGCCCGCGTGCCGGCCTACGCCAGCGGCATCAACCCGCAGGGCGTCGGCGCCACGGTGGATCGCGCTCGCGCCGAGGGCCATGCGGCCTTCAAGGTGAAGGTGGGCTTCGGCCGCGACGGCGACCTGCGCGCGCTCACCGAGGCGCGCGCCGCGGCAGGCTCCGCACCGCTGGCGGCCGATGCGAACCAGGGCTGGACGATGGACGAGGCGGTGGCCATGCTGCCGGCGCTGCAGCCCTTCGAGCTCGCGTGGCTGGAGGAACCGATCGCCGCCGACGAGCCGGTCTCGCACTGGCTGGACCTGCATCGCCAGGCCGCGATGCCGCTGGCGCTGGGCGAGAACGTCAACAGCCTGCCCGCCTTCGAAGCGTTGCTGGCCAGCGGCGCCGTCGGCGTGATGCAGCCCGACCTGGCGAAGTGGGGCGGGTTCACCGGCTGCCTGGAAGTCGTGCGCCGGTGCCGCGCGCACCGCGTGCGCTACTGCCCGCACTACCTGGGCGGCGGCATCGGGCTGCTGGCTTCGGCGCACCTGCTGGCGGCGGCGGGCGGCGACGGGTGGCTGGAGATGGACGTCAACCCCAACCCCTTGCGTACCGACGTGCTCGGCGGCCTGCTGCAGCCGGTGGGGGGCCGGGTGTCGCTGCCCTCGGGGTCGGGGCTGGGCCTCACGCCCGACCTCGGCGCGCTGCGAGCCTGGGCGCAGTCGCTGCCGGCCTGACGCGTGCCCAGGGGCCGACCATGCCGCGCATCGCCCTCACCGTGCATCCCGACGACAACGTCGCCACGCTGCTCGACGCGCGCGTCGACGAACGGTCGACTCAGCAGGGCCTCGCGCTGAAGGCCGGCATCCCCTTCGGCCACAAGGTGGCGCTGCGATCCATCGCCGAGGGCGAGGCGGTGGTGAAGTACGGCGTGCCCATCGGCACCGCCACCGCCCCGATCGCGGCCGGAGACCACGTGCATGTTCACAACTGCCGCTGAGCCACATACCTTCGAGGGCTACCGGCGCAGCGATGGCCGCGTGGGCGTGCGCAACCACCTGGCGCTGGTCTCCACGGTGGCGCTGGCCAACCGCATCGCCGAGCTGGCTGCGGACGCGTACGGCACGCGCCGCGAGGCCTCCGATCCCCCAGCGCTGGTGCTGCACGGCGAGTTCCAGCGCGGGCTGCAGGCGCCCGATGCCCAGCGGCTCGAGCAGGTGCTCGAACGGCTGGTGACGCACCCGAACGTCGGCGCGGCCGTGGTGCTGTGCCACGACCGTCGTGCCGCGCAGGCGTGGCAGGCGCGCCTGCAGGGCTGCGGCAAGCCCGTCGAGGTGCTGGCGGTGATGGAGAGCCTGGGCGTGCAGCGCGCCATCGACCGCACCGCCGATGCGCTGGCGCGCGCGGCGGCGGCGCTGCGCGGCGCGCGGCGCGTGGCCTGCCCGCTCTCGGCGCTGACCTACGCGCTGGAGTGCGGCGGCTCCGACGCCTCCAGCGCCATCTGCGCCAACCCGGCGATCGGCCGCTATGTCGACGAGGTGGTGCAGCAGGGCGCCCGCGTCGTCGTCTCCGAGACGGCCGAGTTCATCGGCGGCGAGGCGGTGGTGCGCGCGCGGTCGCAGAGCCCGCGGGTGGCCGAGGCCATCCTGCGCTGCATCGCCGCCACCGAGGCTCGCATGGCCGGCGACGGTGACCACTACCGCGGCGTGAACCCCACGGCCGAGAACATCGAAGCCGGGCTCACGACGCTCGTGGAGAAGACGATGGGCGCGCTGTGCAAGATCGGCACCGCGCGCTTCGCCGGCTGCCTGGCGTTCGGCGAGCCGCCGGCCGCACCGGGCCTGCACTTCATGGACACGCCGTTCTTCAGCCCGTGCTCGATCACCGGCATGGTGGCGGCCGGCGCGCAGATCACGCTGTTCGCGATGGGCGTGTTCAACCCCTCTGGCAACCCGCTGGCGCCGACGGTCAAGGTGTGCGGCAACCCCGACACGCTGCGCGACTGGCCCGACGGCATCGACGTGCCGCTGGCCGACCTGCTCGAAGGCCGCATCACGCTCGACGCCGCCGCGCAGCGGCTGGGCCGCCTGGTGCGCGAGGTGGCCGGCGGCGCCACCACGCACACCGAGCGCTGGCGGGAAGGGCAGTTCATCGTGCCGCGCATGCTGCCCACGTTCTGAAGGAGCGGCGCGCGCGCCAGCCGATCAGCCGGCCTTTCGCAGCAGACGCACGTGCATCGGCCGCGTGAACGATGCGCCGTCGGCGCGCTGGTGCGGCTGGTACTTCGCCCGTACGCGCTCGATCATGGCGTCGTCGATGCCGTGGTCGGCAAAGGTCGGGCGCATCATGCGCTGCTCGAAGTCCTCGAAGCTGGTGAAATGCACCGGGGTCTCGAAGTGCAGGTCGGCTTCCGAAGACCACCGCTCCGAGGCGATCGCGCGGTCCAGAGCCGCTTGCGCGGCGGTGCGCACGATCTGCTCGTCGTTGAAGAGCCGGATCAGCTCGTTGAGGTCCCCGGCAAACACCGGCTCGGAAACGTACAGCCAGCCGCCGGGCCGCAGCACGCGGGCCAGCTCCGTCAGCGCCGCGTCCATCAGGTCCATCGGCACGTGGTGCAGCGACTTCAGCATCAGCGCGCCGTCGAACGAAGCGTCGGCGAACGGGATGTCCTGCGCGCCGGCGCGCTCGAAGCGCAGCCGCTCCGCCGGCTGCTGCAGGTTCTTGTCGAGCTGCCGGTCGTCGACCTCGAGGCCGACCAGCTCGGCCGTGCGGTGCCGGTCCAGCAACTCGCGGGCAAGCGCTGCGGCCCCGCAGCCGGCTTCGACGAGGCTGGTGCCGGGCAGCGGGACGAGGGTCTCCAGCAGGTCGAGTTCGCTGGTGAAGAGGGGCTGGGTCATGCGGCGGATGCTCTCACGGTCTCTCGCGTTCGCGTGCCGGCACGTGGCGGCGAACATCCGGTATGCAGATAGTTGTCGAGTATCTGAAAAACGGATATTCTTAATGTATCTGCCATACAGATACTCGGCATGTCCACGCAAGCCCTGCTGACCGCCGCCCAGCTGGGCCAGCTGCTGCGTTCGGCCCGCAAGCGCGCCGGCCTGACCCAGGCCGACGTGGGTGCGCGGCTCGGCTTGAGCCAGAACCGGGTGTCGCACCTGGAGTCGCATGCCGACGAGCTGAGTGTCAAGCAACTGCTGACCTGGTGCGCCGTCGTGGGCCTGGAGCTTCAGTGGGCCGATCGCGACGCGGCGGGGCGCGGCCCCCGCGCGGCCGGCGGCGCCGCGGATTGGTGAGATGGCACGCCCATCCAGAAGCCAGACGCTCGCCCTGTGGGCCAATGGCCAGCATGTCGGGCGCTGGACCCTTCCGGCGCGGGGAGCCATGGAACTGCAGTACGCGCCGGCCTGGCGCGCTTCACCGCTGGGCCGGCCGCTGTCGTTGTCGCTGCCGTTCGGCGTGGGTGACGAGCCCCTCAAAGGCCCGGCGGTCGAGAACTACTTCGAGAACCTGCTGCCCGACAGCCCCGCCATCCGGCGACGCGTGGCCGAGCGGTTCCGCACCGGCTCGGTGGACGCGTTCGACCTGCTGGGCGCGATCGGCCGCGACTGCGTCGGCGCGCTGCAGTTCCTGCCCGAGGGGCAGACGCCCCGAGGGCATGACCGGGTGGAAGGCATCGACGTCGACGACGCCGCCATCGAGCGCCATCTGCTCGAGGTGGTGGCGCCCGACCGGTTCGGCGCGGCACGCGACCGCGATGACGACTTCCGCATCTCGCTGGCCGGCGCGCAGGAGAAGGACGCCTTCCTGCGCTGGAACGGCCGCTGGATGAAGCCGCGCGGCGCCACGCCCACCACGCACATCTTCAAGCTGCCGCTGGGCCTGGTGGGCGGCCGGCGTGCCGACTTCAGCACCTCGGTGGACAACGAATGGCTTTGCCTGCGGCTGCTGGCGGCGTACGGCCTGCCCGTGGCGCGGGCCGAGATCGCCAGCTTCGCCAGCCAGCGGGTGCTGGTCGTCGAGCGTTTCGACCGCGCCGTGGCGCACGACGGCACGCACCTGCTGCGCCTGATGCAGGAAGACTTCTGCCAGGCCACCGGCACCTCGCCGCTGGTGAAGTACGAGGCCGAAGGCGGCCCCGGCCTGGCCGCGCTGGCCACGCTGCTGCAGCAGTCGGCGAATGCCGCGCAAGACCTGCGCACGCTGCTGGCCGCGCAGATCCTGTTCTGGATGCTGCGCGCGCCCGATGGTCATGCCAAGAACTTCAGCATCCACCTGCTGCCGGGCGGCCGCTATCGGCTCACGCCGCTGTATGACGTGATGTCGGCCTATCCCGCCCTGGGCGACGGGCCCAACCAATGGGCTCCGCGCGAGCTGAAGATGGCGATGGCGCTCGTCGGCAAGAACCGCCACTTCGAGGCCGAGCACATCCAGCGCCGCCACTTCGGCAGCACGGCCCTGCGCCTGGGCTTCGGGGAGGACGCCGAAGCGCTGCTGCAGGGCTACATCGAACGCACGCCGTCGGTGGTGGAGCAGGTGCAGCGCGACGTGCCGCCCGGGTTCTCGCAGCGGGTGCTGAACACGGTGCTCTCGGGGTTGATGCGTGCGGCCAGGGCGCTGTAGAAGAAGCGCTAAATGCGGATGCGCTTATATTCAGGCCTCGACCTGCCCCTGCCCCCGAAAGCCCTCCCATGCCCGCTGCCGACTCCAACCTGCATCCGCCACGCCCCTTCCCCGCAAGCCGGCGCCGGGTGACGCGCCTGTTCGGTGCCGTGCCCCTGCTGCTGGCCGTGGGGTGGGCCGCCGGGAACCCCACGGCGACATCGGCGGATGCCGTCAGCCTGGAGGTGGCGCGCGCTGAGCACGAGGCCGGACGCGCGGTGCTCATCGACATCCGCGAACCCGACGAGCACGCCACCGGCGTGGCAGCCGGTGCGCGGCTGCTGCCAATGCGTGAGCTGGGCCGGCGGCTCCATGAGATCCCCACCGATCCGGCCAAGCCCGTGCTGCTGATCTGCAACACGCAGAACCGCTCGAGCGCCACGTTGCGTGCGCTGCGCGAGCGCGGCTATGGCCACGTGCGCTACGTGAACGGCGGCATGAGCGAGTGGGCGCGTCGCGGCTGGCCGATGGTCAAGCCGGCGACGCGGGCCGGGGGCTGAGCGGGTCCTTCGGCAGCGCCGTCAGCGCAGGTGGTGCACCGGCGCCTGCCCGTACACCGGCGTCTCCAGCCCCTCGTAGCGGGCCTTGAGCTGCAGGCTCAGGAACTGGCTGTAGTGGCGACTCTGGTGCAGGTTGCCGCCGTGGATCCACAGGTTCTTCTGGTTCGTGGGCTTCCACATGTTGCGCAGCTCGCCTTCCCAGGGGCCGGGGTCCTTGGTGGTGCCGCTGCCCAGGCCCCAGACCTTGCCGACGCGGTCGGCCACCTCGGGTGACACCAGGTCGGCGAGGAACTGGTTCATCGAGCCGTAGCCGGTGGCGTAGACGATCAGGTCGGCCGGCAGCTCGGTGCCGTCGCTGAGCGTCACGCTCTTCGGGTTGATGCGCTCGATGTTGACGCGGCTCTTCAGCTTGATGCTGCCGTTGGCCACCAGCTCGCTGGCGCCCACGTCGATGTAGTAGCCCGAGCCGCGGCGCAGGTACTTCATGAAGAGGCCCGAGCCGTCGTCGCCGAAGTCCAGCATGAAGCCGGCCTTCTCCAGCCGCGCGTAGAGGTCGGCGTCGCTCTTCTTCATCTCTTCGTAGACGGGGATGTGGAAGGTGTGCATCACCTTGTAGGGCACGCTGGCGAACACGAGGTCGGCGGTGTGGTGGTCGATGCCGCTCTTCACCGCCTGCTCGCTGTACAGGCCGCCCAGCGCCAGCTCCATCAGCGAGTCCGACGGCGCGATGTGCGTGCTGCTGCGCTGGACCATCGTCACGTCCACGCCCTGCTCGACCATCGCGGCGCAGATGTCGTGCGCGCTGTTGTTGCTGCCCAGCACCACCACCTTCTTGCCCTGGTAGCCCTCGGGCCCGGGGTGGCGGCTGCTGTGGTGCTGCTCGCCCAGGAAGCTCTCGGCGCCCGGGATCTTCGGCACGTTGGCATAGCCCGAGACGCCCAGCGCGAACACCAGCTGCTTCGGGCGCAGCACCACCTCCTGGCCGGCACGGTCCACCACCACGGTCCACGTCCCGGTGGCCTCGTCGAAGCTCGCCTTCTTCGCGGTGGTGCTGCCCCAGTAGTTCAGCTCCATCACCTTGGCGTACATCTCCAGCCAGTCGCCGATCTTGTCCTTCGGCGCGAACACCGGCCAGTCGTCGGGGAAGGGCAGGTAGGGCAGGTGGTCGTACCAGACCGGGTCGTGCAGGCACAGGCTCTTGTAGCGCTTGCGCCAGCTGTCGCCGGGCTTCTCGTTCTTCTCCACCACGATGGCCGGCACGCCCAGGCGCCGCAGGCGCGCGGCCAGCATGATGCCGCCTTGCCCGCCGCCGATGATCACCACGTAGGGCTGCTCGCTGTAGCCCAGCGTGGCCTGCTCTTCCTGCCGGCGCTCCAGCCAGGTCTTGCGGCCCGGGTGCACGCCGTGCTCGGCGCCCTTGATGCGGCGCGTGCCCTTCTTCTCCTCGAAGCCCTTCAGCTCGACCATGGTGGTGAGCAGCGTCCAGGCCTTGCCGCCCTTCAGCCGCAGGTGGCCGCGGCCGCGCGCGACGCGGGTCTCGAAGGTGAACCAGGCGTCGGTGATGCCGTCGGCCGCGGTGGCCTCGCCGTCGAGCGCGAAGGCCGTGGGCGCGGTGTCGGCCAGCCGCGCGGCCAGCATCTCGCGGATGGCGGCCGGGCCCTCCTGCGTGCGGATGTTCCAGGTGAAGGCCACCAGGTCGCGCCAGAACGCGTCGTCGGCGAACAGCGCCGTGGCGGCCGCGAGGTCCTGGCGGGCCAGCGCGGCGCCGAAGTCGGCCAGCCAGCGGCGGGCGTCGGCTGAGGGGGTCGGGTCGGTCATGGGTGCAGTCTCCGGGCGTGTCGATCTCGGGAAGGATCGATCCGCGCCCACTGCACTCAAGTCCCGTGCCCGCCCGGCGGGCGCACGCAAGTGCTTGTCGCCATTGGGCGCCCGCGGGAGGACCCGCATGTCACGCACGGGGCCCTCGGTGGCACCTGTCACACCCGGGTCGGGTGACACCTGTCACAGCCGCCGAGCAGGGCGGCCCAGCGTTCAGTCGCGCTGGTTGGGCGCCACGATGCCGGCGCGCTTCATGCGGCGGTACAGCGTCATGCGCGCCACGCCCAGGCGGCGGGCCACCTGCGTGACGTTCCAGTGCGCCGCCTGCAGCTCGGCCAGCAGCGCCGCATGGGCGGGATCGCGCGGTGGCGGTGACGCCTGCGCGGCCGGCTGCTGCGGTTCCGCAGGCATCAGGCCGGGTGCGGCCGGCAGATCGGGGAGGTCGGCCAGGGTGATGGGCCCCTCTGGCGCGGCCACGCTGGCGGCGCAGTCGAGCACGTTCTTCAGCTCGCGCAGGTTGCCCGGCCAGCGGTGGGCCAGCAGCCGGGCCAGCGCCTCAGGCGCCAGTGCGCGGCCCTGCAGGAAGCGCTGCACGAGGGCGGCCAGGTCACGCCGCTCGCGCAGCGGCGGCAGGCTGATGTGGGCGCCGTTGATGCGGTAGTACAGGTCGTCGCGGAAGCGGCCGGCCCGCACCAGGCTTTCCAGCGGCGCGTGGGTGGCTGCGATGACGCGGATGTTCACCGCCACCGGCTGCGTGGCGCCCACCGGCAGCACCTCGCGCTCGGACAGCACGCGCAGCAGCCGTGCCTGCAGCGGCAGCGGCATGTCGCCGATCTCGTCGAGGAACAGCGTGCCGCCGTCGGCCTGCTGCACCAGGCCGCGCTTGCCCTTGGCCGCGGCGCCGCTGAAGCTGCCGGGCAGGTGGCCGAACAGCTCGCTCTCGATCAGGCTTTCGGGGATGGCCGCGCAGTTCACCGCCACGAAGGGGCGCGCGCGGCGCTCGCTGCTGGCGTGCACGGCCTTGGCGAAGAACTCCTTGCCCGAGCCGGTCTCGCCGGTGACCAGCAGGCTCACCGGCGAGTTCACCAACCGCGCCGCGCGCTCGAGCTGGCGCTCCAGCGCCGGGTCGCCCGCGTTCAGCGCCGCCAGCGGCGCGGGCAGCGCGCGCTCGGGCTGCCCGCGCGGCGGCGCGGGCCGCGGCGGCGGCGGCGTGGCCGAGAGGAACAGCAGCTCGCGCCCGCCCGCGCGCATCACGGCGCGCTGATCGGAGGGCTGGCCCATCACGAAGCGGCCGATGTGCTCGAAGCGCGTCTCGAACAGCGCCTCGAAGGCCTCGCCCAGCAGCGGCTGGCGGGCGCTGCGCTGCAGCGCCTGCTGAGCGCGGCGGTTGTGGCCGATCACGCGCCCCGAGGCGTCCAGCGCGATCAGGTACTCGGGGTTCACGTCGAGGAACTGCGGCGCGGCCGACAGCCGCAGCACCCAGTCGTGGCGGAAGCGGTGCAGGAAGTTCGCGTTCTCGATGTGCTGCGCGTACACCTTCACCAGCTGCAGCGCCAGGGCCTGGCTGGCCTTGGGGTCGGGCGAGCGCAGCGCGCTGATGTCGAGCACCGCGTTCAGCCGGCCGGTGGCGTCGTACACCGGGCTGGTGGTGCAGGTGAGCGGGATGTGCGTGGCGTCGAAGTGATCGTCCAGATGCACCGTGAGCGCCTCGCCGGTGCTGATGCAGGTGCCCACGCCGCAGGTGCCGGCGTGCTGCTCGCTCCAGTCTGCGCCCAGGTACAGGCCGGCCTTGCGCAGGCTGGGCTCGATCTGCAGGTCACCGATGAAGTCCACCGTCACGCCGCGCGCATCGGTCAGCAGCACCACGTAGCCCAGGCCCGCCACCTGCTGGTACAGCGTTTCCAGGCCGTGCCGCGCGATGTGCAGGAAGGCCTCCATCTGATCCTGGTGCTCGCGCAGCTGGCCCTGCGGCAGGATCACCGCCTCCTGCATGCGTGTGGGATCCAGCCGGTGCTCGTGCACGCAGCGGTGCCAGGAGTCGCGGATGACCTGCTCGTGGCGCTGCGCGGCCATGGCCTGCACGCCCAGGTCGGCCACCTGCATCACGGTGGCGATGTGTTCGCGTTGGGCAGCGTGCATGGCTCCAGCCTCGCCTCGGGCAGCGGCCCTGGGGGACCGGGGGCCGGACCTTGGCGGTGGGACGGGGTGCTGTCAATGCAGGGTTTGCACCGCCGCTGTGGAGAGCCTGCGCAGCTGACTCCCAGCGACGGATCGATGCTCACCGGTGAGTCGAATACACTCCATATTCGACTCAAATGGTGAGTCGATAAGCAAGTTCCTGCGCCTCACATCCATCCTGCCGCATGAAGGCCCGCCCGCCCGTCTACGTCTGGCAGCACACCGACTGGCCCGCACTACGGTATGACCGCCTGCGCGTCGGCGAGGCCCTGGCCCAGGCGCGCCGCGCGCAGGGCCTCGTCGAAGGCAAGCTGGCGGTGTTGGGATTCGAACAGCGCCTGGAGTTGGCCGCGGAGGCCTGGAGCCTGGAGGCGCTGGCCACCTCGGCCATCGAGGGCGAGCGGCTGGACCTGGCCGCCGTGCGCAGTTCGGTGGCGCGGCGCCTGGGCGTGGGCCGGCGGGACGGGCCCCATGCACCGCGCAACGTCGAGGGCCTGCTCGACACCATGGACGACGTGGTGACGCGTTGCCACGACCCCGTGACGCACGAGCGCCTGCAGGCCTGGCACGCCGCGCTCTTTCCCACGGGGTACTCGGGCATGACCAAGATCCGCGTCGGTGGCTACCGGGAGCATGGCGAGCCGATGCAGATCGTCAGTGGGCGCGTGGGCCGCGAGAAGGTCCACTACGAAGCGCCCCCCTCGGAGCGGGTGCATGGCGAGATGGATCGCCTGCTGCAGTGGTTCAACGCAGGCACTGAGCCCGACACGTTGGTCCGCGCAGCCATGGTCCACCTCTGGTTCGAGGCCATCCACCCGTTCGAGGACGGCAACGGCCGCCTCGGCCGCGTGCTGGTCGACTTGCTGCTCGCGCGTGACAGCGGCCTCACCAGCCGACTGTTCGGCACGTCGCAGCGCCTGCTGGACCGCCGCCGCGACTACTACACGATGCTCGAGCAGGCCCAACATGGCGGCACCGACGTGACGGAGTGGATCTGCTGGTTCGTCGAACAGGTGCAGGCCGCCTGCGCAGAGGCATCGACGGCGGTGGACCACACGCTCGTGAAAGCCCGATTCTGGATGGACCACAGCGACAAGGCGCTCAGCGAGCGTCAGCGAAAGGTCATGAACCTGCTGCTGGATGCCGGGCCAGGTGGTTTCGACGGCGGCATGAGCACGAAGAAGTACGAGAACCTCACCGGCGCGTCGCGCGCGACGGCGTCCAGGGAACTCATCGACCTCCAGGCGCGTGGGCTGTTGCAGCAGGTGGGGGGCGGGCGTTCGACGCGCTACTACCTCAAGTTGCCGGGGTGGGCGCCTTCGTTGGACGATGGGACGTGAAGGCTCTCAATCCTTGCCGATGCGCCCGCTGCGGATCACCAGCTGATCGTTGCCGCTGCCGCTCGCCTGCGAGCCGAACTTCTTCACCGTGACCGTGCATGGCCCCTTGTCGCGCGTGGAACTGGCGCCGACGAAGCCCTGAGTGGTCGACGAGCACTTGATCGTCAGGTCATGCGAGTTGGTGTCGCGGTTCACCACCTTGACGGCCAGCGCGGGCCATGCAGCGGTGGCGAGGGTGCACATCATGATCGGTGACAGGAGGCGCATGAGGCACCATCGCCGCCATCGTGTAGAGGCCATTTGGGGGCTGTCTGAATTTCTGTGTGCGAGGCCTCGGAGACTTGTCCACGGCGGCGGGCGTCGCTTGCGACGAACGACCGACGCGGTGGGCAAGTCGGTGGTGCCATGCTACGCGACCGTCCTGATGAAGCGGTCGCCGTA
>JAEUPB010000095.1 GCA_016789955.1 Rubrivivax sp. | reverse complement strand
CGCTGCGGAGCTCGTCACCGACGAGCCGGCCCGCGCGCCGCTGTCGGCGGCCGCGCCGGCAGCGGTGCCACTGCCCGCGGGCGACGCCGCAGCGATGCTGCTCGAGCGCCCCGACGTGCAGCGCGCCGAGCGCACGCTGGCCGCGCTGCAGGCCGACGTGGCAGCGGCTCGTGCCGCCACGCTGCCGGCCGTGCGCCTGTCCGGCCGCCTGGGCAGCGATGCGCGCGAGCTGTCGCAGCTCTTCAGCGGCCCGGCGTTCGTGTGGTCGCTGGTGACCGGGGTGTCGCAGTCGCTGTTCGACGGTGGTGCCGCGCAGGCCCGTGTCGACCAGGCGCAGGCCCGGCGCGACGCAGCCGTCGCCGAGTACCGCCGCACGGTGGCCGGCGCGGTGGTGGAGCTGCGCGACGCCTACGCGGCGCTGGACACCACCGAGCGCGCGCTCGAGGCCGTGCAGCGCCGCGTGGCGGCGCTCGAACGCTCGCGCCGGCTGGCCCAGGCGGGCGTGTCGGCCGGCGTGCTGACGCGGCTGGACCTGCTGGACGCCGAGCGCGCCAGCTTCCAGGCGCAGCTCGACGCCGCCGATGCCACGCGCGACCGCGTGCTGGCCCAGGTGGCCGCCTACAAGGCCCTCGGCGGTGGCACCGCCGGGATGGCCCCGACGTGAACCCGAGTCCACTTCCAGGAGACCTGCGATGACCTTCCGCCTTCCCCGCCGGCACGCGCTGGCCGCCGCCTCGGCGGCGGTGCTGCTGGGCGCCACGACGCTCGGCCTGCTGGCGACGCGCCACGAGACCGCCCTCGCCGCCGAGCGCCCGGCGTCCGCCACTGCGGCCACGCCGCCCACGGCTGCGACCGTGGCGCTGAGCGTCTCGGTGACCACGCCGCTGCAGCAGCCGCTGGCGCGCACCGTGGCGGCCAGCGGCAGCATCGTCGCGCGCGACGAGCTGATCGTCGGCTCCGACGCCGCCGGCGTGCGCCTGGTGCAGGTGCTGGTGGAAGCCGGCTCGGTGGTGAAGCGCGGCCAGCTGCTGGCGCGCGGCGACGACGCGCAGCTGCAGGCGCAGCTCGCGCAGGCCGACGCGCAGCAGCGCCAGGCCGAGGCCGAGCTGGCGCAGGCACAGGCCAACCTGAAGCGCGCCGAGGACGTGCAGGACGCGGGCGTGTTCAGCGACGAGGCCGTGCTGGCCCGCCGCACCGCGGTGGCCACGCTGGCCGCGCGGCGCGACCTGGTGCGGGCGCAGCGCCGCGAGCTGGAGGTGAAGCTGGCGCAGACGCAGGTGCGCGCGCCGGCCGACGGCGTGGTCTCGCGCAGCGCGGCCACCACCGGTGCCGTGATGCAGCCGGGGCTGGAGCTGTTCCGCATCATCCGCGAGGGGCAGCTCGAGTGGCAGGCCGAGCTGCCCGCCGCGGCGCTGGCGCGCGTGCAGCCGGGCGCGACCGCGCGCCTGCTGCTGGCCGACAGCCGCCGGATCGAGGCGCCGGTGCGCCTGGTGGCACCCACGCTCGACGCGCGCACGCGCAACGGCCTGGTGCACGTGCTGCTGCCGCGCGACGCGGCGCTGCGCGCCGGCGCGCATGCCAGCGGCGAGATCGTGCTCGGCAGCGCGCCCGCATGGACGGTGCCGGAGTCCAGCGTGATCCAGCGCGACGGCCGCCCGCACGTGTGGCAGCTCGACGCCGACGACGTCGCGCACCTGGTGCCGATCGAGACCGGCGCGCGCCACGGCGGCCGCGTCGAGGTGATCGGCGGCCTGCAGCCGGGGCGGCGCATCGTCGCCACCGGCGCCGGCTTCGTGAAGGACGGCGAGCGCGTGCGCGTCGCCGCCGCGCCCACCCCCGCACCGGAGCAGCGCACATGATGCAGAACCTCTCCGCCCGCGCGATCCGGCGGCCGATCCCGCCGTTCATGCTGTTCGTGCTGCTCACGCTGGCCGGGCTGCTGGGCTACTCGCGGCTGGGCATCAACCAGTACCCCGACATCGACATCCCCGTGGTCACGGTGACCGTCACGCAGCCCGGCGCGTCGCCGTCGGAGCTGGAGGCGCAGGTCACGCGGCTGGTCGAGAACGCGGTGGCCACCGTCGGCGACGTGTCGCACCTGAGCTCCACGGTCACCGACGGCCGCTCGGCCACGGCGATCGAGTTCCAGTTCGGCAAGGACATCGACCGCGCGATGAACGACGTGCGCGACGCCGTGACCCGCGTGCGCAACGACCTGCCCGGCGACATCGACGAGCCGACCATCACGAGGATGACGACCTCCGGCGGGCCGATCCTCACCTACACGGTCGCGGCGCGGCCGGGCGCCGAGGCCACCGACCTGTCGTGGTTCATCGACCACGAGGTGGCGCGCACGCTGCTGGCGGTGCCGGGCGTGGGCCGCGTGCAGCGCATCGGCGGCGTCGACCGCGAGGTGCGCCTGGTGCTGCGGCCGGAGGCGCTGGCCGCACACGGCATCACTGCCGCGGAGGTCAGCCGCCAGCTCGCGGCCACCAGCGTCAACCTGCCGGCCGGCAAGGCCCGGCTGGGCGCGCAGGAACAGAGCATCCGCACGCTGGGCGGCGCGGCCGGCGCCGACGAGCTGCGCGCGATGGTGCTGACGCGCCGCGACGGCCGCACGCTGCGGCTGGTCGACCTCGCCGACGTGATCGACGGGCCCGCCGAGCGCACCCAGGACGCCTACGTCGACGGCCGTCCGGTGGTGGCTTTCCAGGTGGTGCGCGGCATCGGCTCGTCGTCGGTGGACGTGGCGCGGCGCGTCGACGACGCGGTGCAGGGCCTGATGCGCGGGCACCCGCAGGTGGACGTGCAGCTGTTCGCCTCCACCGTGGCCTTCACGCACGAGAGCTACGCCGCGTCGATCGAGGCGCTGGTGCTGGGTGCGCTGCTGGCGGTGGTGGTGGTGTGGTGGTTCCTGCGCGACTGGCGCGCCACGCTGATCTCGGCGGTGGCGATGCCGCTGTCGGTGATCCCGACGTTCCTGTGCATGTCGTGGCTCGGCTTCTCGCTGAACCTGATCACGCTGCTCGGGCTGTCGCTGGTGGTGGGCATCCTCGTCGACGACGCCATCGTCGAGGTGGAGAACATCGTGCGCCACATGCGCATGGGCAAGAGCGCGCTGCAGGCGGCACTCGACGCCGCCGACGAGATCGGCCTGGCGGTGGTGGCCACCACGCTGGCGATCGTGGCGGTGTTCATCCCGGTCAGCTTCATGTCGGGCGTGCCGGGGCAGTTCTTCCGCCAGTTCGGCGTCTCGGTGGCCATCGCGGTGCTGCTGTCGCTGGCGGTGGCGCGGCTGATCACGCCGGTGCTGGGCGCCTACCTGCTGAAGCCGCACGGCCCGGCGCCCGAGGACGGCCCGCTGATGCGGCGCTACCTGGCGCTGGTGCGCTGGGGCCTGGCGCACCGCAAGCTCTCGGTGCTCTCGGGCGTGCTGCTGTTCGCCGGCTCGATCGGCCTCGCGCCGCTGCTGCAGAGCACCTTCATCCCGGCCAGCGACCGCTCGATGAGCACGATCAGCTTCGAGATGCCGCCGGGCACGCCGCTGGAGGAGACCGTGGCCGCGGCGCAGGCCGCGCGCGAGATCCTGGCGCGGCGGCCCGAGGTGCGGCGCGTGCTGGCCACCGTGGGCCACGGCGCACAGCTCGACGGCATGGGCACCACGGCCGGCGCCGACCCGCGCGCCGGCCAGCTCACCGTGGCGCTGGTGCCACCGCGCGAGCGCCGGCTGACCCAGCGCGCCTTCGAGCAGGCGGTGCAGGCCGAGCTGCGCGGCATCCCCGGGCTGCGCATCCGATTCGGCGGCGGCGAGGCCGGCGAGATGCTGGAGGTGATCCTGGTCAGCGACCAGCCCGGCCCGCTCGAGCGCGCCGCCGAGGCGGTGGAGCGCGAGATGCGCGGCATCCCCGGCGTCGGCAACCCTGCCGCGGCGTCGTCGCTGAAGCGGCCCGAGCTGCTGGTGCGGCCCGACCCGGCGCGCGCCGCCGACCTGGGCGTGACGGTGGCCGACATCGCCACCACGGTGCGCGTGGCGACCATCGGCGACACCTCGGCCAGCCTGCCGAAGATCCACCTCGACGAGCGCAGCCTGCCGGTGCGCGCGCAGCTCTCGCGCGAGGCGCGCGGCGAACTCGACGTGCTGCGGCAGCTGCGCGTGCCCACGGCCACGGGCGGCAGCGTGTCGCTGGAGACCGTGGCCGAGCTGCAGCGCGCCAGCGGCTCGGCGCAGATCACCCGCTTCGACCGCCGCCGCAGCGTGAGCATCCGCGCCGACGTGGGCGGCGCGCCGCTGGGCACGATCAACGCGGCCGTCGACGCGCTGCCCTCGGTGCGCAACCTGCCCGCCGGCGTGCAGCGCGCCGACTACGGCGAGACCGAGCGCATGAAGCAGCTGTTCGCCGACTTCGGCGTGGCGATGGTCACCGGCGTGCTGCTGGTCTACGTGGTGCTGGTGCTGCTGTTCCACGACTTCGCGCAGCCGGCCACGATCATGGCGGCGCTGCCGCTCTCGGTGGGCGGCGCGCTGGGGCTGCTGCTGGCGGCCGGCGAGCCGATGTCGCTGCCGGCCACCATCGGCATCCTGATGCTGATGGGCATCGTGACGAAGAACTCGATCCTGCTGGTGGAGTACGCGCTGGTGGCGCTGCAGGCGGGCGCGTCGCGCCGCGACGCGATGCTCGACGCCTGCCACAAGCGCGCGCGGCCGATCCTGATGACCACCGTGGCGATGGGCGCGGGCATGCTGCCGATCGCATTGAAGATCGGCGCCGACGCCGACTTCCGCGCGCCGATGGCCATCGCGGTGATCGGCGGGCTGGTCACCTCCACCGTGCTGTCGCTGTTCTACGTGCCGGTGGTGTTCACCTACGTGGACGACCTCAAGCGCTGGGTGGTGGCGCGCTTCGCACGGAGCGATGGCTCGCCCGTGGCCGTTTCCAGGGCCTGACCTCCGCCGGGGCCGCAGCGAAACCCGCGCGGCGTCGGCGATCTTCCCCAACAATGCGGATGACGCGCGGCAGCGGGAGCTTCGAACATGGGAGGACTGTCGGGGGGCGGGTCACGAAGTGAGTGAGGCAACGTCGCGTTCGCGCTGCTCGGTCGTCATCGCCGACCTGGTCGAGTCGGTGCGCCTGATGACGCGCGACGAGTTCAGCGTGATCGCGCGCTGGCGTGCGTTCGTGGCCGAGGTCCAGGGCGAGGTGCTGCCGCGCCGTGGCGGGCGCCTCGTGAAGAGCCTGGGGGACGGCCTGCTGCTCGAGTTCGCAGGCGAGATCGCAGCCCTGGAGGCCTCACACGACCTGCTGGTCTGCATCTCGCGCCGCAACGACGGCTTCCCCGACGACATGCAGCTGCAGCTGCGCATCGGCGTGCACAGCACCGAGGTCGTGCGCGACGACCTCGACGTCTACGGGAGCGGCGTGAACCTGTGCGCCCGGCTCGCGGGCCTGGCCGCACCGGGCCAGGTCGTGGTGTCGGCCGAAGCGCGCGCGGCCGTGGCGGCACGCGAAGCCGCACCGCACGTGGCCGGCTTCGACGACCTGGGCTGGTGCTATCTGAAGCACATCGAGCATCCCGTGCAGGCGTTCCGCGCGCGCTTCGACCCGCCAGCCGCCGCCGTCGGTGCCGTCAAGGCCGCGCCGGCGGCGCCGACGGCTTCCGCGACGCCGGTGCTGCCGTCCATCGCGGTGCTGACCTTCGGCGCCGACGCACCGCACGTCTCGCCGGTGGTGGGCCCGCTGCTGGCCGACGCGCTGCAGGCTCGGCTCGCGGTGTGCCCGCTGCTGCACGTGGTCTCGCGCTGGTCGTCGCGCGCGGTCGTTCCGGCGGGCGAGGAAGGCCTCGCCGAGGCGGGGCGTGCGCTGGGCGCCGACTACGTGGTGTGCGGCACGGTGCGCGCGCTGGGTGAGAGGCACGTCGCCAGCGTCGAGCTGGTCGAGGTGGCCGACTCTCGCATCGCGTGGGCCGGCCGCTGCGCGTTCCGCGCCGAAGACCTGCTCGAGGCCGACGACGCGCCGTCGATCGAGTTGGCCGCGGCGATCTCCATGCGCATCGTCGAAAGCCACCTGCGTCGCTCGATGACCGCAGCGTTGCCCACGCTGGACAGCAACGCCCTGCTGCTCTCGGCGTCGGCACTCATGCACCAGGCCGGGCTCGAGGCCTTCCAGCGTGCGCACGCCATGCTGGAGCACCTCGTCGAGCGACATCCGCGCCGGCCGAGCCCGCGCGCGTGGGCGGCGATGTGGCACGTTCTGCAGGTGACTCGCGGCTTCGTGCACGACCCGCAGCAGGTGGCCGGGCGTGCGCTGGACCACGTGCATCGCGCATTGGACAACGACCCGGAGTGCGCGCTGGCGCTGGCGATGCAGGGCTTCGTGCACTGCCACCTGCGGCGCGACCTGCCCGCCGCCGAGGAGGCCCTGTCCCTCTCGGTGGCACTGAACCCCAGCGAGCCGTGGGGCTGGCTGTTCCGCTCGGTGGTGGCGGCCCACCACGGCGACGGCGAGCGCGCGTGGGCGTGGGCGTCCAAGGCCTCGACGCTGTCACCGTTGGACCCGCAGCGCCACTACTACGACGGCCTGCGATCCAATGCGGCGCTCGTTGCCGAGCGCTGGGAGGACGCGATCCGCCTGGCCGAGCGCTCGCTGTCGATCAACGGGGACCACCTGCCGACGCTGCGCGGCCTGGCGATCGCCCAGGTGTCGCTCGACCGTGTCGACGACGCCCGGGCCACCGGTCGCCGCATCGTCGCCGTGGACCCGGCGTTCAACCTCGCGGACTACCTTGCCGCCGCGCCGCCCGACGGCCGCTCGGTGCGGGCCCGTTACGCCGAGCTGCTCGCGATGGCCGGACTGCCATCGCACTGATCGTCGACGCCATCAATCAACCGACAAGGAGGGCGACATGCCAGGACTGGGTGGACATGCCGGCGGGCACGCCGGAGGACATGCGGGCGGTCACGCCGGGGGACATGCGGGTGGGCACGCGGGCCCGACGGTGCTGGGCGACAGCTACGCCGACAGCCTCTATGCCGATGCACTGAACCGGCAGCGCGCCGCGGTGATCGACACGCGGCCAGAGGCGCTGAAGCAGCAGTGGACACTGCGGGATCGGCCCTTCAAGGTCGACGAGAAGCACCCGCTGGCCCTCAATCGGCACGTGATGCGCTGGGACGGCTGGGTGCGGCGGTATCTGGCGGTGAGCGAGCTGATCCGCCAGATGGACTATGTGCTCATTCCGCCCGGAGAGACGGAGGATGGCCGGAAACAACGTCCGACCCTGGAACTGACCATCGGCGAACCGGTGTCCGGGACCACCCTTTTCCGCCTCGAACGACCCGACGCCAAAGTGTTCGAGAAGCAGCTGGAACTCGTACTGCAGTGGGCCGAGCTGCGCGAGGAGCGGACGTCGGAGATCCTGACCCAGATCGACAACCAGACGCCGTTCTGGGGCACGCTGCTGCCGATCCAGGCCGACCGGCTGGAGCACACCCGCGAGCTGCTCGACATCGCCCAGGAGATGGCGGTGTTCGTGGAGATGCGCTTCAAGCACGAGCTGGCGTGCTGGCGCCCGTGCGACCTGTCGTGGATGGTGCAGCCGATGATCACCACGCCCGGCCACGGCTCGCTGCCGGCCGGGCACGCCACGCAGTCGTACGTGGTCGTGGCGGTGCTGAAGGCGCTGCTCGACACGGTGTCCGACGACGACGACGCCCGCCGCAGCGTGAACCAGCAGCTCGAGCGCGTGGCCGCGCGCATCGCCACCAACCGCGTGGTGGCGGGGCTGCACTTCCCGGTCGACAACATCGCCGGCCGCATCCTCGGCACGGTGCTCGGCGAGTACGTGGTGCACCGCTGCCGAGGGCGCCGCCCCCCGCGGGAGGGCCGCGAGGAGCCCGAGTACTACCGCTGGGGCGCGGGCGCCTTCCTCGGCGGACGGTTCGATCCCGAAGCGGATTTCGACCCCGACGCGCAACCCATCCACACCGCGGGCCATCGCCCCGCCTATTTCGACTACACCCCGCTGCCGGTCGACACGCCCGCCCCGGTCTCGCTGCTGCACAACCTGTGGGCGGCCGCCGTGGACGAGTTGCGGCGGCTGGACATGCGCTTCGACGCGTGAGGTGACGATGCATGCGGACGAACTGGAGAGGGTCTCCTGGCCCCGCGGGGCCTGCGCCGACCCGAACGCCGTCTATGCCGAACTGAGCGGCTATGCCGACTTCCTGCCGCACGACGCGCCCGATCCGAAGCCACCGGAAGAGTTCCCGGTGATCCTCGAGCTGGCCGACAGGCGCACGCTGGCCGACTTGCGCCGCGAGCGCCCCGATCTGATCGTGCCGGAGGCCTACCCGGACCTTGCGCGGTACGCAACGGCACGGCCCGGCCGGGCTGCCTACCTCGACCTCGCCGCCACCGGCTGGGGCGGCCTGGTCTCGCGCTGGGAACTGCAGCTGCCGGTGATCCCGCTGCGGCCGGCCGCGTCGCAAGCGCATGCGCCCGGGCTCCGGGCCGCCCCCATCAAGGGCGAGATGCGCAAGGACCCACGCCTCGAAAGCCCGGCCGGGCCGGCGGAGAAGCAAGAGGACAAGGGCACCGAGGTGCTGCTCGGCGTGATCGACAGCGGCTGCCCCTACGCGCACGCACGGCTCCTGCGCAAGGGCCGCACGCGGCTGCTGGCGCTGTGGCACCAGGACGGGCAGACGCACATCCCCGGCGAGACCGAGCCTGCGGGCTTCGGGTACGGCCTGGAGGTCGGTCGCGGGGCACTGAACGACTGGCTCGACCCGCAGGGCAGCGGTGCATGCGGTGCCACCCACGAAGCACGCTGCTACCAACGCTCCGGCGACCCCTTCCTGCGGCACCGGTTCAGCCACGGCGCGGCCGTGCTCGACTTGTTCGCCGGCTCGCTGCCGCGGGCGGCGCGCTACCCGCGCGACTCCGCCGGCACGCAGCATCCGCCTTCCTGGAATCCGGCGCGTGACGCGGCCAGTCGCGCCGACATCGTGTTCGTGCAGCTGCCGCTGCGAGTGGTGGACGACTCCAGCAGCGCCGCGCTGCCGCGGCACCTGCTCGACGGCCTGCGCTACATCGTGTCGAGGCGCACGGCGCAGACGCGGCGCATCGTGGTGAACATCAGCGACGGCACCAGCCGCAGCACGCACGACGGCACGTCGCTGATCGAGCAGGCGATGCTCGCCCTGATCGACGAGGCCCGCACGCAGCACAGGATCGACCTCGAGATCGTGCTGGCCGCGGGCAATGCCCAGCTCGATGCGCGCCACGCGGTGATACCGCTGGCCGAGGCTGGTCCGCGCGACGCCTGGCTGCGCGTGCAGCCCGATTGCGAACGCCCGTCGTTCCTGCATCTGCGCGTGCCGCCGGGCGTAGCGCCGCGGCTGCGCCTCCACGCGCCGGCGCGGCTCGGCGCGGCGTCGTTCGAGCTTGGCCCGGGCGAGTGCGTGACCTGGAATCCCGCGGGCCGTGCGTGCCTGTGGGCCGTCTACCCGCCCCACGGGGACGGGCTGCGGCCCACCCAGGCGCTGATCGTGTGGGCGCCCACGGTGGCCAGTCGGATGGCCCCGCGCAGGCCGGCCCCCTGCGGCGACTGGCGCATCGAGGTCGTCGGCGGCCGAGCGACGCAGCCGCTGCACCTGTGGGTCAGCATGAACCAGAAGAACACGATCGGCCCGGCCTCCGCACGACAGGCGCGATTCATCGACGCAGACGGGCGCTACGACCCACACCGGTACCTGCGATCCGAGGAAGATGCGGACCCGCTACCCCTCTCGGTGATCCGGCGGCTCGGGTCGCTCAACGGCCTCGCCACGGCCACCGGTCCCGGGTTGCACGTGGTGGGGTCCCGGCTGATGCGTCACACGGGCCGCGGCGCCCGGCGCAGCCCGTACTCGTCGACCGGTCCGTCGGCGGGGGCGGGCACGCGCAAGGACGTCGACGCGATGGAGGTGGCCGACCTGGCCCGCGTGCAGCCCGGCATCCGCGCGGCAGGCAGCCTCAGCGGCCAGACCGTGATCGTGACCGGCACCAGCTTCGCGGCGCCGCAGTACGCCCGCCGGCTGGCGAACCGCAGGAAGCCTGCTCGAAGCTAGCTAGTGTCGTGAGTTGGATATACGCTGCATTGAGACGGGTCGCAATGGGGCTGGAACCAGGCGCGCGGACGGGTCGATACCCGGTGGTATCGACCCGTTTGCGCAACGCCGTGCCGGCCCCATTTCGACCCGCCCCTG
>JAEUPB010000066.1 GCA_016789955.1 Rubrivivax sp. | reverse complement strand
ATCGCCGAGCGGCTGCTTGCGCAGCGCGAGGATGAGCGGTCGCTGCGTCAGCATGAGCGCGATGAGCACGACGATGGCCCAGAAGGCGGCGAGCGACGGCGACATCTCCTCGACCATCAGGCACCAGATCAGCGTGCCGATAGGCAGCAGGAAGTGCAGGCCGGCGCGCACCGTGGGCCAGGTGTCCAGCGGCTTGGGGTTGTCGATGTCGATGTCGTCGGGCAGGTCGTCGCTCTGCGCGGCCTGCTGGACACTGACGATGTAGAGCACCAGCACCACCGCGCCGATGGCCCAGGGGGCCGCCGCGCCGAGCGCCGACTTGATCGCCGCGAAGAGGTAGTACAGCAGCGCGCAGACGACGATGCTGCCCGAGAGCCCGAGGCCGAAGCGCAGCGCCTTGCTCGCCAGCGGCCGGGGCGCGCGGTTGATGATCGGCATCATGCCGAGCTTCAGCGCCTCGAGGTGCACGATGTATAGCAGGCCGATGTACGACAGCGTGGCCGGCAGGATCGCGTGCTTCACGATCTCGGCGTAGGAGATGCCGACGTACTCGACCATCAGGAAGGCCGCCGCACCCATCACCGGCGGCATGATCTGGCCGTTCACCGAGCTCATCGTCTCGATGGCGCCGGCCTTCACGCCGCCGTAGCCCGACTTCTTCATGAGCGGGATCGTGAAGATGCCGCCGGAGACGACATTGCTGACCGAGCTGCCGCTGATCATGCCGTTGAGCGCCGAGCTCACCACGGCCACCTTGGCCGGGCCGCCGCGCAGGTGGCCCAGCGCCGCGAAGCTCACCTGCATCATGTAGTTGCCGCCGCCGGCGCGGTCGAGCAGCGTGCCGAACAGCACGTAGACGAAGATCGCGCCGGTGGAGACGCCCAGCGCGATGCCGTACACGCCCTCGGTGGTGAGCCACAGGTGCGACAGCAGCCGGTTCAGCGACGCTCCCTTGTGCTGCAGCACCTCGGGCATCCACGGCCCGAGCATGGCGTAGGCGATGAACACGACGGCCAGCGCCGCCATCGGCCAGCCCACGGCGCGCCGCGTGGCCTCCAGCAGCAGCACGAGGCCGGTGCAGGCCACCACGATGTCCATCGTCGTCGGCTGCCCCGGGCGCGTGGCGAGCTGGTTGTAGAAGAGCAGCAGGTAGGCGCCGGCGAAGGCGCCTGCGAGCGCGAGCGCCCAGTCCAGCACCGGCACGCGGTCGCGCGGCGAGCGCCGGCCTGCGGGCCACGCGACGAAGGCGAGGAACAGCGCCAGGCCCAGGTGCAGCGCGCGCGCCTCGGTGTCGTTGAGCACGCCCCAGCCGATGGCGAACGGCAGCGGCGACGCGTACCAGAGCTGGAACAGCGCCCAGCCCAGCGACACCGCGAACAGCACCGTGGCTGCCGCGCCGACGGGCTTGCGCCCGCCGGTGTCGGTGTCGGCCACGAGCTGCTGCAGCGCCTCGGGTGCCTTCTCGATGTCGGTGGCCATGGCGCGGCGCGTTCAGGCGGACCGGGGGGCTACTTGATCCAGCCCTTTTCCTTGTAGTACTTCATCGCGCCGTCGTGCAGCGGCGCCGAGAGCCCGTCCTTGACCATGTTCTCGGGCTTCAGGTGCGCCAGCGCCGGGTGCAGCTTCTTGAACTCGTCGAAGTTGTCGAACACCGCCTTCACGACCGCGTAGATGGCGTCGGGCGGCGCCTTCGCCGACGACACCACGGTGGCCAGCACGCCGTAGGTCTGCGCGCCTTCGGCGTTGTTCGGGTACAGGCCGCCCGGGATCACGACCTTGGCGTAGTAGGGCTTGTCGGCCACCAGCTTGTCGATGTGCGGGCCGGTCAGCGCCACCAGCTTGGCGCCGCAGGCGGTGGTGGGGTCCTGGATGTTGGCGCTCGGGTGGCCGACGCCGTAGAAGAAGCCGTCGATCTTGCCGTCGCACAGCGCCGGCCCGTGCTCGTCGGCCTTCAGCTCGGAGGCCAGCGAGAAGTCCGACAGCTTCCAGCCCATCACGCCGAGCAGTTCCTCCATCGAGGCCCGCGTGCCCGAGCCCGGGTTGCCGACGTTGAAGCGCTTGCCCTTGAAGTCGGCGAAGGTCTTGATGTTGGCTTCCTTGCGCGCCAGCACCGTGAACGGCTCGGGGTGCACCGAGAACACCGCGCGCAGGTCGCCGTGGGCGCCGCCGTCCTTGAACGCGCCTTGGCCCTTGGCGGCGTTGAACTGCACGTCGCTCTGCGCGAAGCCGAGGTCGAGCTCGCCGGCCTTGATCGTGTTGACGTTGAAGACCGAGCCGCCGGTCGACTCGACCGAGCAGCGCAGCCCGTGCTTGGCGCGGTCCTTGTTGACCAGCCGGCAGATCGCGCCGCCGGCGGCGTAGTAGACGCCGGTGACGCCACCGGTGCCGATGGTGACGAACTTCTGCTGCGCGGCGGCGGGCGCGGCGAACGTGGCGGCGACCAGCGCGGCCAGGGTGACGGTGAAACGCATCGGTAAGTCCTTTCGGCGTTGACGGGGAATGATGGGCAGGAGCGGTGGCGCGGGGCAGCGCGTCAGGCCGGCAGCACGTCGTGCACCGCCTGCGCGAGCTTGTCGACCAGCTCGTCGAGGTGGCTCATCGTGCAGATGAAAGGCGGCGCGATCAATACGTGGTCGCCCTGCATGCCGTCGAGCGTGCCGCCCATGGGGTAGCACATCAGCCCGAGCTCCAGCGCGCGCGCCTTCAGCCGCGCATGCGTGCGGCGCTCCGGCGGCAGCGGCGCCTTGGTGTCGCGATCGGTCACGAACTCGAGCGCACGGAACAGGCCGCGGCCGCGGATGTCGCCCACGTGCGCGTGGCTGTCCAGGCGCTCGACGAGCTTCGTGTGCAGCGCATCACCAAGCACGCGCACCTGCGGCAGCAGCGCGCGGATCTCGCGCTGCACGGCGAGTGCCGCCGCACACGCCACCGGGTGGCCGAGGTAGGTGTGGCCGTGCTGGAAGAAGCCGCTGCCGCCGCGGATGGCATCCACGATGTGCGGCGCCACCAGCACCGCGCCGATGGGCTGGTAGCCCGCGCCCAGGCCCTTGGCGACGATCTCGAGGTCGGGCACCACGCCGTCGTGCTCGCAGGCGTGCAGCGTGCCGCAGCGGCCCATGCCGCACATCACCTCGTCGAGGATCAGCAGCACGCCGTGCGCATCGCAGATCTCGCGGATGCGGCGGAAGTAGCCGCGCGGCGCGCCCACGGCGCCCATCGTCGCGCCCACCACCGGCTCGGCGATGAAGGCGGCCACGTGGCGGGCCCCGACGCGGCGGATCTCCGCGTCGAGCAGGTCGGCCATGCGCTGGCCATAGGCCTCGGCACCCTCGTCGGCGCGGCGGCCGCGGTACTCGTTGCACTCGTCGATGTGGCCCATGTCCACCAGCAGGTCGGCGAACTGCGCGCGCCGCCAGCGGTTGCCGCCGGCCGACAGCGCCCCCAGCGTGTTGCCGTGGTAGCTCTGCCAGCGCGCGATGATCTTCGTGCGCGAGGGCTGGCCGCGCTCGGCGTGGTACTGCACCGCCATCTTCAGCGCCGCCTCCACGCCTTCGCTGCCGCCGCTGACGAAGTACGCGTGGCTGGCGCCCTCGGGCGTGCCGGCGCCGGGCGCGTGCGCCACCAGGTCATCGGCCAGCGCCTCGGCCGGCTCGGAGGTGAAGAACGACGTGTGCGCGAACTCGAGCCGCTCGATCTGCGCCTGCATCGCGGCCTGTATCGCCGGGTGGTTGTGGCCCAGGCACGAGACCGCCGCGCCGCCCGAGCCGTCGAGGTAGCGGCGGCCGTCGGCATCGATCAGGTACGGGCCGTCGCCGCCGACAGCGACGGGGTAGGTCTGGCGCAGGTGGCGGTGGAAGACGTGGGTCATGGGCGGCCTGGGCTGGTTAGCATCCCCGCATGGGCGACGACATCCCGACTCTACGGCGCATCCTGCGCGATGCCCGCACCATCGCCGTGGTCGGCCTCTCGGCCGAGTGGCACCGGCCGAGCTACTTCGCCGCGAAGTACATGCAGGGCAAGGGCTACCGCATCGTGCCGGTGAACCCGCGCTACCCGGAGATCCTCGGCGAGACGAGCTACGCGCGGCTTGAGGACATCCCGTTCCCGGTCGACATCGTCGACGTGTTCCGCCGCGAGTCCGATGTCGGGCCGATCGCGCGCAGCGCCGTGGCCATCGGCGCGAAGTGCCTGTGGCAGCAGCTCGGTGTGAAGAACCTCGAGGCCGACCGCATCGCCCGCGAGGCCGGGCTCGATTCGGTGATGGACCGCTGCGTGAAGATCGAGCATGCGCGGCTGTTCGGGGGCCTGCACTGGGCGGGCGTGAACACGAAGGTCGTCTCCGCACGGCGGCCGGTATAGGCGGGCGGCACGCCGCTCGTGTCGCCGATCGCGCCGATCCTGCTGACGCTGGCCTGCGCGGCCTGTACCGCGGCCCTGGTGCGGCTGCCGGCGCAGGCCGGGGTCGCGGCGAGGGCAGTCGCGAAGCTCGGCGCGAGCAGCGCGTTCGTAGGTGTCGCGCTCGCGGTCGGGGCCTTGCAGTGGCGCCATGGCCAGTGGATGCTGGCGGCGCTGGTGCTCGGCTGGATCGGCGATGCGTGCCTGCTGTCGCGCCGTGGCGGCGCCTTCCTGGCGGGGCTGGGGGCGTTCCTGCTGTCGCACGCGGTCTACGCCACCGCGTTCGTGGCCGCGGGGGTGGCGGCGGGTGCGGTGCCCGTGGCGCTGGCGGTGGCGGTGGCGATCGGCGCCGTGCTGCTGCGCTGGCTGATGCCGCACGTGCCTACCGGGTTCCGGATGCCCGTCATCGCCTACGTCGTGGTGATCCTGGCGATGGGCGTGGCGGCGGTGGCGCACGCGCTGGCCTCGGGCCGGGGCGGGGTGCTCGCGGGGGCGTTGCTGTTCGCCGCGTCGGACGTGGCCGTGGCGCGCGAGCGCTTCGTCGCGTCGTCCGCGGTGAACCGCCGCTGGGGCCTGCCGGCGTACTACGCGGCGCAGCTGCTGCTGGCCTGGTCGGCTGCGGCGCCGGCGCCAGGCTGATCCCGTAGCAGGCCCGGGGCGGTCAGCGAGGCTTGCGCGCGGCCGCCTCGGCCACCACGTCGGCCGAACGGTCGCCGAGCAGGTAGCGCGGCCCGGTGCCGCGCACGGCGGCGGTGTCCTCCGGGTTGTAGAGCCTGCAGCGCTTCAGCGACAGGCAGCCGCAGCCGATGCACGACGCGAGCTGGTCGCGCAGCCGCTGCATCGCGGCGATGCGCGCGTCCAGCATCGGCTGCCACTGCCGCGACAGCCGCTCCCAGTCGGCCGCGGTGGGCGTGCGCGATGCCGGCAGGCCCGCGAGCGCGGCCTGGATCTCCTCCAGCGTCAGCCCCACTGCCTGCGCGGCCCGCACGAAGGCCACGCGGCGCAGGGCGCTGCGCGCGTAGAGCCGATGGCCGCCGCTCGACCGCACGCTGGGCAGCAGCCCGCGCTGCTCGTAGTAGCGCAGCGCACTGGTGGCCATGCCGGCCCGCGCGGCCAGCTCGCCGATCGTGAGCGTGTCGGTGGTCTTCACGGGGTTCTGCTCCGCAGGGGCTTGACTTCAAGTTCACTTGAGATTCTAGGCTGCGGCCTCCTCGATCCACCCCCGCGCACGACGCGCGCGCCACCGCCATGAACACCCCGGACCTGCTCGACCGCCCCGCCACCCTCGACACGCTGCACGCCGCGCTCGACGACGGCCTTGCCTGGCCACCCGAGTACCGCAGCGGGCTCAGCAGCCACCTGCCGATGGCCTTGCATGCGCTGTGGTCGCTCGGCGCGCCGCCCGAGCGCCTGCACGCGTTCGCTGCGCGCTACGCGGAGCGCTTCGGTGCCGCCCGCGCGCCACGGGGCGGCAGGGTGCTCGCCGACTGGCGCGATGCGCGCGGCCGCATCGAGGCCTGGGCCGACCTGCGGGAGACCTTCGCCGCGCAGATCCGCCACGACGGCACCGACGCCACGCTGCGCCGCGTGCTGCCCGACCTGTGGCCGGGCGCCGCCGGCGCCGCCTTCCACGGACTGATCCGCACCGGGCACGCGGTGCAGGCCGGGCATGCCGGCGAGCTGGTGGCGGCGCTGGCCTACTGGGCGGCACGCTGGCAGGTCGTGGCCGCGGGTGTGCCGGGCGAGCCGCTCGCGTTCGGCGACTGGGCCGCGCGGCTGGAGACCGCGGCGCTGCGCGCCCGCTGGCCCGGCGCGCTGATCTCGTCGCGCATCGAGGTCGCGGCTGCCTCCGACGACCATGCGCAGCTGGCCGAGCGCGTGGCGGTCGACGACCTGCATCCGCTGTCGAACCTCGCCGCCGACCTGTACGCGCGCAGCGGCAACTTCACCGTGCTGCACGTCGTCACCGCGACGCGGGCCGCGCGCGTGCTGCTGCCCTGGGTCGAGGATGCCGCGGCGGTGCGCGCCGGCCTCGTGCGCGCGGTCACCGCCGCGGTGCTGGCCAGCCATCTGCAGTGGAAGGAGGCGCCGCCGCCCGCGCGGAGCTGGGCCGAGGTGCGCGCCGACGCGATCGCCTCCGACGACGACCACGTCGTGAAGATCGTGCACGCGCTGTGGGAGGAGCGCGGCGTGTACGGCGACGGCGCGCGGCTCGCGGCGGCGGCGCGGGCCGAGGGTTAGCGGGCGAGGGTGCCTACTCCGCGCTGCCGGTCTCCGCCAGCTTCTTCAGGCGGCGGAACTGCTCGCCGATCACGCCGTCCACCGGGCCGGCCAGCTTGTCGAACCCGGCATCCGGGTGCCCCGACACGCGGTAGGTCATGCGCAGCAGGTGCTTGCCCTCCTGCGTGGCGGTGACGATCGTCAGGATGCCGATGGCGCCCAGTTCCTGCAGCGGGCCGAAGCCGCCCTGCACGCGCAGCACGCGGCCGGGCATCACCATCAGCACGGTGCCGTGCTGCACCGAGGCGGCCGCGTCGCCGCTGCCCCAGCGCTCGCACCAGCAGCCGCCGGCCTGCGCGTCGAGCGTCAGGTTCGCGGCCGAGCCCGAGTACGTGTGGCGGCCGTTCCACCACTTCGGCAGTTGCAGCACGGCCTTCCACACCACGTCGGGCGGCACCGACACCTCCTCGCGGTAGGCGCTGATGAAGCCGCCGGCCGAGACCTGGCTGGTGTCGGCGCGGGCCGGGAAGGCAGTGGCCGAGAGGGCGGCCAGCAGGGCCGGCAGCGCGAGCGAGCGGGGAGGGAAGAGTCGGTTCATCGCCATGCACCGATGATGGCACCCATCAGCGTGTACGCCAGCACCTGGTAGCCGCTGTTGATGAGCCACAGCGCCAGCGAGCGCTGCTCGAACAGGTAGATCGTGCCCAGCGACATCGCCACCCAGCCCAAGCCCGCCGCGAGGCCGGCGAAGGTGCCGAAGGCGAGCGTGCCCTGCGGGCCGATGAAGGCCGCGAGGTTGAACGCCATCACCAGCGCGGCCAGCAGCGAGAAGCCGAAGATGCGCGCCATCGGCGGGCTGCGCTGCTGCTCGTCGGTGAGGCCGGCCTCGAGCGCCCAACGCTTGGCGAACAGGATCGGCGAGTACCACAGCCCGCCGAGCAGGAAGGTGGCCACGGCGGCCACGAGGATGGCCAGGATGTTGAGTTTCGACAGGTCCATGGGGCGCTGGGCTCCGGCTTCGTGAGAGGATGGCCGCCATGCTCGGGCCGGCCATGGCCCCGCCGCCAGATCCATGCCGCTGAAGCCGGACACTGCCGCACCGAATCCGGACGCCGGGGCCCCGAAGCCGGCGCCGGTGGTCATCGACGACCGCGCGACGATGGCATTGGGCAGCACCGCGTTCGGCGTGTCGATCCCGCTGCTCACCGGGCTCTACGGGCCGCTGACGCCGGCACAGCCGCTGTGGTGGCTGGGCTTCGCTTCCTTCATCGCGCTGGCTTCGTTCATCTGGCTGGGCAACCGCTGGCTGATGCTCAAGCAGCGCGAGCACTACGACTGGTTCGCCAACCCGTGGCGCAAGCTGCTGCTGCTGGTCACCGCCAACGTGCTGTACACCGCGCCGCTCACCGCGGGTGCGCTGTGGCTGTGGTTCGTGGTGTCGGGGCAGGCGGTGGATGCGCAGGCCATCCGCGTGGTGGTACTGGCCAACGTGATCTGCGTGCTGTTCGTGACGCATGCCTACGAGACGGTGTTCCTGATCCGCGAGCGCGAAGGCGACCTGACGCGCGTGGAGCGGCTCGAGCGGCTGCGCTCGCAGGCCGAGCTCGAGGCCCTGAAGGCGCAGGTGGACCCGCACTTCCTCTTCAACAGCCTGAACACGCTGGGCCACCTGATCGTGCGCGAGCCGCTGCGCGGCCGCGAGTTCTGCGACCTGCTGGCCGAGGTCTACCGCTACGTGCTGGCCAGCCGCGAGCGCGACCTGGTGCCGCTGGCCGAGGAGCTGGCCTTCGTGCGCAACTACCACCGGCTGCTGGCGCTGCGCTTCGGCGGCGCGGTGCGGCTGGAACTCGACGGCCTGGCCGCGGCGGCCGACGTGCTGGTGCCGCCGCTGGCGGTGCAGACGCTGCTGGAGAACGCGGTGAAGCACAACCGCGTGGCCGACGACGAGCCGCTCACCGTGCAGGTGCAGCGCGAGGGCGCCTCGCTGTGCGTGGCCAACCCGGTGCTCGAACGCAGCAGCGCGCGCCCCACCTCGGGCCTGGGCCTGCGCAACCTCGACGAGCGCTGCCGCCAGCTCACCGGCCGTGCGTTGGAGGTGGTGCGCGACGGCACGCGCTTCGAGGTGAGGCTGCCGCTGGTCGAGCGGCTGCAGGGGGCGGTGCCTTGAAGGTGCTGATCGCCGAAGACGAAGCGCCGGCGCGCGAGCGGCTGCTGGAGACGCTGGCCCGCGTGGCGCCGCAGGCCGTGGTGGTGGGGCAGGCCGCCTCGGTGCGCGAGCTGCGCCTGTGGCTGGCCGCGCACCCCGAGCCCGACCTGCTGCTGCTGGACATCCAGCTGGCCGACGGGCTCTCGCTCGAGCTGTTCCGCGACTGGCCGCTGGCGCTGCCCACCGTCTTCACCACGGCCTACGACGAGTTCGCGCTGCAGGCCTTCCAGGCGCTGGCGGTGGACTACCTGCTCAAGCCCGTCAGCGACGAGCGGCTCGCGATGGCCTTCGCGAAGGTCGAGCGGCTGCGCGAGCGCTACACCGCGCAGGCCGCGCAGGCGCTGTTCGAGCGGCTGCAGGCCCCGGCCCCGGCTGCGGTTGCGGCGCGCCGGCAGCGCTGGGTGGCGCGCCAGGGTTCCGCGTGGGTGGCCGTGCCCACCGAGCAGGTGGCCTGCTTCGTGGCGCTGGACAAGTCGACGGTGCTGTTGATGGTCGACGGCACGCGCGCCACGCTGGACGAACCGCTGGCCGATGTGGAAGCCGCGCTGGACCCGCAGGCGTACTTCCGCGCCAACCGGCAGACGCTGCTGGCCGCCGCCGCGGTGCGCCGCTTCGCGCCGGCGGGGAAGGGGCGGCTGGTGGTGGAACTGAGCGCGCCCGGTGCGCCGGAGATCCAGATCCCGCAGGAACGCGCCGCCGCGTTCAAGCAGTGGATCGCGCGCTGAGAGGGTGATTCCCAAATCAATGTGCCCGCGCCGGGGCGGCCGAGAGCCCTGAGCAAGGCGCGACGCGCAGCCCGGGCCGGGCGGCCCGAGCCACCGGCGCAACGCCGCGCAGGGCGCTCGGGTGCCCCGGCCCGAAGGGTGCGGCCCCCGAAACGGGCCCCCCGGGGGTGGAAAGCCA
>JAEUPB010000037.1 GCA_016789955.1 Rubrivivax sp. | reverse complement strand
GTCGGCCCGAAGACGGCCGCCAAGTGGATCGAGGAGCACGGCTCGCTCGACGGCGTGGTGGCCGCCGCAGGCGCCATCAAGGGCGTGGCCGGCGAGAACCTGCGCAAGGCGCTGGACTGGCTGCCGATGGGCCGCAAGCTCATCACCGTGGTGACCGACTGCGACCTCGCCGGCCACGTGCCCGGCTGGCCGGCGCTGGAAGGCCTGGCGCTGCAGCCGCTGGCGCGCGAGGCGCTGCTGGACTTCTACGTGCGCTACGGCTTCAAGGCCTGGCGCGGCGAGCTGGAAACGAAGCTCGGCGCCCCGGCCGCCGCCGCCGTGGTGGCCGCCGCCAGCCCGGCCCCTGCCGAAGACGCCCCGCCGCCGCGCGAGGTGGCGCGCGAGTACGAGACCGTCTTCACGATGGCGCGGCTGCAGGCGTGGATCACCCAGCTGAACGCCGCGCCGCTCGCCGCGCTCGACACCGAGACCGACAGCCTCGACGCGATGCGCGCCCGCATCGTCGGCATCTCCTTCGCCGTGGAGCCCGGCCGCGCCGCCTACGTGCCGGTGGCGCACGCCTACCCCGATGCCCCCGAGCAGCTGCCCCTCGACGCCGTGCTCGCCGCGCTGCGCCCCTGGCTGGAAGACGCGGGGAGACCGAAGCTCGGCCAGAACATCAAGTACGACCTGCACGTCTTCGCCAATGCCGGCATCCCCGTGCGCGGCTACGTGCACGACACCATGCTCGAGAGCTACGTGCGCGAGGCGCACCGCCAGCACGGCCTGGCCGCGCTGGCCGAGCGCTACCTGCAGCGCAAGGGCCTGAGCTACGAGGACCTGTGCGGCAAGGGCGCGCACCAGATCCCGTTCGCGCAGGTGGACGTGGCGCGCGCCGCCGAGTACTCGGGCGAGGACAGCGAGATGGCGCTGCACGTGCACGAGGTGCTGTGGCCGAAGATCGAGGCCGACGCCCAGCTGCGCGAGGTGTACGAGCGCATCGAGATGCCGGTGACGCGAGTGCTGCAGCGCATCGAGCGCCACGGTGTGCTGATCGACGCGGCGCTGCTGGCGCAGCAGAGCCGCGAGCTGGCCGAGCGCATGGTGCAGCTCGAGCAGGAGGCGTACGCCATCGCCGGGCAGCCCTTCAACCTGGGCAGCCCCAAGCAGATCGGCGAGATCCTGTTCAGCAAGCTGGCCTTGCCGGTGAAGAAGCGCACCGCCAGCGGCGCGCCTTCCACCGACGAGGACGTGCTGCAGGAACTGGCCGCCGACTACCCGCTGCCGGCACGCATCCTCGACCACCGCAGCCTGGCCAAGCTCAAGGGCACCTACACCGACAAGCTGCCGCTGATGGTGAACCCCGACACCGGCCGCGTGCACACCACCTCCGCGCAGGCGGTGGCGGTGACGGGCCGGCTGGCCAGCAACGACCCCAACCTGCAGAACATCCCCATCCGCACCCCCGAGGGCCGCCGCGTGCGCGAGGCCTTCGTCGCGCCGCCGGGGCACGTGATCGCGAGCGCCGACTACTCGCAGATCGAATTGCGCATCATGGCCCACATCAGCGGCGACGACGGCCTGCTGCGCGCCTTCGCCGAAGGCATCGACGTGCACCGCGCCACCGCCAGCGAGGTGTTCGGCGTGCCGGTGGGCGAGGTCTCGGCCGAGCAGCGGCGCTATGCCAAGGTCATCAACTTCGGCCTGATCTACGGCATGGGCGCCTACGGCCTGGCCAGCAACCTCGGCATCGAGCAGAAGGCCGCGCGCGACTACATCGACCGCTATTTCCAGCGCTTTGCTGGCGTGCGGCGCTACATGGACGAGACGAAACGGCGGGCCAAGGAACTCGGCTACGTCGAGACCGTGTTCGGCCGCCGGCTGTGGCTGCCCGAGATCAATTCCGGCAACGGGCCGCGGCGCTCGGGGGCGGAACGCCAGGCGATCAACGCGCCGATGCAGGGCACCGCGGCCGACCTGATCAAGCTCGCGATGATCGCGATCCAGGACGTGCTGGACGCCGAGCAGCGCGCGACGAGGATGGTGATGCAGGTGCACGACGAACTGGTGTTCGAGGTGCCTGAGGCCGAATTGGACTGGGTGAAGACGCGCGTGCCGGAATTGATGGCGGGCGTGGCGGCGTTGAAGGTGCCGCTGCTGGCCGAGCTCGGGGTGGGGCGGAATTGGGAGGAGGCGCATTGAGCGCGCCGGCGATGGACGACGACATCGAGATCAGCTTCGACGCTTCGCGGCTGGACGTGGGCGTGATCCACGGGTTCCTGGCCACGTCGTACTGGTCACCGGGGATCCCGCGCGCAGTCGTCGAGAGGGCGATCGCGGGGTCGCTGTGCATCGGAGCCTATGCGGGCGGTGCGCAGGTCGGCTTTGCGAGGCTGGTGACGGATCGGGCGACGTTCGCGTACCTGGCGGATGTGTTCGTGCAGCCGGAGCACCGGGGGCGAGGGGTGTCGCGGCGGATGCTGGCGGAGTTGTTCGCGCATCCGGACGTGCAGGGGTTAAGGCGGATGATGCTGGCGACGCGGGATGCGCATGGGTTGTATGCGGCGTTCGGGTTTGCGCCGCTGGCGGTGCCAGGGCGGTTCATGGAACGGCATGATCCGGAGGTTTATCGGGTGGGTGGGGCGTGAGCCACGTGGGTGTAGTGGCCGGATCGACGAGAGCGACTCCACTCTCGGCAACTGACGACGAGGCCTCCGCATCAGGAGCCGCGACTGCTCGCGGTTGACACGGGCGGGGCGGCGGCCTGAAATGTCGATCCATGGACATTTCTCGGCCGGCGCCGCATTCGATGATTGGAAGCGCAGAGATCTCCATCGACGGAGACTTGTGTCTACCGGCTCGCTTGCCCAAGTCGGGCGATGACGCCTAAATCGGGCTAGGCCCCACCCCAAGGCCTCGAACAACAGCGCCGAATCACTTTGGCGACGCTGCAATCCCTACCACGTTAGGCGCGCCAGAAGCACTGCGGCGCTGCCCTTCGAACTCCCGACTACCTCGTTATGATGCCGGCACGTCCGCTCAGCTCAGCGACGCGCCTCATGCCTCGTGCTGCATGCAGCAATTGGCACTCTAGACTGGAGAGGGTTCATATGCACTGGAGGTACACCTATCTGTACTGGAAGCGCCTACTATCCGCCAGCTACTGGAGATACAAGATCGATACCTTGTTTGAGGAGAAACAGCCTTCAAAGAAGGATTCGTTCCAAGCGGCCTTTGAGCGAGAAAGGACCAAGGAAGCTGAGAGTCAGAGAGAGTTGGTGCACCTGCGGCAAGTCCTTCAGGAGCTTCAATCCGAGTACGCTGAACTCTTCAACGGGGCCTCCCTTCAGTCCGAGAACACAAGCACCGAGAGCAGCCGCAATAGCGACACCCTCCAGGATCGCCACTATCTTGTCTTGAAGACCAACTGGAGGTTGGTCAGCGGCAAGCTAATCTCGGTAGAGGTCAGCATTCAGTACACAAACAGCGGATACGGGAAGTACGTTGGAATCCACCTGTTCTCTGGTGAACCTTCTTCGGCGTACTACAACGGCTGGATAGACCTAGGTCATGGAACCTCGCTTGCGCAGAACATGGCTCGCCTGTACTACAAACGTGGATTGAATCGGGCGTAGTCACCGAAGGGCTGCGGCTTGACATGTCGTTCAACCGGACCCGCTACGGCAGCCAACGCTTGGGCGCTCCAGAAAATCGTTGTCATTGTCTTTGCGCGGCCAGGCGTCGTCTGCCTCCGCGGTCCGGTTACCTCAACGTTAGGCCGCACAGTTTCCGATCACCCGACTCTCGGGCATCTACGAGGAGACCAACAGAATGCTCAAGTCCACGTTAATCCTGCTTCCCCACCTACTCCTACTACTAGGGTCGCAGCTCCTGTCACCTGCAAACGCCCAAGGTTTAGCCTGTACCGGTTGGACCAAGAACTTTGAAAGAGCCTGTCCTCCATGTCCAACTGGACGGCAGACTCGCGCGAAGTCGCAGTGCAGCCAATCCACGAATCCGAATGGGAGCAACTGTGGCTCCGAAAAGTGCGAACCGTGTACGTGCGAAGGCAATGAGCCAGCTCCCGGTCCCATTGGCCCCCCGACGCCAGCACCAACGCCGGCACCTCCTGCTGTAGACAGATGGGAGGAGCTGTACATCAGAGACAGCTACAGCGGAACTTGGACAGTGCCGAACGCTGCCCGCGGCATTATTGAGATAGCGAGCGGCGATGAGACCCGTTTTGTGAACCTCAAGTGCTCGACGCTCTCAGCGGCGCATTCGCCAGGGCTACACAGCAACAAATGGGTCAAGCTAAACATCAGCGCGAGCAGCGGCATTTCTATTCGCTACCATAGCGGGGAGCAACCCCTAGACAACGAAACCCTTGTCGAGAGCCCACAACTCTTTGCGACGGTGGGTCGAGATGGAGGCAAGATCTACATCGAGAAAGTCGATAGTCGAGCGCGCTCGAAGTACCTCCGCTGCCAGATTGACGTGCGCCCACCAGGTCGAGGCCGATGAGGTTTGGGCGCGAGGAGCCTGTCTCGTTAGGCGTGAGAGATGTCACCCATCACCTTCTGGCTCGGAGTCGCTGTGGTCGTTGCTGCCTTGCCCTTCATCCTTTTAACTCTACGTTAGGCGTCACAGTCACTGCGAGAGCAAGATGTCAGTAGCCGCAATCGCTTCACAGTTCGCAGAAGTCTTTACACGCTTCTTTGCAAGCAAGCCCGAAGACTTCTTCAAGTCAGGTCCGGTGTTCAACGACTATGATGGTCCAAACGTCGACGAGACCATCGCCTACCTGAGGTTCCTGCAGACGTCCTATGAGGCGCTGATCAGCACTAACGAGCTCGCGTTGCTGGGCAAGCAAGCCTTGGCCAACCTGCTCGGCCAGCTTCAGGCCATGAACAACACGTACACGCAACTGACAACTTCCCGAGATCAGTCCTCGTATCAGAACTTCGCCAATCACGTCGACAACCTTCTCTTCCACTCTCGCATGTACGGCGTACCACTGCTTGCCGCAGGAGGCGCTCAACTGGAGGCGCAGCGCTTGGCTCTCTCGAAAGAGCTGAGCACATTGACGCGCAACAACGAGGAGGTTGAGGGTCTCAAGAAGGATGTTCGGACGCTCATCACTCCAGCCATTGCTGGATCTCTCTCGGAAGCGTTTCATCAGCGGAGAGATGTCGTCTACAGAGGGAGATTGCTTTGGCTTCTCGCCTGCTTCCTCCTTGGAGGCGCAGCGACCTACGCCACGTTTGACTTCGTGAACACGGTAACCGCGGCCGCTCAGGCGAGCAAGCCATCCCAGCCTGGTGGGGAACCGGTGTTCTCGTTGTGGGTAGTCATCGCCATCCGAACCGCCGTATTGGTCCCGCTGTTCGCTGCATTCGGCTTCGCTTTCGCACAGTACAGAAAGGAGCGCGACTTCGAAGAGGAGTACGCACATAAGGCCGCAGTCGCCAACTCGCTACCGAACTACGGTGATCTGGCACGCGAGCCCACGATTCGAGATCGCATCGTCACGGCAGCGACCCAGGTCATCTTCAGTTCACCGAGTGAACAAGCGCGCAAGCTCGAGACGAACAGCGCTGTGCTGGGTGGCTTCAAGGAGGTCGTTGAAGCGATGGGAAAGGCCCTCGGCAAGAAGTGACGCCTAACATGTCTACAGGGACTTCCCACCGAGTCAACGGTTGGTGATGTGATTTTGGTTCGTGCTCACTCGACATTGCGCTCTTGGTAGCTGCATCGACCACAGAGAACAGACTGCACATCTACAGACGGCCTTGTTGCACCCGTTGATCGGTGTGGGCCCAGATACCAACCGCTCGGCGGGACTCCATTCGTTCAGCGTCGTCGCCTCGTCTGGCGCGACACGGGGTTAGTCGAGTTCACCTGCCGCCGGTCTGACCTGTGTCATGCATCTCCTGGGCGCACGTCTTCGGGAGGTCTTCCTTGTTGGCTTGTTGCTTCAAGGCGCCATGGCCGGCACGGCCATGGCGCAACCCTCGGGCTTGCGCGGCGCGTCGTGCGGGTCGAAGCGCCTCCCCTTGGCCGGGCAGGCGCTTTGGTCCATCATCGCCTACCCGGCCAAGCCGCCCTCTCCTAAGGGGCGACTCAGCTCAAACGTTAGGGCTCATGAAGCGACGCGTTGCGGGCCTTCCGCTACGCCTACTCCGGCGCTGCGATGCGCCAAGTGCTAGAGAACGAAAGAGCTACCCATGTTGTCCGAATCCTTGCCAAAGCGCAGCCGAGATCGAATGAGGATGATCGTGCTGCTCGCTGGATTGGCATGCTGCACGGTTTCGTTGGCCGCCCCGGATGAAGAAGCGTTGGGCAAGTCCAGGGGCTACCCGACCTGTCCAAACTCGAAAGGCTCGTTCTCGCCGGAGTGGTGTCTCGTCGGCGTGACGACCCACTATCACGAGATCTACCCGTCTCGGGTGGTGAAGAAGGCAGACTCCCCGCGGCCGTTGCAGCGGGCCGCGCAGGAACCAGCGGTCGGCCAGGACGCGTTTCTTGCCGAGCACCGCAACATGGGACTGCTCGTGATGCAGGGGGACACCATCCACGCCGAGCGCTACCAGTACGAGCGCACCGCGGAGCACCGGTTCGCGTCGATGTCCATGGCCAAGACCGTGATCGGCATGCTGGTGGGCATTGCACTGCACGAGAAGAAGATCAAGTCCCTCGACGACAAGGCCGAGGCCTACGTGCCGGGCCTGAAGGGACATCCGTACGGCGAGACGCCGATCCGGCACCTGCTCACCATGACCTCGGGGGTCAGGTTCGAGGAGATCTACAGCGGCAGAGACGACGTGATGAAGCTGGCCACCGCCATCCTGTGGCAGGAAGGACCTGGCGGGGCGGCGGCTGTGCTGCCCTACAAGGAGCGCATCGCGCCACCCGGGCAGCGCTGGAACTACGCTTCATCCGAGACATTCGTCCTCGCGCTCGTGCTTCGCGGCGCGGTCGGCGGCGACCTCTCCGAGTACACCTCGCGCGTGCTCTGGCAGCCGATGGGTGCCGAGTTCGACGCCTACTGGAACATCGATCCGCTGGGCAACGAGCTGGGCTACTGCTGCTTCAGCGCCACGCTTCGCGACTGGGCGCGCCTCGGGCTTCTCCTTGCGGACGGCGGCGCGCGCGAGGGCAAGCAGAACATTCCGGCCGACTGGGTCAAGGCGGCCACCAGCTCGCAGGCACCGAACCCCAGCTACGGCTACCAGACCTGGGTGTCTTCGCAGGGAGATCGCTTCCATCTGCGAGGCCGTCTCGGGCAGGCGGTTTGGGTCCATCCCGCCACGCGCACGGTAGTCGTTCATACCTCGGTCTACGGAATCAGCGGAGGGGCGGCCTCGATCACGCAAGGGCGCTTCTTTGATGCGGTCCTGCAGACCTTGGGCAAGTAGGACGGGTCTGCGAGTGACGTGTGCGCCCTAACCTCTGCGTCGAGCGGGGAGCCCAAAGCCTGCTCCGGCACACCGCTGCCGGCCGCTCGCGCGGGTATGCCCTTACAAGCGTTCATTGACCAGCACACAACCGCTGGTTACTGTGGGTGGCACCACCAGCAACCCGCTGACTGGGTACCCGAAGGAGCACCCCATGGCCAAGCTCTACGCTGTCTACCAGCAACCCGCAGATGCCGCAGCGTTCGACAGCTACTACTTCAACAAGCACGTGCCTCTCGCCAAGACCATTCCGGGCCTGAGAAGCTATGAAGTGACCAGCGGCCCGGTGATGGGCATGGCGGGCAAGCACGGCGTGTACCTGGTGGCCACCCTGGAGTTCGATTCGATGGAAGCCATCGGCGCGGCGATGGCGTCGCCGCAAGGGCAGGCCACGGCCACCGACCTGGCGAACTTCGCGAGCGCCGGTGTGGACGTGATGATGGGAGAGACCAAGAGGGTCTGAGGTATCCGCTCACGCTGACGCAGGACGCAGGGCCGCACGCTGACGCTCGACCGGTAGGCTTCAGAATCACCGCCATGTCCAAGGCCGCTGAGCTCCAAGCCCTCCTGGACAGTCAGCCCAAGATCGCGGGTACGGCGCTGCCTTCCTTCTCGGTGGAGGAAGCCGACTTCGACGTCGGTCGCGTGGTTCTCCGCTTCGCCGCCCAGCCGGCTTTCAGGAACTACCACGGCCATGTTCAGGGCGGCTTCGCCGTTGCCATGGTCGATGTCCTGATGTCCGTCGCCGCCTTTGCCAGGACTCGAGCCTGGTTGCCGACGGTGGAGATCAAGAGCACCTTCGTGGCGCCGTTGAGGCTGGGTGAGTCACGAGGGGAGGCTTCCGTCATCAAGGCGGGCAAGCAGCTCGTGTTCCTCGAGGCCAGGCTATGGGGTGCGGACGGGAACCTCGCGGTGCACGCCACTGCCACGGCGTCCGTACCTCGGCATGAGTCCTGAGCAGACCAGCGCGGCTGATCTGGCCCTGGGAAGCGGAGCGGAAGGTCCATCAGCCACGCATCCCTTCCGGGCAACCCCGTGCTGAGGACGGTGCCCGCAGACCTGCAGCAGCAGCTCGCGTCGTACGGCGACCCCGCGCTGCCGCTGGTCGCCGGGCTCACGGAGGAACTGGCACAGTTCTTCTCCGGAGAGGCGTGGCGGTCTGCGTTCGGGCGCCGCGCCTGCCTCTCCCCAAGGAGGCACCATGGCCGACACCACCTCGCCCGCCCTGCTGGCGCTGAGCCCCGCCAACCACGCCGTCGGCGCGCCGGTCGACGCGAATCTCGTGCTGACGTTCGACGAACCCGTCGTGCGCGGCACCGGCGCGCTGTTCGTGTTCGATGTCTTCGGCAATCCGCTCTTCGACATGGACCTCGGCATCGGCGTCACCGTCACGGCCCTGGGCTCGCAGATCGTCGTCGACCCGGCGATCGACCTGCCGGGCGGCATCCGCATCATCGTCGGCTCGAACGCGGGAATCGCGCGCGATGCGGCCGGCAACCCCTCGTTCCCGCTGCCGCCCTACGACTTCACCACCGCCCCCGATCCGCGCAGCCCGTACCGCTACGGCACCGAGGGCAACGACCTGTTCACGCCCAGCGCGACCCAGCAGATCTTCGTCGGCGGCCCGGGCATCGACACCGTGCAGCTCGACAGTGCCCGCGGCAGCAACGCCGTGGCGCAGCTGCGCGATCGCCACACGATCGTGAACGCGGCGGCAGGCACCCGCTACGAGCTGCTGAACATCGAGCGCGTGCAGTTCCCCGATGCGAAGCTGGCGCTCGACCTGGCCGGCCATGCCGGCTGGGTGGCGATGATCCTCGGCGCGGTCTTCGGCCCGGCGTCGGTGGGCAATGCGGCCTACGTCGGCATCGGCCTCGGCCTGGCCGACGCCGGCATGACCTTCGAGGCCCTGGCCGGCTATGCGCTGCAGGCCCGCTTCGGAGAGAACCCCGGCTCGAGCGCGCTGGTGCAGGCGCTGTACACCAACGTGGTCGGCGCCGCGCCGTCGGCGGACGCACTGGCGTACTACGTCGGGCTGCTCGACAGCCACCAGCTCACGCCGGTGGACCTGGGCGTGCTCGCGGCGCAGCATCCGCTGAACCTCGCGAACATCGACCTCGTGGGACTTGCGGATTCGGGGCTGGTGTACGGGCCGTGAGCGCGCTGTCGCGGATGCCGCTGAGTACGACGCCCGCACCGGGTCGCCCGCTGCAATTGGCGCGTAGCCGCTGGTCGCCTTCCGGGCCGGCCGTGCCCTCGAAGACAAAGCCCTTCTCCCCCAAGGTGCTGGCCGCATTCGAGGCGTGCCGTGATTAACCTTCGGCCGAACAGGAAGCACGGGTCACGCACGAACCATGGAGAGTACGCCCCTGTCACAGGAGTCGCACCGCCAGCGATCGCAACTGGCTCGTATCGCGGGTGCCATGTACCTGCTCACGGTGTCTCTCGCGCTCTTCGGCGAAGCCTATGTCCGCAGTTCGTTGCTCGTAGGCTCCAGCGCGGCACGGACGGCATCGAATCTGGTCGAATCGGCCGCGCTCTACCGTACCGGTCTTGCCACGGACCTGCTCACCTTTGCGGGCGTCGCCGTTCTGGTCTGGGCGCTCTATCACCTCGTGCGCGAGGTCAGCCATCGCCTGGCCCTGCTGGCCCTGTTGTTTCGGGCGATCGAGCTTGCTGTGCACTTCTCTGCCATCGGCTTCGGTCTGGTCGCCCTGTCGCTGGTCGGGGGCGGCGAGTACACCCAGAGCTTTGAGGCCGCTCAGCTTCACGGCTTGGTGGGAGTCGCGCTCCGGGCCCAGCTGGCGGGCCTGGGCATCGGGTTCATTCCGCTGGGCTTCGGCTCCGCCCTCTTCGCGTTCCTGCTGCTGCAGTCAGGCCTGGTGCCCAGGCTGCTCGCGAGCTGGGGCGTGCTGGCCTCGCTGCTGCTCGCGGCCTACTCCTTCGGCGTCGTCCTGTCGCCCGATGCCAGCGACTATTTCTACGTCGGCATGCTGCCCATGTTCATCTACGAGGTCTCGCTGGGGTGCTGGCTGCTCTTTCGTCGCCTGCCGCCCACCTCGCGAAGCGCGGCCTGATCCCTTGGGCGAGGCCGAACGCGCTTCGGTAGCGGCATCAGCCGGTCTGTTCCGCTGCGCCCGCCCCCGCATCCATCCACAACGCCGCCCACACATGCCCGTCCGGGTCGGCCAGGTCGCGCGTGACCATGAACCCCAGGTCCTCGGGCGGGTTCACGTCGGCCCGGCCGCCGTGCGCGGCGGCGGCGCGGTTCATCGCGTCCACCGCCTCGCGGCTCTCCAGCAGGAGCGAGAGCATCGAGCCGGCGGTGCCGGGCGCGGGCAGGGGCCGTTGCGTGAAGGTGCGCCACTTCGCGAGCGTCACCACCATCACGCAGATCGCCTCGCTCCACACCATGCAGGCGCCGGTGTCGTCGCTGAACTGCGGGTTCCGCTCGAAGCCCAGTGCTTCGTAGAACGCGATCGAGGCGGCGAGGTCGCTCACCGGCAGGCTGATGAAGATCGTCTTGGGCATGGGGCGCTCCGGGTGAGGGGTGAGGGGTGAGGGGTGGGGAGTTGGCCGGAAGGGCAGCGCTCCAGCGGCACGACGAACGGTCGTCGCCGGAATCGACAATCGGGCGCGGGCCTGTCCAATCTCCCCATGCCCATCTCGCTCGTGCTCCACTCTTTCCGACATCGCGGTCGCTGCCGTGGTGGTTGGCGTGGCGCCTCGGGGAACCCATCAACTTCACGGAGACCCCATGAGCGAACTCGACAAGGACGTTGCCCGGATCCTGGCCGCCTACGAGTCAGCGGTGTTCAAGAAGGACGTGCGCACCTTCATGCACCTCTATGACCCGTCCGTTCGGGTCTTCGATGCCTGGGGCGTCTGGCTGTACGAAGGCGCGGAGGCCTGGCAACGCGCGGTCGAAGGCTGGTTCACGTCCCTCGGCACGGAGCGGGTGAAGGTCACCTTCGAGGACGTGACCTCCTGGGTCGGCAAGGAAGTGTCTTCGGTCTGCGCGGTGGTCACCTACGCCGGCATGTCGGCCACAGGCGAGACGCTGCGCGCGATGCAGAACCGCATCACCTGGGTGCTGCGCACCAGCGGCCACGTGCCGCGCATCGTTCACGAGCACACGTCCGCACCTCTGGGCTTTGAAGACAGCAAGGCCATTCTTGTTCGCGGCAATGCTGCGTAGGTCGAACCCTCGCCGCTGTCAGCCTCCGCTCAGGGGCGATGTTGAGTGCCATCGCTGCTCCCGGTAGGATGGGGCGTAGGGGGCATCCATGTTGAACGGCGAGCGCAGCGCCAGGCTACTCTTGATCGCGGCGGCTGCGACGCTCCCGAACGCGTACGCCCAAACAGGCGCAGGCGAACCTCAGCTCCGGAGCGCCGTCACATCACTCAACTCACATCGTTCGGCAGGCTTGGCCGCGTCGGCGGGCGTGCTGTCGCTGGCACCGGCCGCTCCGACAGTGACTCAGCTGCTCGATTGGGCGGAGGCGCGGTACCCGGAGTTGTTTCCGGGGCGGCAAGCCAACCAGGAACTGCCGCCATACGTCTACCGCTACTACCCGGCCACCGGCAACTACGTCGGCGTGGCGGGCAGCTCCGTCTATGTCCTCGGCCCCGTGGCCGGCAGCAGCACGACTCCCGCCTACGTCGGCGAGATCCAGAGCTTCACATGCCTCGTGTTGCCATCGGTGTGCCCTGCGCCGGTCATCCGCCAACAGCCGGCATCGACCGGTGCCGTGGCGGGCGGCTCGGCGCGATTCGCGGTGAGTGCCGTCGGCACAGGCCTGAGCTACCAGTGGCTGCGCAACGGTGTGGAGATCCCTGGAGCGGTGGGACCGGTGCTCGAACTGCGCGGAGTCGCAGTCAGCGACAGTGGCTCGCGATTCTCCGTTTCGGTGACAAGCGGCTCGCGGACCACTCGCAGCGCTGAGGTGACGTTGACGGTGGGCGCGGAGCGGCGCAGCTTCCTGCTTGCCGAAGCCGGCAGCGCAGTACCAGCACCGATGACGGTCAGGTATGGCGATGGGGCAAGGGAGCACTCGACCTACACCATGGTTGCTGCTGACGCCTCGACTGGGCGGGCTGTCGTCGTGGAGCCTGCAGGTTCGGCCAGTGCGGTTCGAGACCACACGTACTTCGAAGGTGTGGTCGTCGATGGCAAAGTGGGGCAGCTGTTGCCTCGGTTCATCCTCGTGTGGAAGCGGGACCGTCTGCACCGCATTGATCTGCTCGCTCGCAGCGGCGATCCGGTGTCCGAGCCCGTCTCGAGCCTGCGCAGCGATCAGGTGTGCGGCGGTCGGAACACCGAGTTCATCGGGAACCTGCGCTACTCCCCGGCGGCCGCGAATTCGTTCCTGATGCGCTATCACGCCGGCAACGACCTCAAGAACGCCGAAAAGTCCTGGGCCTTCTTCCCGGGCTGCGGCCCGCGGGAGACGCTGGCGGTACGGCTGGACATGAGCGCCACGACCCCTCCCGTGTCCATCGAGGGCGACGCCAGGGTGCCCGTCTTTGCCGCGGACGGCAGTCTCCAAGGCGTTGTATTCAGCACCGTGGACGGCATGGTTCAGCGCGATGCGACCATGCTGACCGCCCGAAGTGTCCCCGGGTACGACCGATCGGTGTCGCCCGCGGGCGCCGCGCTCGCCATGGACGGGTCCGTGCCGGGCACCTGGGTCCTGTCCGACGGAACGGCGCTGCTCTTTGTGCGGCCGTCAGACCCGGGAAGCGTCGGGAGGCTGCCGGTGCCACCTCTTGCAGAGTTCGCAGGTCCTACCGTCTACCTCGACGATGGCGACGGACTCTTCGTCGTCTTTCCGATCGGCACGCGCTCGACGGTGTTCAGAGTCAATGCGGACCTGTCCGTCACCAGTCTGGGCGAAGTGCCGATCACCGCCGCTCTGGTCGCCGCGACCGAGGATCGTCTCGTGTTGGCGAGCACCCGCAGAGATGCGCCCGTCATGGCGATCCCGCGCGATGGTGGCGTGGCTCAACTGGTCCTCACGCCGCGGGCCCGCGAAGCGGCGACCCGCTTGGTTGCAGGTCACGGAACGATCGCGGTCGGCCTCGCGGCGGACGGCGTCATCCGGACGGTCATCATCGACGCGTCAACAGGCGCGCAGGAGGTCCTGGAGCGGTTCGAACTCTTGCGCGGCATCGCTTCGGTCGGCGCATCGCTGCGGGCGAACGCTGCGTTTCCGAGCGCGGCTGTGCTCATCGACCGAACCACGTTTCTGCGCATACCGATCGTGGGGTTGGATCTGTTCACTCGGACTCGCTTCGAGTACGGCGCGCTCGGCAACTACGTGCCGTTCTTCGTGGACATCCCCCCGATGGAGCTCGGAAACGCCGGCCTGATCACCGGCCTGGGCATCTACGGCACGATTTCCAGCGCCACACAGATAGACGCCGTCATGTACCGGTCTGGTGAACCAGGTCTGCATCGCGTCACTTCATTCGGCGCGGGACCCTGAGCAGCCGAGTCTTTGCGTTGCCTCCAGCCGGCCCCGGCCGCCCGGCTCAATGCAGCGTCGGCGGCTTGTCCGAATCGTCACCCCGGAAGCTGCGCGGCCTGATCACGTTGCCGGTTCGTTCGACGGCCGGCTTGCCGTTGCGGGCCCGCCGGATCGCCTGGTCGGCCTGCCGCTGTGCGGAACCCCTGGAGCCGACCATGCGCCAGTTCCGCACCGCCCACGGGCCGAGCGCGCGCACGCGATCGAACACGCGGCGCCAGGTGCGATCCCAACGCTGTCGCTTCTCGGGGCCGAGCGCCAGGCGCAGCAACAGTGCCGCACAGACGAGGGCGACGGCGCCGGCGAGGAGTTGCTCGAACATCGCTGGCGACGATACGCTGACTCGGGATCGGAAGGCGGCCGCGGCTAACGCGGGCCCGCACGGGATGCCCTGACCTGCGCCCCGCCGGCGCGGTCGAGACGCTCGCGTCGCGTTGCGTCGTAGAACGTGTCGAGCCGTCACCGCCGCGAGGATAGGGTCCGTCCGGGCCGATTGATCCGATGACTCCGGGGTGGCACGCCGGGTCATGCTCGCGTCGTCCCATCTGGAGCACGCACCATGAAACGACTCGTCCTTCTCGCCGCCCTCGTGGTCTCGGCGTCGTCGTTCGCGCAGCCCGTCGCGAAGGTGGCGGTGTACGCCAACGGAAGCATCGAGCTGAACGGCCGGCGGGTCTCCGCCACCGACCTCGACTCCGGCCTCCGGCTGCACGCCGGGAAGTCGGGCGTGGTCTGGTACCACCGCGAGAATCCCGCGGCCGAGCCGCACCCGAACGCCGACGTCGTCGTGCAGACCATCATCCGGCATCGGCTGCCGGTGAGCATGTCCACGAAGCCCGACTTCTCCGACTACGTGGACGCGGGCGGCGTCAGCCGGCCTCGACGGTAGGGCGCAGGCCGGCGCGGCGCTGTCGGATCACCGCCGCCACGGCCGCACGGCCTTCGAGGCCCGCGGACGCAGACAATGGGCCTGGCCCGAACAAGGGGTTCGTCGACCGTGAGCTCCAGCCCTGCTGCCATCGCCTTTCGTTGGGCACTGGTCCCGTTCCTGGCGGTCACCGCGGCGCTGGCCGTCATCGGCGGGCCGCTGAAGGGGCCCGAGGCACCGCACGGCATCATCACGCTGGAGCTCTGCGCCTTCACGGCGGACTGCGCGGCGATCCTCCGAGCCTGGTCGGCCTCGCAGCGCGAGGCCGCGATGCTGAGCCTCGGCCTGGACTACCTCTACCTCGTGCTCTATCCCACCGTGTTGGGCTCGGCGCTGCTCGTCGTCGCGAGGCGCTTGCCCGTGCGGCTCCACCGCCCGGCCCGGGTGCTGGTGGGGCTGGTGGCCATCGCCGGTGTCCTGGATGGGATCGAGAACTACTTCTTGATCCGTCTCCTCATGACGGGGCTGGCGTCGCCGTACGCCTTGCCGGCGGCCGTCTGTGCAACCGGCAAGTTCGCGATCCTCGCGGGATGTCTCGCCTGCCTGCTGGCCGGTCTCGGGCTCTCGTTCCGCAGGCGCGGCGATGGCTGAGGCTGCGCGCGCGGGCCACTCCGGGGCCAACACACGCGTCAGGCCTCGGGACCCGCAGCCGCCGCGGGCGCCGCGTCCATCCGGAGCGCGGCCCACAATTGCCCGTCCGGATCGGCGAGGAACCCCGCGGAGTGGGCGGCGCCTTGATGCGGACGACCTCTGAGCCTCGGCGGGCCTTCATGCGGGCCGACCTCGCGGCGATCGGTGCGCGCGCCGCAGGCATCCGCGCGTTCGAACCCGATGATGTACCGGCCCTCGGCGCGCTGATGCACCGCGCGTACCTGGACACGATCGACCACGACGGCGAGACGCCCGAGCAGGCCGCGGCCGAGATCGTGAAGACGGTCGAAGGTGCGTACGGCGCGTTCCTCCCTTCGTGCTCCATGCTGGCCGTGCGGGACGGCGCGATCGTCAGCGCCACGCTCGTCACCCGATGCCAGGACCGGCCGTTCGTGGCCTTCACGTTTACCGACCCGGCCCACGCCGGGCGCGGCCTGGCCCGCGCCTGCCTGCAGGCGAGCATGGGCGAGCTTCACGCGCAAGGCGAGCGGGAGCTGCGGTTGGTGGTGACGCTGGCCAATGCGCCGGCAGTGGCGCTGTACACCCGGCTCGGGTTCGAGATCGAGGGCCGTGATGAGGGATGAGGCGGCGCTGCGCGTCGTGAAGACCGTGCACACGGTCATCTGGGCCTTCTTCGTGGCCTGCATCGTCGGCGCGCCGATCGCGGCCCACGTGGGCCGCCACGGACTCGCGTTCGCCTGCATCGGCCTGGTCGCCCTCGAGGCGCTGGTGCTGCTCGTCAACCGGTGGGCCTGCCCGTTGACGGGCGTCGCCGCCCGCTACACGGCCGCGCGGGAGCCGAACTTCGACATCTACCTCCCGCGCTGGCTGGCCCGCCACAACAAGACCCTCTTCACGCCGCTGTACCTGCTGGGCGCGGCCTACGCCGTGGCGGCCTGGTGGCGCAGCGGCTGAGCATGGAGACGACCGTCGCCCGCGGGCCTGGCGTTGCGGCGATGATTCCGTTCGTGCAACCCGCGCCCCATTCACGCGGGCCCGTCGTCCGGAAACCGCTCACCACGAGTCCCTGATGCTCTACGCCATCCCCAGTGCACTGGTGTCGATCCTGCTGCTGGCGCTGATGGGGGTCGGCATCGTGCTCGGGCACCGGCTCGGCAAGACTCGCGCGCAAGCGTGCACCGAAGCCTGGCGGGAACACGTCAACAGCATCCAGTCCGCGGTCCTCGCGCTGCTGGCGCTGCTGCTCGCCTTCACCTTCTCGCTGGCGCTGCAGCGCTTCGACGATCGCAGCCAGGCGGTGGTCGACGAGGCCAACGCGATCGGCACGGCGCTGCTGCGCGCCGACCTGCTGCCGGCGCAGCTGCGCGACGAGGCCCGGTCGGTGATCGGCCGCTACCTCGATGCCCGCGTGCAGGAATCGGCGCTGCGGCTGCCCGACACCGAGTCGCGGCGCCAGGCCAACGCCGCCGCGGCGCAGGCCCAGGCCGCACTCTGGAGCGTCGGCGTGCGGGCGGCGCAGGACGGCTCGGCGTCGATGGCGTCGTTCCTGTTCGTCCAGGCGGTGAACGAACTGATCGACAGCTTCGGCCGCAGGAACGCCGCGCTCGAGCGGCATGTGCCCGAACTGGTCACGACGCTGCTGTTCGCCCTGCTGCTGCTGGCCGGTGCGACGCTGGGCTACACGGCCGGCGTGGCAGCGCACCGGCCCTCGATGCTGACGTACGTGCTGGTCTGCGTGATGGCGGTGCTCGTGTTCGTGGTGCTCGATCTCGATCGGCCCCGGCGCGGGATCATCCAGGTCAGCCACGGCGCCCTGGTCGAGCTGCAGTCGACGCTGCAGCAGGACCTCCGTCGGGCGGGGCCCGCGGCCCGGTAGAGTCGACGGCCATCGAGAGAACCCTGCGCCAGGAGGTCCCCGGCGCGGCGCGTGTACATGCAGGTCGTCTTCATCCACGGTGCGCCGGCTTCGGGCAAGCACACGATCGGCGTCCGGCTCGCCGAGCGGACGGGCCTGCCGCTGTTCCACAACCACCTCGCGGTGGACACCGCGATGAGCCTGTTCGCGTTCGGCACGGGCGCGTTCGATCGCATGCGGGCGGTGATCTGGCGCACCGCGTTTGCCGAGGCCGCGGCCGTCGGGAAGAGCTTCATCTTCACGTTCAACCCGGAGTCCACGGTCGACCCGGCGCTGATCCAGGAGCTCTGCGCCAGCGTGCGCGGCGCGGGCGGCCGCGTGCACTTCGTCGAACTGGTCTGTTCCCGCGAGACCATCCTGCGCCGCCTCGGCAACGAGGACCGGAGGACGTTCCGCAAGCTCACGGACACCGAGCGCTACCGCGCGGTGGAAGCGCAGGGCGGCTTCGCGTTTCCGCCGCTGCCGCCGCCGCTGCTCGTCATCGACACCGACGCGCTCACGCCCGAGGAGGCGGCCGGGCGCATCGCCGCCGCCATCGAGGCGTGCGGCCGCTGATATGAGGCGTCACCCCGGAAGGTCCTCGTGGATGCAGAGGAAGTTGCCTTCCGGGTCCTTGAACCACGCGGCCTTCTCGGCGCCCAGCACGCACACGTGGTCGACCGTCTTGAAGTCCGGGAAGTCGTAGTCCTCGAACACGACGCCGGTGCGCTTCAGCTGCCGGATGGTCGCCGCGATGTCGTCCACGCGGAAGCTGATCGCCGTGTGCTCGGCCTTCGTTCCCTCGGGCTTCGGGAACAGCGCCAGCGTGCTGCCCCCCACGACGTAGACGAACTTGCCGTCGGGCTTGAAGCCCTGGGGCTGCAGGCCGAGCGCCTGCTCGTAGAAGGCACGGGCTCGAGCCATGTCCTTCACAGGCAGCATGGTCGTCACCACGGAGTTGGACAACATGGGCGGTCCTTTCGCTCGGAGCCGGTCCGTCGCGGGCCCTGGCCAGTGCCACGGCCTCGCGCCGGTGGCGAAGTCTAGGGCCTGTTCACACTACGGCAAGGCACCGCGAAGGCTCGCCGAAGCGGGCCAATCTAGGCGCAGCGCGCCGCCCGCACTCGCGTGCGGGCAAGCGTTGCAACGACGAGTGGCCCGTTTCGGCGAGCCTTCCCGAAGGGTTGTGACCAGAATCGCCGCATGCGGCGTTGCAAATCCTCGCCGGGTGCTCAACCCGGCTGCGGTTTGCGCCTTGCCTGCGACGATTCTGGTCACAACGCGGTGCCTTGCCGTAGTGTGAACAGGCCCTAGGCCGGCGGGCGGGGCGGCGCCACCCTGCACGCGTGCGGCTGTTCCCCGTCCGTGCACGCGCTGGCCGGCGTGCTCGGCCTGGACCTCGCCGCGCCCGGCGTCGAGGTCCGCTGCGCCCAAGGCGTGACGAACTGTCGTCGAGGGCGTGCTGGAAGGGCAGGGCGAGCTCGCGTCGTTCCGCCGCTTCCAGGCGATGCCGCAGCACCGCGGCTCGGCGGCGCCCGCGCAGCTGCGCCGGTTCCTCGGCACGCGGGCCACGCGCAGGATCCGCTGCGCAGGCCTGCTGGCGGCGCGGCTGGACCCGGCGCGCCTGCCGGCCCCGCTCGACCACTTGGCCGCGCGGCTGCGCGCGGCGGCGGCCCCGGCGCAGCCTGGCGCCGACGGCCGGCCCGCGCCCGCGGCACGGTGAGGCGCCTACTTGCGCCCCGCGCCCACCAGCACCAGCGCCCCGACGACGACGCCGGCCAGGCCCGCCCACACCGGCACGTTGACGTTCTTCTTCTCTTCCACCTTCAGCTCGATCGGCCCGAGCTTCGCGGCCGTGCTTTCCTTCGTGTACGAGAACCCTCCGTACACGAGCGCCAGCGCGCCCAGGACGATCGCCACCACCGCAACCACGCGCGTTCCGTTCATGGCTCGTGCTCCTATTCCTGTCGGTTGTTTCGAGTGATCGGGCACCAGCTTCGTGCCCGTGCCGCCATTGAAGAGCTCCGCCGTTCCTGCCCCTGTAGGACGACACCGCGGCCACGCGTCGTCCAAGGCCGCTGTGAGCCAGCTCGAACCCGAGGCTTCTGGTGTGCCTCGGCCACGGGTAGAGTGCCGGCACCCCTCGAGGAGCCCTGCGATGCAGCTGGACGGATCCTGCCACTGCGGCCGCGTGTCGTTCACGGTCGAGGCCGACTCACCTGTGCCGTTCCTGCGCTGCTATTGCTCGATCTGCCGCAAGACGGCTGGCACCGGCGGCTACGCGATCAACCTCGGTGCGCGGCCAGCGCCACCTGCGCATCTACCGCGCACAGATCCCGGATGCGCGCGGCGGCGGCACACACGAGAGTTCCGCGCGGCGCTACTTCTGCCGGCACTGCGGGAGCGCGCTGTGGGTGTGGGACCCGACGTGGCCCGAGCTGGTCCGCCCGCATGCGGGTGCGATCGACACGCCGCTGCCGGAGCCGCCCGACCACGTGCACTGCCTGGTGGGCTCCAAGGCCACTTGGGTCGAGATCGAGGGCAAGTCCGGCGATCCCCGCTTCGCGCACCGTGCGATCGCCCACTCGCGCCGGGTCACGATCGCCGGCGCACACCACGCCTCGCCGTTCGAGCAGCCGGCGGCCTTCAACCGCGCGTTGCGGGAGCACCTTCGCGCGGCCTTGGCGGCGGCGGGCTGACGAGGAGTGCCCGCCGCACGCCCCCCGCTCACCGCTCGCTGCCCGGCATGAACTCGCGCACCTCCTGCGCGCAGCGGCAGGATGCGGCGATCTTCGCGCCCCAGTGCAGCGCTGCGTCGCGGCTGGGCACGTCCACCACCGTCAGCCCCGCGATGAACTCGGCCCGGCCGGCGCGCGGCCCGTCCGTTGCCGTTCCGTCGCGCGCGACCACGGTCGTCTCACGGGGCTCGAGCACGCCGCCGGCGAACACCAGAACGCCGGCCGCGCGGGCCTCGCGCACCACCGCGTGGGCCGCCTCGGCCACCGCGGGCATGTCGGCGTCGGCCACCTGCATGTCGCCGTAGTTGAAGGAGATCAGGTACAGGCTCATCTCGGGAATCCTCGAAGGGGTCGATGGCGCAGCGGCCCGGCGGGCCGCCCTCGTGCGGCACGACGAAGCAGCCCCTCGCGGTTCGACGGCATGCCGGCTTTCGGTGCCGGATTCCAACTGTGCCTGAGAGGGCGGCCTTCGGGGGCGCCTCCACCAAGGAACTGCGTGACGACGGATCGATCATCGAGGTCGTGATCCGGGAGTTGCCCGAGCCTCTCGCGCCGAGCATGCACCGCTACAAGTACCGCCTGTACTTCGGATGGCCGGGGCGTGAGGTGGTGCGGTACGACAACGAACGCGGCAAGGGCGATCATCGGCACCTCGGAGGGCGTGAGCTGCCATACGCCTTTACGTCCGTCGAGCAGTTGCTCGACGACTTCGAGTCGGACATTCGTCAAGGGGGTGGTTCATGAAGGCCATCGTCGAGGTTGCCAAGCCAGGGGCGGCGCTGCGGGCGGCGCGGCAGCAGATCGCCGGATCGAGGCGCGGCCAGTCGCCGGACTACAGGCTGAGCTTCGAGTCGGCGCGCACGTTGTTCTCTGAGCTGACTCCGGCGCGCGTCGAGCTGCTCGACACCTTGTGCAGAGTCGGGCCGTGCAGCGTCCATGCGCTGGCGAAAGCTGCCGAGCGCAACTACTCCAACGCCCACGCCGACGTGGCCCGCCTCGAGGCGTTGGGCCTCGTCGAGCGTTCCGAGGAAGCCCAGGTCTCGGTGCCGTTCGACTCTGTGGAGATCGTCGTGCCGCTGGCCCGGGTGGCCTGACCGGTCTCGGCCCCAGGCGCTCAGCGGCCCGCCGAGACCCCCGGCCCCATCAGCGCCACGCCGCTGCGCACGCCGGTGTGTCGCCCGGCATCCACCACCACCTGCCCGTTCACCACCACATGCCCGATGCCGCGCGGGAACTGGTGCGGGTTCGCGTAGGTCGCGGTGTCGATGACCCGTTGCGGATCGAAGACCACGATGTCGGCCGCGTAGCCCGCGCGCAGCAGCCCGCGGTCCTTCAGCTGGAAGCGCTGCGCGGCCAGCGAGGTCATGCGGCGCACGGCCTCTTCCAGCGTGATGAGCCGCTCCTCGCGCACGTAATGGCCGAGGATGCGCGCGTTCGTGCCGTAGCTGCGCGGGTGCGGCAGGCCGCGGCCGTCCTGCACGCCGCCGTCGGCGCCCACCATGTTGTGCGGGTAGCGCAGGATGGCGCGCACGTCGTCCTCGTTCATGCCGTGGAACACCATCTGCGCGCTGCCCGCCACGATCAGGTCCAGCAGCGTCTCCACTTCCGCTTCCAGCGTGGCCGGCCGGCCCTTCTTCTCGCGGTTGATGGCCGTGATGCTCAAGCCGTCGAGTGCTGGGTCGGTGGCATGGCGGGCCACCACGGCGTAGCTGAAATCGGGCCGCTGGTTGCGCCGCGCCTGCGCGACGATCTCGCCGGCGATGCGGCGGTGCAGCGCGGGGTCGGCCAGCCGCCTGCGCGCTTCCGCGCGGCCGCCTTCCATCGCCCAGTCGGGCAGGAGCACGTCGAGCGTGGTGCTGCTGGCGGCGTAGGGGTACTGGTCGATGGTGACGTCCAGCCCGCCGGCGCGCGCCCGCTCGATGAGCGCCAGCGTCTCGCGCGAGCGGCCCCAGTTGGCCGGCGCCGAGACCTTGAAGTGCGAGATCTGCACCGGCAATTGCGCTGCCCGCCCGATATCGAGTGCCTCGTTCAGCGCATCGACCACCTTGTTCCCTTCGTCGCGGATGTGCGAGGCGTACAGGCCCCGATGCTTCGCCGCCGCGCGCGCCAGCCCGACCACCTCGTCGCTGCCGCTGTACATGCCGGGCAGGTAGATGAGCCCGGTCGACACGCCCACCGCGCCCTCGCGCATCGCCCGCTCGACCAGGGCTTCCATGCGCCGCTGTTCGTCGGGCGTGGGGGCGCGGTTGGCCAGGCCCAGCACTTGGCGTCGCACCGTGTTGTGCCCGACCAGCGAGGCCACGTTGATCGACGCGCCGCCCTTTCCGATGCGCGCGAAGAAGGCCGACAGGCTGTCGGCCGAGCCGCCGCAGTTGCCGGTGATCACGGTGGTCACGCCGTCGTGCACGTAGTTGTGCGCCGACGGGTTGGCGAACAGGCCCTGCTCGATGTGCGCGTGCACGTCGATGAAGCCGGGTGCCACGACCTGCCCACGGGCGTCGATCGTGCGGGCCGCGCGCAGGTGGTCGAGCGTGCCGATGGCGGTGATCCTGCCGCCGCTCACAGCGACGTCGGCCATGACGCCGGGGCTGCCCGAGCCATCGATCACGCGGCCGTGGCGGATCAGCAGATCGGCGTCGACCGGCGCGGCGGGCTCGGGCACGGCACAGCCGGTGACCAGGCCGAGCGCCGCCGCCACAAGGGAGACGAGGTGCGCGAGGGGCGATCGGAACGGGTGTCGCGGCGTCGGCTGCATGGCGAGCCTCGGACTGGGCGGGGGACGGGCGGCGAGCTTAGCGCGGGGCCGCTCCCGGAGTCCGCACAATCGCAGATTCACCGATGACAACGTGCCGCTCGCCATGGACACGAATGAACGAACCCTGTTGCTAGACACCCTGCGGGCCCGCTTCGAACGCCACCCGCAGCGCCACGCGGGCATCGACTGGAAGGCCGCCGGCGCGAGACTCGGGAAGAACGCCGCCGCGCTCGCCGCGCTGCACGCGATGGAGGCCTCGGGCGGCGAGCCCGACGTGATCGGCCGCGACGAGGCGACCGGGGCCTTCGTGTTCTGCGACTGCGCGCCCGAGAGCCCGGCGGGCCGGCGCAGCCTCTGCTACGACGGCGAGGCGCTGCGCAAGCGCAAGGAGAACAAGCCCGCCGGCAGCGCGATGGAGATGGCCGCGGCGATGGGCGTGGAGCTGCTCGATGAAGCGGCCTACCGCGTGCTGCAGCGGCTGGGCGAGTTCGACCTGAAGACGTCGAGCTGGGTGGCCACGCCGGCCGACGTGCGCGAGCGCGGCGGCGCGCTCTTCTGCGACCGGCGCTACGGGCGCGTCTTCACGTACCACAATGGGGCCGAGTCGTACTATGCGGCGCGGGGATTCCGGGCGGTCTTGAAGGTGTGATCCGGAGCCGCTCGCCGCAATTCCTTCGCTGCTGCTCCAGTTCTGGTCGTCGAACCGCGGCACGGCTTGACCGATCGGTGCAGGCGCGTATCGTGCCCGCTTCGACAGAGGAGCGCGCGATGGCAGACCACGAGCCAGCCCATCAGCCCAGGCGGCACCAACCGATGGAGGTCAGCCACATCGACGACATCGCGTGGGAGACCATCCGCTGGCCCGGCGAGACCGGCAAGATGCTGTTCCACCCGCGGCCCGAGCGGCCCACCGAGCCCAACGCGGGCATCCTGCGGCTGGAGCCGGGGGCACACCATCCGCTGCACCACCACGAGTTCGCGCAGGTCTGGTACGTGCTGGAGGGCACCTTCCACATCGGCGGCAAGGTCTGCACGCCGGGCACGATGATCTTCCACCCCGACCCGCACTTCGAGGACGAGTTCCGCACCGAGACCGGCGGCCAGATCCTGATCGTGCAGTACCCCGGCCCGACGACGGGCGGGCGGCCGATCTACGACGATCGCTTCAACCTGAAGGAGCGGCGCGCGGTGGCGGAAGAGCGCACCGACCTGTAGCGGCGTGGCCGACGCATCGACCCTCGCCGCGACGGGAGCGCCCAGGGACCTGCGTGCACTCGCCGTCGAGTTGCTCCAGTTCACGTGGAAGGAAGCGCAGGCCTGCGTGTTCGCCTTCCTGTTCTTCGCGGCGGTGTTCCTGGTGCCGCGCGCCGGCGTGTGGGGCGTGCCGCGCTACGACGTGCTGCTGCTGGTGGCCGTGGCCATCCAGGCGTGGATGCTGTGGAGCGGGCGCGAGACGGCCGACGAGCTGAAGGCGATCTGCCTCTTCCACGTGCTCGGCTTCTGCCTGGAGGTGTTCAAGACCTCCGCCGGCATCCGCTCGTGGTCGTATCCCGACTTCGCCTACTCGAAGGTGCTCGGCGTGCCGCTGTTCTCGGGCTTCATGTACGCGGCGGTGGGCAGCTACATCATCCAGGCGTGGCGGCTGCTGCAGCTGCGCATCGAGCACCATCCGCCGTACTGGATGGCCGGCCTCGTGGCCACGGCGCTGTACCTCAACTTCTACTCGCACCACTACATCGGCGACTACCGCTGGTACCTGGCCGCCGCGGCGCTGGGCCTGTACGCGCGAGCCACGGTGGTGTTCGTGCCGCACCGCCGCGAGCGCCGCATGCCGCTGGCGCTGGGCCTGGTGCTGGTGGGCTTCTTCATCTGGCTGGCCGAGAACCTCGGCACCTTCTTCGGCCTGTGGGCCTACCCGCACCAGCTCGGCGCCTGGGCGGCGGTGCACGTGTCGAAGTGGAGCGCGTGGAGCCTGCTCGTGCTGATGAGCTTCACGATCGTCACGAACCTCAAGCACATCAAGGCGACCATCCACGTGCCGCCGTGAGGCGGCGCGCGGCGCGCTGTCGAAAGCTGATCCTCGCCCCATGTTCTCGCACATCTACATCGGCGTTTCGGACTTCGCGCGCGCCCACGCCTTCTACGCGCCGCTGATGCAAGCGCTCGGCCTGCGGCAGCGATTCAACGACCCGGCAAACGGCTGGGCGGCGTGGCAGTTGCACTCCGGCGGCCGGCCGCTCTTCATCATCGGGCTGCCTTACGACGGGGCTCCGCATGCGCCGGGCAACGGGCAGATGACGGCGTTCCTCGCGGCCGACCGCGCCACGGTGGACCGCGTGCACGCCACGGCCCTGGCCGCGGGCGGCGTGGACGAAGGCGCACCCGGCCTGCGGCCGCACTACCACGCGAACTACTACGGCGCCTACTTCCGCGACCTCGACGGCAACAAGCTCTGCGTGGTGTGCCATGACGCGCCAGGCCCCGGATGATCGGCGAGAGCCCGCTGCAGCTCGCGCTGGCCTGCGCCGTGGCGCTCGTCGCCTCCACGCTCGGCGGGCTGTCGGGGTTCGGCACCGGGCTGATCCTGCCGCTGGTGCTCGTGCCGCTGGTCGGTGTGACGAAGGTGATCCCGCTGATGGCGGTGGCGATGCTGCTGACCAACGGCAGCCGCGTCATCGCGTACCACCGCGAGATCGACCGGGCGCAGGCCCGGCGCATCCTCGTGCTGGGGTTGCCGGCGTGCCTGTGCGGGGCCTGGGGCTACACCTTGCTGAGTGCGCAGTGGATCACCGCGCTGCTGGGCTCGTTCCTGCTGCTGAGCGTGCCGCTGCGGCGCGTGCTGCGGCGGGCGGCGCGGCCGCTGTCGCCGGCGATGCAGTTGGCCGCCGGCGCGGGGTTCGGTGTGGTCAACGGCGGCGTCACCGGGGCCGGGGTGATCCTCATCTCCATCCTGATGTCGGCGGGCCTGACCGGCGGCGCGCTGATCGCCACCGACGCGATCGTCTCGCTGACGATGGGCCTGGCCAAGGTGGCGCTGTTCGGCGGCTTCGCGGCGCTCGACCTCGAGCTCGCGCTGCTCGGGCTGCTGATCGGCGCCTGCACGGTGCCGGGCGCCTTCATCGCCCGCGCGCTGCTCGCGCGCCTGCCCGCGGGCCTGCATGCCGGGTTCATGGAGGCGGTGGTGGTGGTCGGCGCGCTCATGCTGCTGGTGCGCGGGCTCCGCTGAGCGGGGCGTGGCCGTGCCGTCGCGCGGCCGGCCGGCGGCGTGGTGCAATGCGTGGCGCGCAATCCTTGCCCGTCGATCGATGCACCGCCCCGCCATGCGCCGAACCCTGATCCTCGCCACGCTCGCGTTCGCCGTCACGGCCGCTACGGCCGCTGGCGGCCCGTATGACGAACAGGCCGACGCCAAGGCGCAGATCCTGGCCGCGCGGGCCGAGGCCGCGCGCGCGAAGGTGCCGGTGCTGGTGGTGTTCGGCGCCAACTGGTGCGGCGACTGCAAGGTGCTCGACCTGGCGTTCAAGGAAGGCGCGGCGGCGCCGCTGATCGCCAAGGGATTCAGGGTCGTGAAGGTCGACGTGGGCCGATTCAACCGCAACGTCGACATCGCCGAGGCCTACGGCGTGCCGCTGAAGAGCGGTATCCCGGCGGTGGCCGTGCTGGCGACCGACGGCCGGGTGGTCTACGCCACGAAGGCCGGCGAGCTGGCCGACGCGCGCAACATGGGCGACCGGTCCATCCACGACTTCTTCGTCAAGGTCTCGGCCGGGGCGTCCCGGTAGGGCGCATCCATCGCTCGTGGACTTGCGCGCGCTCGAGCATCGCGTCCCGCCACCGCTGGTGGCTCTTGTCACCGCCGCGGGCATGTGGGCGCTGGCGCGGTGGTGGCCGCTGTGGCGTTTCGAGGTGCCGATGCCGTGGCTGGCGGGGCTGCTGGTGGCATCGGTCGGTGGCGTGGTCAGCGGCCTCGGGGCCCTGGCGTTCCGCCGCGCACGCACCACCGTGAACCCGCTGCACCCGGAACGCGCGACGTCGGTGGTCACCGGCGGCATCTACCGCCACACGCGCAACCCGATGTACGCGGGCATGGTGTTCGTGCTGCTCGGCTGCTTCGTCGCGTTCGGTGCGGCGAGTGCGCTGCTCGGGCTGCCGGCGTTCGTCGCCTACATCACGCGGTTCCAGATCCGGCCGGAGGAGCAGGCGTTGAAGGCCAGGTTCGGCAGCGACTACGACGACTACCGGGCGCGGGTACGGCGGTGGCTGTGAGCCTCGAACGCCGGACCTTGCGCTACGGCATGTCCGAGGGCGTGCCGCTGCACGCCGACGTGATCTGCGCTGGATCGGCGCCGGACCGCCGGCCGTGCGTGATGTGGATCCACGGCGGCGGGTTGATCTTCGGCTCGCGCACGATCTCGCCGCGGCCGTACTTCACCGGCGCGCTGGTCGAGCACGGCTTCGTCGTCGTGTCGATCGACCATCGGCTGGCACCCGAGACGAAGCTGCCGGCGATCGTCGACGACGTGGCCGCCGCGTGGCGATGGATCCACGAGGCCGGCCCGGACCTGTTCGGGGTCGACCCGGCCCGCGTGTGCGTGGCCGGCGCCTCGGCCGGCGCCTACCTCTCGCTGACGATGGGCCACCTGGGCACGCCGCGGCCGCGTGCGGTGGCATCGCTCTGGGGCTTCGGCGACATCACCGCGCCGTGGGAAGCGGAGCCCAGCGCGCACTACCGGCAGGCGCCGCTGGTCGAGCGCGCCGACGCCCTCGCGTCGTTGGCGCTGACGCCGGTGCCCACGGCCGACGGCAACGATCGCTCGCGCTTCTACCTGCACTGCCGGCAGCAGGGGGTGTGGCTGCCGGAAGTGACCGGGCACGCGTGGCCGCAGGAGGCCGCCTGGTTCGAGCCCTGGTGCCCGCTGCGCCGCATCGATGCCGCGTTTCCGCCGACGGTGCTGGTGCACGGGCACGACGACACCGACGTGCCGGCCTCGGAGTCGGACGCACTCGCCGAGCGGATGCGTGCGCTCGGGGTGCCCCATGCGTACCACGCGCTGCCCGGCGTCGGGCACGGGTTCGCGGGGGCGACCACCGATCAGGCACAGGCCATCGAGACGGCCGTCGCGGAGTTCCTGCAGGTGCACGCGGCGGCGTGACCTTCCCGCCGAACCTACACTGCGCCGTCCAACAGCCCACACCAGGAGACACGATGTTCAGCCACGTGATGCTCGGCACCAACGACATCGAGCGTTCCAAGCGTTTCTACGACGCCGTGCTCGGCGTGCTCGGCGTCGGCCAGCCCGCACGCAACACCAACAAGACCGGCCAGCAGCGGCTGTTCTACCGGCACGACGGCACGTCGTTCTGCATCAGCGAGCCCCTCGATGGCCAGCCCGCCACGTGCGCCAACGGCGGCACCATCGGCTTCAAGTGCGTGTCGCCCGAGCAGGTGCGCGCCTTCCACGACGCCGCCGTGGCCCACGGCGGCGTCTCCATCGAGGACCCGCCCGGTCTGCGCGAGGGCCAGCTCGGCGCGCTGCACCTGGCCTACGTGCGCGACCCCGACGGCAACAAGCTCTGCGCGCTGCACCGGCCGCCGAAGGCCTGATCCGCGCCGCGGGCGACACGACACCATGGCACTCCAGGTCATCTACTCCTCGCAGGCCGCCACACCGATGTCCGTGGCCGATCTCGAACAGATCCTCGTCGATGCCCGAGAAGGCAACGCGCGACGCGGCGTGACCGGGGCGCTGGTCTACGTGGACGGCGTGTTCCTGCAGATCCTCGAGGGGCCGGAAGCGGCGGTGCGCAGCCTGATGGACAGCATCGCGAAGGACACGCGGCACACGGCGCTGAAGGTCGTGCACGAGGTCGAGGTCGACCCGCCGATGTTCCACACGTGGCAGATGGCCTACCTCACGCCCACCGCGGGCGAGCTGGCGGGCTGGCTCGGGCTCGAGGGCACGGCGTCGCTGGAAGACCTGCTCGCCGAGGTGCACCAGGCGCCGTCGAAGGCGCCGCGGGTCGCCGAGGGCATCCTGAACGCGCTGGCGGGCTGATCCACCCGTCGGAGGCGCGCCGCGGCGCGCACGATGGCGAAGGTCCGCAGCACTGCTGATGCGGCGCTGGGCTTGATCTGCCATCGTGCGCCGAGAGGGCCACCGATGTCGCGACGCGAGGGTGGCCGTTCCGGTGTCCGGTCGGGGAGGAGCGGAAATGGCAAGGGAGACCTGGCCTGCGGGCCGGCGCCTGCGTGCACGGTGGATGGTCATCATGATGGGCCTGGTCGCCGCCACGGTGGCGTGTGCGCAGCCCGGCGCGATGTCATCGCCCGACGAGCCGGCCGTGCAGGAGCTGTCCCGCGCGCGGGACGACGTGCGGCAGCGGCAGGGCGCGCTGACCCAGCGCGAGGCCAGTGAGGCGCTCGCACGCCGGGAGGCGGAGAAGGCCGAGCAGGCACTGCTGGATGCCCCGGCGCGGGATGCCGCGACGCTGCGGGCGCTGGCCCGGGATGCCGCCGACCGGCTCGGCGCGCTCGGCGAAGCCGAAGCCGAAACCGCCGAGGCTCGCCGCCTGCTGGAAGGCGCACGGACCCGGTTGCGCAAGGTCGTCACCGCGTTCGGCAGCTGCGGCGCGGCGCCGGCGCCCGGTTGCCCCGCACAGGCGGCAACGCCAGTCGATCGTGCAGCGCTGGCGGCACTGGTGCCGTACGGCCTGAAGGCACCGGCCACGGCGGTCGCGATCCGCAAGCGGGTGACCGAAGCCTTCGCGACCGGGGACGGCGCCATTGCCGCGGCCGCCTCGGCCGCCTCGGCTCCCGCGGGCGGCCAGCCGCGCAGCTCCTTCGATGTGGTCGCCAATGCGGAGCTGGCCTACTCGGGTGCGTTCGGGGTGTACCGCGACGCCGATCACGTGCTGCCGCTGGCCAACGACCTGGCGAGGCTGTCGATCGAGTTCGCGAAGTGCCTGCGCGACGAGGTCGCGACATGCCGGGCTGCGGAGAACGGCGGCCTGGCCCATGCGCAGCTGCTCGCGGCCCGCCTGCGAGCGATCGACGCGGACACGCAGCGGAAGCTGGAGGCCGTGCAGCTGGCCAGCAGCAATGCCGAGATCGGCCGGCAGTACGGCACCGAGATCGAACGGAAGCGCGTCGCGGCGATCCGGCAGCTGATCCGCGGCAACAAGGATGCGGCATCGCTGTTCGGCGGGGAGTCGTTCCGGCTCGCGGCCAACAAGAGCGGCACCGACGCGACGATCCGCGTGGACCTCGACCGCATCACCAGCGACATCCTGAAGGACACCTCGCTGACCTTCTCGTCGCGTCTGTCGGGGGACCAGGCGCGCTTCGTCAGCACCGACGATGGCCTGGGCAGCGGATTCCGTGCGACGTTCAGCAAGACCTGGTTCAAGCCGCGCCAGTTCGACAACCAGGGTGACACTGCCCGGACCGACGACTCGGTGCTCCCGGAAGTGTTCGCGTACGGCTGGTCGGCAACGGTCGGACGGGATCGCTACACGCACCACGACCCCGACAACCTGCCCGACCAGACCGGCCACACCGTGACGCGCATGCCGTGGTCGCTGGGCCTGAAGGTGGCATCGTCGAGTGCCGGCGCGCAACGCTGGCACTCGGTGGGCCTCAGTGCCGGCAGGGCCTACGAGGCCGCGCCGGCATCGACGCGCTGCGCAGCGGTGCCGGCCGCCGGCAGCAGCACGCTGGCCTGCCGCAGTGCCTCGTTCCGCGGACCGGACTCGACCGTCGAACGCACGCTGACCTATGAGAACCGCAGCCAGTCTCGCGATGGCCGATACGCGGTGTCGTTCAGCTTCAAGTACGAGGACGTGCAGGCGCTGAAGGTGTTCAGCATGCCGATCCACCTGTTTCCGGGCGGCGAGAAGAACGACGCGCTGACCGGCGGCGTCAGCATCACCCGCACGTCGCGCACGCGCGGCGGCGACAAGCCGCCGGAGTGGACGCTGGGCGTGTTCGTCGGTGGGCCGTTCGCCGTGTTCGGCGGGTTCAGCCCGTGAGCCCTCGCACGCCCTAAGGTTCCAGCAGGCTCACCTGCCCGGCATGCGCCGCCTGGCGCTCTCGATCCCAGTCGCCGGTGCAGTAGACCGAGAGCCGCGCGATGCGGTCGCCGCGCAGCTCGGCGAAGAAGGCCTCGCGGCAGTACCAGTCGCTCTTCGCGTCGCGCCAGCGTTCCTCGGCTTCCATCGCGAAACCGGCGGGCGTGGGCGAGGCGCTCCAGCGCGACACCGTGCCCGTGGCCGGGTGCCCGCGCAGCCGCACGGCGTGCACGTCGGCCAGCCCCTGCGCCTGCAGCCGCCAGTGCGGCAGCGTGAAGTCGAGGAACACGTCCTCGGTGAACAGTGCCTCGGGTTCGGCGCCGGTCTCGAGGTAGCGGACGAAGCGGCGGCTGACGCGATCGACGGTCTCGGTGTGCATGCGGGGTCGGGCAGGCAGGTGGTGATCCGGTACCTACGCAGCACCGGCGCCGCCGGATGCAGCGCCTATGGCCCGCCGAACAACCTCTCCAGCTCCACCTCCCACATGTCACCGAGCATCCGGTAGCCGGTGCGAGTGGGATGGATCTCGTTCTGCCAATGGGCGGTGGGGCCGGCATCGGTGGTGGCCGCGGGCACCAGCGTGCCCAGCGTCTCGACCACGTGCACCGCAGGGTCCGACTGCGCGATCGAGCGGATCAGCGCGCCCACGCGACTCAGCAGCTCGGTGCCGACCGCCGGCCAGTCGTTCTCGGGCACGTCGAATGCCCGCATGGCCTTGAACAGCCACGGGCCGAAGCCGAGCCCGGCGGGTGAGTTGCGCGGCGTGGCGTGGTCGTAGGTGTGCAGCACGATCGGCAGCCCGCGGTTGACGGGCTTCAGGTCGCGCTGGCGCAGCAGCTCGGCGAACACGGCGCGGGCATGCGCGTCGAACGTGGCCCAGCCGGGCTCGCTGATGTAGCGGCTGGCCGGGCCCGCGGCACTGCGTTCGTCGGGGCGGGCCAGCAGCCGCCGGTCAGCCGGCGCGGTGGGCGGCGACTGCGAGGCCGAGATCACGTCGTTGCCCAGCCCCGAGAGCAGCAGAGCCGTCCAGCGCATCGCCTTGTTCCCGTTCAGCAGCTGCAGGAACGTCCTGTTGCTGGTGCTGTCGACCATGTGCACCAGCTCGGCACCCGGCCGCGCGCAGTTCACGGCCACCGCGCTCTTCGACAGCGTGAGCTTGTCGAAGAGGTTGCTGGTGAGGAAAGGCGGGATCGCGCCGATCGAGAACCACGAGTCACCCTGGGCCAGGAAGCGCAGCGCGAAGTCGCCGATGGGGAACGGGCCGGCGTCGCCGATGCCGTCGAGTTCGGACGGGGAGATGAGGCGGATGTCGGGCATGGGCGTCTCCTGGGCCGGCCTTCGGGCTGGTCGCTCGATGATCTCGCGAACCCTTGCGGCCCGACGACTTCAAGCGAGGGGGCATCCCATATGCCGCCGCGGGCGATGGCCCGCGGTGCGGCCGCCCCGGCTATGCTTCGCCGAGGAGGTTCGAAGATGCTGAAGTCCCTCGCGGCGTGCCTGGCGTTCGCATTCGCGTTCGGCGTCGCCCATGCGGCCGAGCTTTCGGTGTCGGTCACCATCGTCGACGAGAAGGGTGTCGGCGCCCCGGTCGGCACGATCCGCTTCGCCGAGACGGCCTACGGCCTGGCGATCTATCCGAACCTGTCGGGGCTGGTGCCCGGCCTGCATGGCTTCCACGTGCACGAGAACCCGAGTTGCGCAGCGGTGGAGCAAGGGGGCCGCATGGTGGCCGGCCTCGCCGCCGGGGGGCACCTCGACCCGGCCGGCACCAAGCGCCACGGCGAGCCCTGGGGCGATGGCCACCTGGGCGACCTGCCGCCGCTCTACGTGGCGTCCGATGGCCGCGCGAGCACGCCGGTGCTGGCGCCGCGGCTGAAGCTGGCCGACATCCGCAACCGCTCGATCATGGTCCACGCCGGCGGCGACAACCACGCCGACCATCCCGCCCCGCTGGGCGGCGGCGGCGCCCGGGTGGCCTGCGGCGTGATCGGCGGCTGACCGGAGCGGCTTGCACCGGGTTACGACCCTTGATCTGGCTCGGGGTCCGCCCCGCGGGCTGCGGCGACAATCCCGCGCCGTGCCGACCCCCCAGGAACCTCCCGCCGATGCCTTGCTGACAGCCGCCTCGCTCGCCTGCCGACGCGGCGAGCGGCTGCTGATCCAGGGGCTGGACGTGGCGCTGCGTCCCGGCGAGATCACGTGGCTGCGCGGCAGCAACGGCCGCGGCAAGACCACGCTGCTGCGCGTGCTGGCGGGGCTCTCGAGCCCGGACGCCGGCACGCTGAGCTGGCAGGGCCGCGCCTGGAAGGCGTCGCGCGACGACGCAGCCCGCGGCACGGCCTACCTGGCGCACGCCAATGCGCTGAAGGAAGACCTGACGGCGCAGGAGTCGCTCGCCTTCCTGGCCCGCCTGCACGGGCAGCACGCCGCGCCCGATGCGATCGTCGCGGCGCTGAAGGGCTTCTCGATCGCCAGCCGGCGCGACGCACCCGTGCGCACGCTGTCGCAGGGGCAGCGCCGCCGCGTCGCGCTGGCGCGGCTGCTGCTGGCACCGGCCAAGCCGCTGTGGCTGCTCGACGAGCCCTACGACGCGCTGGACGTCGACGGATGCGCGCGGCTCGACGAGGTGCTGGCCGCCCACGTGCGGGGCGGTGGATCGGTGCTGCTCACCAGCCACCTGCCGCTGTCGCTGCGCGACCCGAGCCCGCGGGAGCTGGTGCTGCAGTGAGTGTCATCGGCACCTTGCTCGCACGCGAACTGCGACTGGCGGCCCGGCGCCGAGTCGAGGCGCTGCTGCCGCTGGCGTTCTTCACCATCGCGGTGACGGTGTTCCCCTTCGGCGTCGGACCCGAACCGCAGACGCTGAGGCTCATCGCCCCGGGTGTGATCTGGGTCAATGCCCTGCTGGCGACGATGCTGTCGGTGGTGCAGCTCTTCTCCGGCGACCATGCCGACGGCTCTCTCGAACAGATGCTGCTGGCCGGCCACGGCGCAGCCTGGATCGCCGCGGTGAAGGCGCTGGCGCACTGGCTGCTGACGGGGCTGCCGCTGGTGCTGGCCTCGCCGCTCTTCGCGCTGCTGTTCGGGCTGGCGGCCGACACCACGGTGATGCTGGCGCTGACGCTGCTGCTGGGCACGCCGGTGCTGAGCCTGCTGGGCGCGCTGGGCGCGGCGCTGACCCTCGGGCTGCGCAGCGCGGGCGTGCTGCTGATAATCATCATCCTGCCGCTGTGCATCCCCGGCATCATCTTCGGCATCGGTGCCGTGGGTGCCGTGGAATCGGGGCTGTCGGCCGAAGGGCACCTGTCGCTGCTGGGCGCGCTGCTCGTGGCCACGGTGCTGGGCGCACCCCCGGCCACCGCCGCGGCGCTGCGCATCGCAACTGAATAGCCCCACATCGCGCGCCTGCCGAGAATCACGTCCGTGTCCACGCCGATCCGCTTCACCACCTTCGCGTCGCCGATGCGCTTCTACCGGCTCACCGGCTACCTGCTGCCGTGGCTGTGGCTGGGCGCGGTGGGGCTGACGATCGCCGGTCTCTACGTGGGCTTCTTCGTGGCGCCCACCGACGCGACGCAGGGCGACGCCTACCGCATCATCTTCATCCACGTGCCGGCGGCCTGGATGTCGATGGTGCTGTACCTGGTGATGGCCTTCTGGGCGGTGATCGGCTGGGCCTTCAAGGCGCGGCTGGCCTCGATGGTGGCGCGCTCGGTGGCGCCCACCGGCGCGATGTTCACCTTCCTCGCGCTGTGGACCGGCGCGCTGTGGGGCCGGCCGACCTGGGGTACCTACTGGGTGTGGGACGCGCGGCTCACCACCGAGCTGATCCTGCTGTTCCTCTACCTCGGCTACATCGCGCTGGTCAACGCCATCGACGACGTGAAGCGCGCCGACAACGCCGGCGCGCTGCTGGCGCTGGTGGGTTCGGTGAACGTGCCCATCATCTACTTCTCGGTGAAGTGGTGGAACACGCTGCACCAGGGCGCCACGGTGAGCGCCATCGCCGCGCCGAAGATGGCCGCGACGATGTTCACCGCGATGATGCTGATGACCTTCGCGTTCTGGCTCTATGCCTTCGCGGTGGTGTTCATGCGCACGCGCGCCATGGTGCTGGAGCGCGAACGCGAGACCGAGTGGGTGGGTGCACTGATGGCCGGGGACGCACGATGAACTGGGGCAGCGCGAGCGAATTCTTCGCGATGGGCGGGTACGGCTTCTTCGTCTGGGGCTCGTACGCCGTCACGGCGGCATTGATGGTGGGCGAGGCCGTGCTGGTGATCGGCCGCCACCGCGCGGCGCGTGCCGCCGTGGGCCGCCCGAACCTGGAGGACGACACATGAAACCCCGTCACCGCAAGCTGGCCCTCGCCGGCGGTGCCCTCGCCGGCCTGGCGATCGTGGTGGCCCTGGTGCTCAACGCGTTCCAGAGCAACCTGGTGTTCTTCTACACACCCACGCAGGTGAAGGGCGGCGAGGCGCCGACGGCGCGCACCTTCCGCATCGGCGGCATGGTCGAGACCGGCTCCGTCAAGCGCGACGGCACCACCGTGACCTTCGCCGTCACCGACACCGCCAAGACCGTCTCCGTCACCTACACCGGCATCCTTCCGGACCTGTTCAAGGAGGGCAAGGGCGTGGTGGCGCAGGGCCAGCTGAAGGACGGCGTGTTCGTGGCCCGCGAAGTGCTCGCCAAGCACGACGAGAACTACATGCCCCCTGAAGCCGCCGAGGCACTGAAGAAGGGCCAGGCGGCCAACGAGAAGATCGGCGCCACGGTGCAGGGGATGAAGCCGTGACGACGGCCCGCGAGGTGCGAGCATGACCCCCGAGATCGGCCACTTCCTGCTCTGGCTGGCGCTCGGCGCCTCGGTGGTGCTGGGCATGCTGCCCCTCGTCGGCGCCGCCCGCGGCCGCGGCGACTGGATCGCGCTGGCACGCCCGTTGGCCCTGGTGCAGTTCCTGTTCGTGGCGGCGTCGTTCGGCATGCTGGTGGTGGCCTTCGTGCAGCACGACTTCAGCGTGCAGTACGTGGCGCAGAACTCCAACAGCGCGCTGCCCGTGTACTACCGCGTCACTGCCGTGTGGGGCGGCCACGAGGGCTCGATGCTGCTGTGGCTGCTGATGCAGGCCGGCTGGACGGTGGCCGTGGCCGGCTTCAGCCGCAACCTGCCCGAGCGCGAGGTGGCGCGCGTGCTCGGCATCCTGGGCCTGCTGCAGATCGGCTTCCTGCTGTTCACGCTCACGGTCTCCAACCCCTTCGACCGCCTGCTGCCCGCCGCCGACGACGGGCGCGACCTGAACCCGCTGCTGCAGGACCCGGGCATGATCTTCCACCCGCCGATGCTCTACATGGGCTACGTGGGCTTCTCGGTGGCCTTCGCGTTCGCGGTGGCCGCGCTCGTCAGCGGCCGGCTCGACGCCGCCTGGGCGCGCTGGACGCGCCCGTGGACCACCGCCGCGTGGATCTTCCTGACGATCGGCATCGCGCTGGGCAGCTGGTGGGCGTACTACGAGCTGGGCTGGGGCGGCTGGTGGTTCTGGGATCCGGTGGAGAACGCGTCGTTCATGCCTTGGCTGGCCGGCACGGCGCTGATCCACTCGCTGGCGGTCACCGAGAAGCGCGGCGCGTTCAAGAGCTGGACAGTGCTGCTGGCGATCATCGCGTTCTCGCTGTCGCTGCTGGGCACCTTCCTCGTGCGCTCGGGCGTGCTGTCGTCGGTGCACGCCTTCGCCACCGATCCGCGGCGTGGCCTGTTCATCCTCGCGTTCCTCGTGCTGGTGATCGGCGTGTCGCTGGCGCTGTACGCGTGGCGCGCGCCGACGGTGGGCCTGGGCTCGCGCTTCGAGGTGGTGTCGCGAGAGAGCTTCCTGCTCGTCAACAACGTGCTGCTGGTGGTGGCCTGCGCCGCGGTGATGCTGGGCACGCTGTACCCGCTGCTGCTCGACGCGCTGGGCCTGGGCAAGATCTCGGTCGGCCCGCCGTATTTCAACACCGTGTTCGTGCCGCTGATGGCGCCGCTGGTGTTCCTGATGGGCGTGGGGCCGATGGCGCGCTGGCGCGAGGCGTCGCTGCCCGACCTGGCGACGCGCCTGAAGTGGGCCGCGGGGGTGGCCGTGGTGGCCGCCGTCGCGTCGGCATGGCTCGCGGGCCGCGTGTCGCTGGGGCCGGCGCTGGGGCTGCTCATGGCGTGGTGGATCGTCGCCTCGGTGGGGGCGGATCTCGCCGAGCGCGCGCGTGGCGGCCCGGTGCTGGCGCGGCTGCGGCTGATCCCGCGCGCGATGGTGGGCATGATGCTGGCCCACCTGGGCGTGGCGGCGTTCATCGTCGGCGTCACGATGGTGTCGGGCTACCAGGTCGAGCGCGATGTCGAGCTCAAGCCCGGGCAGAGCACCGAGATCGAAGGCCTGACCTTCACGTTCCAGGGCGTGCGCGAGCGCGAGGGACCGAACTTCCAGGCGCTGCGCGGCACCATCGGCGTGTCGCGCGACGGCGCGCCGCTGGCGACGCTGAATCCCGAGAAGCGCGTCTATCGCGTGCAGCAGAACCCGATGACCGAAGCGGCGATCCGCTCGCGCCTGTCGGGCGACATCTACGTGTCGCTGGGCGAGCCGGTGGGCGGCAGCGGCGCGTGGATCATCCGCGTCTACCTCAAGCCTTTCGTCTCGTGGATCTGGGGCGGCTGCGTGCTGATGGCGATCGGGGGGCTGGTGGCCGCCAGTGACCGCCGCTACCGCACGGCCCGCAAGACCGCCACGCAGGACGCCACGGTCACCGCATGAAGAGTCTCAAGTTCATCATCCCGCTGGTCGTCTTCGTGGTCCTGGCGATCTTCCTCGGCCGCGGGCTCGACCTGAACCCGCGCGAGGTGCCCTCGCCGCTGATCGGCAAGCCCGCGCCGGCCTTCACGCTGCCGCTGCTCGGCGAGGCCGGCGTGACGAAGCGGCCGGCCGACTTCGCCGGCAAGGCCTGGGTGCTCAACGTCTGGGCCTCGTGGTGCGTGCCCTGCCGCGCCGAGCACCCGGTGCTGGTGGATCTCGGCCGTCGCGGCCTGGCGCCCATCGTCGGGCTGAACTACAAGGACAAGACCACCGACGCGCAGACCTTCCTGGCGCGGCTGGGCAACCCCTATGCCGCGACGCTGGTCGATGCCGACGGCCGCGTGGGCATCGACTGGGGCGTGTACGGGGTGCCCGAGACCTTCGTCATCGACAAGGCCGGCACCATCCGCTTCAAGCACATCGGGCCGCTGACGCCCGACGTGGTGAAGGACAAGCTGGAGCCGCTGCTGCGTCAACTCAATGGGTGATCGAATCCGCCGGATCCTCTCGGCCTTCGTGGTGCTGCTGGCCGCGGGCTGGCTGGCGCAGCCGCTGCACGCGCAGACGGCGCCGGCCGCATCGGCCCCTGCCGCCGCGGCCACCGTGCAGCCCCTCGACGACCCGCTCGAGAAGCGCGTGATGGCCATCTCGGCCGAGCTGCGCTGCCTGGTGTGCCAGAACCAGACCATCGCCGACTCGCACGCGTCGTTGGCGCAGGACCTGCGCGAGCAGGTTCGGCAGATGCTGCGCGCCGGCAAGAGCGACCAGGAAGTGCTCGCCTTTATGACCGAGCGCTACGGTGACTTCGTGCTGTACCGGCCGCCGGTGCGCAGCACGACGATGCTGCTGTGGTTCGGCCCGCTGCTGCTGATGGCCGGTGGCCTGTTCGCGCTGTGGCGCGTGCTGCGCCGCCGCTCCCGCCTGGCCCCCGACCAGTTCGACCCGGATCCCGACGATGTCCCCGACGACACCCGCGCCCGCTGAGGCGCCTGCCAGGCAGCCCGCTGAGGCGCCCCTGGTGCCCGGCCGGCCTTCGGTGCGGCTGGTGGCCGGCGTGACGATCGTCGTGTTGGCGATCGCCGCGATCGGTTACTGGCGCACTGGCGTGCCCGACTACGCCGAGCAGGCCGCGGCCGCCGAGCGCGAGGCGGCACAACAGTCCGGCCCCAGCGCGCACGACTCGCAGCAGGTGGCCGCGATGGTCGAGAAGCTCAAGGAACGCCTGAAGGCCCAGCCCGACGACGCCGAAGGGTGGGGCATGCTCGGCCGCACGCAGATGATCCTGGGGCAGCCGCAGGAGGCGCAGGTCGCCTACCGCAAGGCCCTCGCGCTGCGCCCCGACGATCCGCGGCTGCTGGCCGACCTGGCCGAGTTGATCGGCATCACGCATGGCCATTCGCTGACCGGCGAGCCCACGCAGCTGCTCGACCGCGCGCTCGCCATCGACCCGCGCGCACCGAAGGCGCTGGCGCTCTCCGGTGCGGCGGCCTTCGACCGCAAGGAGTTCGCGCTGGCCGTGAAGCACTGGGAAGCCCTGCTGGCCGCGAGCCCGGGCGACGCGGGCTTCGTCGCGCAGGTGCGCGAGGGCATCGCCGAGGCGCGCCGGCTGGGCGGGTTTCCCGAAGGCGCCGGCGCACCGCCCGCGATGGCTGCGGCCGAGGCCCCGAAGGCTGGCACCACGTCGGCGGAAGCACCCGCCGCGGCAGCCGCCGGCGGCTCGGTGAGCGGCACCGTCACGATCGCTGCTGCGATCAAGGGCAAAGCCGCCCCCGACGACACGGTGTTCGTCTACGCCCGTGCCGCCGAGGGCCCGCGCATGCCGCTGGCGATGCTGCGCAAGCAGGTGAAGGACCTGCCGATCGCCTTCAGCCTCGACGACACGATGGCGATGCAGCCGCAGATGCGGCTGTCGGCGTTCCCGAAGGTGGTGGTCGTGGCACGCGTGAGCCGCAGCGGCCAGGCCACACCGCAGGCCGGCGACCTCACCGGGCAGAGCGCACCGGTGGCCATCGGCGCGCAGGGCCTGAAGGTCGAGATCGCCGACGTGACTCCCTGACATGGACCACCTCTCCCCCGAAGACGCGCGGCTGCTGTACGCCGACACGCCGCATGCCAACGGCAACGTCTCGCTGATCCACATCTACGACCAGCGCACGGCCCCGGGCGGCACGGTGCGCTTCAAGACCATCCTGCAGCAGATCGAGAGCCGCCTGTCGCGCTCGCCGGTGTTCCGCCGCAAGCTCGTGCGCGTGCCGCTGGAGCTGGACCTGCCGTACTGGGTCGACGACGCGCACTTCGACCTCGAGTACCACGTGCGCCACATCGCGCTGCCGAAACCGGGCGACTGGCGGCAGTTCTGCATCCAGGTCTCGCGCATCCACGCGCGCGCGCTCGACCTCGACCGGCCGCCGTGGGAGATCTACGTCATCGAGGGGCTCGACAGCTTCATCGACCTGCCACCGGGCAGCTTCGCGCTGGTCACCAAGACTCACCACGCGGTGGTGTCGGCCGACCACGGCGCCGCGTTCACCGAGCTGCTGCACGACCTGAGCGCCGAGGCCGGCCAGCCCGCGCCGCCGCAGCCGTGGCTGCCCGCGCCCGGCCCGAGCGCGCGCGAGGTGCTGACGCGCGGCCTCGTGCGCACGGTGACCTCGCCGCTGCGGCTGGCCGCGCCGGTGACGCGCGCGCTGGTGCAGGCCGCGCCGGCGGCGCTGGCCAAGGCCGGCGAGCGGTGGCTGGGCCACGCGCGGCTGCAGGCGATCCGATTCAACTCGGCGGTGTCGTCGCACCGCGTGTTCGAGACGCGCCGCTTCCCGATCGACGACTTCAAGCGCATCCGCGGCCTCGTCGACGGCGCCAGCGTCAACGACGTGGTGCTCGCGGTCTGCGGCGGTGCGCTGCGCCGCTACCTGATGCTGCACGGCGAGCTGCCCGCGGAGGGGCTGACCGCGATCGCCCCGGTGTACGTGCGCGGCGCCGACGACGAGGCCGACGCCGCGCCGACGCAGCTCACGTGGCTGCAGGCGCCGCTGCACACCGAGCTGGCCGACCCGCGCGAGCGGCTCGCGGCGATCGTCGCGCACACCGCGGCCTCGGGCACGGTGAAGCAGGCGGTGTCGGTGCCGGACATCATCGCGCACCACGCACCGGCGGCCACGCTGGCGCTGGCCAGCCAGCTGTTCGGCCGCACGCTGGCCAGCCGCGGCCGCCACACGCCGCTGGCGCACTGCACGATCACGCACGTGCCGGGATCCGACCACGCGCTGTTCCTGTGCGGCGCGCGGCTCGTCTACTTCTCGGCGATGCTGCCGCTGCACGACGGCATGGGCCTGGTGTTCGCGGTGACCACCGTCGACGGCCGCATCGTCATCTCGCCGACCTCGTGCCGCGAGCTGATGCCCGACCCCGAGGTCTTCGCCACGCAGCTGCGCGAGAGCTACGAGGAACTGCGCGCCGCGGCCGAGGCGGCGCGCGTGGCCGCCCCGGAGCGCGCCCCGCGCCGGGCATCGCGCCGACGCTGAGCGCGGCCGGCGCGCGACCCCGCCATGTCGCTGCCGCATCTGCTGTTGCGCCAGGCCCTGCAGGCGCCGGAGCGCCCGGCCGTCCTGCACGGCACCGCGCTGCATGCCACGCATGGCCAGTGGGCGGCGCGTGCGGCGGGCCTGTCGCAGCGGCTGCGCGAGCAGGGGCTGCAGGCTGGCGATCGCGTGCTGATCGACGCCCGCAACCACCCACGCACGCTGGAGCTGATGTGGGGCGCGTGGTGGGCCGGCCTCGCCGTGGTGCCGGTGAACGCCAAGCTGCACCTGCGCGAGGTCGAGTGGATCGTCGGCAATGCCGGGGCGCGCTGGGGCTTCGTCACGCGCGACGTGGTGCCCGAGGCCATCGCCGGCCTGGAGCGGCAGGTCGATCTCGACTCGGAAGAAGCCGACGCGCTGTTCGCGCCCGCCGCCGACGCCACGGCGGTGCCGATCGCCGAGCGCGGCCCCGACGACCTCGCGTGGCTGTTCTACACGAGCGGCACCACCGGGCGCCCCAAGGGCGTGATGATCACCGCGCGCAACCTGATGACGATGGGCCTGGCGTACTTCGTCGACGTCGATGCGATCGAACCCGGCGACGCGATGGTCTACGCCGCGCCGATGTCGCACGGCGCGGGGCTCTACGCGATCCCGCACCTGATGGCCGGCGCCCGCCACGTCGTGCCGGCCTCGGGCGGCGTCGACCCTGCCGAACTGTTCGACCTCGGGCGCGCGGTCGGCCCGCTGTCGACGTTCGCCGCGCCCACCATCGTCAAGCGGCTCGTGGACCACGCCGAGGCCGCCGGACTGGGCCCGGCCGACGCGGCTCGTTCGTTCGAGACCATCGTCTACGGCGGCGCGCCGATGTACCGGGCCGACATCGAGCGTGCTCTGCGGGTGATGGGCCCGCGCTTCGTGCAGATCTACGGCCAGGGCGAGACGCCGATGTGCGCCACTGCGTTGTCGCGCGCGCACCTGGCCGACGCCGCGCACCCGCGGCACCTCGAGCGCATCGCGTCGGTCGGCACCGCGCAGACACCGGTGCGGCTGCGCATCGCCGCGCCCGACGGCCGCGAGTTGCCGGTGGGCGAGGTGGGCGAGGTGCTGGTGAAAGGCGACAGCGTGATGGCCGGCTACTGGCGCAACCCCGAGGCCACCGCCGCCGCGGTGCGCGACGGCTGGCTCTGGACCGGCGACGTCGGCTGCCTCGACGCCGACGGCTTCCTCACGCTGAAGGACCGCAGCAAGGACCTCGTGATCAGCGGTGGCTCGAACATCTACCCGCGCGAGGTGGAGGAGGTGCTGCTCGCCGCCCCGGGCGTGGCCGAGGCCGCGGTGGTCGGTGCGCCCGATGCCGAGTGGGGCGAGGTGGTGGTGGCCTTCGTCGTGGCCAGCCCCGGCGCCGCGCTCAGCGCGGAGGCGCTCGACGCGTACTGTCTAGCCCACATCGCGCGCTTCAAGCGGCCCAAGCAGTACCGCTTCGTCGCCGAGCTGCCGAAGAACAACTACGGCAAGGTGCTGAAGACGGCGCTGCGCGAGCGGCTCGCGGCGGGGTGAACCGAACTGATCACTCGGCCGCGGCCTTGCGCGCCGGCGGCACCCACACCTCGATGACGCCGGGCAGCGGCTTCAGAGTGGCCGAGAGCGGCTCGACCACCCAGTCGCCACGGCCCACGGCCGGGCCGAGCTGCTCGGCGCAGGCGCGCGACGCGACATCGTGGAAGCGCACGGTGACCTGCGGCACCGGCCGCGGCGCCATGCGGTTGTTGCGCCGCGCCGAGGTGTTCACGTCCTCGATCGGCGGCACCGAGAGGCCGAGCGCGCGCCAGGGCTCGCGCCAGCTGCGCGCGAGGTCGCGCTGCTCGGGGCCGTAGACCTGCAGGTAGACGGTGCGGCCGGCGCACATCGAGGCCGGCGCGGGCCCGGCCGCGGGGGCCGGCGGCGCCGGGGTGGGTGGCGCGGGTGTGAGTGTGGGTGCGGGCTCGGGCTTGGGCTTGGGCCCAGGCTCCGGTCCGGAGGCCGCAGCCGGAGTCGTCGTCGGAGCCGGCCGCAGCTTGTCCGGCGCGGTCGGAGAGGCGGGCGCCGCCGGTGTCGCCGGTGCCATCGGTGGCACCGGCGCCGCGGCCATCGTCAGCGGGCCGCCGCGGCAGTCGCGCACCGGCAGTTCGGCGCCGCCGCGCAGCTGGGCCAGCGTGAGCAGGCCGCCGCGGTACGCGGTGTCGGCGGCCTCGCGCTCGCCGGCCTGCGGGTCGCACGGGTGGGCATCGGTGTAGGCCGCGGCGGCGTCGTAGTCGTACACCCAGTAGCGCGGCATGCGCGTGCTGGCGCCGCTTTGCGGCTGCAGGCAGTTGGGCAGCCGCGTCGGCAGGCGCGGCGTGGCCGATTCGATCAGCGTGCGGCACGCGGGCAGCTCGGGCTGCCGCTCGCAGCCGCGCATCGCATCGGCGTAGATCGTCGCGGCCACCGGCGAGCGCTGGAACCAGCCGGCCTCGCCGGCCGGGCACAGCGTGTCGGCGGTGCGGACGATCGTGGCGGCGAGCTGGTTCAGCGCCGCCGTCCGCGGTTCGTCGCCGGGCAGCTTCGCCCACAGCTCGGTCAGTTCCTTCAGCGCGGCGCGCTCGTCGGCCGTCTGCCGCGCCCAGCCGGTGCGGACGCTGTCCATCGCCGTCCACAGCGAGACACCCAGCGTCGCCGCCGCGCCCAGGCCCACCGACGCGTTCACCGCGGTGCTGCCGATGCGCTGCGCGAGGCGGCTCACCGGCCGCGCGATGGCTCCCTCCTCGAACGGGCCGCGCTCGTCGGCCTCGAAGTAGCGCGCGTGGTGCTGCAGCAGGTGCTCGATCAGTTCGCGGTCGAGCTGGCCGCCCAGGTACGAGCCGAGCTGGAAGTAGCTCTCCCACTGCGCCTCGTCGAAGAACTGGTCGGCGGTGGGCTGCTGCGGGAACTCGGGGTGCTCGCGGTGGAAGTTCACCAGGTCCACCGGCAGCCCGGCCGACATGTTGGGCTTCACGATCACGAGCAGCCCGTGCGCGTCGGGCCCGCCGTCGCGGCCGCGGTAGACGATGCGTGCGAGCGCCAGGCAGGCCGAACTGCCGCTGGAAGCCAGATCGGCGAGCGTCCCGAAGGCCTGCAGCCGCGGCTGCCAGCGGTCGGGCGGCGGCGGCGCGGGCAGCGGCGAGCGCGGGCGCAGGAAGAGCACCTCGGCCTGCAGGTCGATACGCGCCTTGCGCACGAGGTTCTCCAGGTCGCCGAAGGCGTAGGCCGGGTCGGCGCCGCAGTCGGCCAGCACCACCACCTCGGCGCGCTCGGCCAGCAGTGCATAGGCGGCGGTGTTCTCGAAGTGGCCGCCGTCGGTGAGGAACCAGTCGGAGGCATCACCGGCGCGGAAGGCGCCGAAGGTCTCGCGCAGCAGCCCGCGCGACTTGGCCGTGCGCGACATCCGTGCGGCCGCGCCGCGCGCGTCGCGCGACCACCAGTAGCCCAGCCGCACGCCGGCGAACATCGCCAGCGCCGAGATGCCGCCGCGCGTGAGGCTGCCCAGGCCCGGGGCCACCGCGGCGCCCGAGATCGCGATCCAGCGGCCCAGCGACAGCCGGCCCGCGCCGTCGTGCGGCTGCCAGCCCTGGCGCGACACCTGCATCAGCCCGCCGGCGGCGACGGCCAGCGCGAGGCCGCGGCGGTCCTGGTTGAACAGGCCGCCGCGCGGGTCCTTGGTCTCGTTGATGCAGCAGTTCACCACGTGCACCGGCGCGCCGTGCAGGTGCGGCCGGTAGTCGGCCAGCGCGAGGTCGTCGTCGGGCAGCACGTCGCTGACCGGCCGAGCGCTCGGGGCCGCCGGCAGTTCACCGACGGCGGCCAGCGCATCGGTGCTGCCGTAGCGCAGCGGATTGGCCGCGCCCAGGTAGGCCCGCACCAGCCGCGCCCGGTAGAACGGGTGCAGCGATGAGAGGTTCAGGAAGTCGATGCCGGTGCCGGTGAGCAGCAGGTAGCCCGCGGCACCGGCGCCCAGCAGCGCCAGCACCGCCAGCGCGGCGCCGTACGACGGCTCGCGCTGGAACACCGCGCCGAGGGCGGCCTGGTAGACGATCGAGGCCCACCACGCGGCGAGTGCGAGCGTCAGCGCGTAGCCGAGCAGCCGCGCCAGCGTCATCGCGAACTTCGGCGAGCCCGGCCGCTGGCCGTCGGCTCCCGCGTGTGCGCCGGCCATCGCCGCGGCGCGCGGCGCCAGGGCGCGCACCACCGCCGCGGCCAGCGCGAGCAGCACGCCGGTCTGCACCAGCGCACGGGCCTCGAAGGCCAGCCACCACGCCAGCGCGTCCACCACGCCCGCCAGCCCCACCAGCAGGCCCATGCGCAGCACGTTGCCCAGCCAGCGCGTCAGGCGGTTGCGCACGTCGTCGGCATGTTCGGCGCGCGCCGCCGCGCCGCGCCGCACGTTGAGCAGCGCCTCGGCCAGCGGCACCGCGAGCACGCCCACCAGCGCCAGCCCGCCGACCAGCCATACGAGCGCGCGGCGCTGCGGCGCGCCCACCTCGGTGTGCAGCAGGTCGAGCCCGTGCACGAGCAGCGGGCCTAGCATGGCCAGCGCGGCGCCGCCACCGAAGATCGCCGCGGCGGCCAGCCACGGCCCGCGCGTCGAGGCCGCCAGCCACGGCACGCACCAGTACGCACCGGCCACCACGAAGCCCGCGAGTGCCAGCGGCGGCAGTGCCACGAGCAGCACCACCGGAAGGTGCTGTGGCAGGTAGCGCAGCAGCGGAAAGAGGACGTCGGCATGCTCGGCGGCCAGCGTGTCCATCGCGCGCCAGCCCAGCACGTCCAGGCTGCCCAGCACCACTGCCAGCAGCACCGCGAGCAGGCCCAGTTCGATGTGCACGCCCACCAGGTTGCGCAGGTACAGCGCGAGTGCGAAGGTGCGGTCGCGCGTGCCGCGCGGCACCAGGTAGCGGCCGTTGGCGCGCAGCCACCACGTGAACCAGCGGCCGTTGGCATCGGCCAGCGCGCGGGTGATCGCGGCCACGTCCGCCGCGCTGGCCGCGCGGCTGTAGAGCCGCCCGAGCATCGCGCCGATGTAGCCGCCACCCGAGACGGTGGAGAGCAGGTCGAAGCGCAGCAGCATCGAGCGCGCCGCCAGCGCCCGCAGCAGCCCGAAGCAGAACGTCGCGCTGCGGATGCCGCCGCCCGAGAGCGCCAGCCCCCACAGGCGCTGCGCGCCGTCGGGCAGGGCCTGCTGCCCGCGCAGGGCCTCGCGGCGGGCGGCGATCTCGCGCTGCAGCGGCGTCATGGCGGCGAGCTTGCCGCGAAACGCCGCCCCGTGGGGGCCGCGTGCGTGGGCAATCTAGGGGGCGACTCGCGCGGCGACGCAGTCCGACGCAAATCCCACCTGCTCCCGACGACAACGACCGGTCGCCCCGCCGAGACTGCGGCACCGACTTTCGAAGGAGCCCCCCTCATGCCACGCACCCTTGTTCCGAATCGCACCGCTGACCACTCGCGGCGCAGGCTGTTCACCACCGCCACGACGCTGCTGCTCGCACCCGCCATCATCGGCACGGTGCTGCTCGGCGCGGCGCCGGCGCTGGCGGCGTCTCCCGCTGCACGGCAGGCCGACAAGCCGGCGGAACTGAAACTGGCGGTCGTCGAGTTCACCCCGGAGGCGGAGGCCTCTCGGATGACCCACGAGGCCAAGCGCCACCTGCAGGCGTCGCTGGCCCAGGCGCTCTTCAACAGCCAACGCTTCCGGGTCGTCGATGTCAAGTGGACGCGGGAAGCGTCGCGCGCCGATCTCGATCGCATCAACAGGGGTCCCTCGACGTCCGAAGCCGTCCGGCTCGGCCGGCAGCTCGGCGTCAGCTACGTGCTGACCGGTTCGGTCGTGACGTACGAACCGAAAGGCGCCGACGGCCACGGTCGCGCGACGCTGAAGATCCGGCTCGTCGAGGTGGCCACCGGCAAGGTCCGGTACGCCGGAGAGACCGTGCAGCGCAGCGCGGGCGCCATGCGCACCGACGGTGTCGCCGAGATGCACACGGTGGTGCTGAAGCCCGCCATCCAGGCGCTGACGGCCACGCTCGAGGGCGTGACGCTCTGAAGGCCGGGCGGGCGCCCGACGGGCGGCACGGGTCTCCCTCGACGGGCCCGGGCGCGCCGGTGACCTCGCCGCTGCGGTCAGAATCCGGCGCACACCATGTCCCACTCCTTCGTCGAACACGTCGGCGCGCGCATCGTCGAGTCGGGCAGCGGCTCCAGCCTGCTGACGCTCACGATGCAGCCGCATCACCGCAACCTGCACGGCGTGGCGCACGGCGCGGTGCTCTTCACGCTGGCCGACACCGGCATGGGGACGGCGCTGTACCCCACGCTGGAGCCGCACGAGGCCTGCTCCACCATCGAGGTGAAGATCGCCTACTTCCGCCCGGTGACCGGCGGCGAGATCGAGTGCCGCAGCAGCCTCGTCTACCGCGGGCGCAGCACGGCGAGCCTGGAGTCGTCGCTGACGGTGGACGGCGTGCTGGTGTCGCGGGCCACCGGCACCTTCGCGATCCACAAGCGACCGGCAGCGCCGGAAGGCTGATCGGCGATGGGGCCTGCGCGGCGCGATGACGGGTGGACGCTCCGCGCCGGCACGCCCGACGATGCGGGGTCGATCGCCGCGCTCATCGCCAGCTACGCCGACGATCTCGTGCTCGATCGCGCGCAGGCCGCGCCGTACCTCGCCTCGGTCTCGGAGGAGGCCGAGCGCGGCTACCTGGCTTCGCCGCGCTACCGCTACGTGGTCGCCGAGGTCGGCGGGATCGATGAGCCGCCCGGTGCCGGGCGCTGCGGCCTCGCCGGCTTCATCGCGATGCGAGACACCACGCACCTGTTCCACCTCTTCGTGCAGCGCCCGTGGCACCGGCGAGGCCTCGCGCGGGCGCTGTGGTCGCACGTGCAGGGTGAGATCGCCGCCGCCGCATCGCCACGCCGCCACACCGTCAACTCGAGCCTCATGGCCGTGCCCGTGTACCGAGCCTTCGGGTTCGCCGAGACCGGCCCGGTGATGCGGGCGCATGGCATCGCCTACGTGCCGATGGCCACGCCGGGCGCGCCGGCGGCGGCATGATCGCGGCGAACCTGTCCGCTGGAGTCGACCGATCGTGATTCCTCTTCGAAGCACCTTGCTCGCGATGCTCCTGGTCGCGATCGTTCCGCGTGCCGTCGCGCAGCAGGCTCCCGCCACCGCCGCGCGCAGCGCGCTGCTGGTGGTGGACGCACAGGTCGACGTGCTGCGCGCCGTGCACGACCGCGAACGCGTGGTGCGCAACCTTGCGGAACTGGTCCGCAAGGCCCGCGCGGGCGGCGTGCCGGTGATCTGGGTGCAGCACTCGGATGCCGAGCTGCGCCGCGGCAGCGACGGCTGGAAGCTGGCGCCGGAGTTCGTGCCGGCCGCCGGCGAGGCGGTGGTCCACAAGACCTACAACTCGTCGTTCGCCGAGACCGATCTCGAGCAGCGCCTGCGCGCGCTGGGCATCACGCGCATCGTGCTGGCCGGTGCGGCCACCAACTGGTGCATCCGCGCCACCGCGTACGCCGCGCTGGACCGCGGCTACGACCTCCTGCTCGCCTCCGATGCCCACTCCACCGAGCCGATGACGCTCGACGACGGCACGGTGATCCCCGCCCAGTCCATCGTGGCCGAACTCAACGCCACGCTGCGCTGGCTGGCCGTGCCGAAGGTGCGCGTCGATGTGCGGCCGACGGCCGGCGTGGTCTTCTGAGCAGGAGCCGCGCGATGCCTCGCCACGTGGCCTTCCTGCGCGGCGTGAGCCCGACGAACGCCCGCATGCCCGACGTGCAGCGCTGCTTCGAGGCGGCCGGATTCACGGCCGTGAGCACGATCCTGGCCAGCGGCAACGTGGCCTTCGACGCGCCGGCCGCCGACCCGTCGCAGATCGAGCGCAGGGCCGAGCAGGCGCTGCTCGCGGGCCTCGGCCGGCCGTTCCCGGTGATCGTGCGCACCTCGTCCCATCTGCAGCGGCTGCTCGAGGGCGATCCCTATGCCGCACACGGCATCCCGCCGGACGCCAAGCGCGTCGTGACCTTCCTGCGCGCGCCCGCCGAACCGCGCGTGCCGCTGCCGCTGGCGCGCGACCTCGCGTCGGTGTTCGTGCGCATCGGCGGCGAGGTGTACAGCGCCTACCTGCCGACGGCGCGGGGGCCGGTGTTCATGGTGCTGATCGAGCGCGCCTTCGGCAGCGACGTGACGACGCGCACCTGGCAGACCGTGCAGCGCTGCGCCGCCGGTTAGGCAGCGGCGGCGCGGCAACATGGCCTGGCGCCGTCTTCAGGCCACCGGCCACGTGGCCATCCTCGACCGCGTGACGTCGATGGTCGCGGCCTGACGACGGCAGAACTGCGGCGGCGTGTCGATCCGCCGCCGCGCCGTTCGTCGTGGGTCGTCGGGCTATCGTCGCGCGTGGTGCGCGAAGGTGCCGCCCCGATGCCATCCCCCACCCGACCCGACGAGGATCCCGCCATGACCGACCACACCGTCCGCCTGCACCGCGTGCTGCGCTGCCCGCCGGAGAAGATCTACCGCGCCTTCACCGATGCCGGCGCGATGGCCAAGTGGCTGCCGCCCCACGGCTTCATCTGCGCCGTCGACCACTTCGACGCACGCGTGGGCGGTACCTTCCGGATGTCGTTCCGCAACTTCGGCAGCGGCCAGGCGCATTCGTTCGGCGGCGAGTACGTCGAGCTGGTGCCCAACGAGCGCCTGCGCTACACCGATCGCTTCGACGACCCCAACCTGCCCGGCACGATGGAGGTCACCGTGCTGCTGAAGCCGGTGATCTGCGGCACCGACGTGAGCATCACGCAGGCCGGCATCCCCACGTCGATCCCGCTGGAGATGTGCTACCTGGGCTGGCAGGAGTCCCTGGAGCAGCTCGCCGCGCTCGTCGAGCCCGACATCCCGGGTTGACTGCTGCGGCGCGCCGGTGTCGCCACGTGGCGTGACCCTGCTGCGCTGGGCGGCCACCCTGGCCGCACCGGTGGTGGCCTACGTCGCCTGCGTGGTGCTCGCGATCGGTCTGCTGCAGGTGCTGACCGGGCTGTGCCCGCGCGAGCTGATCGTCTCCGGCGCGTGCACGGCCCCGTGGGCGGGCGCTGCAGAACTGGCGGCCATGTGCGTGGCCCTGGCTGTGGGTGCAGCTCTGTTCGTCGTGCTGCCGGCCTGGTGCGCGCCGGCGCACCGCCGGGCCGTCGCGTGGGCCTGCTGGGCCGCCGGGGCGGCCCTCGTGGGCAGCGCGTGGTGGCAGATCGGCGCGTCGTTCGCCGCGCCGTCGATCTCGGCGCTGGCGGCCGGCGCGCTGGCGGTGGCGGCGGTGCGGTGGCGCACGCGCGCAGCGCCTGCCGGGGCCGCCGCGACCGGTGCGGAAGAATCGGGGCGATGACGAACGCCCGCCAGCGACTGGACCAGGTCACGCTGGTCGTGCGCGAATTCGAGGAGGCGCTGGCGTTCTTCGTCGGCACGCTGGGCTGGCGCTGCGTGGAAGACCGCGACGTGCCCGAGCAGGGCAAGCGCTGGGTGGTGATCGAGCCGCCGGGCGTTCCGGGCACGAACCGTGGCGCGCGGCTGCTGCTGGCGCGTGCGTCGACACCGGCGCAGCAAGAGCGCATCGGCAGCCAGACCGGCGGCCGGGTCGGCTGGTTCCTGCACACCGACGACCTCGCGCGCGATGTCGCCCGCTACCGCGCCGCCGGCGTGGTGTTCGAACGCGAACCCGCGCAGCAGCCGTGGGGTCAGGTGGCGGTGTTCCGCGATCTCTACGGCAACCTGTGGGACCTGATCCAGCCGTCGGCTCCTGCGGCGGCGGCGCCGACGTTGCTGGCCGCGCTGGCGCCGGTCGACACGCCGCGGCTGCAGGTGCGCCCGGTGCACGAGGCCGATCTCGACGCGCTGATGGCGGTGAACGGCGACGACGTGGTCACGCGCTGGCTGCCGTACGAGCCGTGGCGATCGCCCGCCGATGCGCAGGCTTGGCTGGCGCGCATGCGCACGCTGGAGGCCGATGGCGGCGCGCGGCAGCTCGTGGTCGTGCAGCGCGCCGACGAACGGGCGATCGGCACCGTGCTGCTGTTCCGCCACGAGGCCCCGAGCGCGCGGTTGGAACTCGGCTACGTGATCGGCCGCGCGCACTGGCGCCAGGGCATCGCGCGCGAAGCGCTGGCGGCGCTGCTGGTGCAGCTGCACGGCCTCGGCGTGCGGCGCGTGGAGGCCGAGGTGCATGTGGACAACGCGCCGTCGAACGCGCTGCTGCGCGCGCTGGGTTTCCAGCACGAAGGGCTGCGCCGCCAGCGCTGGACGGCGCGCGGCCGCACCTACGACGTGCACGCCTGGGCCCGGCTCGCGTCCGACCCCGCCCCCTGACCCCTGACCCCCGGCCGCCTTGCCCACACCCGGAGCCCGTCGAGATGATCGAACTCACCCGCGAGGCCCGCGACGAGGCCATCGCTTCGCTTCAGCGCTACGTCGAGGAGGAACTCGGCCAGCGCATCGGCAACATCGCGGCCGGCGCGATGCTGGGCTACATCCTCGAGGAGATCGGCCCGTCGATCTACAACCGCGCCGTCGCCGACGTGCAGGACAAGCTGCTGGTGCGCGTGCAGGAGGTGGACATCGAGGCGCACGAGGACGAGTTCGGCTACTGGCGCAAGCGCGATGGCGCCACGCGCAGCCGTCGCGGGCCGTCGCGCGGACCGGCCCGGTGATCGTCTCGTCGCGGTAGCCTCGCGGAACCGGCGCTGCCGCCGGGTTCCTCACCGCGGGAGACCGCTCCGATGATGCGCCTGATGTCCGATTCCCTGCGCCGGCACGCCGCTGCGGTCGTGCTCGCGGCCGCAGCGGGCGTGCTGCCCGCCGCCCATGCGCAGGACGCTCCACGCGCCGCCGGTGCATCGCCGGCCGCGCCGGCCCGCGACGTGCGCTGGGTCGTGCTGCACCTGCCCGGGCCGGCCTGGCAGCCGGGCAAGGGCCTGTTCGAGCAGCCCGGCGTGCGCGAGCACGTCGAGCACTACCGCAAGCTGCTGGCGGCCGGCAAGCTGGCCCTGGGCGGGCCGCATCTCGACGCCCGTGGCGGCGGCATGATGATCCCCGCCGCCGGCGTGCCCGAGGCCGAGATCCGCCAGTTCGCCGCCGAAGACCCCGCGGTGCGCTCCGGGCTGCTCGTGGCGGAAGTCCGGCCCTGGCTGATCGGCATGCGCCCGTGACGCCCGGGCTCAAGGTATCGTTTGCCGATGCGCCGCCGGTTCCGGCGGCGTTCCACCGTCCCGTCACGTTGCCGATCCGACCATGAACGAAATGCTCGCGGCGCACCGCCACATCACCAACAACCGCGCCGAGATCGAGGCCAGCCAGCAGTGCGGTTGCTTCAACTGCATGCAGATCTTCCCGCCCACGGAGATCGTGGCGTGGACGGGCCTGGACATGAGCAACTTCAACGATCCGAACGCGCAGAACGCCGAGACCGCGGTGTGCCCGCGCTGCGGCAGCGAGTCGCTGATCGGCGACAAGTCGGGCTACGAGATCAACACCTTGTTCCTGAGCCGGATGAACCAGGCGTGGTTCCAGAAGACCGCCATCATCCGCCGGCCGGCGAAGAAGGAGCCGTGAAGCACCGCATCTCCGCCGGCGCGCTGGTGGAGCGAGACGGGCGGTTGCTGCTGGTCCGCCACTGCAAGCCCGGCGCCTACGATTTCTGGGTCGCCCCGGGCGGCGGCGCGCAGGGCGAGGAGGAACTGGCCGATGCGGCCCGCCGCGAGGTGCGCGAGGAGACGGGGCTCGAGGTGCAGCCCGAGCGGCTGGTCTACGTCGAGGAGTTCCACAGCCCCGACACGCGCTACTGCAAGTTCTGGTTCACCGCCGCGCTCGTCGGCGGGCACATCGACGTGACCGGGCCCGAGGCCGCCGCCGAGCACATCGTCGAGGCTTCCTGGCACGACGAAGCCTCGATCCGCGGTCTGCAGGTGTTCCCCGAGGTGCTCCAGTCGCGCTACTGGCGCGACCGCGCCGCGGGCTTCGGCGGGCTGCAGTACCTGGGCCTGCGGGCGATGGCCTTCTGGTAGGGCGGCGCATGACCGATTCCATCGCCTCCAAGCCGACCATCGTGCGGCTCGTCGCGGCCGATGCCCCGGCCTACCGGTGCCTGATGATGCGGGCCTACGCCGAGGAGCCCGACGCCTACACCACCACCGCCGAGGAGCGCGCCGCCGAGCCCGAGGGCTGGTGGGTGCGCCGCATCGCCGACCCCGCAGGCGCGTCTGCCGCCTGGGGTGCGCGCGTCGGCGACGACCTGGTCGGCAGCGTGGCGCTGGAGTTCTCGCGCAAGCCGCGCACCGCGCACGACGCGTTGCTGCTGGGCATGTACGTGCGCCCCGAGAGCCGCGGCAGCGGCGCCGCGCAGGCGCTGGTGCAGGCGTGCATCGACCACTGCGTGGCGCGCGGCAGCATCCGCCACCTGAAGCTCACCGTCACCGACGGCAACGCGGCGGCGATCCGGCTCTACGAGTCGGCCGGGTTCGCCACCTGGGGCGTGGAGCCCGGCGCGATCCTCGTGGCCGGCACGCTGCGCGCGAAGCGGCACATGTGGCGCCCGATCGCGTGATGACCCCATGACTGCCGCCGACCTGCAGCGCCGCAGCCGCCTCGCCTGGGGCCTGTGCGCGATCTGCCTGCTGTTCCTGCTGGAGACCTGGAACGCCGACCGCATCCGGCCGCATCCGGCGTCGCCGTTCATCTGGGCGGCGCTCGGCCTGGTCGCGGTGGTGGCGGGTGGCATGGCGCTGCGGCTCGGGGTGGCGGCCCGGCGGATGCGGGCGCGGGCGGACGCTGCCGACCGCCCCGGCTGAGACAGGCGATGTACGCGCTCGACTGGCTCGGGCCGGTGGAACTGCGCCGCGCAGGCACGCCGGTGCCGCTGCCGATCCGCAAGACGCTGGCCTTGCTGGTCCTGCTGGCGGGCAGCGGGGCGATGCGGCGCGAGCGCATCGTGGCGGTGCTGTGGCCGGCGCTGGACGAGTCCACCGCGCGCCGCAACCTGCGCCGTGAACTGGCCCGGCTGCGTGACCTCGGTGCCGAGGGCCTCGTGCAGGCCGAGGGTGACCTGCTGCAGCTCGCGCCGGGCACGGTGCTGGCCACGCAGGCCTTCGAGGCCGACCTGCAGGCCGACCGGCCCGACGACGCGCTGGCGCGCTGGCGCGGCTCTCCGGCCGACGGGCTGCACCTGGACGACGCCTCGTCCTGGAACGAGTGGATGGCCGACGAACGCCGGCGGCTGGAAGCGTTGCGGGCACAGGCGTTGGCCACGTCGGCGGAGCGGCACGAAGCCTCCGGCGCGCTCGACCTGGCGCTGCAGCGCGTGCAGGCGCTGCTTTCCGATGACCCGCTGCAGGAGCGCCACCACGTGCAGGCCATGCGGCTGCTGGATCGCCTGGGCCGGCGCGAGGCGGCACTGGCGCAGTTCGACACCTGCGCGCGGCTGCTGCGCGACGAACTGGGCCTCGAGCCGATGGCTCAGACTCGGGCACTCGCCGCCGCGCTGCGCGGGGCGGCACCCGGCGCACGGCCGATCACCGAGCCGGCGGCCGCTGCGCCCGATGCGACCAGGCCGCGCGCAGCGGCCGTGGTCCCCGAGCAACTGCCCTTCGTCGGCCGCGAAGCCGACGTGGCGTGGCTGGAGCGTGCGTGGCGCAGCGGCAAGCCGATCCTGATCGAAGGCGACGGCGGCATCGGCAAGACCCGGCTGGCCACCGACTTCGCGTCGGTGCACGGCCCCTACGCGCTGGTGGCCTGCAGGCCCGGCGATGCCGAATTGCCGCTGGCCGCGTACACCCGGGCGCTGCGCGCGCTCGCCGGCCCCGACCCTGACGCGAGCGCGCTCGCGCCCTGGGTGCGCGATGAGCTGGCGCGGCTGATGCCCGAACTCGGCGCAGCCCCGCCGCCGCTGCGCAGCGAGGAGGAGCGCGCCCGCTTCGCGCAGGCCTGCACGCTGGCCTGGCAGCAGTGGGCGGCCGACGACTTCGACGCCGTGCTGGTCGACGACTGGCACCTCGCCGACGCCACCAGCCAGGCGCTGCTGCTGCAGGCCGCCAGCGGCGGCTCGGGCGCGCGCCTCGTGCTCGTCTACCGGCCCGAGCTCACACCCGCGGCACAGGCGCTGCTGCAACGCGAGCAGCAGGGCGGCGCGATGCACCGGCGGCTCGAGCCGCTGCCGCCCGAGGCGGTGCTGACGCTGGTGCAGCAACTGTCGGGCCGCCCCGACCCGCGCCGCTTCGCCGCGATGCTGGCCAGCGCCACCGAAGGCAACCCGTTCTATGTGGCCGAGACCTTGCGGCACCTGGTCGAACAAGGGCTGCTCAGTGCAGCTTCCGACGGTCGCTGGCGCACGCCGTACGACGAGCAGGAGGACGCCTACCGGGCGCTGCCGCTGCCCGAGTCGGTGGGCCAGGCGGTGCTGGCCCGCGTCCATCGGTTGGGTGCGCAGTCGCAGCGGGTGTTGGAGGCGGCCTCGCTGGCCGAGGAACCGCTGGCCGCCGCGATGCTGGCACCGGCCTGTGCGCTCTCCGAAGTCGAGACGGCGCTGGCGCTGGAAGATGCGCTGCAGGCGCGGCTGCTGCGCGACGACGACGCGCGCGGCCTGGTGTTTGCACACGACCTCGTGCGCCAGGCGCTGGAGGCGGCGCTCAGCCCGGCGCGGCGGCGCTCGGTGCACCGGCGGCTGGCGCTGGGGGCGGAAGCGGCAGGCATGGCGCCGGCGCGCATCGCGGCCCACCACGAGGCCGGGGGCGAGGCGGCTCGGGCGGTGCGCTGGCGCACCCGGGCCGGGGACGAGGCGTTTCGCCTCCATGCGCTCGACGACGCGGTGGCGCAATGGCAGGCAGCGCTGGCCGATGGCGCGGTGGCGGACGACGCGCTGCGGCTGGGCCGCCTGGTCGTCCGTGCGCTGGAACTGCGGGATGCCCTCGATGCTGCGCGAGCGCGGGCCGACGAACTGCTCCAGGCCGCACAGTCGCCGGCCTGCAGTGCCGAAGCGCGGCTGGAAGCGGTGATCTTCGTGGCCAGCCTGCATGCGCGGCGTGGGCAACCGGCTCGAGCGCTGCAACTGCTCGATGCGCTGCCCGCCCTGCCGACCCGGCGCCTGCAGGCGTTGGCGCTGCAGGCCCGGTCCGACGCCGTACGAGAGGCAAGTGGTCGCGTCGAAGAAGCGACCCTGCTCGCCCGCCAGGCGCTCGCGCTCGACAGTCTTTACGCCGAAGAGCGGGCCCTGTTGCTCGACTCGCTGATCCTGGCCGAGGGCTTCAGCGGCCGGCTGCACCAGGCGCTGGAGCTCGTCGATCAATCGCTCGCACTCAGTCGCGCCAGCGGCAATCGATATGCCGTGGCGCGCGAGATGAGCCGCCGCGGCATCATGCTGGGGCAGTTGGGCGATCCTTCGGCGGAAGCGGTGCTGCGCGAAGCGGCCGATCTGGCCGGTCGTACGGGCATCATCGGGACCCAGCGCAACGTGCTGTTCAACCTGTGTGTGCTGTACTCGGCGCAGAGCCGGCCCGATGCCGTGCTGGCGGCGGCGCGCGAGTGCTGGGACATCCAGCCGCCGATGGAGTCCGAGCCGCTGCGCACGATGGTGCAGCTGGCCTTTGTCGAGGCCCACGTGGCGCTGGGGCAGCTCGGCGATGCGCATGACTGGGCCCTGCGCGCGATCGACGACGCCACCGCCATCGGAAAGATCTTTGTCGCTGCCTCGGTGGTCTTGACCACGGCCGAGTTGCTGGCGGTGCTCGGGGCCGGTGAACGCCTGCAGCCCTTGTTGGCGATGCTCGAGCAGCCGCTCGCCGATCAGTGGGTGAGCTTCACGTCCGAAGCGTGGTTGGTGCTCACCGAGTGCGCGCTCCTGCTCGGCCAGACCGGGCAGGCGCGCCGGCACGGTGAGCGCGCGGCAGCTGGCGTGCACACCGAGAACGAGCGCGTCAGCATCCGCGCGGTGATCGTCGAAGCGGCCTTGCTGCACGCCGACGGCGACCCGCCGGCCGCGCTGCAGCGCCTGCCGACCGACGACGCGCCCGGCCTCAACGACGAACTGCGCTGGCGCGCCCTGGCGGTGCGCCTGCGCGCGCAGGCCTCATCGGGCAGCTGCACGCCGCAAGCGCTGGCCGATGCCGATGCGGCGCTGGCGCGCGACGGCGTGCACGCGCTGGCGGCATTGCTGCTGCACCAGGCGCTGGTGCAGGTGGCGCCGACTGCGGCGCGCCGCAAGGCCTGGCGCGAGCGGGTCCAGGGGTTGGCTCACACGCTCGACGCGCTGCCGGCCGAGCGGCAGGCCTTCCTGCAGCGCTTCCCGCCCGGCGGCTGATCCCTGCTGCGGGCCGGCGCGCGGCCGCACGCAACGCCTGCGCAACGGCGGCCGTGGATGCTTCGATCCATGGACAACACCGCCCCCACCCCGATGCCCTCGGTGATGCTGCTGAGCCTCTGGCGCGGCGGCGACCAGCCCTGGCACGCGCGCCTCGTGGACACGGAAGCCCGGGTGCACGACTTCGACAGCCCTTTCGAGCTGGCCCGCCATTTGTTCGCTCCGGCTCCCCAGCCGGCATCGAAGGATGCCGCCTCGCCCGCGCCCGGCGACGGCGGCGGCCTGCGTTGACGCGCGTTCCCGCGACCTGAACCGAGAGGCCCGTCATGCCCACCCCGATGTCCCACCGGTCTGCGGCCACCCGCGGTCGCCGATCCGTTGCCGGCGTGATCGCCCGGCGCCACCTCGCCACCGCGTTGCTGGGCGCGGCGCTCGCCGTCGCAGCGGCCGTGCTCGCCAGCCACGCGCAGGCCGCGGTGATCGGCAACGGCGTCGAGGCCGGCAACCCGCAGGGCCACGTCGACGATTGCAGGGCGGCAGCGCGTCGCCTATAAGGGCGGGCCCCACGCGGCGCCCGCCCATGAAGACGCAGTACTACACCGCCAGCAGCCTCGACGGATTCATCGCCACCGAGGACCACTCGCTCGACTGGTTGTTCCCGCTCGGCGACGTGAACGACACCAGCTACCCGCGCTTCATCGATCAGGTGGGCGCGCTGGCGATGGGGGCCTCGACCTACGCCTGGATGATCGAGCACGTCGTGAAGCCGGGCTCGGCGACGCCGGGCCCGTGGCCGTATGCGCAGCCGACCTGGGTCTTCAGCCACCGGCCGCAGCCGGCGGTGCCCGGCGCCGACATCCGCTTCGTCAGCGGCGCGGTGGAGCCGGTGCATGCGGCGATGCGCGCGGCGGCCGGCAGGCGCAACCTGTGGCTGGTGGGCGGCGGCGACCTCGTCGGCCAGTTCCACGACGCCGGCCTGCTCGACGAGATCATCGTGCAGGTGGCCTCGGTGACGCTCGGTGCCGGCCGCCCGCTGCTGCCGCGGCGCATCACGTCGCCGCCGCTGAGGCTGACCGCCGTGCAGCAGTTCGGCGCGGGGTTCGGCGAGCTGCGCTACGAGGTGCCGAAGCCGGTGCGCCGCGACTGACGGCCGCCGGTCACGCCTCGATCAGCGCGCGGCCGTGGCGCTCGCGCCATTGCGCCGCGAACCACGCGAGTGCCTCCGGCAACGCCGCGGCATCCGGCGCATGCGGGCCGTCGACGAGTTCCAGGCGCACCGCGCGGAAGCCGGCATCGTTGAGCGCTGCCAGCGCGGCGCGGTGCCGCTCCGGCGGCGCCACGGCATCGTCGCGGCCGGCCTGCAGCAGCACGGGCACGGCGCGGTAGGCGTCGTCGAGCACCTGCAGCCGATTCGCCGCGTCGGCCACCACCTCCTCGTTGATGCCGGCGAGGTACAGGCCGGCGATCGGCTCGCGCTGCTGCGCGAACAGCGCCGCCAGCCATCCGGCGTACTTGGCACCGCCGGAGAAGCCGGCAAAGCCCAGCGGCGGCGACGCACCACCGGGCCAGCGCGGGCGCAGCGCGGCCAGCGCGCTGCGCACGAGTGCGAAGCGCATCGACAGCGTGTCGGCCTGTTGCTCGACGGGCTCGTCGGGGTCGGCCGCCAGCGCCACCCAGCCGGCCTCGGCGGCGGCGGCCTGGTAGGTCTCCATGAGCCGCCGGCTCGACGCGTGCGCGGGGTCCGAAGTGGCACTCACCACCAGCACCGGCGCATGGCGCCGCGCGTCGAAGCGGCGCGGCATCACGGCCGTCATGCGCGCGATGCGCACGGCGCCGGCCAGGCCGTGCAGCACGGCGGGCACGGCCACGCGGAGTTGCAGCACCTCGCGGGGTTGCAGCGGCGGCGGCGCGGCAGGTGGGCGGGCGTCGGCAGCCGGCTGCGCCAGCGCGCGCGCGCCGAGCGCGGCCGCAGCTGCGCCGGCGAGCAGGTGGCGTCGTCGGTCGGCGTCGATCATTCGGCGATTGTCGGCGCCGACGCGGCACACTCGGGGCCGGCCCGCGCCCGCCGCGCGCCACCAGCCCGCGCCACTTCCCCGTGCCCACCCGCATCGACATCCGCCGCCCGACGGCCGACGACCGCGGCGCCTTCCTCGCCGCCGCCGCCGGCAGCCGTGCGCTGCACGGCACGTGGGTGTCGCCTCCGCTCACGCCCGCTGCCTACGACACCTACCTCGAGCGCATGGCCGGTGATGCGCACGTGCCCTTCCTCGTCTGCCGCCGCGACGGCGGTGCGCTGGTGGGCGTGGTGAACCTGACGAACATCGTGCGCGGCGCCTTCCGCAGCGGCTACCTGGGCTGGTACGCCTTCGCCGGGCACGAGCGGCAGGGGTTGATGCGCGAAGGCCTGGACGCCGTGGTGCGGCACGCGTGGACACGGCTGAAGCTGCACCGCCTCGAGGCCAACATCCAGCCGGGCAACGAGGCCTCGAAAGCGCTGGCCCGCGCCTGCGGGTTCACGCTCGAGGGCTACTCGCCGCGCTACCTGAAGATCCGTGGACGCTGGCGCGACCACGAGCGCTGGGCGATCCTGGCCGACACTCGCAGGCCTTGACCTGCACCCAAGCACCGATGCACGACTCCCGCGAGACCCTGGCCATCGGCTGGTGCGACGACGGCACCACCGACGGCAAGTTCACCGAAGGCCTCGTCTACACGATCCTCGCCGCGCCTGCGGCGGGCTTGCCGGTGGCGCGCGCGATCCGCGTGCAGGGACACCAGATCGCGCGCCAGCGCCAGGCCTTGCTGGACCTGTGGGCCGACGACGTGCGCACCGACTGGCTGCTGTGGGTGGACAGCGACGTCGTGCTGACGCTCGACGTGCTGCAGAAGCTCTGGCAGGCCGCCGATGCCACCGAGCGGCCGGTGGTCAGCGGCACCTACTTCATCTCGAAGGAGAACGAGGGCTCGGCCATGATGCCGATGCCCGCGCTGTTCGACGAGACCGACGGCCGCTACGCGTATCGCCATCCGCTGCCCGAGAACGCGCTGATCCGTGTCGATGCGGCCGGCTTCGGGCTTCTGCTGATGCACCGCTCGGTCGTGGCGCCGATGCGCCAGCGGCACCCGGGGCAGTCGCTGTTCGGCGAGATCGAGGCGGCCGGCGATGCCTATGCCAGCGAGGACATCCAGTTCTTCCGTCGCCTGAAGGCCACCGGTATCCCGCTGCACGCGCACACCGGCGCGGTGGCCAAGCACATGAAGCGCTATGCGCTCGACGCCGCGTACTACCGGCTGTACTGGAACGCCGCGGCCGCGCAGCAGCCGCCGGGCCGCGGCAGTTGACCGGTCGTCAGGCTGGCGCCTGCGGCGCCAGCCAGCCGTGGAGGGTGCCCAGCAGCCCGCTGGGCTCGTAGGGGTGCCACTGTCCTTCGGGCTGCGCCAGGCGATCGGCCACCACCGCCAGCACCAGCGCGTTGAAGCCCAGCCCGGTGTGGCTGCCCGGCACGCGGATGTTCTCGTGCAGACCGGCGCTGCCTTCGATGGTGGCCTCCTGCGGCGGCACCACGCCGTCGGAGAGCGAGTAGAGGCAGCTCATCGGCACCGGCAGCGGGTGGCGCTCGCGGACCTTCTTGGCACGCGGCTGCATCGCGTGGGCGCTGGGGCCCATCGGGTGCGCGATCAGGCGGTACAGCGCGCGCACGATCGGCGGGCTCTGGCTGCCTTCGGCGCTGACGCTCACCGGGCTGCCCAGCGTGATGACGTTGCGCACGCACTCGGGCGCCTGGTGTGCGCCGTACAGCGCGAACACGCCGCCCAGGCTCCAGCCGACCAGGCTCACCTTGCGGCCGCTCTCGTGGTGCAGGTAGCGGATCTTCTGCTCCACGGCCTCGGCATGCCGCGAGCGGAAGCCGACGTTGCGCCCGAAGCCCCAGCTCTGCACCGCGTAGCCGCGGTTGGCGAGGAAGGTCTTCAGGCCCACCAGCGAGCCTTCGTCGCCCATGAAGCCCGGCAGCAGCAGCACCGGGTGGCCGTCACCCATCGGGCAGTTCATCAGCAGCGGCAGCGACCAAGGCAGCAGCGCGGCCTCCGCCAGCGCCCGCCACTCGAAGAGCTGGTGCATCAAGTGCGGCGGGCCCTCGTGCGGGTGGCGCTGCGGCGTGGTGGGGGTCTCGGACATGTGTCCATCGTAGTGGACACGGCACCGTGTGGCGGCTCCCGGCCTGGAGGGCGCGGTCGAAATCGCCGGCGTGGTCGAATTCGAGGATGACCGGCCGCCTGTTCCTCGCGCTGTGGCCCGATGCCGCCACGTGCCAGGCGCTGCAGGCGTGGCAGGCGGCGATCTCCTCGCCGCCCGCGCGGCTGACCCCGGCGTGCGACCTGCACCTGACGCTGCACTTCCTGGGCGCCCTCGACGAAGCCCGGCTGCCCGACGTGCTGGCCGCCGCCGACAGGCCCTCGCCGCCGATCTCGCTGACGCTGTCGGCGCTGGACACGTGGAAGCAAGGCCTGCGCGTGGCCGTGGCGCATGAGGTGCCGACGGCGCTCGCGGCGCTGCATGCGGCGATCGGCACCGGCCTGCGGGCCCGCGGGCTGCCGGTGGAGGCGCGACCGTATCGCCCGCACGTGACGCTGGCGCGCCGGGCCGGCGCGGCCCGTGCCTTCGCAACCGAGCCGGCACCGATCGCCTGGACCAGCGTGGGCCATGCGCTGGCGATGCGCGACGGACCGCACTACCGCGTGCTGCGCCGCTGGCCCGGCGGCACGTGATTCGTGTCGGCGCCGACACACACCGGGCACATCGCCGACAAGCCGGCGCGGTGCAATGGCGCCGATGAAGAGCCAACCCTCCAGACCCCACCTCGCCGGCACGGCGCAACCCTTCGTGCACGACCATGACCACGGCCTCGCGCACGACCTGCAGCGGCTGCAGCAGCAGGTGCAGCGCCGCGGCGCTTTGCGCTGGCTGGCCGGCGCCGGCGCGCTGGGCCTGACCGGCTTCGGGCTGTCCGGCTGCGGCGGTGGCGGTGACAGCTCCGACACGAGCAGCACGACCACCACCACCGGCACCACCACGACGACCGGCACGACGACAGGCACAGGCACGACCACGACCGGAAGCGGCACGACCACGACAGGCACGGGAACCACCACCTGCTCGGTGATCCCCGAAGAGACCAACGGCCCCTATCCGGGCGACGGTTCCAACAGCAACGGCAGCGGCGTCGCCAACGCGCTGACGCTCAGCGGCATCGTGCGCAGCGACATCCGCTCGAGCATCGCCGGCGCCACCGGCACGGCGCAGGGCGTGCCGCTCACCGTGGTGCTCGACCTCGTGAACACCGGCGCCGCGTGCGCCGACCTGTCGGGCTACGCCATCTACATCTGGCACTGCGACCGCGAAGGCCGCTACTCGATGTACTCGAGCGGCGTCACCGCGGAGAACTACCTGCGCGGCGTGCAGGCCACCGGCAGTGACGGCACGGCGACCTTCGTCACCGTGTTCCCCGGCTGCTACAGCGGGCGCTGGCCGCACATCCACTTCGAGATCTACCGCAGCACCACCACCGCCACGCAGTTCAGCAACCGGCTGAAGACCTCGCAGCTCGCGCTGCCGGCCGACATCTGCAGCACGGTCTACAACAGCGCCAGCGGCTACACGGCGAGCATCGCCAACTTCCGCAACATCTCGTTGACCAGCGACAACGTGTTCTCCGACGGCGTCACGCTGCAGATGGCGACCGTCACCGGCGACTCGACCAGCGGATACACCGCGCGGCTGCAGGTGGGGATCGCCGCCTGATGCTGCCCGAAGCCGGCGGCGCGCCCGTTGCGGTAATGTGCGTGACATGACACGTTGCCTGGTCGTCGACGACGACGCCGAGATCCGCGAATCGCTGCAGCGCTACCTGTCGGGCTTCGGGCTGCAGGTGGTCACCGCCCCCGACGGCCGCGCGATGCGGCGCGAGATGGACGGCCCGCGCTTCGACGTGATCGTGATGGACCTGATGCTGCCCGGCGAGGACGGGCTGTCGCTCACGCGCTGGGTGCAGCACCAGCACGGGGTGCCGGTGATCATGCTCACCGCGCGGGGCGACCCGGTGAGCCGCGTGGTCGGCCTGGAGATCGGCGCCGACGACTACCTGCCCAAGCCCTTCGAGCCGCGCGAGCTGGTGGCGCGCATCCAGGCCATCGTGCGCCGCGCGACGAAGGCGCGCGAGCGCGGTGCCGAGCCGGGCCGCATCGCGTTGTTCGACGGCTGGCGCTTCGACCGCGTGCTGCGCACGCTGACCTCGCCCGACGAGGTGCAGATGGCGCTCTCCAACGCCGAGTACCGGCTGCTGGCGGCCTTCATCGAGCGCGCCGGCCGCGTGCTGACGCGCGACGCGCTGCTGGAGCTGACGCGCGCGCCGGGCGTGGAGGTGAACGACCGCAGCATCGACCTGGCCGTGTCGCGCCTGCGCAGCAAGCTGGGCGACTCGCCGAAGGAGCCGCGGCTGATCCGCACCGTGCGCGGCGAGGGCTACCTGTTCGATGCGAAGGTGGCGTCGTGAAGGTCGATACGCTGGGCGCGCGCATCTTCGTGCTGATCTGGCTGGCGCTGGTGGTCAGCCACGTGGCCGCGTACGCGATGGTGCGCTGGCTCGACTTCGGCGGGCCGGGGCTGCTGGGGGCGCAGCCGCCGCTGCCGACCTTCCCGTCGCTGCCGCCGACGCCGGGGCTGCCCGGTGCCGGTGGCGACGAGAGCGTGGCCCTGCCGCCTTCGCTCCCGCCCGCGCTGCTGCTGCTGGACTACGGCGTCCGCCTGGCGATCATCGCCGGCGCGGCGTGGTTCGGCTCGCGCTGGCTGGCGCGGCCGATGCAGCGCCTCGTGCACGCGGCCTCGGCGCTGGTGCCGGCGCTGGCGCGGCGCGCCGCGCCGCCGGTGCTGCCCGAGGACGAAGGCACGCGCGAGGTGCGCGACGCGGCGCATGTGTTCAACGGCATGGCCACGCGGCTGGCGCAGCAGTTCGAGGCGCGCGGGCTGATGATCGCCGCCATCTCCCACGATCTGCGCACGCCGCTGACGCGCATGCGCATGCGCCTGGAGACCGTGCAGGGCGACCCCGAGCTGCGCGACCGCTGCATCGCCGACATCCGCGAGATGAACACGCTGATCGACTCGGTGCTCGACGTGTTCCGCAACGACGTGCCCGAGGCCGCGCGGCGGCAGCGGCTGGACCTGGGCGCGCTGTTGCAGGCGCTGGTGGACGACCGCGCCGAGACCGGTGCCGCGGTGAGCTACAGCGGCCAGCCGATGGTGGTGCACGCCGAGCCGGTGGCCTTGAGGCGACTGGTGGGCAACCTCGTCGACAACGCGCTGCGCTACGCCGGCGCGGCCGAGGTCACCGCGCTGGTGATGGGCGATGCCTGCCGCATCCTCGTGCAGGACCGCGGCCCCGGCATTCCGCAGGAACAGCTCGACGCGGTGCTGCAGCCGTTCGTGCGCGTCGAGGGCTCGCGCCACCGCGCCACCGGCGGCACGGGCCTGGGCCTCTTCATCGCGCGTGAGCTGGCCGAGCGGCTGGGCGGCACGCTGGTGCTGAGCAACCGGGCCGGCGGCGGGTTCTGCGCGGAGGTGGTGCTGCCGCTGGGCGAGCCGAAACCCGCGCCGGCCGCGTAGGCCGGGTCGGGCGTGTCACTCGACCGCGGCGTCCACCGCCGCCGGCGGCGTGGTGCGCTGGATGTTGAGCCACGCGCTGGCCGCGCCGCAGGCCGCGATCACGGCCATGCCGGCCCAGGCCCAGGCATCGGGTACGTGCCCGAAGGCGAGCCAGCCGGCCAGCGCCGCGCTGCCGATCTGCGTGTACATGAACGGCATCAAGGTGGAGGCCCGCGCCAGCCCGAAGGCGTGGATCAGCATCAGGTGCCCCGAGCTGCCGAGCAGCCCGATGACCACGAGCGACGCCCACTGCAGCGCCGTGACCTGCGCCGGCAGCGCCGGCAGTGCATCGCCCAGCGTGACCAGCGCCAGCGGCACCACCACCGCGGTGCCGACGAAGCCGGTCCAGAAGTGCGTGGTGTACGGGTTCTCGAGACCGGCCAGCCGCGCGGTGAGCACCTGGAACGAGGCGTAGCACACCGCGCTGCCGAGCGGGAACAGCGCCGCCCAGCCGATGGCGCCGCTGCCGGGCCGCACGACGATCAGCGCGCCGGCGAAGGCACCGGCCACCAGCGCCCAGCGCAGCGCCGACACCCGCTCGCGCAGCACCGTTGCCGCCAGCAGCGTGACGATCACCGGCGTCAGCAATCCGATCGATGTGAACTCGGCCACCGGCAGGTAGCGCAGGCCCATGAAGCCGAGCCCGCTGCTGCCCAGCAGCAGCAGACCGCGCGCCACCTGGAAGCGCGGGTGCGCGGTGGCGAAGCCGGCCTCGCGGTGCAGCGGGATCCAGCCGGTCATCATCAGCGCCTGCACGCCGTAGCGTGCGGCCAGCAGCACCAGCAGCGGCACCGCCGCGCCGAGCTGGCGGATGACGGTGTCCATCGCCGAGAAGCAGCTCACGGCGGCCACCACCAGCAGCACGCCGGCGACCGGACGCGCTGACGCCGGGGCGGCGCTGCTCACGCGGTGCGCCCGCGGTCGCCGTTCACGCCGCGGCGAGATCGAGCGGCGTGCGCGACTCGATGCGGTGGGCCAGCAGCGTCCACACCGGCGTCAGCCGGCCCGGCAGGTCGGGCAGGGCGCCGAGCGCCGTGCGGCTCTCTTCGGGCGAGTGGAAGTCGCTGCCGCGCGAGGCGGCCAAGCCGTACTCGATGGCCGCATCGCCGTAGCGCACCTGCTCGGCCACCGTGTGGCTGCCGGTCACCACCTCGACGCCACGGCCGCCGTGCCCCATGAAGTCGGTGAACAAGCCCCACTCGCCGTTGGCGGTGAACTTGTAGCGGCCCGGGTGTGCGATCACCGCCTCGCCACCGGCGCCGCGGATCCACGCCACCGCATCGGCGAGCGTGGCCCACTGGTGCGGCACGTAGCCCGGCTTGCCGTCGGTGAGGTAGCGCTGGAAGACCTCGTGCGTGTGCGCGCAGTGGCCGGCCTCGACGATGTAGCGCGCGAAGTGCGTTCGCGAGATCAGGTCGGGGTTGCCGACGTACTTCAGCGCGCCTTCGAAGGCGCCGCGGATGCCCACGCGGGCCAGGCCCTCGGCCATCGCCCGTGCGCGCTCGCGACGGCCGGCGCGCGTGGCCTCCAGGCCCGCGACCAGCGGGCCGTTCGTGCCGTCCACGCCCAGGCCCACCACATGCACCGTCTCGCCCGCGTAGCTCACCGAGATCTCGCAGCCGCCGAGGAAGGCCATGCCGAGGTCCAGCGCCGCCTCGCGGGCGCGCGCTAAGCCGCTGATCTCGTCGTGATCGGTCAACGCCCACAACTCGACGCCTGCGGCCGCGGCCCTCTCGGCCAGCGCCTCGGGCGCGAGCGTGCCATCGGAGACGCTGGAGTGGCTGTGGAGATCGGCGTTGAGCAGGTGCACCCCGCGATTGTCCGTGAACGCGCATGGCCGCTCCAAGGCGTTCACACCGGAGCGCCAACGGCGCGAAGGTCTGCTGATGAGCGGCCCCGGCCCCGCGGGACGCGCTGGTATCGTGCCGCCATGGCCGTCGAACTCCGCGGGCATGTGCTGACGCCCGATGGGTGGGTGGACGGTGAACTGCGCGTCGACGGCACCCGCATCGTGGGCATCGACGGCCGCCCGAGCGACGAGGCCGCCGCCAGGCGCGATGGTGTGCTCATCCTGCCCGGCTTCGTCGACCTGCACGTGCACGGCGGCGCCGGGCGCGACACGATGGAAGGCGGCGACGCGGTGGCCGCGATCGCCCGCGCGCACGCCCGGCACGGCACCACGTCGCTGGCCGCCACCACGATGACGGCGCCGGTCGGCGAGATCGAATCGGCGCTGCGCGCGCTGGCCCCGCACGTGACGCACCGGCCCGAGGGCGGCGCCCGCGTGCTCGGCGTGCATCTCGAAGGCCCCTACATCAACCCGGCGAGGCTGGGTGCGCAGCCCGACCACGCGCGCACCGCCACGCTGGAGGACGTGCTCGCGCTGCACGCGCTGGCGCCGCTGGTGCTGGTGACCATCGCGCCGGAGATGCCCGGGCACCTGGAGCTGATCGTGCAGCTGCGCGCGCGCGGCCTCGTCGTGCAGATCGGCCACAGCGCCGCGAGCTACGAGGACGGCGTGGCCGCGCTCGGCGCGGGCGCTTCCGGCTTCACGCACCTGTTCAACGCGATGAGCGGGCTGCACCACCGCCAGCCCGGCCTGGCCGGCGCGGCGCTCGCGCACGCCGAGCGCGCCGAGATCATTCCCGACCTGCAGCACGTGCATCCGGGGGCGATCCGCGCCGCGCTGCGCGCCATCCCGGGCCTGTACTGCGTCACCGACTCCACGTCGGCCGCCGGCATGCCCGACGGCGACTACCGGCTCGGCCGCCACGTCGTCACCAAGTGCCTGGGCGCGGTGCGGCTGGCCGACGGCACGCTGGCGGGCAGCGCGCTGACGATGGACCAGGCGCTGCGCAACCTCGTCGAGGTGCTCGGGCTGACGATCGCCGAGGCGTCGCGCCGCACGTCGACGCTCGCCGCCGAGCATGTCGGCGCGCATGGCCGCGGTGTGCTGCGGGCTGGCGCGTTCGCCGACCTCGTCGTGCTCGATCGCGACCTGCGCGTGCGGCAGGTGTTCGTCGAGGGCGAGGCCCTGCGCCCGGCTTGAGGCTGCGGCGACGCCGCGAGACGCCGTTGCAGGACCACCCGCATGCGCACGCGCGGGCCATCGGGCACACTGTCATCGGCCGGTGCACCCGATGCTCCGGCCGAGTCTCCAGACACCTCACGTCCGCAGGAGCGCCATGGCCACCGATGTCACGATGAAGGACCTGCAGTCCCTGCAGGGCTACGTCAACAAGCAGCTGGGCGAGGTGCGCAACAAGATCGACGAGAACTGGAAGAGCGTGACGAAGAGCGAGATGGAAGACGTGATGAAGCTCGAGAAGCGCCTGGATTCGCTCGAGAAGAAGTTCGACAACGCGATCGAGCAGATCAATGCCGGCTTCAAGGACCTGACGGGTCGCATCAACGCGCTGTCCAGGACCCCGTGAACGAGCCGTCGGGGCCCCGGCGGTCCCGGCCAAGCCAGGGCGTGCCTCACTCGTAGCGCAGCGCCTGCGCTGGGTCTACGCGGCTGGCGCGCCAGCTCGGGTAGAGCGTGGCCACGAGCGCCAGCACGATCGAGACCATCGCGATCGGCACCACGTCGGCCGCCAGCGGCTGGCTGGGCATGTGGTCGAGGAAGTAGATGCTCGGGTCGAGGAAGCGGGTCTGCGCCAGGCGTTCGAGCGCCGGCACCAGCACGTCGATGTTCGACGCGATCGCCAGCCCCAGCGCCACGCCCGCGGCGGTGCCGATCAGGCCCACCGCGGCGCCCTGCACGACGAAGATCGCCATCACCGAGGCCGGGCTCGCGCCCAGCGTGCGCAGGATCGCGATCTCGGCGCGCTTGTCGGCCACCGCCATCACGAGCGTGGAGACGAGGTTGAACGCCGCCACCGCGACGATCAGCACGAGGATCAGCGCGATCATGCGCTTCTGGATCTGCACCGACTCGAACCACAGCCGGTTGCTGCGCGTCCAGTCGCGCACGATGACCGCGGGGCCGAGCTGCATCGCGAGGCGATCGGCCACCCGCGGCGCCTGCTGCGCATCGCGCAGCCGCAGCTCGATGCCCGAGGCCCCGGCCAGCTCGAAGGCCTCGCCCGCATCGGCCAGGTGGACGAGCGACAGGCCGTTGTCGAACTCGTAGTGGCCGGCGTCGAAGGTGCCCGCCACGGTGTAGGACACGTAACGCGGCGCGGACGAGCCCGCGTCCCCGGGCCGCAGCATCACGAGCGCATCACCGGCCTTCGCGCCGAGCGCGGTCGCGAGCGCGCGGCCGAGCACGATCTGCCGGCTGCCGGGCTGCAGCGCCGCGCGCAGCGGCGCCGGCAGCGTGCGCACGAGGTCGGTGACCGGCTCGGACGCGGGGTCGATGCCGCGCACCAGCGCGCCGCGCAGCACCTCGCCGCGGCCCAGCAGCGTGGGGCGCGAGATCACCGGCGCGGCGGCCTGCGCGTCGGCGTCGCGCCGCAGCGTGGCCAGCAGGCCGGGCACGTCGGCCAGCACGCCGCCGCTGGCTGCGCTCAGCTCGACGTGCGCGATGGCGCCGAGCATGCGGTCGCGCACCTCGCGCTGGAAGCCGTTGATCACCGACAGCACCACGATCAGCGCAGCCACGCCCAGCGTGATGCCGGCCATCGACACCGCCGCGATGAAGGCCACGAAGCGGTTGCGCCCCGGCCCGCCGAAGCGGCCGGCGCGCACATGGCGCCAGCCGATCTGCCATTCGAACGGCATCGGCATCAGCGTTCGAGCACCTGGCGGCTCGCGCAGCGCGCCGCGAGTTGCGCATCGTGCGTGACGACCACGAAGGCCGTGCCCTGCTCGCGCGCCAGTTCCAGCATCAGCTCGAACACCGCGTCGGCGGTGCCGCGGTCGAGGTTGCCGGTGGGCTCGTCGGCCAGCACGCAGGCCGGCCGCGTGGCCAGCGCCCGCGCGATCGCCACGCGCTGGCGCTCGCCGCCCGAGAGCTGCGACGGGTGGTGCCGCTCGCGCGCCGCCAGGCCCACGCGCGTCAGCATCTCCGAAGCCTGCCGCTGCGCCTCGGCCACCGGCAGCCGGCGGATGCGCAGCGGCATCGCCACGTTGTCCAGCGCGGTGAACTCGGGCAGCAGGTGGTGGAACTGGTAGACGAAGCCCAGGTGCTGGTTGCGCCAGCGGCCCTGCTCGGCGGCGTTCATCGCGGCGAAGTCGCGGCCCATCAGCTCGACGCGGCCGCTGGTGGGCGCCTCCAGCCCGCCCAGCAGGTGCAGCAGCGTGCTCTTGCCGGCACCCGAGGGGCCGGTGATCGCCAGCGTCTGCCCGCGCGCCACCGTGAGGTCCACGCCGCGCAGCACGGTGACGTCGATCGCGTCGGCACCGCTGCCGTCGCGGAAGCGCTTGTGCAGCGCCTGCGCACGCAGCACCACGTCGCCGGCCGTTGCCTCACTCATAGCGCAGCGCCTCGGCCGGGTTCACGCGGCTGGCGCGCCAGCTCGGGTACAGCGTGGCCACGAAGGCCAGCGCCAGCGACACGCCCGCGATGGGCAGCACGTCCGACGCCATCACGACACTCGGCATGCGGCTGATCACGTAGATGCTGCCGGGCAGGAAGGCGATGCCCAGCAGGCGCTCGATGGCCGGCACGATGACGTCGATGTTCAGCGCCACCACCAAGCCCAGCCCCACGCCGACCAGCGTGCCGATCACGCCCGCCGCCGCGCCCTGCACGACGAAGATGCCCATGATCGAGCGCGGGCTCGCGCCCAGCGTGCGCAGGATCGCGATGTCGGCGCGCTTGTCGGTCACCGTCATCACGAGCGTCGAGACGAGGTTGAACGCGGCCACCGCGACGATCAGCGTGAGGATGATCGCCATCAGCCGCTTCTCCACCTGCACCGCGTCGAACCACTGGCGGTTGTTGCGCGTCCAGTCGCGCACATCGACGCCGGGGCCCAGCCGCGCGGACAGATCGGCGGCCACGCGGCGCGCCTGCTGCACGTCGGCCAGCCGCAACTGCACGCCGGCCGGGCCGCCGAGGCGGAACAGGCGCGCCGCGTCGTCCACGTGCACCAGCGCCAAGCCGCTGTCGTACTCGTGGTGGCCGGCTTCGAACGTTGCCACCACCGTGAAGCTGCGCAGCCGCGGCACCACGCCGGCCGGCGTGACCTGCCCGCCGGGCGCGACCACGGTGACCTTGTCGCCGCGCTGCACGCCGAGTTGCCGCGCCAGCTCGCCGCCGAGCACGATGCCCCAGGCGCCGTGCTCGAGCAGCCGGATCTCGCGGCTCACGCGGCGCGCGATGTCGGTGACCTCGCCTTCGCGCGCGGGGTCGATGCCGCGCACCATCACGCCCTGCATCATGCTGCCGCGGGACAGCAGCGCCTGGGCCGCGACGAAGGGCGCGGCGCCGCGGACGGCCGGGTGCTGCATCGCGGCGGCGGCCGTGGCCTGCCAGTCGGGCAGCGCCTCGCCGCCTGTGGCCACGATCTCCACGTGCGCCACCATCGAGAGCATGCGGTCGCGCACTTCCTGCTGGAAGCCGTTCATCACCGACAGCACGATGATCAGCGCCGCCACGCCCAGCGCGATGCCGATCACCGAGACGAAGCTGATGAAGCTGACGAAGCCGCCGCTGCCGCTGCCCGCGCGGCGCCCGCGGGTGTAGCGCCAGCCGATCTGCCATTCGTAGGGGGCGGCGCGCGCGGCGAGGGACATGGGGCGCGGATGCTACCGGGTCGGTTCCGCGCGACCGGCGGCCAGGGGCGATGGCCTCGCCGGGATAATCGCGCCGCATGCACCGTGTGATCCCGTACGCCGCCCCGTTGCCGGAACCCGGGCGGGCGGCGATGGCGGGGCTGCGATGGCCCGCGCTCTCGCGCGGGCTCGCGGGGCTGGCCGATCCCGAGCGCGACGATACCTTCGACGAATGGTCGCTGACGCCGCCGCACGAGCGCGCGGTCGCCACTGCGCTGGAGTGGAATGTCAGCGATGGCCTCGTGCCGACGGCGGCATGGGCGGCGGCCGACGACGGCATCGCGTCGGCCAGCGCCGCGCTGGCCCCCGAGGCCACCGAACGCTCGGCCTTTGCATTGCTCACGCCGGCGCATTGGCACGTGGGTGCCGAGCAGCTGCGCATGGAAGACCCTGCGGCGCTGCAGCTCGACGAAGCCGCATCGCGCGCGTTGCTGGCCGTGGTGGCGCCGCTCTTCACCAGCGAAGGATTCGCCGTGCACTGGGGCGCACCCGAGCGCTGGTACCTCGAGCACCCGATGCTCGCTACCGTGCCCACCGCCTCGCTGCAGCGCGTGGTGGGCCGCAACATCGACGCGTGGCTCGGCAGCGGGCCGGCGCTGCGCCTCCTGCGGCGCCTGCAGAACGAGGTGCAGATGCTGCTGCACGAGCACCCGCTGAACGAGGCACGTGAATCGCGCGGGCGGTTGCCCGTCAACTCGGTGTGGATCAGCGGCACGGGCCCCACGCAGCCGCTGCGCGACCCGCGGCCGCAGGTCGACGACCGCCTGGTGGCGCCGGCCCTGGTGGGCGATTGGCCTGCGTGGGCAGACGCCTGGGCGCAGCTCGACGCCGAACTCGCCGCGCAGCCGTGGACCGTGCTGACACTGTGCGGCGAACGCGGCGCGATCACGTGGCGGCGCGAGGCCGCCGCGCCGTGGTGGAAGGCCGCCATGGCGCGCCTGCGCGGCGTGGACGTGGCCGCCGCGCTGGAGGGGCTGTGAACGCGAACCCGAACGTCGTGCAGCGCGACGTGCCGCCGCGCACGGCCTACGCGCTCGAGCAGGCCGGCGTGCACCCGCTGCTGGCGCGGCTGCTCGCCGCGCGCGGCGTGGCCTCCGCCGCAGACCTCGACGACGGCCTGCAACACCTGCTGCCGCCTGACGGCCTGCAGGGCTCCGCGGCGGCCGGCACATTGCTGGCCGATGCCATCGCGGCCGGGCAGCGCGTCGCCATCGTCGCCGACTACGACTGCGACGGTGCCACCGCCTGCGCCGTGGCCTTGCGCGGCCTGGCGATGCTGGGCGCGCGCCCCCAGCAGCTCGGCTACGTGGTGCCCGACCGCGCCGTGCACGGCTACGGCCTCACCCCCGCGATCGTCGACCTGGCGATGCAGCGCCGCCCCGACCTGCTGGTGACGGTGGACAACGGCATCGCCAGCCACGCCGGCGTGGCGCATGCGCGCGCGCTGGGCCTGCGCGTGCTCGTCACCGACCACCACCTGCCCGCCGCCGAGCCGGCCACGCTGCCCGAGGCCGACGTCATCGTCAACCCGAACCAGGGAGGTTGCGGCTTCCCCAGCAAGGCGTTGGCCGGCGTGGGCGTGATGTTCTACGTGCTGCTGGCCACGCGCGCCGAACTGCGCCGCCGCGGCGTGTTCGACGCCGCCACGCAGCCGCGGCTGGACGTGCTGCTCGACCTGGTGGCGCTGGGCACCGTGGCCGATGTGGTGAAGCTCGACGCCAACAACCGGCGCCTCGTGGCGCAGGGCCTGAAGCGCGTGCGCGCCGGCCGCATGCAGCCGGGCGTGGCGGCGCTGTACGCGGCCGCCGGGCGCGATCCGTCGAAAGCCTCGGCCTTCGACTTCGGCTTCGCGCTCGGCCCCCGCATCAACGCCGCTGGCCGGCTCGCGGACATGACGCTGGGCATCGAGTGCCTGGTCACCGACGACCCGGCCCGCGCCACCGATCTGGCGCAACAGCTCGACGCCATCAACCGCGAGCGCCGCGTCGTCGAGACCGGCATGCGCGACCTCGCGCAAGGCGTGCTCGACCGGCTGGCCGAACACGCCGACTGGCCCGGCGCGGTGACGATCTTCGACGAGACCTTCCATGAGGGCGTGGTCGGCATCGTCGCCGGACGCGTGAAGGACCGCGTGCACCGCCCGACCTTCGTGTTCGCGCGCGGCAGCGACGGTGCGCTGAAGGGCTCGGGCCGCTCGATCCCCGGCTTCCACCTGCGCGACGCGCTGGACCTCGTGGCCAAGCGCCATCCCGGCGTCTTGCTGCGCTTCGGGGGCCACGCGATGGCGGCGGGCTGCACCCTCGAGCCGGCCTCGCTGCCGCAGTTCACGCAGGCACTGCAGGCCGTGGCCGCCGAGTGGCTGGACGCCGCCGCGCTGACGCGCACGCTGCGCAGCGACGGCCCGCTGGCCGTGCAGTGGTTCAATCCGCAGACGGTGTCGCTGCTGGACGCGCAGGTGTGGGGCCAGGGCTTCGAGCCGCCGCTGTTCTGCGACGAGGTGCAGGTGCGCGACCAGAGGCTCGTGGCCGAGAAGCACCTGAAGCTGCGCGTGATGCACGGCGGCGCCGCGCGCGACGCGATCTGGTTCCACCGCACCGAGCCGCTGCCCGAGCGCGTGCGGCTGGCCTACCGGCTGCAGCTCGACGAGTGGAACGGGCAGCAGCGCGTGCAGATGGTGGTGGAAGCGGCGGTGTGAGCGGGGTGGGATCGTTGACGGTCTGTCGACAGCGTATTGCGCTTCGTACTACCTGATGCCTGCAGGCCAAGCCTCATGACCGTGACCATCAAGTGCGTGGCCACCGAGGCGTGCGCCCTGCTGGCGCGACGCATCCAGAGCGACGCGGCGCTGGACTTCCTGCGCTGGTGCCGCGATCCGCAGGTCAACCTGCTGCAGGCCTGATCGTCACGGCGCGACCTGCGCGGCCGCAACGGCTGCGCAACGGGCGGCTGCCACAGTGGGCGCAACAGGAGGAGCGAGGCCCGCCATGAGCGATGCACACGACAGTTGGATGAATGACGCCTTCGGCCTGGACATCGCCCGTGCCCTCGCATCCTTCGGAGTGGGCACGCTCCCGATCGGCGGAGACGACGGTGCCTTCATCGCCGGTGCAGCAGGCCTCCCCGCGGCGCTGCCGATCGGCGGGGATGATGGTGCGTTCGTTGCCAGCGGGGCCGGCGTCCCCGGGCCGCTGCCCGTCGCCGGGGATGACGGCGCGTTCGTTGCCGGCCAGACCGGCGTCCCGGGGCCCCTGCCGATCGGCGGAGACGACGGCGCCTTCGTCGCGGGTGGGTCCGGCGCGGCCGGAGGCCCCTCCGCGGGCGAGGTCGGCAGCGCCGGCGGCAGGTCCGGCGCCGCGGGTCCCAGCGGCCTTCCTTCGAGCGGTGTCCTCGGCCCGACGTCGCCGCCCCAGATCATCGGCGGCTGAGCGGGCGTCCGGCTGCGGCTGCGGCCACGCGGCCTGTCCCCGGGCCGCGTTCGTGACCGATTCCCCCTCCGATGGGGGTGGTGGGCTCTTCGCTGTCCGGATCGGCCGCGGCCATCCCGTTCCAGCAGGCAGAGGGTGAGCAAGCGGGCCGATGGGCGGCCTGCCCCGATGGGCACCTTCGCACTGCGGAGAGTTCGAGATGGCTGACGTCGCTGAAGAGCAAATGGTCGACATGGTCGAGGTCAACTGGAAGGGCAAGACCTACCAGCTCACCGAGGCCGACGCGCAGGGCATCCGCCAGCACGTCGTCGACACCCTGCGGCCCTACGTCGACAGCCTGTCGCGCACGCTCGCCCTGAACGTGAAGACGCTGCAGAAGTACCGCGACACCGCCGAGTTCAACAACAACGCGCTCAAGGCGGTGAGCCTGCTGGTCGTGATGCGGGTGGGCGGCATCGAGATCCCCGGCACCACGCTGGCCGACCGCGCCACCGCGGCGATGAAGAAGGTCGAGGGGCTGATGTCGGCCACCAAGCTCGCGCAGCTCGCGCCGGCGATCGCGGAAGCCGAGCGCGCGACCAACGCGCTCAGCGACGAGACCATGAAGTTCCTGAACAAGCTGACGGGCACGTCGAACAACGTCGGTACCGGGCTGTCGGTGGCCACCGCGGCCGGCTTCGCGATCCTCGGCGTCGTGGCCGGTGCGGCGCTGGTGGGCGCCGGTGCGTCGGCGGTCGCCGCCGGGGCGATCTCGGCCGCCTCCGTGAAGGCGCTCGAAGGCGAGATCAATCTGCTGGGCAAGCTGGCCCTGGGCCAGCCGCTCGATCCATGGGACGTGGTGTCGTTGAACGTCGACACGCTCATCGCGGGGATCACCGGCGGCATCTCCGGTGCCATCAAGCCCGAGATCATGGGCCCGATCGCCAAGGCCGCGGCGGCCAAGGTCGCGCCGCGTGTCACCTCCATGACCGCCGAGCAGATCGAGAAGCTGCTGCTCAAGCACCTGACCGGTGCCGGCGCCGGCGTGGCCACGAACGCGTTGAACCAGACGCTGGAGACCCTGGCCGAGATGGCCAAGAAGGGGCGCCTGCCCACCGAGAAGGAGCTGATCGGCTACCTGCAGACCAACCTGATCGGGCTGCTGACCGCCGGCTTCATGCAGGGGCTGGAGGCCGGCAACACCAAGATGACGCAGAAGGTCTCCGAGCTGTTCGAGTCCAAGCTCGTGCCCGATGCCGTCAAGAAGATCGCCACCGCCGCGGTGGACAACAAGAAGATCCGCGAGATCGCCGTCGAGGTGGCGAAGAAGCTGACAGAGAACGCGATGAAGGTCGCGGGCAACGGCGTCGCCAACTCGGCGCGCGGCGCCGAGAGTGCCGATGGGCTGGCCAACCTGGGCGTCAGCGCCGTCACCGGCGACTCGGCGTTCAAGCGCCTCGTCGACGCCGAAGTCACGGCACAGCTGAAGAAGCGCTCGATCGCGGTGAAGTAGGGCGGGGGCGCGGGCGCCTCAGCGCGCCCGCGCCGCGGCCATCCGCGTCACCGGGTTCGCGGGCCCGGCGGCGCGCTCCGCATGCGCCGCCGCGTCCGCAGCCAGCTCGCGGGCACGCACCGCGTCGCCGGCCGCCGCCTGCACCTGGGCCTGCAGCAGCAGTGCCCGGGCCACGCCGAGACTGGCCTGCGGGTCGATCGCCGCCGTGCGGGCCTGGGCGAGGGTGTCTTCGGCCAGCGCCCGGGCAGCCGCAGCATCGCCCCGGGCCAGCGCCAGCCGCGCCAGAAGCTCCGTGCGCTCGCGGCGGACCGCCGCGGTCTCGGGGCCGGCACCGGCCTGCACCTGCGCCAGTTCCTCCAGCCGCGCGGCAGCGGCCTGCGGGCGCCCGGTCGCCAGGTCGAGCGCGGCCAGCGCCAGCAGCAGCTGCCGCACGCGCGCCGAGCGCTGCCGGCGCAGCCCGGTGAACACCGCCTCGACCTGCGGCCGGGCCTGCTCGGCCTGGGCCAGCCGCCCGGAGTCGATCAACGCCTGCATCCGGTACAGCATCGTGAAGCGGTGCTGGCTGCTGCTGCCTTCGCGCAGCGCCTGCGCGATCACGCCGTCGAAGATCGGCAGGGCCTCGTCGATGCGGCCCTGCAGCGCGAGCGTCTGCGCATAGTCGGTCCGCACCGGCGTGGGCATGTCCGGCGACGCCGGGTCGAAGCGCCCGTGGCCGCCGTGCGCCGGCTCGGCCTGCAGCAGCTGCCCGCCGTCGCGCAGCGCCCGCGCCACCAGGCCCCACGCATTGCGCATGCCGGGCGTGGCGGTGCGGCCGATGCGTTCGAGCATCGCGATGCTGCGGCGTGCCGCGTCCAGCGCGGCCGCGTACTCGCCGGCTTCCTGGCGTGCGCGCGCCAGCACGTTCAACGCCTCGGAGGTCTGCTCGCTCACCGCGCGGTCGGCCGAGGCGTACTCGCGAACGGCCTGCTCGGCGAGTTCCGCCGCCTGCATCGGCCGGGCCGCCAGCCGCAGCACCCAGGCTTCCTCGAGCAGGCAGTCGCCGCGCCGCATCGCCACCTCGGCGCCGCCCTCGCGCAGCAGCGCGCGCGCCGCGGCTACCTGCTCTCGGGCCTCGTCGAGCTTGCCGGCGAAGGCCAGCGCCGAGGCCCGCGTGCACAGCAGCTGCGCCAGGCCCGACGGGGGGCCGTGCCGGCGCAGCAGCGGCTCGGCCTCGTCGAACAGCTTGCCCGCCTGTTCGTGCAGGCTGACCCAGCGGTAGTTCATCGCCAGGTTGACGAGCATGCGCGCGCGCAGCGACGGCTGGTCCTGGTACTGCGCGCGCACCATCTCGGTGGCCCGCCCGAGTTGGTCGACCATCTCCTGCCCGGGCTTCGTCGACACGTGGTCCGACAGCAGGAAGCTCGCCAGGTCGGCCTCGGCGGCGGCGGCGCGCTCGGCCACGCGCGCGGCGGCCGTCTCGGCCTCGGCGCGAGCCTGGGCGGCGAGTGCCAGGTCGCGCTGCGCGCGCGCCTCGGCGGCCTGCCACAGCGCCACGCCGCTGCCGCCCACCAGCGCGAGCACGGCCGCGGCCAGCGCCGCCGCCACCGGCCGGTGGCGACGGACGAACTTGCGCCAGCGCAGCAGGCGGCCCTGCGGCAGGCCCGCCAGCGGCTCGTCGGCGAGGTGGCGGCGCAGGTCGTCGGCGAGCGCGGCCACCGTGAGGTAGCGGTCGGCGGGGCGCGGCTGCAGCGCCTTGGCGAGGATGCCGTCGAGGTCGCCACGCAGGGCCCGCGCGGCCCGCGGGTCGATGGCGACCTCGCTGGCGCGCGGCGCTGCGGCATCGAGTGCGGCGGGGTCGACGGTGAATCCTCCGCCGCGGGGCTCGAACGGCCGCCGCCCGGCCAGCAGCTCGAACAGCAGCAGCCCGATCGCGTACACGTCCACCGCGGTGCCCAGCGGCTCGCCGCGAAGCTGCTCGGGGGCGGCGTAGGTGGGCGTCATTGCGGTGTCGGGCGCCAGCGTCGATTCGGCACCCGCCGCCGCCTCGCCTTCGAGCAGCCGCGCGATGCCGAAGTCCAGCAGCTTCACCTGCCCCTGGCGGTCGATCAGGATGTTGGCGGGCTTGAGGTCGCGGTGCACGATCAGCCGGGCATGCGCGTAGGCCACGGCATCGCACACCTGCAGCATCACGCGCACGCGGTCGCGCAGGCCGAGGTCGCGCTCGTGGAAGTGCTGGTCCAGCCGCACGCCGTCGACGTACTCGATCGCCAGCCACGGGTTGCCCTGCTCGTCGACGCCGGCGTCGTACAGGCGCGCGATATGCGGGTGTTCCAGCGTGGCCAGGATCTCGCGCTCGCGCGCCAGACGCTCGGCCAGGCCCTCGCGCGGCCACGCGCCACGCGGCAGCTTCAACGCCACCTGGCGGCCCTGCAGCATGTCGGTGCGCTCGGCCAGCCAGACGGTGGCCATGCCGCCGCGGCCCAGCACGCGCAGCAGCCGGTACGGGCCGACTCGGCCGGGCGATGTGTCGAGGGTGCCGGCGGGCACGGTGTCGTGCGGGTCGCCCGCCAGCCGCGGGCCCGAGTCCAGGCTGCGCTGCACGGCTGCGGCGGGATCCGTCGCGCGGGCCAGCATCGATGCCAGGCGCGGCTTCAGCCGGCCGCCGCAGCCGTCGTCGAGCGCTTCCAGCCACGCGGCGCGGGCGGCTGCGGGCAGCTCCAGGCCCTGGTCGAGCAGTTGGCGCAGCCGTTGCCACTGCGCGGCGTCGAGGTCGAAGAAGCCGTCAGCGGCCATGGTGCCCGGCCGTGGCGGCGCAGCGCGATGCGCCCCGCGTCATCCGAGCGCGGCCGACAGCATCAGCCGCGCCTGCTCCCAGTCGCGCCGCACGGTGCGGTCGGTCACGCCCAGGGCCTCGCCGATCTCGGCCTCGGTCATGCCGGCGTAGTACTTCATCTCCACCACCTGCGCCATGCGTGGGTCCAGGCGGGCCAGCTGCTCCAGCGCGTCGTGCACGCGCAGCACCACGTCCTCGTCACCGGGCAGCGCGAGGTTCTCGGCGCCGGCGCTGGTCAGCGTCAGGTGGGTGGCGTCGTTGCCGCGGCGGTCGGCCTGCCGTCGCCGCACCATGTCGACGATGATCGAGCGCATCGCCCGGCCGGCATAGGCGAGGAAGTGCGCGCGGTCGGGGAACACCTGGGCGCCGGCGCTGCCGCTGAGCTTGAGCCAGCTCTCGTGCACGAGTGCCGTGGTGTCGAGCACCACGTCGCCGCCGCTGTCGCGCAGCCGTGAGCGCGCCATGCGGCGCAGTTGCTGGTAGCAGGCGGCGAAATGCGTGTCGACGCCGTCCGGCGGAACCGCAGAGGCGTCATCGGGGTCGGCGCCGGGGTGCATGCGGCGCATTGTGGCCGCCGCCGGCGCTCGGCGACCGCGGCGCATCGGGACCGCCGTGTCATCCCTGAGTGCCGCGGGGCCTTCTCCTGAACTTTCACGAAATCCTGAAAGTTCAGACACAGTCGCGGCATGCAGAACCTGTCGCCTCTCGTCCGTGCCTTCGTCGCCCACTTCGGCGAGATGGGCAGCCGCTGGGGCATCAACCGCACGGTCGGCCAGATCTACGCGTTGATCTACGTCTCCGAACGGCCGATCCACGCCGAGGAGATCGCCACGGCGCTGGACTTCAGCCGCGGCAACGTCAGCATGGGGTTGAAGGAACTGCAGGCCTGGCGCCTGGTGTCGCTGCGCCACCAGCCCGGCGACCGGCGCGAGTACTTCGAGGCGCCGGCCGACGCCTGGCAGGTCTTCCGCACGCTGGCCGAGGAGCGCCGGCGGCGCGAGATCGAGCCCACGCTGTCGATGCTGCGCAATGCGCTGCTCGAGGAGCCCACCACCGCGGAAGATCGCCACGCGCAGGGCCGCATGAAGGGGATGCACGACCTCATCGAGCTGATGACGACCTGGTTCGATGACGTGCAGCGCCTGGACGCCGCCACGCTGGCGCAGTTGATGAGGATGGGCGCCAAGGTGCAGCGACTGCTCGAGCTGAAGGACAAGCTCAAGATCGTGGCCGGGGGCCGGAGCTGACATGGACGCCCTGCTGCTCGCGCGCATCCAGTTCGCCGCCAACATCACCTTCCACATCCTCTTCCCGACGATCACCATCGCCCTCGGTTGGGCGCTGCTGTTCTTCCGCCTGCGCTGGCTCAGGACGCGTGACGACGCGTGGCTGGCGGCCTACCGCTTCTGGACGCCGGTGTTCGCGCTCAGCTTCGCGCTGGGCGTCGTCAGCGGCATCGTGATGAGCTTCCAGTTCGGCACCAACTGGCCGGGCTTCATGGAGCGCGCCGGCAATGTCGCCGGGCCGCTGCTGGGCTACGAGGTGCTGACAGCCTTCTTCCTCGAGGCCACCTTCCTGGGCGTGATGCTGTTCGGCCATGGCCGCGTCAGCGAACGGGTGCACCTGGCGGCCACCTTCCTCGTCGCCTTCGGCACGACGATGAGCGCGTTCTGGATCCTGGCCCTGAACTCGTGGATGCAGACGCCGGCGGGCGTGGAACTGCGCGACGGCGAGTTCTTCGTCACCAGCTGGCTGCAGGTGGTGTTCAACCCCAGTTTCCCGTACCGACTGGTGCACGTGCTGCTGGCCAGCGGCTTGACGGTGGCCTTCCTGGTGGCCGGCGTCAGCGCCTGGCAGGTGCTGCGCGGCACCACGGGGCCGGCGACGCCGAAGTCGCTGCGCTTCGGGCTCACACTGGGTGCGGTGCTGATCCCCCTGCAGATCCTGGCCGGCGACCTGCACGGGCTGAACACGCTGGAGCACCAGCCGGCCAAGATCGCCGCCATCGAAGGCGTGTGGAAGACCGAGCGCGTCGTGCCGCTGCTGCTGTTCGCCGTGCCCGACGAACAGGCGCGCGAGAACCGCTACGCCATCGGCATCCCGAACGGCGCGAGCTGGATCCTGCGCCACGACGCGCAGGGCGAGATCCGGGGCCTGGACGAGTTCCAGGGCTCGCACCCGCCGGTGGCGCCGCTGTTCTGGGGCTTTCGCATCATGGTCGGCACCGGCCTGGCGATGCTGGTGGTGAGCTGGGCCGGGCTGTGGCTGTACCGCCGTCGCGGCTGGGTGGCCGAGCGGCTGCCCCGGCCGCTGCTGTGGGTGCTGTCGGGCATGGCGTTCAGCGGCTGGGTGGCCACCGTGGCCGGCTGGTACGTCACCGAGATCGGCCGCCAGCCCTACATCGTCCACGGCCTGCTGCGCACGGCGGAGGTGGCCTCGGCGCAGCCGCCGGGCCACATCGCGTTCACGCTGGCGCTCTACTGCACGCTGTACCTGGCGCTGCTGGTGGCCTACGTGGCGGTGATCCGCCACCTGGCCGAAAAGCCGGCCAGGGCGGAACCGGTGCCCAGGCTCCCGGGCGCCGCCGTGGAGGCGCGGCCATGACGCTCGACCAGGCGCTGCCCGTCGTCTTCCTCGCGCTGATGGGCGTGGCGATGCTGGCCTACGTGGTGCTGGACGGCTACGACCTCGGCGTCGGCATGCTGATGCCGCGTGCCACGCCGGCGCAGCAGGACACGCTGGTCGCCAGCATCGGTCCGTTCTGGGACGCCAACGAGACCTGGCTGGTGCTCGGCGTCGGCATCCTGCTGATCGCGTTCCCCAAGGCGCACGGCATGGTGCTGCAGGCGCTGTACCTGCCGGTGGCGCTGATGCTCGTGGGCCTGGTGCTGCGCGGCGTGGCCTTCGACTTCCGCGTGAAGGCGCAGGACGAGTGGAAGCCGCTGTGGAACCGCGCCTTCTTCGCCGGCAGCACGATCGCCGCGGTGGCGCAGGGCTGGATGCTCGGCCGCTACATCACCGGCCTGCAGGACGGCTGGGGGCCGACGCTGTTCGCGGCCGCCATCGCGGCGCTGCTGCCGGCGGCCTACGTGCTGCTGGGCGCCGGCTGGCTGGTGCTGAAGACCGAGGGCGAGCTGCAGCAGCACGCGGTGCGCTGGGCCAGGATCGCCTGGCCGCCGGTGGTGGTGGGCATGGGCCTGGTGTCACTGGCCACGCCGGTGGTGAGCGAGACCGTGCGCGCACGCTGGTTCTCGATGCCGGAGTTCATCGTGCTGCTGCCGATCCCCCTCGTCACGCTGGCCGCGCTGGTGGCAGGGCGCGCGGTGCTGAACTCGAGGCTGGTACTCGACCGGCTGGCGTGGATGCCGTTCACCTGCACGATGGCGGTGTTCGTGTTCGGCGCCGTCGGGCTGGCCTACAGCCTGTTCCCGTACGTGGTGATCGACCGTCTGACGGTGTGGCAGGCGGCGAGCGCGACCGAATCGCTGGTGGTCATCGCGATCGGATGCGCGATCACGGTGCCGGCGATCGCGGGCTACACGGTGTTCGCCTACCGCGTGTTCCGCGGCAAGGCGCGTGCGTTGACCTACGCCTGACAACCTCGCAGGCGTCATCGGGGTCCGCGCCGGGGTGGCGTCAGGGCAGCACCTGGGTGCGGAAGAAGCCCCACAGGGTCTCGGGCAGCGTCGTCGGGTACTCGTGCTCCAGATTCGCCATCACGCCCACGTACAGCGTGTTGCCGCCCGGCACGGGCCGCGTGCTGGTGCGGTAGACGTAGACGCCGGTGTCGAAACCGGCGATCTGCATGTTGGCGAAGGTGTGCACGTCCGAGAGGCCCAGGATCGCGAGGAAAGCCGCGGTGCGCGACGCCAGGTCGCTGTTGGTGGCCATCACGTCCTGGGTCGTCGAGACCGGCTGGCCGCGCAGGTTCAGCGAGCCGATCGAGTAGACCATCGACAGCGGCCGCGGCGTCACCGGCCATGTGGTCTCGCTCTGCAGCACCACTCCGGCGGCGGAGGCCACCGCAGCGAACAGGTCCGAGGCCTCGGCGGCCATGCGGAACGCCATCTCGCCGCCGTTGGAGAAGCCCGAGACGTACAGGCGTTTCGCATCGGCGTTCCAGTCGGTGGCCAGGATGCGCGCCAGTTGGCGGAGGCCGCCGATGTCGTCGGTCAGCGGGTGGTCGGCTGCGGCGCGCTCGGCCGCGGTGATGCGGTTCGCCTGGACCAGCGCGTCGAGCTGCGCGGCCGTGCACAGCGGGCGGACGGGCTGGCCCATCGGGCCGCTGGCCCACTTGGCCAGCAGCTCGTACTCGGCCTGCAGTTCGAAGGTGCCGTTGCCGTTCTTGTCCTCCAGGTAGCAATGCGTCAGCGCGCTGGGCGCGGCCAGCAGCAGGCCCTCGCGGTCGGCCACCGACTTCCAACCCCACTCGTTCAGCGGCACGCGCCCGTGCCCGCCGCTGCCGTGGACCAGCATCACGGCGGGCACCCGGGCGGCGCTCTTCTGCACTTTCCAGGGCACGTAGACGAAGTACTCGCGCTCGAGGTTCTGCCAGGTCACCGTTCGGCGCAGCGTCACGCCGCAGGCCGCGGGGGTGCTGGTGCAGAAGGTGTCCATCGTCTGGAACGGCGTCATCGCGCTGCTGCCCACCACCGGGCCTGCGAGGTAGATCTGGTCGCCCTGGAAGCCGATGGTGTTGCCGCTGCTGTAGCGGTAGCTGCGGCCGTCGCCGAAGGGCTGTTCGGTGGGCGTGCCGGGGAACAGCGCCGGGTAGACCCTCTGCGCGTGGGCGACGATGGCGATCCAGCTGTCGACGGAGTAGACGCCTTCGGTGGCCGCCGCCGGGCTGCCGATGCAGGAGATCGCGACGAGCAGCGTCGCCGCGGTGGCACGGCGCAGCCGCTGGCGCCAGTGGGCAGCATCCAGGGAGATGGGCATGGCGGGCTCCTTCGGCTCGGCTGTGGGATGCCGGTCTAGACGCATCCCGGCCGCCGATCCGGCCATGCCCCCCCGAAAGAGGGGGGATGTGGCCCGTCAGGCCTGCAGCAGCGGCAGCAGCGTGCGCTGGCCCGCGTGCGTGAGCGTCAGCGCGCGGTTGCGGCCCTCGCGTCCGCCGGGCTGCGGGCGCAACCAGTCTTGCGAGATGAAGTGGTCCAGCAGCCACGTGGCCAACGCCCCGGCGAGGTGATCGCGGCGCTCCGACCAGTCCAGGCACGGGTAGGCCCAGCGGCGCCGCGCGGTACGCGGCGGCAGCGAGTCAGGCTCGACGCCCAGCGCCTGCAGCCACGCGCGACCGGCATCCGTCAGCGCGAGGCCGCCGTCGTCGGCCACCGTCGTGCGGCCTTCTCGCTGCAGCGCCTCCATCAGGCCGACGCCCAGCCGACCAGCGAGATGCCCGTAGCAGCAGCGCGCCTCGCGCAGCGCGGCGCGTGCCGGCGAGTTCCACAACCGCTCGTGGGTGCCGCGCTCGGCCACCATCGCAAGTGCCTCGAGCGCGTGCGCCACGTCGGCGTCGGCCAGCCGCACGTAGCGGTGGCGACCGCGCGTCTCGATCGCCACCAGCCCCGCCTCGGCGAGCCGCGCCAGGTGCCCGCTGGCAGTGGACGGCGCCACCGAGGCCGCCGTGGCGAGCTCGCCGGCGCTGGCACGGTGGCCGTCGAGCAGGTAGGCCAGCATGCGCGAGCGCGCCGGGTCGGCGATCAGCGCGGCGAGGCGGGCGAGGCGCGGTTCGTAGCGCGGCATCGGGCGTGGTCCACCGGCGGCGGGTCAGACGGCGACGTTCTCGGTGAACGTGCGCTGCTCCCGGCGGATGAAGCGCTCGTTCTGCGAGTAGGCGAAGTTCGCCACTGCCGCCGGGTCGCGCTTCAGGCTTGCGCGGTAGCGCTCGTAGGCGGCCAGCGTGGGGAACGTGATCAGCCCCCAGGCCTCGGTGTTGCTGCCTTCGTGCGGCAGGAAGTAGCCGACGAGCGCGCCGCCCTCGGGTGCTGCGAGGCGCGGGATGATGGCGTGCCAGGCCTCGGCGTAGCGGCGGAAGGCGTCGCGCTGGAACGGGTCGATCTCGTAGCGGATGAAGCAGGTGAGCGGCATGGGCGTGTCTCCGTGGGATGCCGCAGTGTCAGCCGCACGCGCGCCGCGATGCTTCGGTAGCGGCCGAAGCGGAGTGAGCTATCGGACCACTTCCGTGGCGCTCAGCAGCAGCGTCTGCGGCACCGAGACGCCCAGCGCCCTGGCGACCCCGAGGTTCACCACCAGGTCGAACCGCGTCGGTTGGCTGACGGGCAGGTCGCCCGGCCTGGCTCCGCCGGCGACCCTGGCGACGTAGGTCGCCACGTCCCGGAAGACGGTGCGCATGTTCTCGCCGTAGCTCATCAAGCCACCTTCGTCCACGTACTCGCGCAGGCCGTAGATCGCAGCGAGGCGGTGCCGGGCTGCCAGCGCGGCGATGTCGGCGCGACGCGCGACGAAGTAGGGCTCGTCCGGCAGCACCAGCATGCCTGCAGCGCGCTGCGCCACGGCGGCGTCGAAGGCGTCAGGCAGCGTCCCGTCGCTGGGCTTGCGCCCGGCCTCGACCTTCACCAGCTGGATGTTCAGGCGTTGCGCGATCGGCCCCAGTGCGCGCCACATGCGCGGGTGCACGGCGCTGCCGCTGTCGACCAGCACCGCCACCGTGGGCGCCTTCGGCAGGACCTGGCCGAGCAGCTCCAGCATCTTGGGCACGATGTCCTCGGCCTGGCTGGCAAGACCGGTGACGTTGGCGCCGGGCCTGGCCAGGCTTGCGATCAACTGCTGTCCCACGGGATCGGCGACCGCCGCCATGATGATCGGCGTCGAGGCGGGCGTCGAACCGAAAGCCTGCATCGCCACGCGTGTGGTGGGCGTGCAGGTGGAGATCACCGCATCGAGATTCATCGCCGCCAGCTCGCGTGCGTAGCCCGGGACGAGCTGCACCCGGCCTTCGGCGTAGCGCCGCTCGATGACCAGGTTGCGGCCCTCGGCATACCCCAGTTCGCGCAGGCCTTCGCGCAGGGCCGTTTCCTCGTGGGGCAACGGCCCATCGCCGAACAGGATGCCGATGCGGATGTTGCGCGTCGAAGGCTGCGCCCATGCCGCGGCCGGCATGCCGAGCCATGAGGCTCCGGCCAGGAGTGCGGTTCTGCGCTGCATCAGTGTCCCCTGAGGCGAGACGCCATCGTACGGGATGGCCGCCCCGGACCCGCCGCGCCGCCTCCCTCGGCGCTATGCTCGGCGCCCCGTTGCCAACCAGGCTTGTCTCGATGGCGATGACCCCACACCGCTCACCCTGGCTGGCCCGGGCCCGGACGTCGTGGGCCCGCGTGCTGCTGTGGCTGGCCGCTGCCGCGCTGGCCCCGGCGGCCGCCGCGCAGACCGCCGCCGCGGTGCGCGCCGCTGCCGACCAGCAGCAGGCCGCGGTGCTCGAGACGCTGAAGACGCTGGTGGGCATCGAGTCGGGCAGCCGCGACGTCGAAGGGCTCACGCGCATCGCGGAGCTGGCCGCGGCGCGGCTGCTTGCGGCGGGGATGACGGTGGAGGTGCTGCCCTCGCGCCCGCCGGGGTTCGATCCACGGGCCCGCGGCAGCGAGCGGGGCCCGATGGTGCGCGGCACGCTGCGCGGCACCGGCGAGCGCAAGGTGCTGCTCATCGCGCACCTGGACACCGTCTACCCGCGCGGCATGGGCGAGAAGCAGCCGTTCCGCGTGGAGGGCGACCGCGCCTATGGCCTGGGCATCTCCGACGACAAGGGTGGCGTGGCCCTCGTGCTGCACACGGTGGAACTGCTGCGCGTGCTGGGCCACACCGGGTTCGCCGAGCTGGGCGTGCTGCTCAACGCCGACGAGGAGATCGGCTCGGCCGGTTCCGCGGCGCTGCTCACGCAGCTCGGCTCGGAGTACGACGCGGTGCTGTCGTTCGAGGGCGGCGGTGTGGACATCGACGCGGTGCGGCTGGCGACCAGCAGCACCGCCAGCGTCGAGCTGCGCGTCACCGGCCGCGCCTCGCACGCCGGCGCCAACCCCGAGGGCGGACGCAATGCGCTCGTCGAGCTCGCGCACCAGATCCTGAAGACCCGGGACTACGGCGAGCCCGGCGTGGGGTTGAAGATCAACTGGACGATCGCCCGCTCGGGCGAGGTGGGCAACGTGATCCCGGCGCTGGCAATGGCGCACGGCGACGTGCGCGCCGAGAATGCTGCCGACCTCGATCGCCTCGAAGCGCGCTTGGCCGAGGCCGCTCGTGACCGCCTGATTCCCGACACGACGGTGGAGATGCGAATGCGCCGTGGCCGCCCGGCCTTCCGCGCCAACGCGGCGTCGCGCGCGCTGGCGGTGCATGCGCAGGCGGTGTTCGGCGAGATCGGCCGCACGCTGGACGTCCGCGAGCGCTCCGCCGGAGGCGGCACCGATGCCGCCTACGCGGCGATGCGCGCGCGGGGCGGAGTGCTCGAAGGCTTCGGGCTGCGCGGCGCCGGCTCGCACTCGAACGACCGCGAGTACATCTTCGTGAGCTCCATCGTGCCGCGTCTGTACCTGGCCACGCGCATGGTGATGGACATCGGCGCCGGCAAGGTCAGCTGGTAGTCGTGGGCGCGATGACGATGATGCGAGCGGCTTTCCTCACCGGCCACGGCGGCAACGAGGTGGTGAGCGTCGGCGAGCGGCCGCGGCCGCTGCGCGGGCCGGGCGAGGTGCTGGTGCGGATGCGCGCCGGCACCGTGAACCGCGTCGACCTCTACATGCGCGACAGCGGCGCCGGCATCACGCACACGCTGCCGCAGGTGATGGGCGTGGACGGCGCCGGCGTGATCGAGGAACTGGACGCCGGCGAGCGGACCCTGGCCGTCGGCCAGCGCGTGGCGCTGCACCCCGGCATCGCCTGCGGCCGCTGCGAGTTCTGCCTGCGCGGCGACGACGTGCTGTGCACGCGGATGAAGCTGCTCGGCGAGCACCGCGACGGCACTTGGGCGCAGTGGCTGAGCCTGCCGGCGCGCAACGTGTTCGCTGCGCCGGAAGGGCTCGACCACGCCGAGGTGGCCGCATTGGGCGTGAACCACCTCACCGCGTGGCGCATGCTGTTCACGCAGGCGCGGCTGAGGCCGCACGAGGCGGTGCTGGTGTTCGGCATCGGCGGCGGCGTGTCGCTGGCGGCGCTGCAGCTCGCGCGCGCGGCGGGTGCGCGGGTGATCGTCACGTCGCGTGACGAGTCCAAGCTCGAGCGGGCGCGCGCGCTAGGTGCCGACGGCACCGTGCACACGGCCACGCAGGACATCGCGCGCACGGTGCTCGAGCTGACCGGCGGCCGCGGCGTCGACGTGGTGATCGAGAACGTCGGCGCCGCGGTGTGGGGCGCGGCGCTGAAGAGCCTGGTGCGCGGCGGCCGCCTCGTCACCTGCGGCGCCACCACCGGCGACCAGCCCGGCGCCGACCTGCGGCGGATGTTCATCCGGCAGCTGCAGGTGCTGGGCTCGACGCTGGGCAACCACGCCGAGTTCGCCGACCTGCTGGCCTTCTGCACCCGACACCGGATTCGGCCGGTGATCGAGCGGCGCTATGCGCTCGACGGCGTGCCCGAGGCGCTCTCGCGGCTGGAGTCGGGCGAGCAGTTCGGCAAGCTGGCGATCGAGATCGGGTGAGGCGGTTCGCGCCGCCGAGTGGGCTGCCGACTGGCCTTGCGCGGCTGCAGCCGGTCGCCTCCGGGGCCCGCCTGTCGCACGCCGCTGGCGCCCGCCCGCGCGCGCGAGGACAGTGCGTGGCAGGAAAGGGATATCGCCATGCCGTTGCCGAACTTCGCCCACCCCGTCGTCCGGCTCCTCGCCGCATGGGTCCTTCTGATCGGAGTGCTGGCCCCGGCCCAGGCGGCCGGCTTCGGCCCGCTCGTCACCGCCGCCTGGCTGAAGGCCGAGTTGCCGCGCGGCGAGATCACGCTGCTGGACGCGTCCGCCACGCCGGCTTTCCGCAAGGGCCATATCGCCGGCGCGGCCAGCGCCGACCTGTACGCCTACGGCATCGAGCAACCGACCCCCGAACAGATGACGCGCCGGCTGCAGTCGTGGGGCGTGAGCCCGGGCCGCCGCATCGTCGTCTACGACACCGGTGGCTCGATGATGGCCACCCGGCTGTTCCACGACCTGATGCACGCCGGCGTGCCGGCGCAGGACCTCGCGATCCTCGACGGCGGCCTGGCCGCCTGGCAGGCCGCCGGTGGGGCGGTGACCCAGCAGTCGGCACCGCCCACGCCGGGCACCTACCGCGTGACTGCGTTCCGCGACGAACTGCGCGTGAAGCTCGATGCCTTCCTGCTCGGATCGGGCGATCCCGCCGGCCATGCGCTGGTCGAGGCGCTGGAGCCGAGCTACTACTACGGCGAGACCAAGTTCTTCGACCGCGGCGGGCACGTGCCGAACGCCGTGATGCTGCCGGCCGAGGACTTCTACAACGCCGACAAGACCTTCAAGTCCCCCGACGAGATCCGCCGCCTGGTGGCCCACCTCGGCCTGAAGCCGGGCCAGACCGTCTACACCTACTGCGGTGGCGGCGTGGCCGCGAGCGTGCCGTGGTTCGCGCTGAAGGTGCTGCTGGGCTGGCCCACGGTGCAGCTGTACCGCGAGTCGCAGCTCGAGTGGCTGCAGGACGAGCGGCGCCTGCCGATGTGGACCTGGGCCGCGCCGGCGCTGCAGCGCGACGCCGACTGGCTCAACGGGTACACCAACCGCATGATGCGCATGTTCAGCGTCACGAAGCAGAGCGTGATCGACGTGCGGCCCGAGGCGGCCTATCGCCAGGGCCACGTGCCCTACGCGCTGAACATCCCGGCGGAGCTGTTCCGCGAGCACCTGCGCGACCCGGCGCAGCTCGCGGCGCGCCTCGGCCCGGCCGGCGTGAACCCGGCGCACGAGGCGGTGGTGGTGTCCGACGGCGGCCTGAACCCGCGCTCGGCGCTGGCGATGCTGATGCTCGAGCGCGTGTCGCAGAAGCGGGTCTCGATGCTGCTGGAATCGGTGGACGAATGGGGCCTGCGCGGCCTGCCGCTGGAGAAGACGCCGACCGTGGTCGGGCCGCGCAGGTCGCCGATGGAGATCACGATCCCGCCGGTGGCCTATCCGGCGTCGGTGAAGCCGGGCGTCGTGGCGGGTGATCCCGGCGATGCGGCCGCGGCCTTTCCGGTCGTGCACCTGTGGGCCGGCACGTCGGCACCGGCGCAGGCACCGGCCGGCACCGTGGTACGGCTGGCCTACACCGAGCTGCTCGCGGCCGAAGGTCGACCGAAGCCGGCTGCCGAGCTGTGGAAGATCCTGCAGAAGGCCGGCGTGCCGCGATATGCGCGCGTGGTTGCCGTCGCCGACGATCCCGGCGAGGCCGCGGTCGCCTGGGCGGTGCTGAGGATGATGGGCTGGACCGATGTGCGCGTGGCGCTGCCGGGCGGGAGCTGAGGCCGGAGCTGGCGCCGGCGCTTCATCCCAGCTGCACCCACACGCGCCCGCCCTCGATCTTCACCGGATGGCAGCGCAGCGGCTCGGTGACGGGGGCGCAGGTCGGGCGGCCGTCGCGCACGTCGAAGCGGCCCTGGTGCACCGGGCACTCGATCTCGTGGTCGAGCAGGAAGCCTTCGCACAGCCGCGCATGGCCGTGGGTGCAGAGGTTGTCGGTGGCGTACAGGGCGCCGCCCACGCGGTAGATCGCCAGGTCGTGGCCGGCCACCTCCACGCCCACCACGTCGTCGGGGCGCAGCGCGTCCACGCCCATCGCGTCGGTCCAGGTCTCGAGGCTCATCGCTGCAGGCTCCGTCAGATCGGGTAGATGATCGAGTTGGGGATCAGCTCGCTGTCGTACACGCACACGCGCTCGGCGAACTTCAGGCCCTGCGGCGTGCGCACGATCACGTCGAGCGTGCGGCCGACATTGAACACCGTGCTCGGCTCCGAGAGCTTGGTGCGGAACACCGCGTAGTTCGCCTCGCAGCGCCAGCGGCCGGGCGCGGCCTCGCGCAGCACCGGCAGGCCGACCACATGGCGCTGGTAGTACGGGTCGTGGAACAGCGTCTCGCGGATGCCGTACACGCGGTCGCGCAGCATGCCCTTGCTCGTGAACGCGAGCGTGGCCAGCGGCAGCCCGCGCTCGTGGTTCTCGCGCGGCACGAGGCGATAGACGCCGTCGTCGGTGAAGTACTCGGGCCAGAGATCCCACTGGCCCGAGTCGACCGCCGCCGCGTAGTCGGCATACAGCTGCGTGATCGCGTGCCAGTCCTCGAAGTCTAGCGGCGTGCCCATGGTCAAGGCGTCTCCATGATGTCGCGCCAGTAGCGGTACATGCCGCGGATCAGCGTCTCGGTCACCATGTGCTCGGTGTCCTCGACGCCGTGGCCTCCGAGTTCGGCGAGCGTGCGGTGGAAGGTCTTGCTCTCGAAGGCCTGCTGCGAGAACTCGATCACCTCGCCGTCGTCGGCCGAGACGAAGCCGGCGGGGCCGAACAGGTTGGCCTGGCGCAGCCGGCGCGCGGTCATCTCATCGCTGTCGTCGTCGAAGCCGAAGTGCGTCCAGACGAAGTCGAACTCGCCAGGCCCGCGTGGCTGGATGTGGCGGGTGGAGACGCTGTTGACCTGCTGCTGCAGGATCACGCTCGGGAAGATCGTCGTCATCACCGCAGTGGGGCCGCCCCACCAGGGCTCGGGCACGATGTCCAGGAAGCTCGGGTCCTCGAGCTGCATGCCGGCCTTGAAGCTCGAGACCTGCGAGACGTCGCTCACCTTGCCGGCGTTGCCGCGCGTGGAGATCATCGCCGCGTGCCGGTGCCGCGCATCCATGCGCAGCCGCGCCTGGTTGTCGGCGCGCCAGAGGCCGAAGGTCACGAACCAGGTGTGCAGCAGCCCCGGGTGGTACGGGTCCTTGATGTTCTCCTGCATCAGCTTCCAGTTGCCCGGGATGCGCTGGCGGTTGTAGCCGAGGACCTTGAGCGTGCGGCCATCGAACAGGCGGTCGTACCAGCCGAGGATCTCGGGGCCGAGGTAGTCCTCGAAAGATTCGGCGTGCGCGTCGAAGGTGGCGAAGACGACGCCGCCGCGCGTGGCCACGCGCAGCTTCGTCAGGCCGTGCTCGCTGGTCTTGAAGTCCGCCGGCATGCCGCCGTGCACGCCGCCCTCGTGCTTCACGCCGCGGCGGAACGGCACGCCTTGAAGGTCGCCCCTGAGCGTGTAGCTCCACTGGTGGTAGGGGCAGACGAACTCCTGGGTGTTGCCGTCGCGCCGCCGGCAGAAGCGCATGCCGCGGTGCGCACAGACGTTCTCCACGACGTTCAGCCTGCCGTCGGCGTCGCGCACCAGGATCACCGAGCGCTCGCCGATCGCGGTGCGCTTGTAGTCGCCGGGGTTGGGCACCTCGGCCTCCAGGCCCACGTAGCACCAGTGGCCTCGGTAGAAGAACCGCTCGAGCTCGCGGCGGTACAGCTCGCCGCTCGTGTACGCCACGAACGGGATGCGGTGCGTGCCGTCGCCGGGCCACTGCGGCTGCTCGGGGAAGCAGGCGGAGGGCGGCACGGCGGCGGTCTCGGCGAGGGGATCGCTCATCGGGGCTCCAGCGGTGGGCCGCCATGATGGCCGGCGCAGGCCGATCAGCCAATAAAATGAACTGAATACAGTCCATCACCGTGCTGAATGCTGGAGCTGCACCGCGTCGACCTGAACCTGCTGGTGGTGTTCAACCACCTGCTGGTGGAGCGGCGCGTGTCGCGGGTGGCCGCGCGGCTCGGCCTCACGCAGCCGGCGGTGAGCAACGCGCTAGCACGGCTGCGCCGCCTGTTCGGCGACGAACTGTTCCTGCGCACGCCCGGCGGCATGGCGCCCACGCCGCTGGCCGAGCAGCTCGCCGAGCCGGTGGGCGTGGCGCTGGCGATGATCGAGAGCGGCATCAACCAGCGGCTCACCTTCGACCCGGCCACTGCCGAGCGTGCGATGACGATCGGCATGAGCGACATCGGCGAGATCGTGTTCCTGCCGGCACTGGTGGAGCGCATCCGCCGCGACGCGCCCGGCGTGCAGCTCTCCACTGTGCGCAACACGGCGGTGAACCTGAAGGACGAGATGGAGGCCGGCAAGGTCGACCTCGCGATCGGCCTGCTGCCGCAGCTCTCGGCGGGCTACTTCCAGCGGCGGCTGTTCCGCCAGCGCTACGTGTGCCTGTACCGCCGCGGCCACCGGCTCGACCGGCCGCGCGCCACGCTGGCCGACTACCAGGCCTGCGAGCACCTCGTGGTGGTCTCCTCCGGCACCGGCCACGGACAGGTGGACGAGTTGCTGGCGCGCACCGGCATCGAGCGCCGCGTGCGGCTGACGGTGCCGCACTACGTCGGCATCGGCCACCTGCTGCAGGGCAGCGACCTGGTGGCCACGGTGCCCGAGCGGCTGGCGATGCAGCTCGCCGAGCCGTTCGCGCTGGCGTGGCGGGCGCACCCGGTGCGGCTGCCCGAGGCGTCGATCAACGTCTTCTGGCACGCCAAGCAGCACCGCTCGGCGGCCAACCGCTGGCTGCGCGGGCTGCTGGTCGAGTTGTTCGCCGATGGAGGCCCTGGCTGATGCGGGCAGGGCTGGCGAGGAGGTGGCGGGTCGCGATGGCCGGGCTGGTGGTGGTGCTCGCAGGGTGCGCGAGCCTGCCGCCGCCATCGCTGCGCGTGCCGGAGCACGCACGCCCCCCGTCGGTCGACGCACCGCTGGTCGGCATCGCGCAGGCTTCGCTGCCGGCCGCGCAGCCGGGTCTGTCGGGCTTCCGGCTGCTGCTGAACGCCGAGTCGTCGTTCAACCTGCGCGTGGCGCTGGCGCGCCGCGCGGTGCAGACGCTGGATGCGCAGTACTACCTGTGGGCCGACGACGGCACCGGCCGCGGCCTGCTGCGCGAGCTGCGCGACGCCGCGCAGCGCGGCGTGCGCGTGCGGCTGCTGGTCGACGACCTGCACGCGGGCGACGCCGCGCTGCTGGCCGATCTCGCCGCGCACCCCAACGTGCAGGTGCGGCTCTTCAATCCGCTGCCGGTGCGTGGTGCCTCGCCGGCCTGGCGGGTGCTGTGGTCGCTGCACGAGTTCGGCCGCGTGAACCGGCGCATGCACAACAAGCTCTACGTGGCCGACAACGCGCTCGCGGTATCGGGCGGGCGCAATGTCGGCGACGCGTACTTCATGAACGACCCCGACGCCAACTTCCTCGACCTGGACGTGCTGTCGGCCGGGCCGGTCGTGCGCGAGCTGTCGGCGGTGTTCGATGCCTACTGGAACAGCGACGCTGCCTACCCGGTCGAGCAGCTGCTCGGGCGGCGCCCGATCGACGAGGCCCGCACGCGTTTCGACGCCGCGGTGCGCGACGCGACCACGCGGCTGGGCGAGCGTCAGCGCGACTGGGCCGGCCTGCCGAGTCCCGTGCGCCAGCTCGACGAGGGCCGCCTCGGCCTCGTGCACGCCCGGGCGCGTGTGCTCGCCGACCCGCCGCGCAAGGCCATCGCCGATGGCGACCGTGGCCCGACGGCGCTGCCCTCGGTGGCCGAACAGGCACTGGCGCGGCTGGCCCAGGTGCGCGAGGAGGCGCTGATCGTGTCGGCCTACTTCATACCCGGCGAGCGCGGCATGGAGGTGATCCGCGCGCTGGAGGCCGGCGGCGCCGGTCGCGTGATCCTGGTCACCAACTCGATCGGCTCCACCGACGAGCCGCTCGCCTACGCCGGCTACGCGCGCTATCGCGCCGCGCTGCTGCGCGCCGGCCTGCGCATCCACGAGGTGAGCCCGACGCTGGCGCGCGACTCGGGCCGCGTCGCCTATCTCGGCAGCGCCATCGGGCGCCTGCACACCAAGACGCTGACGATCGACCACCGATGGCTGTTCATCGGCTCGATGAACCTCGACCCCCGATCGACACGCGACAACACCGAAGCGGCACTCGAGATCGACAGCCCCGAACTGGCAGCGCAGATGTATCGCGTGTTCCGCGACGGCATCCTGGCAGGCACCTACCGTCTGCGGCTGGCGGGCAGCGGGGACCGCATCGAGTGGGTCGAGACCGACTGGCAGGGCCGGCAGACGGTCCATGCCGAGGAGCCCCACCACGACCTGTGGTTGCGCCTGAAGCTGTGGCTGCTCGGCAGCTTCGTGCCGGAAGACCTGCTCTGACGACGGCCGCGGGGGCGTTCAGCGGACCGTGCGCAGCAGCCGGCGTTGTTCGCCGACGTAGGTGTAGAGCGTCAACGCCGGCTGACGCAGGTCGCCGCGCTCGTCGAAGGCCAGCGTGCCGGTGGCGCCCTCGTAACCGGTGGTGGCCGCGAGCGCCGCGACCACCTGCGCCGGCACCGCGGAGCCGGCGCGGACCATCGCGTCGGCCAGCAGCATCACGGCGTCGTGGGCATAGGCGCCGTAGAACTCGGGTTCGCGCCGGTAGCGCCGCTCGTACGCGGCCACGAACTCGGCGATGCGGGCGTCTGCGCTGCCGGGCACGGCCCGCGGCAGCGCGCAGACCACCTGTCCGTCGCGCGCCGCACCGGCCGCCCAGTACGACACCAGGTCGGGCGTGCAGATGCCGTCGCCGCCGATGAAGGCGGCGTCCAGGCCCGCTGCGCGCATCTGCTTCAGCATCGCCCCCGCCTCGCGGTCGAAGCCGGCGTAGAACACCGCGTCCGGCGCGATCGACTTCCACTCCGCCACGCGTGCCGCATCCGCCGCCGCGCCCTCCCCCAGGTGCTGCAGGTCGATCACCGCGCCGCCGACCGCCCGCACCGCCTCCATGTAGGCCGCGGTCAGCCCGCGGCCGTAGGAACTGCCGTCGTCGACGGCGAGGATGCGACGCAGCTTCAGTTCGTCGACGGCGTGCCGGGCCAGCGCGCGCGCGATCTGCGTGTCGTCGGCCACAACGCGGTACGTCGTCTTCAGGCCCATGCGCGTGTACGCCGGCGCGGTGGCCGACGGCGTGACCTGCGCGACGCCGGCGTCGGCGTAGAGCGGGGCTGCGGCGATCGAGGCACCCGAGGTCATGTGCCCGACGACCGCGCTGACCCCCGCGGCCAGCAGCGTGCGCGCGGCCGCGCGGGCCTGCTCGGCATCACCGCTGTCGTCGGCGCTCACGAGTTCGAAGACCGCGGGCTGCCCGCCGATGCGCAACCCGCGTGCGTTCAGCGTCTCCACCGCCAGCCGCGCCGCGCTCTCGTTCTCGATGCCCACGCGGGCCAGCCACCCGCGAGTGGGGGCGGCATGGCCGATCTTCACGACCAGGGGTTGCGCATGTGCCGCGCCGGCAGCGGCCATCAGCGCGGCGACGATCTGCAGCACCTTGCTCCAGCGAGCGATGGCGTGAGGGACCCGGCCCATGGCGACCACTATGGCCGCCGCGTCGTGCAGGACCATGATCAAAGTCAGATCCCGCGCCGGCCGCTGGACGACGCGGTCGTCCAGCGCGCCCGGCCTCCCGCAGGGCCCGGTTCACACTACGGTTCGTAGGGGCATGCGTCGCGTGACCAGCCCCAGAACAAGGAGCAACCCGATGGTGATGAACTGCGTCGTCTATCGAGACGGCATCCGCGTCGGCGAGGTGCCGGCCACCCATGTCGAACGCCACCTGGGCCAGCCCGGGCACCTCGTGTGGCTTTCGCTGCGCGACCCCACGGGCGAAGACCTCGACGGGTTGCGCCGCACCTTCAACCTGCACCCGCTGGCGGTGCAGGACGCCCTGCGCGACCACCAGCGGCCGCATCTCGACGAGTACGACGACGACCTGTTCGTCGTGATGCAGATGGTGCAGCCCACCGAGGCGGGTCTGGCGCAGGAGCAGCTGGTGGTGCTGGTCGGCCCGGGCTACGTCGTGACCGTGCGGCGCAACGCCCGTGCGGCGTCGTTCGTCAACGTGCGCGAGCGCTGCGAGCGCGAGCCGCGGCAGCTCGCCGCCGGCGCAGGCTACGCGCTGTATGGGCTGATGAACGAGGTGGTCGACCGCTACGTGCCGGTGCTCGAGCAGCTGCAGGCGGACCTGGAGGCGATCGAGGAACACATCTTCGTGCCGCGCGCGGCGCGCTCCAACCTGCAGCGCCTGTACGGCCTCAAGCGCAAGGCGCTGGTGCTCGAGCACGCGGTGGGCTCGATGCTGCAGTTCTCGGGCAAGTTCCACGGCGGGCGCGTGCCGACCGTGTGCCAGAACCTGCAGGGCTACTTCCGCGACGTCGGCGACCACCTCGCGCTGCTGCAGGCGGGGCTGGACACGATCCGCGAGTCGATCGGCACCGCGATCACGGTGAACCTGTCGCTGGTGACCATCGAGGAAGGCGAGGTCACCAAGCGGCTGGCCGCGTGGGCCGCGATCTTCGCGGTGGCCACCGCCTTCGCCGGCATCTGGGGCATGAACTTCGAGCACATGCCCGAGCTGAAGCTCGCGTGGGGCTACCCGGCGGCGCTGCTGCTGATCGTCAGCAGCGGCACCTTCATGTGGTGGCGCTTCCGGCGTTCGGGCTGGCTGTAGCGGCGCGCGTCATCGCGATCGCCTGCACCGGGCACACCGGCTGGCAGGCACCGCAGCCGGTGCAGGCGTCGAGCTCGATGCGCATCTGCGCGATGCCGCCGCGCGCCGGCACGAAGCGCAGCGCGCGGGTGCCGCAGGCGTCGCCGCAGACGCGGCACTCCACGCCGCGCTGCGCGAGGCACGCGGCCGAGACCTGCACGCGCCACGGGAACGCCACCAGCGGCATGGCGTGAGGGTCGATGGCGCGCGGCGCGCACGCGCGGGCGCAGTCGCCGCACAACGTGCAGCCGTCGGCATCGAATCGGATCTCGGGGTAGCCGCCATCGCCCTTGTGCAGCACGTGTACAGGGCAGGCGCGCACGCAGTCGCCGCAGCGCGTGCAGGTCGACGTGAAACGCGCGTCGGGCTGCAGCGACCACGGTGGCCTCGGGGCCGCAGCCTCCCCCGAAGAGTGCACGCGGCCCCGTAGAAATGAGCGTCGGTGGGTGTCGACCATCTGCTTGTGATCGGTTCTGTCGATGAGATGCACTTGCGATGCATCAAAGTGCATTGCACGATCGACGGGCAGAGTCCGGGCCTGGCAACAGGAGGAGACGAGACGTGTCCATTCTCGGTGCAGTCGTGCGCGTGCGCCCGGCCGATGTCGCCGCCACCGTGGCGGAGCTGGCGGCTTGCCCCGGCACCGATGTCGCCCTCGATCCCGGCGACGGCCGCCTGGTGCTCGTGATCGAGGATGCCGAGCGCGATGGCCAACTGCACGCGGCCGCCGCGACGCTGGCCTCGATCGCGCTGTTGCCGCAGGTGCTGAACACCTCGCTCGTCTACGAGTACTCCGGGCCCGATGCACCGGCCCCGGCCGGCGTGCATGACTACCGCGCCTGGCGCGGCAGCCTGCACGACCTGCGCGACCAGTTCCGCAGCGCCCCCGTCCCCCCGCATTCCTGAGAGACCCCGCATGCAAGCCGATCGCCGTGACTTCCTGAAGACCCAGGCCCTGGCCGCCAGCGCCGCCGCCGCGGGCATCCCCATCGCCGTGGCGCAGACGCCCGCGCCGAAGGCCCCCACCGACGCCGCCGTGCGCTGGGACAAGGCGCCGTGCCGCTTCTGCGGCACCGGTTGCGCCGTGATGGTCGGCGTGCAGGACGGCCGCGTCGTCGCCACGCAGGGCGACCCCGACGCGCCGGTCAACCGCGGCCTCAACTGCATCAAGGGCTACTTCCTGTCGAAGATCATGTACGGCGCCGACCGGCTCACGACGCCGCTGATGCGCAAGAAGGACGGCAAGTACGACAAGAACGGCGACTTCGTGCCGGTCTCGTGGGACGAGGCCTTCGACCTGATGGCCGCGAAGTGGAAGGAGACGCTGCAGAGCGACGGGCCCGCCGGCGTGGGCATGTTCGGCTCGGGCCAGTGGACGATCTTCGAGGGCTACGCGGCCGCGAAGCTGTGGAAGGCGGGCTTCCGCTCCAACAACCTCGACCCCAACGCGCGCCACTGCATGGCCAGCGCCGTGGCCGGCTTCATGCGCACCTTCGGCATCGACGAGCCGATGGGCTGCTACGACGACATCGAGCAGGCCGATGCGTTCGTGCTGTGGGGCAGCAACATGGCCGAGATGCACCCGGTGCTGTGGAGCCGCATCACCGACCGGCGGCTGTCGCACCCCAGCACCAAGGTGGCGGTGCTGTCGACCTTCGAGCACCGCAGCTTCGACCTCGCGGACCTGCCGATGGTCTTCAAGCCGCAGACCGACCTGGCCATCCTGAACTACATCGCGCACTACCTGATCTCGAACAAGAAGGTCGACACCGAGTTCGTCAGGAAGCACGTCAACTTCAAGAAGGGCGCCGACGACATCGGCTATGGGCTGCGCCCGGCGCACGCGCTGGAGAAGGACGCCAAGTCCAACGGCTATGCCGGCGCCGACGGCAAGCCCAAGGGCAACCCGAACGACTCGACGCCCAGCACTTTCGACGAGTTCGCGAAGTTCGTCTCCGACTACACGGCCGACAAGGTGAGCAAGCTCTCCGGCGTGCCGGTGAAGCAGCTGGAAGACCTGGCCAGGCTGTACGCCGACCCGAAGGTCAAGGTGATGTCGCTGTGGACGATGGGCTTCAACCAGCACACGCGCGGCACGTGGGCCAACAACATGGTCTACAACATCCACCTGCTCACCGGCAAGATCAGCCAGCCGGGCAACAGCCCGTTCTCGCTGACCGGGCAGCCCAGCGCCTGCGGCACCGCGCGCGAGGTGGGCACCTTCGCGCACCGGCTGCCGGCCGACATGGTGGTCACCAACCCCGAGCACCGCAAGCACACCGAGGAGATCTGGGGCCTGCCCGACGGCACGATCAACGACAGGATCGGGCTGCACGCAGTGGCGCAGAGCCGCGCGCTGAAGGACGGCAAGCTCAAGTGCTACTGGACGAGCACCACCAACAACATGCAGGCCGGGCCGAACATCAACGGCGAGATCCTGCCCGGCTGGCGCAACCCGGCCACGTTCGTCGTCGTCAGCGACGCCTACCCCACCGCGAGCGCGATGGCCGCCGACCTGATCCTGCCCAGCGCGATGTGGGTGGAGAAGGAGGGCGCCTTCGGCAACGCCGAGCGGCGCACGCAGTTCTGGCGCCAGCAGGTCAACGCACCGGGCCAGGCCAAGAGCGACCTGTGGCAGTACATCGAGTTCAGCAAGCGCTTCAAGGTCGAGGAGGTGTGGCCGGCCGAGCTGATCGCGAAGAAGCCCGAGTTGAAGGGCAAGACGCTGTTCGACGTGCTCTACAGGAACGGCAAGGTCAACAAGTACCCGCTGGCCGACCTCACGAAGGTCAACGCCAGGTACATCAAGGACTACAGCAACCCCGAGAGCCGGGAGCTCGGCTACTACCTGCAGAAGGGCCTGTTCGAGGAGTACGCCGAGTTCGGCCGCGGCCACGGCCACGACCTCGCGTCGTTCGACACCTACCACGAGGTGCGCGGGCTGCGCTGGCCGGTGGTCGACGGCAAGGAGACGCTGTGGCGCTTCCGCGAGGGCTACGACCCGTACGTCAAGAAGGGCGAGGGCGTGAAGTTCTACGGCCACAAGGACGGCAAGGCGGTGATCTACGCGCTGCCCTACCAGCCCGCCGCCGAGAGCCCCGACAAGGACTACGACCTGTGGCTGTGCACCGGCCGCGTGCTGGAGCACTGGCACACCGGCACGATGACGAGACGCGTCGCCGAGCTGCACCGCGCGGTGCCCGAGGCGGTGGTGTTCATGCACCCCGACGACGCCAAGGACCGCGGCATCCAGCGCGGCATGCAGGTGAAGGTGGCGTCGCGCCGCGGCGAGATCGTCGCGCACGTCGAGACCAAGGGGCGCAACAAGGTGCCGCGCGGCCTGATCTTCGTGCCGTTCTTCGATGAAGGGCGTCTCGTCAACAAGCTGACGCTGGACGCCACCTGCCCGATCTCCAAGGAGACCGACTTCAAGAAGTGCGCCGTGAAAGTGGTGCGCGCCTGAGCCCCTGCGCCACCCGTTGCGTGGAATGACCATGGACCTCTCGCGCCGCACGGTGCTGCAAGGCGCTGCCAGTGCAGCCACCGCCGCGCTCGCCGCCGGTGGGGCTGCGCTCGTCGCCCGGCCGGCGCACGCGCGGCCGGCGCAGGCGCTGCGGCCGCCCGGTGCGCTCGACGAGGCGGCGTTCCTCGGCGCCTGCATCCGCTGCGGCCTGTGCGTGCGCGACTGCCCGCCGCACAACCTGAAGCTCTCCACGTGGGGCGAGGGGCTGGCCGCCAACGTCGCCATCGGCACGCCGTACTTCGAGGCGCGCGACATCCCGTGCGAGATGTGCGAGGCGATTCCCTGCATCAAGGCCTGCCCCACCGGCGCACTCGACCACGCGCTCACCGACATCACGAAGGCGAAGATGGGCGTGGCGGTGCTCGTCGACGAAGAGAACTGCCTGAACTTCCTCGGCCTGCGCTGCGACGTGTGCTACCGCGTCTGCCCGGTGATCGACCAGGCGATCACGCTCGAGAAGGTCAGCAACCCGCGCAGCGACCGCCACGCGATGCTGCTGCCCACCGTTCACGCCGAGGCCTGCACCGGCTGCGGCAAATGCGAGAAGAGTTGCGTGCTCGAGCAGGCGGCCATCAAGGTGCTGCCGCCGGCGCTGGCGCGCGGCCAGCTTGGGCGCCACTACCGCAAGGGCTGGGACGCCGCCAGCCGCGCCGGCCGGCCGACCTTCGCGCAGCCCGTGCAGCAGCTGCCCGAGGCGCCGGCCGAAGGCGAGATCGCGCCGCTGCGCACCGGGCGCGAGCCGTACGTGCGGCCTGCGGAGGGCTCGCGATGAGCGGCACGCCGGCCACGCCGATGCCCGCGGCTGCGGTGCCGCCCCCGGAGCGCGGTGGCGTGCCCGGGCATGCGGCGGCACAAGCGCATGGCTGGTGGCGCGCGCACCGCTTTCTCGTGCTGCGCCGCGCCGTGCAGGCGGCGCTCCTCGCGCTGTTCCTGCTCGGGCCGCTGGCCGGCGTGTGGGTGGTGAAGGGCAACCTGTCGTCGAGCGTCACCCTCACGGTGCTGCCGCTCACCGACCCGTTCGTGCTGGCGCAGGTGCTGGCCACGCGCCACGCGCCCGAGGCCAGCGCGCTGACCGGGGCGGCGATCGTCATCGCGTTCTACGCACTCGCGGGAGGCCGTGCCTACTGCGCCTGGGTGTGTCCGGTGAACGTGGTCACCGACGCGGCCGCGTGGCTGCGCCGCAGGCTGCGGCTCACCGGCGGGCGCGCGCCGCGCAAGTCGCTGCGGCATTGGCTGCTCGGCGCGGTGCTCGTCGTCACGGCGCTCATCGGGCACCTCGTCTGGGAGAGCGTCAACCCGGTGTCGCTGACGCAGCGCGCATTGATCTTCGGCGGCAGTGTGGCCTGGGGCGCCGTGGCGGCCGTGTTCCTGTTCGACCTGCTGGTGGCGCCGCGTGGCTGGTGCGGCGCGTTGTGCCCGCATGGCGCGGCCTACGCGCTGATCGGCCGTGCGTCGTTGCTGCGCGTGTCGGCGCGCCACGCCAGCCGCTGCAACGACTGTGCCGACTGCTATGCCGTCTGCCCCGAACCGCAGGTGATCGTGATGCCGCTCAAAGGCAAGCCCGGCAAGCCGGGCGAGGGCGGCGGCTCGCCGGTGATCCAGGACCCGGCCTGCACCAACTGCGGCCGCTGCATCGACGTCTGCGCGCCGCAGGTCTTCACCTACACCCACCGATACGACCACCGAAGGAACTGACGATGAACGTCCGCAACCTGATGCTCATCGTGGCGCTGGCGCTGGGCGCCGCGGGCGCGTTGAGCCTGGCGACCTCCACCGCCACCGCCGCCGACGAGGCGCCGGTGGCGATCAAGGGCCTGCGCGGCGGCACGCCGTTGAACCAGGACAACCCCCCGGTGGCCTCGCACCAGGAGCGCGACCACCCGGTGGGCGATCGCGACTTCGTGCAGATGCCGCCGCTGATCCCGCACAACACGGCCAACTACCAGATCACGAAGAACTTCAACAAGTGCATGGACTGCCACGCCTGGCAGCGCGCGAAGGCCTCGGGCGCCACGAAGGTCAGCGTCACGCACTTCCGCTCGCGCGAGGGACAGGAGCTGGACAACATCAGCCCGCGGCGCTACTTCTGCACCCAGTGCCACGTGCCGCAGACCGATGCCAAGCCGCTGGTGGCCAACGAGTTCCGCCGCGCGCGCGGGCTGCAGTGAGGGGCGATCCGATGGCTGACGAGAACGGCAAGAACGACAGCGCGCCCCCGGCCGGCAAGGTCCGTCGTTTCACCGTGTGGGCCTGGGGTCTGGCCACCAGCGCGCTGGGCGTGGCCTTCGTGCTGGGCATCCTGTTCTGGGGCGGCTTCCACACCGCGCTCGAGTGGACCAACCGCGAGGCCTTCTGCATCTCCTGCCACGAGATGCAGGAGAACGTCTACGTCGAGTACCGCAACACCATCCACTACCAGAACCGCACCGGCGTGCGCGCCACCAGCCCCGATTGCCACGTGCCGCGCGAGTGGGGGCCCAAGATCGTGCGCAAGATCCAGGCGAGCAACGAGGTGCTGCACAAGATCCTGGGCTCCATCGACACGCCGGAGAAGTTCAACGCCAAGCGCGCCGTGCTCGCGCAGCACGAGTGGGAGCGCATGAAGCGCAACGACAGCCAGGAGTGCCGCAACTGCCACAACTTCGGCTACATGGACTACGCCGAGCAGAACCGCCGCGCCGCCGGCACGCACCAGACCGCGTTCAACCAGGGGCTGACCTGCATCGACTGCCACAAGGGCATCGCGCACACGCTGCCGCCGATCGAGCAGAGCATCGGCGCGCCGAAGGTGGAGCCGGCGCAGGAGCCGCCGCGCGTGGGACCGGCCTCGGCAAACACGGCGGCCTCGGCGGCGTCGAACTGATTCCGGCCGGGCCCGGTCGTCGGTGGCCGGCACGGCTCCGGGGCGACCCGCTTGCGCCGAGGGCGGCGCTCATGCAACGTCACGGGTTCGTCATTTCCACCGAGGACCCGTGCCGTGAAGCTCTACTACCACCCCGCCTCCACCGTCAGCCGCCCGGTGATGATGTTCATCGAGGACCACGGCCTGAACGTGGAGATGCAACTGGTCGACCTGTTCACCGGCGAGCACTACGGCGAGCCGTTCAAGGCCGTGAACCCGAACAGCCTGGTGCCGGTGCTCGAGGAAGGCGACTTCCGGCTCACCGAAAGCTCGGCGATCCTGAAGTACCTGGCCGACAAGGTCGATTCGCCCACCTACCCGAAGGACCTGAAGCAGCGCGCCAAGGTCAACGAGATGATGGACTGGATCAACACCCAGCTCTGCCGGGACCTGGCCTACAACACCGTCTACACGCAGATCTTCCCCGGCCACAAGCGCGCCAGCGAAGAGGCCCAGCGCGTCACCGTGGCCTGGGGCCAGGAGCGATCGAAGGTGTGGCTCACGGTGCTCGACCAGAAGCTGCTGGGCCCGGGCAAGCCCTTCCTGTGCGGCGACCACATCACCATCGCCGACTACTACGGCGCCTCGTTCGTGCACCTGGGCGAGGTGATCGGCTCGGACCTGGCGTCCTACCCGAACGTGAAGGCCTGGCTCGGCCGCATGAAGCAGCGGCCGACGTGGGAGAAGGTCTACGCGGCGATCAACGGCTTCGCGGCGCAGCTGCCCAAGGGCCAGCTCGCCACGGTGTGACCGCCGCTGCAGCGCATGCGAAGGGAGCGGCGACCATGATCCAGGGCCTGCACCACAACGCCTACCGCTGCCGCGACTCCGGCCAGACGCGGCAGTTCTACGAGGACTTCCTCGGGCTGCCGCTGTCGGGCACCCTCGAGATCCGCGAAACGAAGAGCGGCCGCAAGACCGACACGCTGCACACCTTCTATCGCCTCGGCGACGGCTCGTACCTCGCCTTCTTCGAGGCGCCGGACATGCCTTTCGACTTCAAGCCGCAGCACGACTACGACCTGCACATCGCGCTGGAGGTCGACCGTGCCACGCTCGACGCCATGTTCGCCAAGGGCCGGGCTGCCGGCATCGAGACGCGGGGCATCTCCAACCACGGCTTCATCGACTCGATCTACTTCCGCGACCCCAACGGCTACGTGATCGAGCTGACGAGCAAGCGCGAGCACCACGACTCCGCGATGGACCCCGCGCAGAACGAGGCGCGCGCCAAGCTCGACGCCTGGCAGGCGGCAAAGGCCGCGGCCGGGGCGGCGGGCTGAGGCGCCGCGGGTCGCGCACCAGCGTCGCATGACGATGCGCCAGGTCTCATTGCCCGACGGCACCCCGGTGCCTGCGCTGGGCCTGGGCACCTGGCGCTTCGGCGAGTCGAAGAGCCAGCGCCGCGCCGACGTGGCTGCGGTGCGGCGCGCGCTGGAACTCGGCTATCGGCTGATCGACACCGCCGAGATGTACGGCGAGGGCGGCGCCGAGGAGGTGGTGGGACAGGCGCTCCCCGAGAGCGGCGTGCCGCGCGATGACGTGTTCATCGTCAGCAAGGTCTATCCGCACAACGCGAGCCGCCGAGGCGCCGTGGCGGCCTGCGAGCGCAGCCTGCAGCGGCTGCGGGTCGACCGCATCGACCTTTACCTGCTGCACTGGCGTGGCAGCCACCCGCTGGCCGACACCGTGGCCGCGATGCAGGAGCTGCAGGCGGCCGGACGCATCGGCCACTGGGGCGTGAGCAACTTCGACACCGACGACCTGCGCGAACTCGCGGCGATCGATGGCGGCTGCGCGGCGAACCAGGTGTACTGCTCGCTCTCCGAGCGCGGCGTGCAGTTCGAGCTGCTGCCGTGGATGAACGCGCGGCGCATGCCGATGATGGCCTACAGCCCGATCGACCAGGGCGCGCTCTCGGCCGAGTCGCTGCTCGCGGACATCGGCCGTGCGCATGGTGCCACCGCCGCGCAGGTGGCGCTGGCCTGGGTGCTGGCGCTGCCCGGCACGCTGGCGATCCCCAAGGCCGGGCAGGAGCGCCACCTGCGCGAGAACCTCGATGCGCTCGACCTCGTGCTGACGTCGGAGGACCTGGCACGCCTCGACCAGCGCTTCCCGCCACCCACACGCAAGCGGCCGCTGGCGATGACCTGACGGCCGTTCGAGCGCTGAAGGCGAAGAAGTGATGCCGCCGGCGTGCGGCCGTCACGCTTCACCTGGGGCTTACACGCCGTCAATGTTTGTCGACACGGCTCTGCCAGAGTGGCGGCGATGCAGGCCCCATCGGGCCTGGCGGAAGTTGCATGCCGAACACCGAGCTCGTCGGGCGCCGAGCGGTCAGGGTCTCGGGCCTTGTGGGGGCCTTGCTGCTGGTCGGAGGGTGCGCCAGCCTGTCGCCGGCTCCGACCGGCCACCCGACCGCCTTGGCGGCCCAGGCCACGTGGGCCTCGGGCGGCGGTGCCGTCGACCGCAGCGAGCGCCGCGCGCAGCCCGCCGCGTGGTTCCGCACGCCGCTGCTCGACGAGCTGATGGCCGCGGCCTTGCGGGCCGCACCCGACCTGCGCACCGCGCAGGCGCGGCTGGCCGAGTCGCGCGCACGCCGCGCGCTGGCCGAGGCCCAGTTCTCGCCGAGCGTGTCGTGGAGCGGCAGCGTGGCGCGCAGCGACAGCGGCGGCTCGAGCGTCTCCGGCAGCGGCGGCCGCACCGTGTACGACGCCGGCTTCGACGCGAGCTGGGAACTCGACGCCTTCGGCCGGCTGGGCGCCGGTGCGCGCGCTGCCGAGGCCGACGAGCAGGCCGCGGCCGCGGCGCTGGAGGATGCGCGCGTCACGCTGCTGGCCGAGGTGGCGCGGCGCTATGCCGAGATCGCGGTGCTGCAGCAGCGCCTGGTGCTGGCCGAGCGCTCGCTGCAGAACCAGCAGGCGCTCTTCGAGATCGCCGGCTGGCGCACGCAGAGCGGCCTCGCGTCGTCGCTGGACTCCGCGCAGTCCCGCACCGCGCTGGAACAGGCGCGGGCGCAGATCCCCGCGCTGCAGGCCACGCTGGCGCAATCGCGGCAGAGCCTGGCCGTGCTGATCGGCCGCACGCCCGATGCGTTGGACGCGCGGCTCGCCGCGCCGCTGGCATGGCCCGATCTGCCCGAGCGTCCGGCGGTGGGCGTTCCGGCCGAGGCGCTGCGCCAGCGCGCCGACGTGCGCCAGGCCGAGCGCCAGTTCCTCGCCGAGGTGGCGCGCACCGACCAGGTCCGCGCGGCGATGTTCCCGCGCGTGTCGCTGAGCGCATCGCTGGGCTGGCAGGCGCTGACCCTGTCGGCGTTGACCGGCGGGCAGGCCGCGGCGGCGTCGCTGGCGGCGCAGATCGGCGGCACGTTGTTCGACGGCGGCCGGCTGCGCGCGCAGTGGCAGGTGCAGGGCGCGGCGCAGGAGCGGGCCGCGGTGGCCTACGAGCAGGCCGCGCTGGCGGCACTCGGTGACGTGGAGTCCGCGATCAGCGCGTGGCAGGGGGCGCGTGACCGCGCCGCGCGGCTCGCCGATGCCGCGGCCAGCGCGCGCAACGCGGCCGAACTGGCGCGCATCGGCTACCGCAGCGGCCTGACCGACGTGACGCAGGTGCTCGAGACCGAGCGCAGCCTGCAATCCATCGAGGACAGCCTGGCCAGTTCGCGCGGCGACGCGTGGGCCGGGCTGATCCGCTTGTACAAGGGCCTGGGCGGCGCCTGGGCGAGTGCCTCATGAACACCTCCACCGACACCCCGGGTCGCGCTCCGGGATCACCTCCGGCCCTACCCCCCGGCGTGGCGCCTGTCGACGTGGCCGCCACCATCGGCGCCGCCTCGGGCAGCGCGACGCGTCGCCGGCTGCGCACGGCGCTGCTCGTGCTCGTGGCGCTGGTCGCGGCCGGTGCCGCGGCGTGGTGGTTCCTCGGCCGCCGCAGCGCCGCGCCGGTGCTGCAATACCAGACCGAGCCCGCGTCGCGCGGCGCCCTCGTCGTGCAGGTGTCGGCCACCGGCAAGCTGCAGCCCACCACGCAGGTGGACGTCGGCAGCGAGCTCTCCGGCACCATCGAGGCCGTGCTCGTGCAGGACAACGACCGCGTGCGCACCGGCCAGGTGCTGGCACGGCTGGACATGGCCAAGCTGCGCGACCAGGTCGCGCGCAGCGAGGCCGCGGTGACCTCCGCACGAGCCGCAGTGCAGCTGCAGCGCGCCTCGGTGAAGGAGGCGCAGGGCAACCTCGAACGGCTGCAGGAGGCGTGGAAGCTCTCCGGCGGCCGGCTGCCTTCGCGTGCCGAGATGGCCACCGCCGAAGCGGCGGTGGAGAAGGCCGCGGCCAACGCTGCCGCCGCCGAGGCCGCGCTGGTGCAGGCGCAGGCCACGCTGCGCAGCGACCGCACCAACGTCGACAAGGCCTCGATCCGCTCGCCGATCGACGGCGTGGTGCTGCTGCGCAAGGTGGAGCCCGGGCAGACCGTGGCCGCGTCGCTGCAGGCGCCGGTGCTGTTCACGCTGGCGCAGAGCCTCACGCAGATGGAGCTGCAGGTGAACATCGACGAAGCCGATGTCGGCCAGGTGCGCGAAGGGCAGAAGGCCACCTTCGGCGTCGACGCCTATCCCGACCGCAGCTACCCGGCCGTGATCCGCCGCGTGCGCTATGGATCGGAGACCACCAACGGCGTGGTCACCTACCGCGCGGTGCTGCAGGCCGCCAACGAGGACTTGAGCCTGCGCCCCGGCATGACCGGCTCCGCGCGCATCACCACGCTCGAGCGCGGCGAGGCGTTGCGCGTGCCGAACGCGGCGCTGCGCTGGGCGCCGCCGGCCTCGGCCGATGCGGCGGCGAGCGGCGGCCGCGGCGTCACGGGGCTGCTGATCCCGCGGCCCCCGAGCGGCCGGGTCGGCAAGACCGTGCGCACCGTGGTCTCGCGCGGCAGCGAGCAGACCGTGTGGGTGCTCGACGGCGGCACGCCGCGCGCGGTGCGCGTGACGGTGGGCGCCAGCGACGGCCGCCACACCGAGGTGACGGCCGGGGCGCTGAAGTCGGGTGACGCGGTGATCGTCGACGCCTCGGAGGCCACGCGGTGAGCGAAGCCCGTGTCGATGCCGCGCCCTTGATCGCGCTGCGCGGCGTGACGAAGACCTACGGCGAGGGTACCGCCGCGTTCCAGGCGCTGCGCGGCGTGGACCTCGTCGTGGAGCGCGGCGAGTTCATCGCGGTCATGGGGCCCAGCGGCTCCGGCAAGTCCACCGCGATGAACATCGTCGGCTGCCTGGACACGCTCACCAGCGGCGACTACCGCTACGCCGGCGTGCCGGTGCAGACGCTGGACCACGACCAGGCCGCAAGGCTGCGCCGCCACTATCTCGGCTTCGTGTTCCAGGGCTTCAACCTGCTGCGGCGCACGTCGGCGCAGGAGAACGTGGAGCTGCCGCTGCTGTATCGCGGGCAGCGCAAGGCCGAGCGCGCCGAACGCGCCCGGCGCGCGCTGGCCGACGTGGGCCTGTCGGGTTGGGAGCACCACACCTCGGCGGAACTTTCCGGCGGGCAGCAGCAGCGCGTGGCCATCGCGCGGGCCATCGTCACCGAGCCGATGGTGCTGCTCGCCGACGAGCCCACCGGCAACCTCGACACCCGCCGCAGCCACGAGATCATGGAGCTGATCACGCGGCTGAACGTCGAGCGTGGCATCACGGTGATGATGGTCACCCACGAGGCCGACATGGCAGCCTATGCGCACCGCACCGTGCGCTTCGTCGACGGCGTGATCGACGAGGACACCGGGCGCGGAGCCGCCGCCGTCCCGCTCGCCGAGAGGACTGGCGCCTGATGGGCCGCATGCTGTGGAACACGCTGCTGCTGGCGCTGCGCGAGATCCGGCGCAACCTGCTGCGCTCGGCGCTGACGATGCTCGGCATCGTGATCGGCGTGGCCGCGGTGGTGACGATGGTCACGCTGGGCAACGGCGCCACGCAGGCGGTGTCGCAGCAGATCTCGAGCCTGGGCAGCAACCTGCTGATGGTCAGCCCCGGCCTGCGCATGGGGCCGGGCGGCGGCGGTGCCACGGCGCCGCGCTTCAAGACCGCCGACGTCGACGCGCTGGCCACGCAGGTGGGCGGCGTGGCGATGGTGGCGCCCACCGTGAACAGCGGCGCCACCGCGGTGGCCGGCGCGCGCAACTGGCGCACCGTGGTCACCGGATCGACGGGCGACTACCTCGCGGTGGCCAACTGGCGGCTCGCATCGGGCCGCGGCTTCAGCGACGCCGAGGAGCGCGCCGGCAAGTCGGTGTGCCTGCTCGGCGACCGCGTGAAGCGCGAGCTGTTCCCCGGCACCGACCCGCTGGGCGCCGAGCTGCGGCTGCAGGACTTCGGCTGCCAGGTGATCGGGCTGCTGGCGCCCAAGGGACAGGGCGCGATGGGCAATGACCAGGACGACTTCGTGCTGATGCCGCTGCGCACCGTGCAGCGGCGCATGACGGGCAGCACCGATGTCAACTCGCTGATGGTCTCGGCAGCCGACGGCGCCGGCACCGAGCGCGTGAAGACCGGCATCGAGCGGCTGATGCGCGAGCGGCGCAACGTGCGCCCCGGCGACGACGACAACTTCACCGTGCTCGACACCAAGCAGATCGCCGACACGCTGTCGGGCACGACCAAGGTGCTCACGCTGCTGCTCGGCGCCGTGGCCGCCGTGAGCCTGATCGTCGGCGGCATCGGCATCATGAACATCATGCTGGTCAGCGTCACCGAGCGCACGCGCGAGATCGGCATCCGGCTGGCCATCGGCGCGCTCGAGCGCGAAGTGCTGCTGCAGTTCCTCACCGAGGCGGTCGTGCTGTCGGCGGTGGGCGGCCTCGTGGGCCTGCTGCTGGCCACCGCGGCCTCGGTAGGCCTGTCGCAGCTGATGGGGCTGCCCTATGCCTTCGACGTGCGCATCAACGTGCTCGCGTTCGCCTTCGCTGCGGCGATGGGCGTGGTGTTCGGCTACGCGCCGGCGCGCCGCGCGGCGCGCATGAATCCGATCGACGCGCTGCGGCACGAGTAGGCGGGCGGGCGCGGGGCGCGGCCGACGCATCGGCCGTCGTTGATGTCGATCAAGCCGCCTTGCCGGCGCAGCGCCGACAGTCGCGCGCCATGGCGATCGAACTGCATGCGCGCGACGGGCACCGCTGCCTGATGTTCACCGACCTCTGCGACGAGGCCGGCGAGGCGGTGCAGTCCAACCAGTTCCTGATCGTCGACGGTGACACCGGCGCCATCCTCGACCCCGGCGGCAACCTCGGCTACCAGGAGCTGTACCTGACGATGTCGCGGCACTTCCCGCCGCACAAGCTCTCGGCGATCGTGGCCTCGCACGCCGACCCGGACATCATCGCGTCGCTCGACCGCTGGACCACCGCGACGCAGGCGCCGATCTACATCTCGCGCGTGTGGGAGCGCTTCATCCCGCACTTCTGCAAGCCGGGCAAGACCGCCGGGCGCGTGGTGGGCATCCCCGACCCGGGCATGCGCATCCGCATCGGCCGGCACGACCTCGTGGCCCTGCCGGCGCACTTCCTGCACGCCGAGGGCAACTTCCAGTTCTGGGACCCGGCCTCGCGCATCCTGTTCTCGGGCGACCTGGGCGTCTCGCTGTTGTCAGGCGCCGAGGCGGCGAAGCCCGTCGACACGCTCGCGCAGCTGCTACCGGGCATGACGGCCTTCCACCGCCGCTACATGGTGTCGAACCAGGTGCTGCGGATGTGGGCCGACATGGTCTCCACGTTGCCGATCGAGATGATCGCCCCGCAGCACGGCGCGCCGCTGGTGGGCCCGGCGATCGGCGAGTTCATCGCCTGGGTGCGCGAGCTTCAGTGCGGCATCGACCTGATGACGGCGGCCGACTACGCCGTGCCGGCTTAGCGGCGATGAGGGCTCAGCTGCAACCGGCGGTCGTCAGCCGGCCCGCCTGAACAGCGGGGCGGTTGCTGCGCTGTTGCGCCGTGCTCAGCCGCCGGCGAGCAGTCGCCTCGCCTCGGCCTCGATCGCCTCGGCGGTGATGCCGAAGTGCGCGTACAGCACGTCGGCCGGGCCCGAGGCGCCGAAGCCACGCATCCCGACGAAGGCGCCTCGCGAACCGAGCCAGCGGTCCCAGCCGAAGCGCACCGCGGCCTCGCAGCCCACGCGCACGCCGCCGTCGGCTCCGAGCACGGCGGCCTGGTACGAGGGGTCTTGGGCCTCGAAGAGATCCCAGCAGGGCATCGACACCACGGCCGTCGGCACGCCGCCGGCCTGCAACTGCTCGCGCGCCGCCAGGGCCAGCGCCACTTCCGAGCCCGTGGCCAGCAGCGTCACCCGGCGCGCGCCGTCCGCTTCGCGCAGCACGTAGGCGCCGCGCGCGCTGAGGTTGGCATCCGTGTGCTGAGTGCGCACGTGCGGCAGCGCCTGCCGCGCGAACACCAACGTCGAAGGCCCGTCGCGGCGCGCCAGCGCGAGTTCCCAGCACTCGGCGGTCTCCACCGCGTCGGCCGGGCGCAGCACCTGCAAGTTGGGCATCGCGCGCAGCGCCGCGAGGATCTCCACCGGCTGGTGCGTGGGCCCGTTGCGGCCGATGCCGATCGAGTCGTGGCTGAACACGAACTTCACCGGCAGGCCCATCAGCGCGGCCATGCGGATCGCCGGGCGCTCGTAGTCGCTGAAGGCGAGGTAGGTCACCGCCAGCGGAACGACGCCGCCGTGCGCGGCCATGCCATTGGCCATCGAAGCCATCACGTGCTCACGCACGCCGCAGTGCAGGTAGGCGCCGCGGCGATCGGTGGCGGTGAACGCGGACAGGCGCCGCTTGTGGTTCGTCGGTGCCTCGAGATCGGCGCAGGCCACCAGCCGTTCGGGCATCAGGTCGACCAGCGCGTCGTTGATCTCGGCAGAGATGAAGATGCCGCTGGAGAGCGGTTCGCGCGCCAGGACCTCGCGCCGGTAGCGAGACAGCACGTCACGCCAGCCTTCGGGCAGCTCGCCGCGTTGCAGCCGCTCGAGCTCGCTTCGCTGCGCAGCGGGCAGCGCCGCCACGCGCTGCTGCCAGGCTGAGCGCTCGGCGCGATGCCGCGAGCCCACGGCGCGCCAGGCGCCCAGCACCGCCGGCGGCACTTCGAACGGACCGTGTGGCCAGTCGAGCTGTTCTCGGGCCTTGTGAGCGTCTTCGGGGAACAGCTTCGCGCTGTGGCCGCCGCGTTGCCCCTGCAGTCGCGCAAGGCCCTTGGCGATGACGGTGCGGCAGGCCAGCAGCGACGGCCTCGGATCGGCCTTCGCCTCCGCGATCGCCGCCGACACCGCCTCGAGGTCGTGCCCGTCCACCTCGACCACGTGCCAGCCCGCCACGCGGCAGCGCTCGGCCACGTCTTCGCTGATCGACAGGTCGGTGGCTCCGTCGTCGGTGATGCGGTTGTCGTCCCACAGCAGGATCAGGCGACCCAGCCGCAGGTGCCCGGCCAGCGAGATCATCTCCTGGCCTACGCCTTCCTGCAGGCAGCCGTCGCCGACGAAGGCGTAGGTGTGGTGGTGGCAGATCGCGTCGCCGTAGCGGGCGTTCAGCCAGGCCTCGGCCACCGCCATGCCCATCGCGTTGGCGATGCCCTGGCCCAGCGGGCCGGTGGTGACCTCGATGCCCGAGGCCACGTCGCGCTCCGGGTGGCCTTCGCAGCGCGAGCCGAAATCGCGGAAGGTGCTCACCTGGTCCAGCCCCATGCGCTCCACGCCGCTCAGGTGCAGCAGCGCGTACAGCAGCATCGAGCCGTGGCCGTTCGAGAGCACCACGCGGTCGCGATCCGGCCAGGCGGGGTCGGCGGCGTCGAACTTCAGGTGGCGCGTGTACAGCGCCGTCGCGATCTCGGCCATGCCCAGCGGCACGCCCTGGTGGCCCTCGCCGGCGCGCACGATGGCGTCGATGGCGAGGAAGCGGATGGCGTCGGCCATCCGCGACGGTGACGCGCCCGTGGCGCCCGGGGCCGTGGTCACTTCAACCAAGCCTTGATGCGGGTGGCGAGTGCCTCGCGGCTGATGCCGTAGCGGTCGTGCAGCGTTGGCAGCGCGCCGGCGTCGAGGAAGGCATCGGGCAGCCCGGCGAGCTGGAAGCCCGCGGGCTGCACACGGTGGCGCAGCAGCGCGCTGGCCACCGCCTCGCCCAGGCCGCCCACCACCGAGTGGTTCTCGGCCACCACCACGAGGCGGTGCCGGTAGCGCACGGCCTCGACGATGGCCGCCTCGTCCAGCGGCTTGATGGTCGGGCAGTGCAGCACGGCCACGCCGATGCTGTCGCGCGCCAGGTCGGCTGCCACCTCCAGCGCGCGCATCGTCAGGATGCCGCTCGCGATCACCAGCACGTCGGCCCCGTCGCGCAGCAGCTTCGCCTTGCCCAGCTCGAACCGGTAGCCCTCGACCTCGTCGAGCACCATCGGTACCTGGCCGCGCAGCAGCCGCATGTAGACGGGTCCCGGGTGCGCGGCGATCTGCGGCACGGCCTGCGCGATGTCGAGCGCGTCGCAGGGATCGACGATCGTCAGCCCGGGGATGCCGCGCATCATCGCCAGGTCCTCGGTGGCCTGGTGGCTGGGGCCGTAGCCGGTGGTCAGGCCGGGCAGCGCGCAGCAGATCTTGACGTTCAGGTTCTCCTCGGCGATGACCTGGTGGATGAAGTCGTAGGCGCGCCGCGTGCCGAACACCGCATAGGTGGTGGCGAACGGCACGAGGCCTTCCTTGGCCATGCCGCCAGCCGCGCCCATCAGCAGCTGCTCGGCCATGCCCATCTGGTAGAAGCGGTCGGGGTACGCCTGCGCGAACAGGTGCAGGTCGGTGTACTTGGCGAGGTCGGCGGTGAGGCCGACGATCTCGGGCCGCTGCGCGGCCAGTTCCACCAGCGCCTTGCCAAAGGGCGCGGCCACGGTGCGCTGTCCCTCGGAGGCGATCGAGGCGATCATCGCCGACGTCGTCAGGCGCGGCTTCTTCTCGGCGACCGGGGCGTTCATGCGGCGGCTCCTTGCGGCTCGGTGGCATCGAGGTGATCCAGCGCCTGCCGCCACTCGGGCGGGTCGACGCGGATGAAGTGGTTCTTCTCGCGCGCCTCGAGGAAGGGCACGCCCTTGCCCATCAGCGTGTCGAAGAGGATCACGCGGGGTGTCGGTTCGGCGAGCGACCGCGCAGCCTCGAAGGCGGCGAGCACCGCGGGCAGGTCATTGCCGTCCACGCGCTGCACGTGCCAGCCGAACGCCGCCCACTTGTCGGCCAGTGGCTCGAAGCCCAGCACCTTCGTCGACGGGCCGTCGGCCTGCTGGTTGTTGATGTCGACCAGGCAGATCAGGTTGTCGAGCCGGTAATGGGCGGCGGCCATCGCCGCTTCCCACGTCGAGCCTTCGTCGAGCTCGCCGTCGCTCATGCTGTTGTAGACGAACGCGGGGTTCCTCTTCTGCTTCAGGCCCAGCGCCATGCCGACGCCGATCACCAGGCCCTGGCCCAGCGAGCCGCCGGAGATCTCCATGCCCGGCGTGTAGCTGGCCATGCCGCTCATCGGCAGGCGGCTGTCGTCGCTGCCGTAGGTCTCGAGCTCGGTCTCGGGGATGACGCCGGCCTCGATCAGCGCCGCGTAGTGGGCGATCGCGTAGTGGCCGTGCGAGAGCAGGAAGCGGTCGCGGCCTTCCCAGGCGGGGTCGTCGGGCTTCAGCGCGAGCGCATGGCCGTAGGCCACGGCCAGCACGTCGGCCCAGCCGAGCGCCTGGCCGACGTAGCCCTGGCCCTGCACCTCGCCCATGCGCACGGCGTAGCGGCGGATGCGGTGGGCGCAGCCGGCGAGGGCGTGCAGCGCCTCTGGCGTGGATGTCATCGGGGTCTCCTGGTGGGGACGGTTCAAGGAATGGTTCACTTGAGGATCGTGGCCGGCACGTACGACACGAGCAGCAGCACGAAGAAGGCGACGGCGTAGAACGGACCCAGCTCGCGCACCGTCTCGCCGACCTTGACCTTGGCCACGGCGCTGGTGATGAACAGGGTCGTGCCCACCGGCGGCGTGTACAGGCCGATGGCGAGGTTCACGGTCATCATGATCCCGAGCTGCACCAGGTCCATGCCGATCGCGTTGGCCAGCGGCACGAACACGGGCGTGAGCAGCAGCACGGCGGCCGGCAGGTCGATGAACATGCCGCAGACGAGCATCAGCGCGTTCATCAGCAGGATCACGCTCCAGCCGCCGCTGAGGTGGGTCTGCGCCCACGCGACGATGCCGTCGGGCATGCGGTCGAAGGTCAGCAGCCAGCCGATGGCCGCCGACGACATGATCACCAGCAGCACCACGCCGGTGGCGAGACCCGCCTCGACGATGGCCGCATGCAGCCGCTTCAGCCCCAGATCGCGGTAGACCACCGCTGAGACGACCCCGGCGAACAGCGTCGAGAGCACCGCCACCTCGGTCGGTGTGGCGATGCCGAAGCGCAGGAAGATCACGATCAGCACCGGCAACAGCAGCGCCGGCGCGGCGTAGGCAAGCTGCTTGCGGAATACCGCCCATTGCAGCGGCCGCGTCTCGCGCGGGAAGTTGCGGCGCTTGCCGACCCACCAGCACACCGCCATGAACAGGGCGCACATCAGCAGCCCCGGCAGGATGCCGGCCACGAACAGCGCCGCCACCGACGTGTTGCTGACCAGCGCGAACAGGATCATCGGGATCGACGGCGGGATCAGGATGTCGATCGTCGCGGCGGCGGCCAGCGTGGCGGCCGAGAACGCCGGCGGATAGCCGAGCCGCTTCTGCCAGGGGATCAGCAGCGAGCCGATCGCCGATGCATCGGCCACCGCCGAGCCCGACACGCCGCCGAAGATCGTCGACGACAGCACACCCACCTGGCCCGGGCCACCGTGGAAGCGGCCGATCAGCGTGGACAACACGCCGATCAGCGCCTCGCCCAGCTTGCCGCCCATCATCAGCGTGCCGGTGAGCATGAAGAACGGGATCGCGATCAGCGGGAAGCTCTGCACCTGCGCGACCATCTGCTGCACCAGCAGGTCCAGCGGCACCCGGTCGGAGGTGGCCGCGGCGGCCATCGCTGCCACCAGCAGCGCATGGGCGATCGGGATCGCCACCACCGCGGCGGCCAGGAACACGACGAGGATCAGTGCGGTCATCTCCGGCTCCCTGCGATCACCAGTGCGCCTGCGGGACCTGGCCTGCATCGGCCGCGGCAGGCGCCGCGTCGGCGTGCCAGGCGCGCACCGCGGCCAGAACGGCCAGCACCGACAGCATCGCCATGCCGCCCATCACGCAGCCGTAGGTCACCGAGCCGGGCACCTGCAGGATCGGCGACTTCTCGTCGTGCACCACGTCGAGCATGCGAAAGGTCGCCACCGACAGCACCGCGTAGAGCGCCGCCACCACGATCCACGTCGCCACGGTGAGCGGCCGGCGCACCGCGGGCGACAGCTTCTCCATCAGGAACGTGGTCGTGATGTGGGCCCCGTGCTGCGCGCCGAGCACCACGCCGGCCATCACCAGCCACGGGAACAGCAGCTCGGGCACCTCGTTGCCCCACTGCAGGCTGGAGCCGGTGGCGTAGCGCAGCACGGTGTTGCCGCAGAGGATCACGAAGATCACGGACGTGCTGATCCAGAGCGCCACGCGGCAGATGCCGCCGACGGCGCGGTCGATGACGTTCACGGTTGTCTCCTCGGCCGGCGCCGCCCAGGGCGGCGCAGGTGGGTCGTTCGGGCTACTTCGCGCGCGCGGCGGCGACGACCTTCTTGACGAACGGGCCGATGGGGCTGGCGATCCACTTGTCGTCGACCTTCTCGGTGGCCTTCTCGAACGCGGCCTTGTCGGCGACGTTGACCTGCACGCCCTTGGCCTTGAGGTCGGCGATCAGCTTGTCGTCGGCCTCCTGCGACAGCTTGCGCTGCAGCGCGGTGGCCTCGGCCGCAGCCTCCTGCAGGGCCTTGCGGTCGGCCTCGGAGAGCCGGTCCCAGCTGCGCTTGCTCATCAGCAGCGGCGTCATCTCGTACTTGTGGCCGGTCAGCGAGATGAACTTGTTGACCTCGTAGAGCTTGCTGGCGTGGATGTTCATCAGCGGGTTCTCCTGCCCGTCGACGACACCCTGCTGCAGCGCCACGTAGAGCTCGGCGAACTTGATCTGCTGTGCCTCGGCGCCCAACGACTGCATGATGTCCACGGTCACCGCGTCGGGCGGCGTGCGCATCTTCAGGCCCTTCATGTCCTCGGGCTTGACGATCGCCTTCTTGCTGTTGGACATGTGGCGGATGCCGTTGTCCCAGTAGCCCAGCACGACCATGCCCTTATCGGCGCTCCTGTCGGCGAGTTCCTTGCCCAGCGGGCCGTCAAGCAGCTTCCAGGCCTGCTGCAGGTTCGAGAACAGGAACGGCATGCCGAAGGCCGCGTACTCGGGCACGGCATTGGCCACCGCGCCCTGCGAGTTGGCCGAGAGGTCGAGCGCGCCGGTGCGCAGCGCCGTGACCATCGCCGCGTCGTCTCCGAGCTGCGCCGACGGGGCGACCTGCACCTCGATGCGGCCACCCGACTTCGCCTTGGCCACCTCGGCGAACTTCAGCGATGCCTCGTGGCGCGGGTTGCCCGGCGCGGCGCCGTGGCCGAGCGTCAGCTTGACGGCTTGCGCGTGCGCAGCGAGCGGCAGGGCCGCCGCGGCGGCCAGGGCCAGCAGCGTGGCGGTGAAGGTGTGGCGTTGCATGGTCTTGTCTCCTTCGGTTCTTCGGTGGGTACGGGTCAGTGGATCAACATGCCGCCGTTGACGTCGAGCGTCACGCCGGTCAGGTACTTGGCCAGGTCGCTGGCGAGGAAGACCAGGCAACCGGCCACGTCAGCGGGCTCGCCGATGCGGTTCAGCGGGATGCCCTCGAGGATGGTCTTCATCTTGTCGTCGGGGATCAGGCCCTTGTTGATGTCGGTGGCGATCAGCCCCGGCGTCACGCAGTTGACGCGGATGCCGTCGATGCCGAACTCGCGCGCCATCGCGCGGGCCAGGCCCAGCACGCCGGCCTTGGCGGCCGAGTAGTGCGGGCCGCCGAGGATGCCGCCACCGCGCTGCGCCGACACCGACGACACGCAGCAGATCGCGCCGCCCTTCTGCGCGCGCATCGCCGGGATCACCGCCTGCGACATGTAAAGCGTGCCGCGCAGGCTCACGTCGAGGATGCGGTCGTAGTCGGCGCCGGTGATGTCCAGCGTCTTCGCGGGCTGCGTGACGCCGGCGTTGTTGACGAGGATGTCGATTCGTCCGCAGGCCTTCAGCACCGCAGTCGCCGCGGCGTCGCACGAGGGCTTGTCGGTGACGTCGGCGACGATGCCGAGGTGGCCCTCGCCCAGCCGCGCGGCGGCCGCCTGCGGCTCGGCGCGTGCCAGGTCGAGGATCACCACCCGCGCGCCTTGCGCGGCCATCATCTTCGCGGTGGCGTAGCCCAGCCCGTTGGGGCCGGCGCCGCCGGTGATCACCGCAACCTTGTCCTTCAGCAGCATGTCTCACGTCTCCGTGTCGGTATCGATGGACGCGGATGCTCGGGCTGCGCTCAGTTGAAGACAAGCGAAGTCTGGTCAGCCTAAGATGAAGGACGTTCATCCAATCGCCGGGTTCCCCCTATGTCGCACCTGCCGCCCATCGCCACGCTGCAGGCCTTCGAGTGCGTGGCGCGCCGGCGCAGCTTCGCGCTGGCCGCGGCCGAGCTGCACCTCACGGCCTCGGCCGTCAGCCACCAGATCGCGCGGCTCGAGGGCGACCTCGGCGTGCGGCTGCTCGAGCGCAGCGCGCACGGCGTGCGCCTCAGCACGGCGGGCGAGCGCTACCTGTCGCGCATCGGCGGCGCGCTGGCGGCCATCGGCGCGGCCACCGACGACCTCAAGCACGGCGTGGCCACCAGCCTGTACGTGCACTCGTCGCCGAGCCTGGCGAGCCTGTGGCTGATGCCGCGCCTGCACCGCTTCGCGCAGGCGCACCCGGACATCACGCTGAACCTCTCGGCCGCGCACATCCACAGCGACTTCGCGCTCGGACAGGCCGATCTCGACATCCGCTACGGCGTGCCGCAATGGCCCGACCTCGTCGTGGAGCCGCTGTTCGAGGAACCGATCGTGCCGCTAGCCAGCCCCGCCTTCATCCGCCAGCACCGGCTCAAGCGTCCCGAGCAGCTGGTGGGCCTGCCGCTGATCCAGAGCAACGTCAACGTCGTGCAGTGGACCGACTGGTTCAAGGCGCACCTGCCCCAGCGTGTGCCCGGCCGCTTCAGCCTGCGCTTCGACCGCGCGGTGATGGCGATGGACGCGGCGGCGCAGGGCCTGGGCGTGGCGCTGGAGAGCGCGACGCTGGCGCGCTCGCTGATCGACGACGGTCGGCTGAAGGCCCCGTTCAGCCTCGAGCGCGCGGCGCGGGTCAAGGCGCACTTCATCGTCTATCCGGCGCGCCACGCGAAGCGGCCGACGGTCGAGGCGTTTCTGGGTTGGGTGCACGGGGAGGCGGCGCGGTCCTGAGCCGTCGATTGGGCGATGGGATGGACGACGCCTGTCTGCTCGGCGCGTTGCGGTCGTTGAGAGCCTGGCGTGCGTAGGCCGTGGCGGCAAGTCTGTGGGTGGGCCCTCGCAGCGGCTCAGCATCGAGCCGTTGCGTGGTGCTGCGCACCACGTCCCCTGCGATGCTCGCTTCTTCGCCCCACCGCGGAACTCGCTCCGCTCACTGCGTTCGCTGTGCTCGAACAATCGCGGTGAGTCAGATC
>JAEUPB010000030.1 GCA_016789955.1 Rubrivivax sp. | reverse complement strand
TGCTCCTCGGCTTCTCGGGCCTGCTGTCGTTCGGCCACGCGATGTTCCTCGGCTCGGCCGGCTACGCCGCGGCGCACGCGGCCAAGGTGTGGGGCTTAACGCCGGAGCTGGCGATCCTCTTCGGCACCGCCTGCGCGGCCGCGCTGGGCACGCTGGCCGGGTGGCTCGCCATCCGCCGCCAGGGCATCTACTTCGCGATGATCACGCTGGCGCTGGCGCAGATGGTGTTCTTCTTCTGCCTGCAGGCCAAGTTCACGGGCGGCGAGGACGGCATCCAGGGCGTGCCGCGCGGCCTGCTGTTCGGACTCGTCGACCTGAGGGCGCCGCTGGCGATGTACGCCGTGGTGGCGGTGGTGTTCCTCGGCGGCTTCGCGCTCATCTACCGCATCATCCATTCGCCGTTCGGCCAGGTGCTCAAGGCGATCCGCGAGAACGAGGCGCGCGCCATTTCACTCGGCTACGACACCGACCGCTACAAGCACCTGGCCTTCGTGCTTTCGGCCACGCTGGCGGGCCTGGCCGGCGCGACGAAGGCCATCGTCTTCCAGCTCGCCTCGCTGACCGACGTGCACTGGACGATGTCCGGCGAGGTGGTGCTGATGACGCTGCTCGGCGGCCTGGGCACCGTGTTCGGCCCGGTCGTCGGCGCCGCGGTCATCGTGACGATGCAGAACTACCTCGCGCAGCTCGGCGCCTGGGTCACCGTCGTGCAGGGCGTGATCTTCGTCGTCTGCGTGCTCGCCTTCAGGCGCGGTATCGTCGGCGAACTGGGTCACTGGCTGAAGAAGCCGCTTTGAACGCATGAACGAACCCGCGGCGCAACCGGTCTCCAAAGCAACAAGCACCGCCGGCATCGAGTTCCGCCAGGTCACCAAGCGCTACGGCGGGCCGGCCGCGCCGCTGGTCGTCAAGGGCATCGACCTCGTCGTGCCCAAGGGCACGCTGACGACGATCCTCGGCCCCAGCGGCTGCGGCAAGACGACGCTGCTGCGCATGATCGCCGGGCTCGACGCGCCGACCGGCGGGCGCATCCTGATCGACGGCGCCGACGTGACGACGCTCGGCCCGGCCGAGCGCAACGTCAGCATGGTGTTCCAGAGCTATGCGCTGTTCCCGCACATGAGCGTGCTCGACAACGTCGGCTACGGCCTCGTCGTCAGCGGCGTCGGCAAGGACGAGGCGGCGCGCCGCGCGCGGCACGCGATGGAGAACGTCGGCCTCACCGGCTACGACCAGCGCAGCCCGAGCGAGCTTTCCGGCGGCCAGCAGCAGCGCGTCGCGGTGGCGCGCAGCCTCGTGCTCGAGCCGAGCGTGATGCTGTTCGACGAGCCGCTGAGCAACCTCGACGCGCGGCTGCGCCGCAGCATGCGCGAGGAGATCCGCGCGCTGCAGCAGCGGCTGAAGCTGACGGTGGCCTACGTCACGCACGACCAGAGCGAGGCGCTCGCCGTGAGCGACCAGATCGTGGTGATGGACGCCGGGCTGATCGCGCAAGCCGGCACGCCGCGCGAGCTGTACGAGGCGCCGGCCACGGCCTTCGTGGCCGGCTTCATGGGCGAGGCGATGCTGCTGCCCGGCACCGCCGACGGCGACAGCGGCGTCGCGCTGGGCCCGCTGCGCGTGACGCCACTGCGGCCGGTGCGGCCGGGTGCGGTGCGGGTGGCCGTGCGGCCCGAGGCCTGGCGCGTCGAGGCCGCCACGGCCGGGGCGCCCGGGTTGCCCGGCCGGCTGGCGAAGGCGGCCTATCTCGGCAGCCACCAGGAGCTGACGATCACCACCGACCTCGGAGAGATCTTCGTCGTCTCGGGCGACGTGGCACGCCACTGGAGCCCGGGCGAGGAGGTCCGGCTGACGCTGCCGGGCGGGCGGCTTTCGGTGGTGGAAGCCCCGTAGCGGCGGGCACCGCGGCATTGCCTGCGGCCACGCGGCAGCAATGCAGCGGCAACACCGGCCGCCGTATGCTCGTGTCCCCGAGTGACGGAGCAGGCGCATGGTTCGACGCAGACGATGGCTGCAAGGCACCGCCGGCGCGGTGGCAGGCCTCGGCACCGCTGCCCCGGCCGTCCATGCGCGCACCGAACTGCGCGGCGATGTCGCCGCGGCCCATGCGCTGAACCGGCTCGGCTACGGGCCGCGGCCCGGCCAGCTCGCCGATGTCGCCGCCGACCCGCGCGGCTGGATCGAGCAGCAGCTGCAGCCGTCGCAGCTGCCGCTGCCCACGTCGCTGGCGGCGCGGCTGCGCGACGCCGAGATCGCGGCGCAGGACCCGGTGGCCTCGATGCGCGAGCTCGCGCTGCGCATCCAGCAGAACCAGGCGGCCGCGAGCGCCGCGGCCGCCACGCCGCCGCAGCCCGGCCCCGACAACCCCGTGGCCGCCTACGTGCGCCAGCACCAGCTGCCGGCCGCCGAGTCGCGCCTGCTGCGCGCGCTCGAGAGCCCGCGCCAACTCGAGGAGGCGATGGTCGACTTCTGGTTCAACCACTTCAACGTGTTCCAGGGCAAGAACCTGATGCGCGTGCTGGTGGGGCACTACGAGCACTTCGCGATCCGGCCCTACGCGATGGGGCGCTTCCGCGACCTGCTGGTGGCCACCGCGCACCACCCGGCGATGCTCTACTACCTCGACAACTGGCAGAGCGTCGGGCCGCGGCCGGGCGGCGGGCCGCGCGGGCTGAACGAGAACTACGCGCGCGAGCTGATGGAGCTGCACACGCTGGGCGTGGACGGCGGCTACACGCAGCAGGACGTGACCGAGCTGGCGCGCATGCTGACCGGCTGGACCATCATCCCGTTGCGCCTGGCCGGGCCGCGCCTCGACGCGCCCGAGTCCTCGCCCGGCACGCCGGGCGGGCCGCCGCACGCGATGCCCGGCTACTGGTTCAACGAGCGCGTGCACGATCGCGGCGAGAAGCACTGGCTCGGCCAGACCGTGCGCGGCCAGGGGCAGGCCGAAGGCGAGCAGGCGCTGGAACGGCTCGCACGCCACCCCGCCACCGCACGCCACGTGTCGCGCAGGCTCGTGCAGTACTTCGTGGCCGATGAGCCCGACGCTGCGCTCGTGGATCGTCTGGCCCGCGTGTTCCTCGCGGAGGACGGGCGGATCGTGCCGGTGCTGCGCGCGCTGTTCGACAGCGAAGCGTTCTGGGCTCCGCAGCACCGCGGCGCCAAGTTCAAGACGCCCTACCACTACTCGCTCTCGGCGCTGCGCGCCTGCGGCGCATCGCTGCCGGGCCGGCCGGCGCTGCTGGGGCTGGCGGGCAGCCTCGCGGCGCAGGGCATGCCGCTGTACGGCTGTGCCACGCCCGACGGCTGGCGCAACACCGAATCGGCTTGGCTGAACCCCGACGCGATGAGCAAGCGCATCCAGTTCGCCGCGCAGCTCGCCGGCCGGGTGGGGCGTGGTGCCGATGCCGACACGCTGCTCGCCCAGCTCGGCCCGCTGGTCACACCGGCCACGCGCACGCTGGCCGCCGAGTCGTCGGCCGACCGCACACTGGCTTCGGCACTGGTGCTGGCCGGCCCCGGGATGATGCGGCGCTGAGCGCGTCGTCCGACTCGCATGCTCGTTCGAGGAGTCCACCGATGACCCCGTACACCCCGACCCGCCGCGCGCTGCTGCAGGCCGCTGCGCTCACCGGCCTCGGCTCCATCGGCATCGTGCGCGCCCAGGGCCGCCCGCGCGGCGATGCGCGTCTGGTCGTCGTGCTGCTGCGCGGCGCGATGGACGGGCTGTCGCTGGTGGTGCCGCATGCCGACCCGGCGTACGCCGAGGCGCGCCCGACGATCGGAATCCCGCGCCCCGGCGAGACCGACGGCGCGCTTCCGCTGGACGACCGCCATGGCCTGCACCCGGCCTTCGCCGCGATGCACCCGTACTGGGCCTCGGGCCGCCTCGCCTTCGTGCACGCGAGCGGCTCGCCGGACCCGACGCGCTCGCACTTCGATGCGCAGGACTACCTCGAGTCGGCCACGCCCGGCCGCAAGAGCACGGCCGACGGCTGGCTGAACCGGCTTGCGGCGGAGATCGCCGGCCCCGGGGCGCGGCCCGAGGCGCAGCGGCTGCTCGCGCTGAACGTGGGGCCGACGATGCCGCGCATCCTCACGGGCGAGGCGGCGGTGGCGTCGCTGGCCAGCGGCAATGCCGCGGTGACCCCGGGTGCGCTCGACGACCCCGCCACCGCCGCCGCCTTCGCGCGCCTCTACGCCGGTGACGACCGCCTGAGCCTGGCGGTGCGCGAGGCCGCGGCGACGCGGCGCGACATCATGGGCAACCTCGCCAGCGACGACCCGAGCGCCGACCGCGGCGCGCTGTCGCTCGTGGGCCTGGCGCGCGACACCGCACGGCTGGGCGCGCTGATGCAGCGCGATGCCCGCATCCGGCTGGCCTTCGTGCCGGTCGGCGGCTGGGACACCCATGCCAACCAGGGCGCGGCCAGGGGCCAGCTCGCCAACCGCTTCCGGCTGCTGGCCGAAGCGCTGGATGCGCTGGCCGCGGGCCTCGGTGACCAGCTCGCACGCACCAGCATCCTCGTGATGTCGGAGTTCGGCCGGACGCTGCACCAGAACGGCACCGGCGGCACCGACCATGGCCATGGCAACGTGGCCTTCGTGCTCGGCGGTGGCGTGCGCGGCGGGCGCGTGCTCGGCGCCTGGCCGGGCCTGGAGCGCAGTGCGCTCTACGAAGGCCGCGACCTCGCGGTGACCACCGACTTCCGCGACATCATCGCCGACGTGCTGGAGCGTGGCTTCCGGTTGCGCGACGCGGCGCTCGCCGACGTGCTGCCAGGCATGACGGCGCGGCGCGTGGTCGGCCTGTACGCGTAGCCGGAAGCTGCCGCTTCAAGGCCGCGTGGCGGCCGTGCAGGTGGACTGCCCCGCCGCTGCGCGATTCCACGCCCGCGGCAGGCCGTGCTCGGTGCTCGGCAGCACGAGCCGATCACCGTCGACGGCGCCTGCCACCAGCGTGCGGCCCGGGCCGGGGCCCACCAATCGCAGCAACGCGCCGTCGAGCCGCCCGCCCCAGTCGGTGGTTTCACTTCGGCGCACCAGCGTGGCCTCGACGTACTGGTAGTGCTGCTTCACGGTGAGGCTCGAGCCGTCGCCCGCGCACCAGGTGCCGGCCATGCGCGCCGGCACCACCCAGCGGTGCAGCCGGCTCAGTTTCTCGCGGCCCACGGTCTTCTGCGGCACCGCCAGCGTCACCGTCCGGTCGGGCCGCCAGTCGCCCATGTCCCAGTCGTGCGAGACGATGCGGGTGCCGGGCTTCAGCTCGAGCAGCCGCGGCCGCAGCTGCAGGTTCACCTCCGGCAGCAGGTACATCGTGATCACCGTCGCGTCGCCGAGGTCGGTCTTGAACAGGTCCTGCTCGGCGAAGCGAGCGCGTTTCGACACACCGGCGCGTTCGGCATGCTCGCGGCTGCGGGCCACGAGGTCGGGCACGATCTCCACGCCCAGGCCGCTGGCGCCGAAGCGCTTCGCGGCGGTGATGACGATGCGGCCGTCGCCCGAGCCGAGGTCGATCACGCGGTCGCGCGGCGTCACGCCGGCCAGCTGCAGCATCGCCAGCGTCACGTGGTCGGGGGTGGTGACGAAGGGCACCTCCACGCCGTCCTGCGCGCGTGCGCCCGCCACCGCGCACAGCGCCACCACAGCCAGGATCAGGATGCGTCGCATGCCCCGATCGTAGTGCCGGCGACAATGGAGCCATGGCCACCAGCTTGCTCGCACTCCTCGACGACATCACCACCGTGCTCGACGACGTGGCGGTGCTGTCGAAGGTGGCAGCCAAGAAGACCGCCGGCGTGCTCGGCGACGACCTCGCGCTGAACGCGCAGCAGGTGGCCGGCGTCAGTGCCGACCGCGAGCTGCCGGTGGTCTGGGCGGTGGCGAAGGGCTCGCTCGTCAACAAGGCGATCCTGGTGCCCGCGGCGCTGGCCATCAGCGCCTTCGTGCCGTGGCTCGTGACGCCGCTGCTGATGGTGGGCGGCGCGTTCCTGTGCTTCGAGGGCGCCGAGAAGATCGTGCACCGGCTGCTGCATTCGAAGGCCGAGGACGACGCCGATCACGAGAAGCTGACGCAGGCGCTGATGGACCCTGCCGCCGACCTGGTGGCGCTGGAGAAATCCAAGATCAAGGGCGCGATCCGCACCGACTTCATCCTGTCGGCGGAGATCATCGTCATCTCGCTGGGAACGGTGGCGACGCAGCCGCTGGCCACGCAGCTGGCGGTGCTGGTGGGCATCGCGCTGCTGATGACGGTGGGCGTCTACGGTTTCGTCGCGGGCATCGTGAAGATCGACGACCTGGGGCTCTGGCTCTCGCGCCGGCCCGGTACTGCGGCGCAGGGCATCGGGCGGCTGCTGCTGCTCGGGGCGCCGTGGCTGATGAAGACGCTGTCGGTCGTCGGCACGCTGGCGATGTTCCTCGTCGGCGGCGGCATCCTCGTGCATGGGCTGCCGTTCCTGCACCACGCGGTGGGCGAGTTCACCCAAGGCATGGGCGGCCTTGCCGAGGCGGCGACGGCCACGGCCGTGGACGGCACGATCGGCCTGCTGGCCGGCTTGGCGCTGGTGGCCGTGATGACGCTGGCCGGCAAGCTCCGCGGCCGGGCACCCGCGGCGGCTTGAGCCGCGCCGGTCGCCGGCCCGTCAGCGGCCGACGATCCCCAGCAGGTCCACCTCGAACTGCAGCGTCGCGTTCGGCGGGATCACGCCGCCGGCCCCGCGCTCGCCATAGGCGATCGAGGCCGGGCAGGTGAGCTTGGCCTTGCCGCCCACCCTGATCTTCTGCACGCCCTCCGTCCAGCAGCGGATGACCCGGTTCAGCGGGAACTCGGCAGGCTTGCCGCGCGAGAGCGAACTGTCGAACTCCTTGCCGTCGGGAAAGGTGCCGCGATAGTGCACGCGCACGGTGTCCTCCGCGGTCGGGCTGGCGCCCGTGCCTTCCTTCAGGCTGCGGTAGACCAGCCCGCTCGCGGTGACCATGGCGCCGGGCTCGGCCTTGGCCTTCTCGATGGGGTCGGTCTGCGCCGAGGCGGCGAGGCTGCAGGCGGCGAGCGCGACGGTGAGCGTGGCGCGGCAGAGGAAGCGGACGGTCAAGGGCAAGGCTCCAGGTGGGGAAGGGCGGTTCAGGGCGCGGCGGCCGGCCCGAAGGTGGCGGTCATCCACTCGTCGATCATGCGTTGCTCGTAGCCCAGCGGCTCGCGGTAGCGCGGGCTCAGGCTGTGCTGCAGGTAGGTCATGTCGGAGAGCCGGGCCTCGCCGCTCTTCAGCACGCGGCCGTTCTCGGTGAGCGTGTAGCGCAGTTCCATGCGCGGCCAGTCGGCGCGGCCGCGCAGCACGCGGATCTCGTTGACGGCGGCGCGGCTCCAGTGCATGTCGCCGGCGAGGTCGACGTCGGTCACCTCGATCTTCAGCGCCTGGCTGGCGGGCAGCCGCTTGCCGTAGGTCTGGAAGATCTCGGACAGCGCCTTGGTGGTGCGTTCGGTCTCGAAGGTGCCGCGGCCGGCGTCGACGAACTTCGCAGGCTCGACGAAGCTGATGTCGACGGTCGCGGCGTGGGCGATGCCCGGGCCGCCCAGGGCGAGGGTGGCTGCGGCCACGACGGCCACGGAGACCGTGGTGATCACGCGGCGGGCGGGATGGCGTGCGGAAGGGCGGGTGACGGACATGGTGCGGCTCCTGGGTGACGAGGCAACACGTACGAGGACAACGTGGCAATCGGATGCGCCGCCGACCTGAAACCCGGCCGCGCACCCGCCGCGCAAACCTTCTTTACTTGCCCGGGGTCCAGCCGTCCTTCAAGCCGGTGATGCGGTTGTACACCGGTCGGCCCGCCGAGTGGTCCATGCGGTCGGCGATGAAGTAACCATGGCGCTCGAACTGGAACCGGGTCTCGCGCGGCACGTCGCGCAGCGAGGGTTCCAGCCAGCCCTGCACGACGCGGCGGCTGCCGGGGTTCACGGCCTCGCGCAGGCCCGTTTCGTCCGGGTCGGGCTGCTCGGCGGAGAACAGGTGGTCGTACAGGCGCAGTTCGACCGGCACCGCGTCGTGCGCGGCGACCCAGGTGATGGTGCCCTTGACCTTCACCGCATCGGCGCCGGGCGTGCCGCTCTTGGTGTCGGGCACGACTTTCGCGCGCACGGCGGTCACCTGGCCCGCGGCGTCCTTCTCGGCGCCCAGGCACTCCACCACCACGCCGTACTTCAGGCGCACCTTGTTGCCGGGAAACAGGCGGAAGAACCCCTTGGGCGGCACGTCGGCATAGTCGTCGCGCTCGATCCACACGCGTGGTCCGAGTTCGAAGCGCCGCGTGCCCAGTTCCGGCCGCTGCGGGTGCGCGGGCGCCTGGCAGGGCTCGCGGTGGGAGTCGCTGCCCCACACCTCGGCCCAGTTCTCCAGCACCAGCGGCAGAGGGTCCACCACGGCCATCGCGCGCGCCACCTGGCCTTCGAGGTGCTCGCGCAGCGCGGCGTCGAGCACGCGGCTGTCGAGCCAGATGTTGGTCTTGCTGGCGCCGGTGTCGTCGGCCATGCGGCGCACCGACTCGGGGGTGTAGCCGCGCCGGCGCAGCCCGGCCAGCGTGGGCATGCGCGGGTCGTCCCAGCCGCTGACGATGCCCTGCTCGACGAGCAGCCGCAGCTTGCGCTTGCTCGTCATCACGTGCGTGAGGAACAGCTTGCCGAACTCGTACTGCTTGGGCAGCGGGTGCTGGAACAGGCCGGGCTCCACGACGCCGTCCGGGCGCGTCCACGGCTCGGCCAGGCGCTCGAGCAGCCAGTCGTAGAACGGCCGCTGGTCCTCGAACTCCAGCGTGCAGAAGCTGTGCGTGATGCGCTCGATCGCATCCTCGATCGGGTGCGCGTAGGTGTACATCGGGTAGATGCACCAGCGGTCGCCCGTGTTGTGGTGGTGCGCGCGGCGGATGCGGTAGATGGCCGGATCCCGCAGGTTGATGTTCGGGCTGGCCATGTCGATCTTCGCGCGCAGCACCATCGCGCCGTCGGCGTGCACCCCGTCGCGCATCTCGCGGAAGCGCGCGAGGTTCTCGGCCGGCGAGCGGTTGCGCCACGGGCTGTCGGTGCCCGGCGTCGTGAAGTCGCCGCGCGTGGCGCGGATCTGCTCGGCGCTCTGCTCGTCCACGTACGCCAGCCCGCGCTCGATCAGCCGCTCGGCCGCGGCGTACATCGTGTCGAAGTAGTCGCTGGCGTAGTACAGGTGCTCGCCGTCGACCGCCTTCCAGTCGAAGCCCAGCCAGCGGACCATCTCGATGATGGCGTCGACGTATTCCTGCTCCTCGCGCTCGGGATTCGTGTCGTCGAAGCGCAGGTGGCAGGCGCCGCCGTGCTCCTGCGCCAAGCCGAAGTTCAGGCAGATGCTCTTCGCATGCCCGATGTGCAGGTAGCCGTTGGGTTCGGGCGGGAAGCGCGTGCGGATCTTCGCGTGCAGCCCGGACGCGAGGTCGCGCTCGATGATCGTGCGCAGGAAGTTCGCGGGTTTCGCGGCGGGTGGGGTGGGGGCTGGAGCGCTCATCGGATGGCCGCGGATTCTAGGAGCGCCCGCGGTGTCTCCCCGGCGGTGGCGCCCGCGATAATGACCCGATGCAGTCCCCGCACACGCCGCTGCCCGGCTACTACGGCGACGAGTCGGAGCGCCAGCGCTTCCTGCGCCGGATCTTCGACGACACCGCTGCCGACTACGACCGCATCGAGCGCCTGATGGCGCTGGGCACCGGGCCGTGGTATCGCCGCCAGGCACTGATGCGCGCGGGCGTCGGCGCCGGGCAGCACCTGCTCGACGTGGGCACCGGCACCGGGCTGCTGGCGCGCGAGGCGCTGAAGCTGGTCGGGCCCGCCGGCAGCGTGATCGGCGTCGACCCGAGCACCGGCATGATGGCCGAAGCGCACCTGCCGCCGGGCGTCACGCTGGTGCAGGGCCGCGCCGAGGACACCGGCCGCCCCGCCGACAGCGCCGACATGCTGACGATGGGCTACGCGCTGCGCCACGTCAGCGACGTCGACGCTGCGTTCGCCGAGTTCCACCGCGTGCTGCGCCCGGGCGGGCGCGCCGTGGTGCTGGAGATCTCGCTGCCGGCCAGCCGCTGGGGCCGCGTGCTGCTGAAGGCCTACATGCGTGCCGTGGTGCCCCTGCTGGCGCGGCTGGTGGCGCGCCGCGGCGACACCGCACTGCTGTGGCGCTACTACTGGGACACGATCGAGAGCTGCATCGCGCCGCCGCAGGTGGTGCAGGCGCTGCAGCGGGCCGGTTTCACCGACGTGCAGCGCCACGTCGAGCTGGGCATCTTCTCCGAGTACACGGCGCGCAAGGCCGCTGCCCCAACCCCCGCGGCGCATCGAGAATGACCCGCGAGACCTGCGACGTGCTCGTGATCGGCGGCGGTCCCGCCGGTTCGACGATCTCCGCGCTGCTGGCGCGGCAGGGGCGGCAGGTGGTGATGGTCGAGAAAGGCCACCACCCGCGCTTCCACATCGGCGAATCGCTGCTGCCCGGCAGCGTGCGGCTGCTCGAGCGGCTCGGCGTGCGCGAACAGGTCGAGGCCATCGGCATGCCCAAGTACGGCGTCGAGTTCGTCTCGCCGGAGCACGAGCACACCAGCATGCTGGCCTTCGCCGATGCCTGGGACAAGGGCATGCCGATGGCGTGGCAGGTGCGCCGCTCGGCGTTCGACGAGATCCTGTTCCGCCACGCGGCCGCTCAGGGCGCGCGTACCCTCGAAGGCTGCCGCGTGCGCGGCGTGCAGTTCGACGCCGACGGCGCCACCGCGCAGGCCACGCTGGACGATGGCGCCGAGATCGAGTTCCGCGCCCGCGTGGTGGTGGACGCCTCCGGGCGCGACACGCTGCTGGCCCACCAGCTCGGCGCCAAGCGCCGCAACGAGCGCCACAACAGCGCCGCACTGTTCGGCCACTACACCGGCGCTCGGCGCCTGCAGGGGCCGCTGGAAGGTCACATCACGATCTTCTGGTTCCAGCACGGCTGGTTCTGGTTCATCCCGCTGGCCGACGGCACCACGAGCATCGGCGCGGTGTGCTGGCCGCACTACCTGAAGTCGCGCGACAAGCCGCTGAAGGCGTTCTTCGAGGACACCATCGCGATGGCGCCGGCGCTGGCCGAGCGGCTGCGCGGCGCGACGCTCGTCGACGACGCCGTCTACGCCACCGGCAACTACGCCTACGCCACCACGCACTGCACCGGCGAGCGCTACGTGCTGGTGGGCGATGCCTACGCCTTCATCGACCCGGTGTTCTCGTCGGGCGTGCACCTGGCGCTGGAGAGCGGCTTTGCGGGTGCCGAACTCGTCGCGACGCAGCTTGACCAGCCGGCCCGCGCGCCCGGCGCGCGCCGCCGCTTCGAGGCGATGATGCGCCGCGGCCCGCGCCAGTTCTCGTGGTTCATCTACCGCATGACCAACCCGGCGATCCGCGCGCTGTTCATGCACCCGCGCAACCCGCTGCGCATGCAGGAGGCGCTGCTGTCGCTGCTGGCCGGCGACGTCTACGGCCGCTCGCCGATCGGGCCGTCGCTGTGGGCCTTCAAGGCGCTGTACTACCTGAACTCGCTGGCGATGGCGCCGCGCACGTTCGCGGCCTGGCGCAACCGGCGCCGGCTGATCGCGGAAGTCGGGCGCGTGCCCGGCGAGAACGTCCAGCTCGATGCGTGACGCGGTGATTGCCGTTGCTGTCGCGGCGAGTTTCGGCGCCGCCGCACCGGCTCTTGCCGACGTGCCCAAGTGGGAGGCGGGTTTCGGCCTGGCCGCGCTCGAGCTGCCGCATTACCGCGGCTCCGACCAGAGCCGCGCGTGGCTGCTGCCGCTGCCGTACTTCGTCTACCGCGGCGACGTGCTGAAGGCCGACCGCGAGGGCGCCCGCGCGCTGCTGCTGCAATCGGCGCGCATCGACTTCGACATCAGCGTTGCCGCCGCCGCGCCGACCCACAGCCACGACAACACCGCCCGCTCGGGCATGCCCGACCTGAGGCCGATGGCCGAACTCGGCCCCAGCGCGAAGGTCTCGCTGCTGCGCAGCGGCGATCTGTCGATGGACCTGCGGGTGCCGCTGCGTGCCGCGCTCACGATCGAGTCGAAGCCGCGGCACGTGGGCTGGACGCTGTCGCCGCATCTCGCAGTGGACCTGCGCCGCGGCGGCTGGGACCTGGGCGTCTACACCGGCCCGGTGCTCGCCGACCGCCGCTACCTCGCCACGTTCTACGACGTGCCTGCGGCCTACGCCACCGCGTCGCGGCCGGCCTACCGCAGCGGTGGCGGCCGCGCCGGCTGGCAGTTCGTCGCGGGCGCGTCGCGCCGCGTCGGCGACCTGTGGCTGGGCGCCTACGCGAAGGTCGATGACGTCTCCGGCGCCGCCTTCGACGGCAGCCCGCTGGTGCGCCGGCGCAGCACGGTGTCGTATGGCCTCGGGCTGTCGTGGGTGTTCGCGCATTCCGCCGAGCGGGTCAGTGAATGAACACCATGCCGCGCTCGCTGCCGCACCGCCTGCTGCAGCCGCCGGCGTGGCTGCTGCTGCAGCTGCTGCTGCTGGGCCTGGGGCTGGTCTCGGTGGCGTGGAACCTCGTCTCGCTGCCGCTGCTCGTGCTGTTGCCGCGGGAGACGGGCCGGCGCATCGGCAGGCTCGCGATCTCGCGCGCCTACGGCGGCTTCTGGGCGGTGGCCGGTGCCGTGGGCATGCTGCGCATGGACGCGACGGCGCTCGACGCCTTTGCCGATGAGCCCGGGCTCATCGTCGTGGCCAACCACCCCAGCCTGCTCGACGCGCTGATGCTGGTGTCCCGGCTGCCGCGCAGCGCTTGCGTGATGAAGGCGAGCCTGGTGCGCAACCCGCTGCTGGGGCCGGGCGCGCGGCTGGCGCGCTACATCCGCAACGATTCGGTCAACGGCATGGTGCGCATGGCCGTGGCCGACCTCCGTGAAGGCGGCCAGCTCGTGATGTTCCCCGAAGGCACGCGCACCACCCAGAGGCCGACCAACCCGTTCCGCCCCGGCTTTGCGCTGATCGCCAAGCATGCGAAGGCGCCGATCCAGGCCGTGTTCATCGACACCGACTCGCCCTACCTCGGCAAGGGCTGGCCGCTGTGGCGGCTGCCGCCGCTGCCGATCACGTTCTCGGTGCGCATCGGCCGCCGCTTCGAGCCGTCGAACGATGCGAACGCGCTGTCTCGCGAGATCGAGCAGTACTACGCCGAGGGCGTGCGGCGGACATGACGCCGGCAGGACAGGGACGCTGCGCCGAGCGCTCGACGACCCAGCTCGTGATCATCCCGAGCTACGACACCGGGCCCAAGGTCTACGAGACCGTGGCTGCGGCGCGCGCCGTGTGGAACCCCGTGTGGGTGGTGGTGGACGGCAGCACCGACGGCACCACCGAGGGCCTGCGTGCGATGGCCGCCGAGGACGAAGGCCTGCGCGTGCTGGTGCAGCCCGAGAACCGCGGCAAGGGCGCCGCCGTGCTGCGCGGGCTGCTGGAGGCGCAGGGCGCCGGCTACACCCAGGCCTTGACGATGGACGCCGACGGCCAGCACCCGGCTGCACTGATCCCCGCGTTCATGCAGCGTGCCGCCGCGCGGCCCGACGCGATGATCCTCGGCCGCCCGGTGTTCGACGCCAGCGCGCCGCTGCTGCGCGTGCGCGGCCGCCGCATCTCCAACGGCTGGACCAACCTCGAGACGCTGGGCGCCGGCATCGCCGATTCCCTGTACGGCTTCCGCGTCTACCCGATTGCCGGGCTGATCGCCGTGATGTCACGCCAACCGTGGATGCGCCGCTTCGACTTCGACACCGAAGCCGTGGTGCGGCTCGCCTGGCGCGGCGTGAAGCCGATCAACGTCGATGCGCCGGTGAAGTACCTGACGAAGGAGGAAGGCGGCGTCTCGCACTTCCGCTACGGCCGCGACAACGTGCTGCTGACGTGGATGCACACGCGCCTCGTGCTCGAGTTCGTGCTGCGGCTGCCGCTGCTGGCATGGCGGCGCCTGATGAAGCGGCCCCCGTTCCAGGAATGACGCGGCGCGCGGCCGGGCCACCGCCACGCTTCGCCGCTCAGCGGATGTTGCTGATCGAGTTCTTGATGGTGTCGTGATGGGTCTTCATGACATTCGAGATGCTCGTCATCGCTTGGGCCTCGCGCTGCATCTGCATCTGCAGCTTCAGCATCTGCGAATTGAACGCGGCCTGCTGTTCCTGCACCTTCGCCAGGGACTTGGCGTCGGGCTTCGAGCCGGCCTGCTTCAGCACGGAAGCTGTGGCGGCCTGATGCTTGGCTATCGCCGATTCGAGCTGCTGCATCAGCGATCCCAGGTTGGCGACGCACTTGTCCATGCCGGCGTGGCTGCTGGTGGTTTCCTGGACTTCCTGGGCCAGGCGTTTCAAGGCCTGCGCAAGTTCCGCGGGCAGTTCGTCGGGCGATGGCATGGAACCTCCTCGGTGGGCGCCCGTAGCCTACGCCGGGAGGATCCTCATGGCCAGCAAGGTGCCTCCTACACGGTTGGCCCGCGGGATGCCAACGTGCTCGTGTGGCGGCGGCCCGCCCTTCCACGACTGACTTCGGGCGCTCAGCGCGCCTTCAGCTGCTGCACCACGTCGCGGGAGATCGCGGCCACCTGCTTGTCGGTCATCGCCGAGAAGATGCCCTGCCAGGCGGTCGAGCTGGTGTTCACCGACTGCTCGCCGAACGCCGCGCCGCTCCTCAGATCGAGGAAGCGCAGCCGGGCGTCGATGTAGGCATTGCCGGTCAGGATGCCCAGGCCGTAGCGGGCACCGGGTGTCAGGTAGCGGTAGTCGTTGACGTGCACGACGAGCAGCGTGCCCGGGTCCTTGCCACCGGGCTTCGGCAGCGCGTCCTGGGCGTCGAAGGCGATGCCGACCGCCGCCGCCTCGCCGCGCAGCGCGCCGCGCCACTCCCTTGAACGCCTCCCAGTCCTTGGACTGCAGCACCTCTGCGCTGCCGGTCATGTGCAGCAACACGCGCTGCGCTGCCTCAGCGCTGATCGCCAGCGGGGCCGTGCCGGCGCTCTTCTGGACGGTGGCGGCGCAGCCGCCGAGCAGGGCGGCGATCATCAGAATGGCAGCGAGCGGGATCTTCATGGTCTGGGCTCCGTGGGCAGTGGTTCGGGACGGGCGCCGTGCCCATCGGGCATCGGCGGCGCCAGTCTGCCCACGGCCTCCGATCCGCGCATCGCTCCGAAGAGCCATGGCCCGCCGGGCCGTCCACCGCAGGCCCCAGACCTCGGTCCGCGGCCCTCGCGACGCCTACGCGGCCTGTGCCGGCGTCTCAGCGAAGTGCCGCATCGCCGCGGCCACGCCGCTGCCGGCGGTCTTCACGCCGGCCAGCTGCAGGCCCATCTCGACGCCCGCCAGCGTGGCCACCAGCGTGAGGTCGTTGCAGTCGCCCAGGTGGCCGATGCGGAACATGCGGCCCTTGAGCTTCGACAGCCCGGTGCCCAGCGAGAGGTCGAAGCGCTCATGGATCGTGCGCCGCAGCGCGTCGGCATCGACGCCGCGCGGCGTGACCACGCCGGTCAGAACCGGCGAGTGCAGCGCTTCGTCGGCACATTGCGTCGGCAGCCCCCAAGCCTGCACCGCGGCGCGCACGCCGGCGCTCCAGCGGCGGTGGCGCGCGAACACTGCGGGGAGGCCCTGCCCCAGCAGCATCTCCTGCGCTTCGGCCAGGCCGTAGAGCAGGTTGGTGTTGGGCGTGTACGGCCAGTAGCCGCCGGCGCTCATCTCGACGATCTCGTCCCAGGCCCAGTACGAGCGCGGATGCCGTGCCGTGCGCGACGCGTCAAGTGCCCGCGGCGACAGCGCATTGAAGCTGATGCCCGGCGGCAGCATCAGGCCCTTCTGCGAGCCGCTGACCGTCACGTCCACGCCCCACTCGTCGTGGCGGTAGTCGGCGCTGGCCAGGCCCGAGATGGTGTCGACGATCAGCAGCGCCGGGTGCTTCGCGGCATCGATCGCACGGCGTACTGCGGCGATGTCGGACGTCACTCCGGTGGAGGTCTCGTTGTGCACCACGCACACGGCACGGATGCGGTGGGCCGCGTCGCGCCGCAGCCGCTCCTCGATCAGATCGGCCCGCACGCCGTGGCGCCAGCTGCGCGGCAGCCCGGTCTCGTCGTCGGTGCCCGGCAGCGCGAGCAGCTCGGGCTCCAGGCCGAGGCGCCGCGCCATCTGGTGCCACAGCGACGCGAAGTGGCCGGTCTCGTACATCAGCACCGCGTCGCCGGGGCTGGTGGTGTTGACGAGCGCGGCTTCCCACGCCCCCGTGCCCGACGCCGGATAGATCGCCACCGGGTGCCGGGTCTGGAAGATGCGTTGCATGCCCGCCACCACCTGGCGCCCCAGCGCGCCGAACTCGGGGCCGCGGTGGTCGATGGTCGGCAGGCTGATCGCGCGCAGGATGCGATCGGGCACCGGGCTCGGGCCGGGGATCTGCAGGAAGTGGCGTCCGCTGGGGTGCTGGTCGAGGGTGATCATGGGTTCGGTGCAGGAGGAGTTGGAGAGGGAGGGTAGAGGTCGCGCCGGCGCGTCAGAGCGCCACCTCGGCGCGGCCGATGCCGGGGAACTCGGCCGCCACGCGGTCGCCGGCGGCGGCGTCCAGCAGGCCGCACCAGGTGCCGGTGGTGAGCACGGTGCCTGCGGCGACCACCGCGCCGTCGCGCGTGGCGTGGCGCAGCCAGGCGGGCAGGACCCACGCGGGGTCGCTCATCGAGTGGGTGCCGATGAACTCGCGCGGCGGCCGCGCGCCGATCGTCACCAGGCAGCGCTGGCGCGACCAGTCGCGCGGGGTGTACGGCACCCAGCCGGAGAGCACCAGCGCGCCGTGCGACTGCAGGTCGGCGAGCTTGGCCAGCGCGGGCGCGGCCAGCGCCTCGGCCCACCGCGAATCGACGATCTCGATGGAGACCGTGATCGCGTCGACGAGAGCTGCTGCGCCGACCGCGTCCAGGGTCGCGGCCCGAGCGGCATCCACGGCCTCGCCCAGCCGCAGCGCCAGTTCGGCCTCGATGCCGCGGCGGTGGAACGGCACCGCGCGCGCGTCGGCCGGGCTCGGCCACACGCCGGCCGGCGGCAGCGGTGCGTGCGTCTGCACCGCCTCGCGCGACGGGCCGCCGGACTTCCAGCAGCGCGGCGGGCCGCCGGCGAACCAGCCGAGCGCGTCGGCCACGCGCTGCTGCACGGCGTAGGCGGCCGCCTCGTCGGGCAGCGCCGGGGCGGCCACCGGCTCGCCGAGTTGCCGCGCGTGCAGCAGGGCGGTCACGGCGGCCTCGATGGCTGCCGCGCGGGATTCGGGGTGGTTGTCCATGGCGGAGCCTCCGTGCCTCACAGCACCGGCCAGCGATGCGCCCACGGCGCCGCCGCTTCGCAGGCGGCACCGAGGTCGAGCAGCAGGTCGTCGCGCCCGTAACCGCCGATCAGCTGCAGGCCGATCGGCAGCCCCTCTGCGGAAGGCGCGCAGGGCAGCGCCAGGCCGGGCAGGCCGGCAGCGTTGACCCAGCCGGTGTAGACCGCGTGGCCGCGCGGGCCGACTTCCTGGCCATCGATGCGCGGTGGGTAGGCCTCGTGCGCCGGCCACGGCAGCGCCGCGGCCGCGGGGGTCACGATCACGTCGTATCGATCGAAGAGCACGGCGGCATCGTGCCGCAGTTGCCGCACGAATTCCACGATCTGCCAGACGCGCGGACCCGGCACGCGCCGGCCGGCCTCGGCGAGCTCGCGGTACCTGGGGCTCGCCTGCGCTTCCCACTCCGGGTGTCGGTCGAACATCGCCGCCAGCCCCACCTGCCCGATCTGCGGCCACGCCTCGACGAGGAAACCCACCGGCAGCGGCAGCTCGCCCGTTTCCACGTGGTGCCCGAGCGTGGCGATCCGATCGATCGCCGCGGCCACGCTGGCGGCAATCTGACGGTCCAGCGGGTTCCCGTTCAGGCGCTCGACGTACAGCACCCGCAGCGGCCCGGCGGGCCGCGGCTGCGCAGCCGCCCATGCCGCGGCGAGCGACGAGCGATCGATCGCGGCCGGCCCGCGCAGCGCGTCGAACAGCAAGTGCGCATCGGCGACCGTCCGCGCGACCGGGCCGATGACGTCGAAGTCCAGCAGCAGCCCGGGCAGCGTGTGCTCGCGCGGCCATGCCGACAGCGACGGCTTGAGCCCGACCAGGCCGGTGTGCGACGCCGGTCTGCGGATCGAGCCGCCGCCGTCCTGCGCGATCGCCAGCGGCGCGATGCCTGCGGCGACCGCCGCCACCGCGCCCCCGCTCGACCCGCCCGGGGTCAGCGCCGGCGCCCAGGGGTTGCCGGTGACGCCGAACAGCGGGTTGGCGGTGTAGCCATCGTTCGCGAACTCGGGCACGTTGGTCTTGCCCAGGATCGGCATCCCGGCCGTGCGCGCCCGCGCGGCAGCGAGTTCGTCGTGGCCGGGGCGGTGGTCGCGCAGCGCCGAGGTGCCGCAGGTGGTCGGAAGCCCGGCGAGGTAGAGGCTGTCCTTGACCGTCACCGGGATGCCGTCGACCGCCGACAGCGGCGTCCCCTGCTCGAACCGCCGCGTCGCCGCCGCGGCCTCGGCGAGGAAGCCCTTGTCGCGCCGTGCGATCACCGCGTTGATGAGCGGGTTGACCGCGTCGAGCCGCGCGAGGCACGCCTGCGCGACCGCCATCGGCGTCGCGCTGCCGTCGCGGTAGCGCCGCGCCAGCTCGACGGCCGGCAGCTTCCACAGCTCGGTCATCGCACGGTGCTCACATCTTGCCGGGCAGCCAGGTGGCCAGCCCCGGCACCGCCAACATCAGCAGGGTGAATGCGATCATGATCACGGCGTAGGGCAGTGCGCCCCAGATCGCGTCCTCCAGCCCGCCCTTGTCGGGGCGGATGCCATGCACGACGAACAGGTTCATGCCCACCGGCGGCGTGATCAGGCCGAGTTCGCACATCAGCACGATGAAGATGCCGAACCAGATCGGGTCCACGCCCAACGCCACCGCGATCGGGTAGGTGATCGGGATCGTCGCCACCTGCATCGACAGCACGTCCATGAACATGCCGAGGACCAGGTAGAAGACCATCAGCGCCAGGATCAGCCCGCTGGCGTTCAGGCCCAGGCCCGCCACCCACTTGGTCATCGACTCGGCCACGCCGGTGAGGCTGATCGCCAGGTTCAGGATGAACGCTGCGGTGATGATCAGCAGGATCATGCCGCTCACCCGCGCCGTGCTGATGAAGCAGGTGCGCAGCACCTCCCACTGCAGCCTGCCCGATTGCCACACGAAGAACAGCGCCGCGATGACGCCCAGCGCCGCGCTCTCGGTGGTGGTGGCGATGCCGAAGTACAGGCTGCCCATCACGATGCCGAACACCACGATCGGCGGCACCAGGTAGCGCAGCGTCGCCAGCCGCTCGGCCATCGGCACCTTCTCCTCGCGCTTGACGTCGCCGCTCATCACGCTGGAGATCCAGATGTAGAGCATGAAGCAGCCGGTCAGCAGCAGCCCCGGGATGATGCCGGCGATGAACAGCTTGCCGATCGAGTTGTTGGTGAGCGACCCGTAGACGATCATGTTCACGCTGGGCGGGATCAGGATGCCCAGCGTGCCGCCGGCCGCCAGCGTGCCCAGCGACGCGCGCATCGAGTAGCCGCGCTTCTGCAGCGACGGCAACGCCACCGTGCCGACGGTGGCCGCGGTGGCCACCGACGACCCGGAGGTCGCCGCGAACAGCGCGCACGAGCCGATGTTGGTGTGCAGCAGCCCGCCGGGCAGCCGGCCGAGCCACGCCGACAGCGCGATGTACATGCGGTCGGCGATGCCCGAGCGCAGCAGCAGTTCGCCCAGCAGCACGAACAGCGGGATCGACGTCAGCAGGTTCTCGTTCTGCACGCCCCACACCACCGGGGCGATCGAGTCCATGAACGGCGCGCCGTAGGCGGCGATGCCGCCGACGATGCCGACCAGCGCCATCGAGACGGCGATCGGCACGCCGGCCAGCATCATCCCGATCATCGCGAAGAACGCGATGCCGACGACCAACGGATTCATCGCGCACCTCCCACGGCGGTCGCCTCGCTCACCTGGCGTTGTTTCAGGTCGTCGAGCTCCTCCTTGAGCTCTTCCTTCGCGCTCTTGGGGTGGAAGTCGTGGTTCAACGTGTCGATGCGGCGCGTGAGCAGCAGCAGCGTGGCGCGCAGCGCGTAGCCGGCGGCCACCAGCGCGAAGATCACGAGCCCGGCGTACCACACCCCCTGCGGCCAGATCAGCGGCGTGGCCCACGGCGTCTGCGCGGTGCTGCGGTACTGCAGCGTGTCGCCGATCACCTTGAACGCCACCCACGCGATGAAGGCCCCGAAGGCCGCCAGCGAGACGATCGCGAGCCAGTTCAGCGCCGCCTGCATCGCACGCGGGAACTTCTCGTGGAACACGTCGACCCGGATGTGGTTGCGGCCCATCAGCGCGAGGCTGAAGGCGATCGTCGAGCCGACCGCCAGCGCGTAGCCGCCGAGCTCGTCGGCGCCCTGCAGCGACACGTTGAACACCTTGCGGCTGATCGTCTCGACGGTCACCACCACCGACAGCAGCAGGAAGATGCCGCCGAACACGGTGGCCAGCACGGTCTCGATGTGGTCCTTCATGCTCGTTTTCCTTTCCCCGGCGGCAGCCGGACGCGAGGCGGGCAGCGGGCCCGCAGCCTGCAGCGGAGCAGCGCTCATTTCAGGCCGATCACCGGGGCGACCGTCGCGTTCCACCTTTGCGAGCAGCCCGGGTTGGACTTGTCGCACACGTCGGCCCAGGCCGGCAGCGAGACCTTGGTGACCGCGCTGCGCACGAGCTCGATGTCGGCCGGCGTGACCGGCACGTTGACCAGCTTGAACTTCTTGCCGGTGGTGCACGGATCCTTGCCGGCGTTGCAGTTCAGCGCGTCCTGGAACAGCTCCTCCGAGTACTTCCAGATCTCGTCGGTCTGCGCCTCGAACGCGGCCTTCAGCTTGGCCTGCTGGTCGGGCTTCAGCGCGTTCCAGGCCTTCATCGTGATCGCGTAGCCGTTCAGCGCCATCTGGAAGCCGATCGGCAGCTGGTGCGTGGTGACCTCGGGCCAGCCGGCCGAGTTGGCGCTGGACGGGCCGGTGATCGCGCAGTCGACGACGCCCAGCGACAGCGACTGGTGCGTGTCGGCGAACGAGATCGGCACCGGCGTGCCGCCAACGAGCTCGATGAACTTGGCCAGGTTCTGGTCGTACACGCGCACCTTCAGGCCCTTGACGTCGGCGAGCTTCGCGATCGGCTTCTTGCAGAACAGGATCTGCGGGCCGAACGGCCAGACGCTGAGCAGCTTGACGTTGAACTGCTGCTGCAGCCGCGCGTCGACGGTGTCGAAGTAGGCCTTGGCGACCTTGCGCCCGGTGGCGTAGTCGGGGCTCGCGCCGACCAGGTCCAGGCCGAGCACCGTCGGCTCGTCGCGCGAATTCTGCGAGATGCGCAGCGAGACGAGGTCGAACAGGCCGGCCTTCATGACGCGCAACTGTTCGGTGTCCTTGATGCCCAGCGTGTCGATCGGCTTGTAGTCGACGTCGATCGGCAGCCCGGTCCTGGCGGCGAACTGCTCGAAGAACGGTTGCTCCTTGTTCTTCTGGATCAGGCCGGTGGCCAGCGGCTGTCCGATCGCCTTGAACTTCAGCCGGTCCTGGGCCTGGGCGGGCAGCACGAGCGCGGCGGCGACGGCTGCGAGGGCGAGGGCGTGGTGCATCTTCTTCATCGGGGGCTCCTTCAGGAATCGATCGTGACCTTCGCGTCGCGGGCCACACGGGCCCACTTGGCGATCTCGTTGCGCGTGAACTGCGCGTACTGCTCGGGGGTGCCGCCGCCGTCCTCGACGCCGAAGCCGTCGAACTTCTCGCGCACGTCGGCCAGGGCGAGCACGGCATTGATGTCGCGGTTGATGCGCTGCACCAGCGCGGCGGGGGTCCTGGCCGGCGCGGACAGGCCGTACCAGTTCATCGTCTCGAACTCGGCGTAGCCCTGCTCCTGCATCGTCGGCACGTCGGGGTGGGCCTTCGAGCGCCTGGCACGGGTCTGCGCCAGCGCCATCACGCGGCCGTTCTTCAGGTGCGGCGTGGCCGCCGTCATCGTCTCGAAGGTGTACTGGATCTGGCCGCCGATGAGGTCGGTGAGCAGCGGCCCGCTGCCCTTGTAGGGCACGTGCAGCGCGTCGACGCCGGCCAGCAGCTTGAACTTCTCGATCGCGAAGTGCTGGATCGTGCCCGGGCCGGCCGAGCCGAAGGTCACCTGGCCGGGCTTGGCCTTGCACTGCGCGACGACCTCCTTCACGCTGCGCTGCGGCCCCGTCGTCGGCGCGATCAGCAGGTTGGGCGTGACGCCCAGCAGCACGATCGGGGCGAAATCGCGCTCGGGGTGGTAGCGCAGCCTGGGCTGCACGGCCGGCGCGAGCGCGTGGCTGTTGATCGTCGAGAGGAACAGCACCGAGCCGTCGGCGGCCTGCTGCGCGACGTGGTCGGCGGCGAGCGTGGACGAGGCCCCGGCGCGGTTGTCGACGATCACCTGCTGCTTCCACAGCGTGGTGAGCTTGTCGGCCACGACGCGCGCCAGCGCATCGGCACCACCGCCGGGCGGGAAGCCGACGACGAGGCGGACGGGGCCGGTGGGCAGGGACTGGGCGAAGGCGGGCGCGCCGAGCAACGCGGTGCCGCTGGCGAGGAAGTGACGTCTGAGCATGGTGGTCGATCGAGGTGGGTCGGATGTGGGGCAGGACGGGCGGGCGGGATCAGCCGCGGCTCAACAGCGCCTGGATCGGCGCCGGCAGTCCGCGGTTCGGTTTCTCGGGAGGGGGCGCATAGCTGCCGCGCGTGGCGCGGCCGCTCTGCAGCGCGACGAGGGTCTCGGCGTGGCGCACGGCGCTGGACACGCCGTCGACGCAGGGGACGGGCAGGCGGCCGCGCAGGCTGCGCGCCAGGCCCGCCAGCGGCGCGCCGGCGAGCACGATGACATCGGCACCGTCCTCGGCGACGCAACGCTCGGCCAGCCGCACGAGGCGCTCGCCCTGGTCGCCTTGCACGGTGCCGATGTCGGCCAGCGGTTCGTCGAGTCCGCGAATGCTGGCCAGCCGGGATGCGAGCCCGTAGGACTCGACGGTCTCCCGGTACCAGGCGCGGATGCGCTGCGAGATCGCGACGATCGAGTACCGGTGGCCGAGCAGGCAGGCGCTGGCCAGCGCCGCCTCGGTGAGGCCGGTGACGGGGCAGGGCAGTACTTCGCGCAGACCCGCCAGGCCGGGGTCGCCGAAGGCCGCGACGATCACCGCGTCGTAGGCGGCGTGGTGCTCGGCGGCCAGTTGGGCAGCGGCGTACGCCCCGATCAGCGCCTCGAAGCGCGTCTCGATGTACGCCACGCCGAACGGCGCGGTCAGCACCTCGGCCTCGGTGCCCGGCGACGCGGTGCGCCGCGCCTCGTCGCGGATCAGCGTCGAGACGCTGTCCGAGATGTTCGGGTTGATCAGCAGCAGCCGGGTCATCGCGGGGTCTCGGTGGTGCGGGCGGCGGCGTCAGCGCGGCGTGGCGCGCGGCATCAGCGACGGCGTGCTGCAGGCGAGGAAGCGGCCGCGGCCCTGGCGCGGGTGGAACGAACGGCCGTCCCACACGACGTCGCCGCGCGCGAGCGTCATGCCCGGCCACGCGCGCAGCGTCTGGCCGGCGTACGGCGTGTAGTCCACCGCGTGGTGCAGCATCGAGTTGTCGAGCACGAACTCGCGCTCGTCCCAGATCACCAGATCCGCGTCACTGCCCACGGCGATCGTGCCCTTGCGGGGATGCAGGCCGTAGGCCTTCGCGGGGTTGGTGGCGGTCAGCTCGACGAAGCGCCCGAGCGTCATGCGCCCGGCCAGCACGCCTTCGCTGTAGAGCAGCGGCAGCCGCGTCTCGATGCCGGGGATGCCGTTGGGGATGTGGCGGAAGGCGACCTCCTCGCCGCCGGGCTTCTTGCCTTCGGGGGCGTCATAGCGGAACGGCGCGTGGTCGGAGCTGAACACCGTGAAGAGGCCGTCGTCGAGGCCGGCCCAGATCACGTCCTGGTTCTGGCGGTCGCGCGGCGGCGGGCTGCAGACGCACTTGGCGCCGTGGTAGCTGTCGTCGATGCCGAGGTCGGCGGCGGTGAGGAACAGGTACTGCGGGCAGGTCTCGGCGTAGACCTTGAGGCCGTGCGCACGCGCCCAGCGGATCTGCTCGACGGCTTCGCGGCCCGACACGTGCACGATCAGGATCGGCACGTCGACCAGCTCGGCCAGCGAGATCGCGCGGTGCGTGGCCTCGCGCTCGACGAGCATCGGCCGGGCGTGCGCGTGGAAGCGCGGCGCGGTGCGGCCGGCGGCCTCCAGGCGCCTGGTCAGCCACTCGATGCAGTCGGCGTTCTCGGCGTGGATCATGGCCATCGCACCGTGCTCGCGCGCCACCGCGAGCACGTCGAGGATCTGGCCGTCGTCGAGCTTGAGGTCGTCGTAGGTCATGTAGATCTTGAACGACGTGTAGCCCTCGCGGATCAGCTCGGGCAGCTCGTGCAGCAGCACCTGCGGCGTGGGGTCGCTGACGATCAGGTGGAAGGCGTAGTCCACGTGCGCGCGGCCCTCGGCGCGGTGGTGGTAGTCGGCCACCGCGGCGCGCAGCGACTGCCCCTTCTCCTGCGCCGCGAAGGGGATCACGGTGGTGGTGCCGCCGCAGGCCGCGGCGCGCGTGCCGGTGTCGAAGTCGTCGGCCATGCGCACCGGCGGGGCCATCGGCTGGTCGAGGTGGCAGTGCGCGTCCACCCCGCCGGGGGTCACGACACGGCCACCGGCGTCGATCTCGCGTGCCCCGGCGGGCAAGTCGGCGCCGAGCATCACGATGCGGCCGTCGCGGATCCCGATGTCGGTGTCGAACGTGTCGCTGGCCGTGGCCGCGCGGGCATGGCGGATCACCAGGTCGAAGGTCGGGGCGGGCATGGGCTGCAGGTTCGTCACAACAATGTCGACATCATGGTCGACAGATTGTTTGTTCATCTTGGTGTTTACACTAATGTCAACAGTTTTGATTGCAAGTCATCAATCGATCAGACTGGGCGCCCGCAGAATCGACCATCGCCTCCCACCCATCGCCTGCCATGTCCCGTCCCATCCGCCTCGGCGTGCTGACGCCGTCGTCCAACACCGCGCTGGAACCGCTTACGTCGGCACTGGTGTCGACAGTGCCCGATTGCAGTGCACATTTCGCCCGCTTTCGGGTCACCGAGATCGGTCTGTCGGCCCAGGCGCTCGGGCAGTTCGACGACAGCAAGATCCTGGCCGCTGCCGAACTGCTCGCCGACGCCCGGGTCGATGCGATCGGCTGGAGCGGCACCTCCGCCGGCTGGCTCGGCTTCGACACCGACGAGCGGTTGTGCCGGCGCATCACCGAGCGCACCGGCATCCCTGCCACCACCGCGGTGCGTGCGCTCAACGAACTGCTCGCGCTGCGCGGCATCACGCGCCTGGCGCTGGTGACGCCCTACACCGCCGACGTGCAGCAGCGCATCGTCGACAACTACCGCGCCATCGGCGTCGAGGTGGTCGCCGAGCGGCACCTGGGGATCCGCGTCAACCACGACTTCGCGCTCGTCGAACCCGAGCGTCTGCGGGGGCTGATGCGCGAGGTGGCCGCCGAGCAGCCGGGTGCGATCTCGACCTATTGCACCAACCTGCGCGCGGCACCGCTGGCCGAGGCGATCGAGGCCGAGTGCGACGTGCCGCTGCTGGACACGGTGAGCACCACCGTGTGGGGCCTGCTGCGGGCCGCCGGGGCCGATCCCGCGGCGGTGCGCGGCTGGGGCCGCCTGTTCGGCTGGCGGTGAGCGGGCCCGCGATGAGTTCGCGTGATCGCCTGGCGTCGTCACGATTGTCGGCAGCGCTGCCTACAATGCGTTCGCGGCGAAGTCCGGCCCGCCGCGCCGACACCGACACCGACATGCCCAGCCGAACCACCCGCACGACCCCGGCCGCCTCGCAGGCGCGACTCGAGCGCGAAGGCGCCAACGACGAGATCTACGAGCGCATCTACGTGGCCATCCTCGAGCACCGGCTGCATCCCGGCACCAAGCTCGTCGAAGAGCGGCTGGCCGAGATCTTCCACGTCAGCCGCGCCCGGGTGCGCGAGGTGCTGGCGCGCATGGCGCACGAGCAGATCGTCGAGCTGTACCCGCAGCGCGGGGCCTACGTGGCCAAGCCGTCGATCCAGCAGGCCACCGACGTGTTCGAGGCGCGCCGGCTGATCGAGCCGGCGCTGCTGCGGCGGCTGGTCGAGAACCTCACGCCCGAGAAGGTGGCGCGCCTGAAGCAGCACCAGGAGCTCGAGCTCGACGCCCGTCGCCGCGACGACAAGCGCGCGATCGTGCGCCTGTCCGGCGAGTTCCACACGCTGGTGGCCGAGTTGGCGGGCAACTCGTCGCTGGCGCGCTCGATGCGCGAGCTGTCGACGCTGACCTGCCTGATCATCTTCCTCTACGACGCGCCCACCGCCACCAGCTGCCGTGCCGACGAGCACTCGCAGATCATCGACGCGATCGCCCGCCGCGACCCGTCGCGCGCCGAGAAGCTGATGCGCGAGCACCTCGACCACATCGAGAGCAGCCTGAAGCTGGACACCACGCCCGAGGAGGTCGACCTCGCGGAAATCTTCGGGGGAAGCTGAGCCCCGGCGCTCACACCATCCCTCCGTTGATCGAGATGATCTGGCCGGTGATGTAGCCGGCCGCGTCGCTCGCGAGGAAGCCGACCAGGTCGGCTACCTCCTCGGGCCGGCCGGCGCGCTTCGCCGGCACCATCTGCTCGATGGTCCTTGCATCGAACGCGGCATCGGCCATCGGCGAGGCGATGATGCCCGGCGCCACCGCGTTGACGGTGACGCCGCGGCTGGCCACTTCCAGCGCCAGCGCCTTGGTGGCGCTGTTCAGCGCACCTTTCGCGGCGGCGTAGTTCACCTGCCCGCGGTTGCCGACCAGCGCCGACACCGACGACACGTTGACGATGCGTCCCCAGCGCGTGCGCAGCATCGGCAGCACCAGCGGCTGCGTGACGCGGAAAAAGCCGTGCAACGAGACGTCGATGACGCGGTGCCACTGCGCCGCGCTCATGCCGGGGAACACGGCGTCGTCGTGCACCCCGGCGTTGTTGACGATGATCTGCACCGCGCCGCCTTCGAGCATGCGGACGCAGGCGGCCGCGGTGGCGGCATCGTCGGTCAAGTCGAACGTCAGCGCGTCGGCCTGGCCGCCGGCGCCGCGCAGTTCCTCGGCCAGCGCCTGCACCGCGTCGGCGCGTGAGTTGGCGTGCAGCAGCAGCGCGGCGCCATCGGCGGCGAGCCGGCGTGCGATGGACTGCCCGAGCGCGCCGCTGGCGCCGGTGACGAGGGCGCGGCGGCCGGCGAGGCTCATCGCGCCGGGGTGGCCGCCAGCGGCCGATTCAGCACCACCGCGGCGCGGCCTTCCGCGAGCAGCGTGCCGTGTGCATCGTGCAGTTCGAACCGGTACAGCGCCTGGTCGGTTGCGGTGGCCTGCCGCACGGCACCGATGACGAGCGGGCCGGGCCGGTCGTCGAGGCGGTCGACGTGGAGCCGCACGCCGCGCGCGCTGGCGATGAAGCCGGGCCGCTGCGCCGGCGCGTCGGCGGGTGACATCAGCGCGCCGTGCAGCGCCATCGCCTGCGCGGCGTACTCGATCGCGTGCGCCGACGACAGGCCGCGCGCGCCGCGCAGCGGATGCGCCGCGTCGGCGTGGCCGGTGATGCGGCAGCGGACGCCCTCGTCCGACATCTCGACCAGCGCGTCGAGCAGGCACATCGCGCCGGCGTGCGGGATGCGCGCGGCGATGCCGGCGTGGTCCAGCGCGGCAGCGGTCATCGCGTCACCTCGACGCGCAGCACGCTGCCCGGCGGGCCTTCGAGCACCAGCGCCGTCGACGGCGACAGGCCGGCCAGCGCCTGCAGCAGCGGCAGCGCCCGGGCGGCTGGCGCGCCGGCGCGCAGCGCATCCAGCGCCGCATCGGCGCAGCGCGTGGTCGCCGTGTCGCCGGCAGCGGTGATCGCCAACCGTGGCGCCGTGTCCGCGGCGGCCGGCGTCAGCACCATCGCCCAGGCGAACAGGTCGGGCAGCGGCCGCAGCGCGTGGAGCGGCGAGGGGAACGGCTGGTCGCACACCACCAGGAGCACCGGCTCGCCGGACGCCACGCACAGGCCCGCCGCCTCCACGAGTCCGGCCGCGGCGGTGGCGTCGTAGCTGGCGAGGCTGGCCGAGGGCTTCATGCCGCGCACGGCGATGTGCCAGTAGCCGGCGGCCGCGTTGTGCACCGAGTTCGTGAAGCGCGTGGGCGACACCGCGCGCTCGGGCGTGGCCAGCGTCTCGCACAGCAGGTGGCAGTTCAGCGGGTCGCCGGTGGACGATGCGAACACCGATCCCAGCGTCGCCGGGTCCACGCCGGCCATCGCGCAGGCCTGGTCGGCCACGGCCACCGAGCCCTTCACTACCGCGCCGGCGCGTCGTCGTTCGGTGGCCGGCAGGCGGGCGGGGGCCGGCACCACCGTCGGCCGCGACGTCCAGCGCGAGGGGTCGGCGAGCAGCGGCGCGCCGGTGGCCCAGTCGTCCAGGCCCGGGCCCAGCAGGCCGAGGCCGGCCACGCCCACGTGCAGCGCGGTGGTCATGGGGCCCCCAAGCGCCTGCGGCCCGTCCCCCCGAGGGGGAGCGAGCGCCTTCGGAGCGGCCGTGCGGCGCTCACCGGCCCGCTCCCGGCGTGTGGTCGGCATGGCCGAACAGCAGGCACACGTTGGTGCCGCCGAAGCCGAAGGCGTTGCTGGCCACCACGCGCAGCGGCCGCACCCGCGGCTCGCGCAGGTAGGCCGCGTGCAGGGCGGGATCGGGCTCGGTGACGTGCAGGCCGGCCGGCATGCAGCCGTGCTCCAGCGCCAGCATCGCGATCGATGCCTCCACGCCGCCCGCCGCGCCCAGCGCATGGCCGGTGGCGCCCTTGGTGGAACTGCAGGGCAGCGCGGTGCCGAACACCTCGCAGACCGCCAGGTCCTCGGCGGCGTCGTTGCTGGGCGTGCCGGTGCCGTGCAGGTTCAGGTAGTCGACATCGCCGGCCGCGATGCCCGCGGCGGCCAGCGCCGCGCGCATCGCCAGCGCCGCGCCGGCGCCCTGGGGATGGGGGCTGCTCATGTGGTGGCCGTCGCTGCTCTCGCCGCTGCCCAGCAGCCACGCCATCGGGGCTGCCGCGTCGCGCTCGATCAGCGCGAAGGCCGCGCCTTCGCCCAGCGAGAGGCCGTTGCGCGCCGCGTCCCATGGCCGACAGGGCGCGGGCGACAGCAGCTCGAGCGAGTTGAAGCCGTACAGCGTGGTCAGGCACAGCGAGTCGACGCCGCCGACCACGGCCGCGTCGATGACACCCAGTGTGATCAGCCGCGCCGCCGACGCGTACGCCTTGGCGCTGGACGAGCAGGCTGTCGACACCACGTACGAGGGCCCGGCCAGCCCGAGCGCGGCGCGCACGTAGCCGGCCACGGCGGCCGTGTCCTGCGCGCGCTGGTAGTCCAGCCACGCCGGCAGCGCGCCGGAGGCGGGGTCGCGCTCGCGGTAGGCGATCTCGGTGGACAGAATGCCCGAGGTGCTAGTGCCCACCAGCACGCCGATGCGGTCGGCGCCATGGCGGCGCACGGCAGCGGCCACCGCGCCATCGAAGCCGTCGCTGCGCAGCGCGCGCTCGGCCAGGCGGTGGTTGCGGCAGTCCCAGCTCTCCAGGCCCGCGGGCATGCGCACCGTGTCGAGGCCGTCGACGATGCCCAGCCAGGTCGACAGCGTGCAGGTCTCGAACGGCGCCTGCGTCAACCCGCTGCGGCCGGCGCGCAGCGCGGCCGCGTGGGTGTCGCGGCCGGCGCCCAGCGCGGTGACCAGCGTGTGCGCGGCCACCGGCAGCGGCGGCAGCTTCATCGCGTGCCCTCCGCGGTGGCCACCAGCAGCACGTTGGCGAACGGCGTGCCCTGGCTCATCGGCACGGGTCGCGCCGCGAATCCGGTCTGCTGCAGCAGGGCGATCCACGCCTCCAGCGTGCGACCCCAGGTCGGCGCCACGCGGTGGCCGCGGATGCGGGTGACGGTGCGGTCCACCCACTGGCTGATGCGAAAGCCCCGCTGCTGCGCGGCGTCGCCGATGCGCAGCAGCAGCTTGCCGCCGGGGCCGCCCGCCCGCAGCGCGCCGTGCACGCGGCGCAACACGGCGGCCTGGGCGTCGTGGTCGACGTAGTGCAGCACGTCGAGGATGACCACCGCGTCGCAGGCCGGCAGCGCGGCCTGGCGCATGTCGGCGCACTGCACGGCCAGCGTCGAGCCGGGCCAGGCGATCGACCGCAGCGCACCTTCCGCCCGCGCGGCGTCGCGCGGCATCAGTTCGACGCCGGTGTACTGCAGCGCCTGCGGCGTGGCCGGCCACTCGGCGGGCCAGCGGCCGGCGCGCCGGGCTTCCGCGGCGCAAGCCAGCAGGCTTGCGATCAGGGCCTGTCCGCAGCCGATGTCGACGATGCGCGCGGCGCGGGCCAAGTCGCCGCGCTCGAGCAGCGCACGGAAAACCGGGTCACGCGTGAGCTTGCCGCGCGCGAAGTGCCAGGCGAAGCGGCCCGAGCGGCGGTACGGCGCGCTGGCGGCCGTCCACAGCGCGTGCCAGACGGCATCGGGGGCCACGGTGGGCAGGTCTCCCATCCTCATCGCGCCATGGCTCCTGCCGACGTGTCCCGCGGCGGCAGCGCCTCGCGCAGCGTCTCGAAACGCAGCCCGGCGGCGCGCGCCTGCTGCACCAGCGGCGGCAACACCTCCAGCAGCACGGGCATGCCGCGCGCGGTGCGGCGGGCATGGCCGTCGTGCAGCAGCAGGATGTCGCCGGCGGCCAGGCCACGCGCCAGACGCGCCAGCACCTTCGCCGGATCGGCCTCGCGGGTGTCGTAGCCGCGGCGCGTCCAGCTCACCAGGTGCAGCCCGAGCGCGTGCAGCGCGGGGTCGAGGAAGGGATTGCGCAGGCCGGCCGGGGCGCGGAAGGCGTGCGGTGCGGTGCCGGTCAGGTCACCGAGCACGCCCTGCGCCCGCGCCACCTCGTCGCGCATGCCTTGCGGGCCGAGCAAGGCGAAGTGGTGGCGGTGGCCGTGGCTGTGGTTCTGCACCGAGTGGCCCAACGCCACGATCTCGCGCACGAGGCGCGGGTGCGTCGCGGCACGTTCGGCCACGCAGAAGAAGGTGGCGCGCACGTCCAGCGCGGCCAGCGCCTCGAGCACGCGCGGCGTGACCTCGGGATCCGGCCCGTCGTCGATCGTCAGTGCGAGCGCGCCGCGGGCGGCGGCGGCCGGCAAGCGCGTGACGTTGGGCCCGAGCAGCGCGGCCCGCGGCAGCAGCCCCGCGGCGGTGATGGCGGCCTGGTTGGCGGCGACGGCCGCCAGTGCCCACGGCCACGCGCCCGGCACGGCCAGCGCGGTTCCGCCGGCCGCGGCATGCAGCGCCACGCTGGCGGTGATGAACGGAGGGGCGGGCCAGCGTCGGGGTTGCGGTGCGGCGGTGGCAGGGACGGTCGACGGGCGCATGCGCAGGCTGGAACTGCGGGCGATTCTCCCATGCACCCTGCCACGCGGCCGGCGGCGCCTCAGCCTCCGCGCGGGCTTGTCGCCTGGCGCGCCAGCGGCGGCACCCAGGCCGCGCCGATCAGCAATGCCAGCAGTGCGCCGGGGGCCACCACGCGGCCGATCGACGACAGCGCCGGGATCGACGAGGCCGCCAGCAGCCCGAACGACAGCACCGTCGTCACGTTGGCCAGCAGCAGCGAGGCCAGCGTGTCGGCGTCGGGCGCCTCGCCGCGGTGCAGGCCGTCGAAGAACAACACGTAGTTCGACCCCACCGCCACCACCAGCAGCAGCCCGACCAGGTGCAGGATCGACAGCGGCACGCCCAGCGCGGCGAACGCGGCCGCGGTGATCGCCACCGCGCCCAGCAGCGGCAGCGCCGCAGCCGCCAGCCGCCGCGCCGATCGCAAGGCCAGCGCCAGCAGCACGAGCACCGCCGCGGCGCCCAGCGCGGCCTGCAGCTGCGCCTCGCGCAGGTAGTGCCGGTACAGCCGCGACAGCTCCGGCCCCACCTCCACCCAGCGCGCACCCGGCACGCCGTCGAGGGCGGCGCGGATCGCCTGCGCATCGACGACACCACCCGGCGACGCGTGCACCGGCAGCAGGGCCGATACGCCACCCTCGGGCGACGCCACGAGCAGCCCCGCCAGCAGCGGCCCCAGCGGCGACGTGCGCAGCTCGGCCGGCGCGAGCGGCGCCATGCGGCGCGCCGCCTGCACGTCGTCGACGAAGGCCTGCAGGCGCGCCGCTGGCAGCGGGCCGCCGGCCGTGGCGCGCGCCAGCGCCGCCTGCAGCGTCCCGGCGTCGGGCAGGGCGTCCAGCCGCGCGCGCTGCGTCGCCCGGCTGGGCAGCAGCCGCGCCGGGCTGTCGTAGCCGGCGATGCGGCCGTCGGCAACCAGCCGATCCATGCGCGCGCCGAGGGCCTCGGCCGCCGCGAGTGCCGCCTCGTCGTCGGCCGCCGGCACCACCACCAGCGTCAGGGCGTCGCCGCGGCCGAGGTCCTGCCGGAACGCCGCGTCGCGGGCCAGCAGCTCGGGCCGAACGGGGCTCAGCGACGCCAGCTCCGCGCCCCACAGCCCTTGCCGATGGGCGCCGATCAACGCCACCGCGCCGAGGCCCAGCGCCGTCAGCGGCACGCGCCAGCGCGGCATCGCCCGCAACAGCACCAGCGCGGCTGCGGCGAGCTGTGGCCGCAGCCCCGAGCCGGCGGCGCCCTCGGGCCGCAGCACCGGCAGCACCCAGCGCGTGGTGGCCGCCGCGCCCAGCAGCCCGGCGAGCGAGAACAACCCGAGCTGCGCCAGCCCCGGGAAGCCCGAGAACACCAGCGCCGCGAAGCCGCACAGCGAGGTCAGCAGCCCGAGCCGCACCGTCGGCCAGCCGCTGCGCAGCCACGCCCGCCAGCCGCCGCTGCGCGCCTGGATCAGGTAGTAGATCGCGTAGTCCACGCCTTCGCCGATCAGCGTGGTGCCGAAGCCCAGCGTCAGGCCGTGCACGGCGCCGAAGCCGAGCGCCACCGCGGCGATGCCCGCCAGCACGCCACTGGCCACCGGCAGCGCGGCCACGGCCAGCGCCGGCAGCGAGCCGAAGGCCAGCACCAGCAGCACGCCCATCAGCACCGTGCCGGTGATCGACAGCCAGCGCACCTCGGCCTCGATCCGCGCGCGACTGGCCACCGCGTAGGTGGGGGCGCCGCCGATGTGCAGTTGAAGCTCGCGCGGGCGGCCGGGCTGCGCGTCATGGGCGCGCTGCACGGCGGCGATGGCGGCCTGCTGCGCATCGAGGTCGGCGCCGTCGGCGCGCACCAGCGCCACCAGCAGGGCGCGCGCGCCGTCGCGGCTCGTCCACACGCCGCCGCTGCGGCGCGGGCCGCCGTCGGCCAGGTCGCCGAGCGCGGCCTCGGCGATGCGCATCGCCTCCCCGGTGGGGTCGCGTGCCAGCAGCGGCTTGATCCGCGCGCCGGCCGGCGTGCCCAGCAGGGACAGCGTGTCGTCGAGGGCCTCGCGCAGCCCGGCCTCGGTGTAGCGCTGCGGCGTGACCGCGGGGCTCAGCAGGTAGCGGTGGCCGAACACCCACTCGGCCATCGCCGCGTTGCCGGCATCGTCGCCGTTGGCCACCTGTTCGAAGAGAGGTCCGGCGCGCAGCGACGAGGCCAGCGCGATGGAAGCCTGCGCACGCGCCGCTGCGCTGCCGCCCTCGATGGCCACCAGCAGCGTGCGCGACGCCGCGCCCGACTGCAGCTGCTGGATCAGCGCGCGCTGCTGCGCATCGGGCGCGGCCGGCAGGAAGGCCGACAGGTCGGCGGTGTAGGAGGCCCGCATCGCGACGGAGAGCGCACCCGCCAGCGCCGCCAGCCAGACCAGCAGCACCAAGGCGCGGCGCGTTGCGCTCACGGCGCCTTCGCGGGCGCCGTGAGCGGCTCGATCACCATCCGCGAGCGGTCGCCGTCGGCGAGTTGCAGTTCGAGCTGACGCAGTTCGTTGCGCTGGCCGTCGAGCTTGACCTGGCGCAGCACCTGCGCGAGCTGCGGCTCCAGCGGCCTCAGGGTGATCGACCAGCGCGCGGCCGTGCCGGCGACGGTGGCTTCGAAGTACTGCTGCAGCGACGCCGTGTCGCCGGTCAGCGTGCCGCGCAGCGCGGCGACAAACGCCGCCAGCTCGGGCACGGTGTCCAGCATCATCTGGCGCTTGCGGCCGCCGCGTTCCATCGTCACGCGGTTGCCCTCGACGACGAAGGTCTCGGCGCGCGGCTGCTCGGTGCTGCGCGCCAGCCGGTCGGGCGCCTGGAACGACAGCGTGCCGGTCGATCGCAGAGGCTGCTCGAGCCCCGCCACCCAGCGCTGCTCGGTGTAGCGCGCCTCCCCGCTGCCGCGCTGCGCGAGCAGCTTCATCAGCTCCGTCAGGTCGAGCGCCAGCGCCGGAACAGCCGTGCCCAGCAGCGCCGCGACGAGCAGCAGCGCGCGGGCATGGGCGCCGCGGCGGTGCTCACGCATCTTCGAGCCAGAAGTCATGGAAGTTGAACCAGTTGTACGGGGCCTCTCGGCACAGCGCCTCGAGCCGTGCCGCATAGGCCTGCAGCGCCTGCTGCAGTGCCGCTTCGCTGCGCCCGGTGCGGAAGTCTGCCAGCGGTTCGAAGCGCACGTGGTAGCGGCGCCCGCCGAGGTACAGGCCGGCCATGAAGATCACCTGGCGGCGCAGCAGCATGGCCACGCGCAGCGGCCCGTCGGTGAACGGTGCCGGCGTGCCGAGGAAGGGCAGTTGCACCACGCCGCCGTCGCGGCGCGTGTGCTGCGGCATGTAGCGGTCGCCCAGCATGCCGGCCAGGCCGCCCTGGTCGAGCCAGTCGCGGATCACGAGGGTGGAGCCGCCGCGCCCGATCGGGATCACGTCCAGGTGCGCCTCGGGCGCGATGGCGTGCAGCACGCCCTGGATCATCGTGGCATTGTCGGGGTACATCACCATCGCCACGCGCAGCCCCGGGCGGCTGGCGCCCACCGCGTGCAGCGCCTCGAAGCTGCCCAGGTGCGCGCCCAGCAGCACCGCGCCGTCGCCGCGCGCGGTGGCCTGCTCCATCAGCTCGACGCCGTCCACGCGCACCTCGAAGCGCTCCATCTGCCCGCGGGCGAAGTAGACGCGGTCGAGCACCGTCGCGGCGAAGGTGTGCACGTGGCGGTAGACGTCGCGCCAGCCGGCCGGCCGGCCCAGCGCGCGGCCGAGGTAGCGCCGCGAACGGCGCCGCACGCCGGGGGCGAACAGCACGAAGTACAGCGCGATCGGGTGTAGCACAAGGCGTGCCGCGCCACGGCCCAGCGTCACGGCGATCCAGGCCATCAGCCGCAGCAGCTTCAGGCTGCCACGCTCGCGCTGCGTGCTCCAGTCGGCGGCGGGGCCCGCCTCGTCGTTCAACGGGGCTGCCACGAGAGCCGCCCGCGGGCCACGGCCGTGGTCCCGCGCGTCACGTCGAAGTCCACGCCACCGTCGCGCACCGCGAGTTCGAGCACGAGCCGGTCGCCTGGGCCCACCGGGGCGAGCCACTTCACGTGGTCCACCTGCAGCAGCGCGTCGGCATCCGCGGACGCGGGTTGCAGTTCGGGCCGCGCCCGCAGCGCCTCGATCGCCTCGGCCAGCAGCACCACGCCGGGCAGCACCGGCGCGCCGGGGAAGTGGCCGGCGAAGGCCGGGTGGTCGGCGGGCACCACGAGATCCACCCGCACGCCTCGGTTCATGTGCGGGGCTCCAACCGCCCGCGCGCAAAGGTCTCCAGCGCCCGCGTGGTGAGCTTGCCGGTGGCCTCGCGCGGCAGCGCGTCGACGTGCACCACGCGCCGCGGCAGGAACGGGGCTTCGACCAGCGGCCGCAGCGCGTCGATCACCTGCGCCGCGCCCAGCGTGGGCGCCACGACGAAGGCCACCAGCCGCGCCACCTGTTCACCGTCGGCGCCGGGCAGCCAGAAGGCCCCGTCGTCGACGCCGGGGATGCGGTTCAGGTGGTAGTTCAGGTGCGCCAGCGAGCTGCGCTTGCCGGCCACGTGGATCAGGTCGTTGGCGCGGCCCAGCAGCCGGAAGTGCTGCGCGTCGTCGAGCTCGAGCACGTCGGCCAGCACCGTCGGTTCGAGCACGTGGCCGCCGTGCACCGTGCAGCGGCCGTCGGCATCGCCGGCGATCGGCTGCAGCCTCAGAGCCCCCAGCGTCGTCCAGCGGTCGCCGGCGGTGGTGCGCCGCGCGGCCACCTGGCCGGCTTCGGTGCAGCCGTAGATCTCGATCAATGCGCCTTGCAGCGCGGCTTCGGCCGCCGCGGCGAGCTGCGGCGACAGCGGCGCGGTGGCCGACAGCACCAGGTCGGTGGGTGGCAGGGGCACGCCGGCCTGCAGCAGCGTCTTCAGGTGGAACGGCGTGGTGACCAGCGCGCGCGGCCGCGGCAGCCGCGCCAGCGCGTCGGCGATGTCGGCGGGGAAGAACGGCCGCCCGGTGTCGAAGGCCGCGCCGCCCAGCAGTGCCAGCAGCACCGACGACTCGAGGCCGTAGCTGTGCTGCGGCGGCACGGTGGCCACGAGGGCCAGCCCCTGCAGCGACGGCCAGCCCATCAGGGCCGCGATCCGCTCGGCCTCGCCGGCGATGTTGACCTGCAGCGGCCCCCATCGTTTGGCGTGCGGTTGCGGGTCGCCGGTGGAGCCCGAGGTCATCAGGAACAGCGCCTCGGCGTCGGCGTCGATCGAGGGCTGCTGCAGGGCCGGGGCGAGCGTGGGGTCGTGTGCCACCACCAGCCGCGGCAGCGTGCCGGCGTCGCAGCCCTCGCGATCGACCAGCGCGCAGGTGTCGCGGTCGGGCCTCCGCAGCCGCTCCAGCGTGTCGGGCAGCGCATTCGGCGGCATCAGGCAGGCCTGCCCGCGCAGCAGCGCCGCCATCAGGCCCACGGCGAAGGCGTAGCGGTCCTGGCACAGGTTCACCGGCTGGCCCTCGGGCAGCCGTGCGGCCAGCGCCTGTGCGTCAGCCTGGAGGGAGCCCGCACTGATCGGCCGGCCGCCGTGCCAGGCGACCGTGCGCGCCAGCGGCAAAGGCCCGAGCAGCGGGATCGTCGTCATGGTCCGGGCGTCTCCGCGCTCACGTCGCCCGCCGCCTTGCCCCGGCGCGAGGACGCGCTGCGCCACGCCGCCAGCGCCTGCGCGATCGAGGCCCGCTCGAACTCGGGGTGCCAGCGGTAGCGCAGCGCATGCTCCCCGGCGAAGAACAGCACCAGCGACAGCGGCGTCAGCACGTTGCCGAACAGCGACCACCAGGCCCACGGGGCCCCCGCGTACAGCGCCAGCGACAGCGCCGCCATCGCCACGAAGTAGCCGCACCACGCCGCGGTGAGCCGGCGCGTGTAGCCGCGCATCGCCGGTGTCACGGTGCGGTGCACGCGGTCGGCGAGCTGCGTCACCAGGGCCGTGCGGCCCGGCCGCAGCGTGCTGCCGAAGACCCATGCGAGCAGGGCGTGGATGCCGGCGTGCTGCGCCACGCACAGCCGCTGCACCCACGCGGTGGAGGAGGCCTGCAGCATCGCCCAGTGCAGGCCCAGCGCCCACGCCGCGAGCCCCGCGGCGACGAGCGGCCATCGCCAGCGGGCAGGGATCATCGGGATCGGGCGGGCTCGAGCCGCGGGCCGGCAGCCCGCTCAGCGCGTGCGGTGTGCCGCCACGTGGGCGGCCAGGCTGCGCAGCGAACGGAAGATCTGGTGGTTGTTGGCGTCGTCGGAGCGCAGCTGGAAGCCGTAGCGCTGCGACACCTCCAGCGCCAGCTCGAGGATGTCGATCGAGTCCAGCCCCAGGCCTTCGGCGCCGTAGAGCTGGGCGGTCGGGTCGATCTGCGCCACGTCCAGCTCCAGGTTCAGGCTCGACACCATCGCGGCGGCCAGTTCGCGCTCCAGCGCCGCGAGGTCGGTCCCCTCGGGTGCCTGCGTGGTCGCGGATGGTTCGTCTCGGGTCACTCGTGCGCTCCTCCCGAGCCCTCTGCGCCGGGAAAAAGGGCGAATTCTAGCGGCGCGAGCCGGACCGCCCGCCGCCGTCGGCGGCGCGGGTCGCGCCTCGTCACAAGCCCTTGAACAGGTGCGCGTACAGCCGGCTGGCCACCAGCGTCTCGGGCCGGCCGCGCAGCGTCAGCAGCACCTTTCCCGACTCCTCGCGGCGCGCCGAGAGGATGGCGCGGGCCTGCACGACGGTGCCGCGGTGCACCTGCCAGAAGCGCTGCGGGTCCAGCTGCGGCATCAGCTCCTTCAGCGAGAGCCGGATCAGGTGCTCGCCGCGCGGGCCGGGTTCGGCGGTGACCACGCGCACGTACTTGTCGGCCGCCTCGAAGTACAGCACGTCGTCGACGGGCACGAAGTGGACCACCGCGCCCACCTGGGCCTGGATCACCTCCAGACGCGGGGGGGGCACCGTGGCCGGCGGCGCCGGGGTGCCGAGCAAGGCGCGCAGTTGCCCGAGCGTCTGCTGCAGCGCCTCGGCTGGCGGTGCCTGCAGTCGCTGCTGCAGCCGCTGCACGGTGGCGGCCAGGCGGTCGGGCGTCACGGGCTTGACGACATAGTCCACCGCCTGGACGTCGTAGGCCTGGAGGGCGTACTGGTCGTAGGCGGTCACGAAGACCATCAGCGGCAGCGCCGGCCCCGCCGGCCAGTCCTCGACGATCGCGCGCGCGGCGTCGAGGCCGCTCTGGCCGGGCATGCGGATGTCCAGGAAGCACACCGTGGGCTGCAGCGCGAGCGCCTGCCGCACGGCCTCCTCGCCGTCGCCGGCGGTGCCTGCGATGCGCAGCGCCGGCCACACCCGCGCCAGCTCGGCCTGCAGGCCACGCGCGAGCAGCGGCTCGTCCTCGGCGATCAACGCGGTGGGGTCGGACAGGGGCGAGGTGGCGTTCATGTCGGCGTGTCGAGCGCGGTGCAGGGCATGCGGATGCGGGCTTCGGTGCCGCCGCCCTCGGCGGCCGTGAGCGTGAGCGATGCGCGCGCGCCGTACAGCGTGGCCAGCCGCGCGCGCACCTGTTCGAGGCCGAAGCCGCTGCCCGCTGTGGGGGGTGGCGCGGCGCTGCTGCTCTGCACCAGCCCGACGCCGCTGTCGCGCACCAGGAGCACCAACGCGTCGCCGTCGCGCTCGGCGCGCACCTCCAGCCGCCCGGCGCCGACCTTGGGCTCCAGGCCGTGGCGGATGCTGTTCTCCACCAGCGGTTGCAGCAGCAGCGTGGGCGTGGCCGTGCGGCGCAGATCCTCGGGCAGCTCGAGCTGCACCGTCAGCCGCGGGCCCATGCGCAGGCTCATCAGCGCCAGGTAGTCGGCGATGCGGTCGAACTCGGTGGCCAGCGCGTGCTGCGGCTGCCGCGAGGCCGCCAGCGTGGCGCGCAGGAAGGCGATCAGCCGGTCGAGCATGGCCTGCGCCTGCGCCGGGTCCAGGCCGATCAGCACGCGCAGGTTGGCCAGCGTGTTGAACAGCATGTGCGGCTCGAGTTGCGCCTGCAGCAGCTTCAGCTGGTTCTCCGCCGCGAGGCGCCGCGCGGCCTCGGCATCGGCGCGAGACACCGCGAGCCGCTCGATCAGCGTCATCGCGAACCACGCCGCCAGCGAGCCGATCAGCGCCAGCGCGAAGGTCACGCGCGTCGAGGTCGCCTCCCAGTTCAGCAGGCTGGTGCTGCGGAAGCCGGTCAGCGCATCGCCGATCGCCAGCCCCAGCGGCGGGCCGACCAGCACGGCCATCAGCATCAGCGGCGCCATCGCCGCCCAGCCGATGCGGTAGGGCGGCAGGCCATCGAGGCCGAGTGCCGCACGGCGCCGGCGCACTCCCGTCTGCAGCGCCCGGCGCAGCCCATCGGTCAGGCCCCAGCAGCACAGGCCGATCGACAGCGAGTAGACGAACTTGATGTGCAGCCGCCCACCGTCCATCGCGGTCAGCAGCAGCGCGATCAGCAGGCACAGCACCACCATGAAGCCCAGGCTGCGCCCGAGGTGGTGGCCGCCGTGCGGCGGGGCGATGTCAGGCGCGGTGGGCATGCTGGGCCGGCATTGTCGGGCGGCGCTCGCGCCACACCAGCGCCAGCAGTGCCGCGGCGCGCCCGGAGAACCAGCCGCCGAGCACGCCGGACATCAACGCGAGCGCCGCCACTGCGGCTGGCTGCCGCGCCACCTCGGGTGCCAGCGCCGTGCCCACGCCGGCGGCGTACTTCAGCAGGAACACGGCGAGCATCACCCCCAGCGGCACCACGCTGCCCGGCCGGTGCAGCCGCTGCGAGGCGGCGTTCCAGCGCGCGCCGGCCGGTGCGCCGAGACGCCAGCCGAACCCGGCCGACAGCGCCAGCCCCGCGACCCACGGCAGGGCGCTCCAGGCGTGCGCATGAAGCAGCGGCCACAGCGTCGACAGGCCCAGTGCGAACAGCACCAGCGGCAGCACCCCCGGCTGCCAGGCCGGCACGTCGCGCGGGCGCAGCTGCATCACGCCCAGGCCGAGGAGCACGGCGAGCACGCCCCAGACCCACGGCGGCGTGTGGCGGAGGATCTCGATCAGCATGGCGCGGTCCGGTCGGTGGGGGATGCACCATGGTCGGCACGTCGCCCCGGCCCGGCCAGCGCCGCGCGACCGGCAGGGGCCGGGTGTCGCGAAGCGGCGCCGTCGTGGCGCGAGCGGGGGGCGGTGGCAGCCCGCTCGCAGGCGGCGTCAGATCGCCAGCGCTTCGGTGGGCGCCGGCCCGCGCAGGTACAGCAGCGCGCCGTCGACGCTGACGATGGTCTCGTGCAGCACGTCCTTCGCGCCCAGGTGGAAACCGCCGGCGCCCACGACCAGCGAGCCGATGCGCACCTGCCCCTCGAGCACCACGCACTCCTCGTCGATGGGGTGGCGGTGCGGGGGCAGCTGCGCGCCGGGGGCCATGCGCATCAGGTACGACATCACGTCGCCGTCGCGGTGCAGCACCTTCATCGCCAGGCCGCCGCCGAGCTCGCGCCAGGCGCCTTGGTCGCGCTGCAGCGTGCGGTGCTGCGGCGTGCAGTCCTCGGCGATGCGGTTCAGCAGCTTGCGCTTGATGCGCGCATGCGCCGCGGCGTCGAGCGGCTCCGGGGGCACTGCCGCGTCGAGCATCGCGACGATGTCGTCGTCCAGCGGCGGTGCGGGCGGGGGCGTGGGGGGGCGGGTCATGCGGTATTCCGGTTCGGGAGTGGATTCAGGTCAGGGGGGCGAGCAGCGTGCGCAGGCGCTGCTGGGCGCGCAGCAGGTGGGTCTTCACGGTGCCCAGCGGCATGCCGGTGGCGGACGCGATCTGCGCGTGGCTCAGGTCTCGGAAGTAGGCCAGCCCCAGCACCCAGCGCTCGGCGGCCGACAGCGCCGCCAGTGCCGCATGGAGCCGTGCGTCGGCCTGCTGGCGCCACAGCTGCTGCGCGGGGTCCTCGGCGCCGTCGGCAGGGGTGTCGGCGGGTAGGGTGTCGTCGCTGCCGCCGACGCTGGGCTGCGAGCGGCGCTGGCGCAGCACGTCCAGGCAGCGGCTGCGCACGAGCGTCAGCAGCCAGGTCATCGCGCTGCCGCGGCCTGCGTCGTAGCGCGCGACGCTGCGCCAGGCCTCGAAGTAGGCGTCGGCGAGCAGGTCGTCGACGTCGCTGCCCGACAGCATGCGTCGGGCGATCGTGCGTGCGTACGTGAAGGTGGCGTCGTAGAAGGCCTCGAAGGCGGTGCAGTCGCCGCGTGCCGCCGCGGCCAGCAGCGCGGCAAGGCGTTCGTCACGCGCCATCCGCGCCGGATCGGATTCCAGGCGCTCGACCGGGCGGGCCGTCGGCGTGGGCATCGGGGCGTCGCGACTTGTAACGACGGCGAACCATAGCAGAGCGCCGCCGCGTCGGGGGCTCGGATCGGATGTGGAGAGGGCGGGCATCGGCGCAGTTCCTGCTTTGCGTGCATACGGCGGCGGCGACGGTCTGGATGTAAACCCTGATGTCCTCAGGGGCAACGAAGCGCCCGGTCGGGATGGTCCAATGCCGCGATGACACCCCGACGCTTGTGGCTGCGTGGGGCCGCGGCGATGCTGGCGGCCCCGTGGATCGTGCGTGCAGCCCCGCTGCCGCCGATGACCGAGGGCCCGTTCTACCCGTCGCGCGCCTGGCGTGCGGCGCGCGAGGACTGGGACGCCGACCTCACGCAGGTGCGCGAGCGTGGCGCCGTGCACACCGCGCGCGGCGAGCACCTGGCGCTGGGCTTGCGGCTGGCCGATGCGCGCGGCCGCGCCATCGATGGCGCCGAGGTCGAGATCTGGCAGTGCGACGCGCAGGGCCAGTACCGCCACCCGCGCGAGCGGCAGGGCGGCGCCGGCGTCGACCCGGGCTTCCAGGGTTTCGGCGCGGCGCGCAGCGACGGCCAGGGGCAGGTCGCCTTCCGCACCATCCGCCCGGTGCCCTACACGGGCCGCACGCCGCACATCCACGTGCGCGTGCGCCATCCGTCGTTGGGCGAGGTGACGTCGCAGCTGTTCGTGGCCAACGATCCCGGCAACGAGCGCGACTTCCTGTGGCGCCAGCTCGACGCAGCCGAGCGCAGCGCCACCGCGATGACGCTCGAGCGCGCGCCGGGCGACGGCCTCGCGTGGCGCGCGTTGCATCGCCTCGAGATGCCGGGCTGAAGGACTGGCCCGACTCGTGCCGGAGGCTGTTCACCCTCGTCGAGCTGACTGGAGCCTCCCTCGCGGAGGGAGGCCGGTGGGTGCCGTCGAACGAACTGGAGCCCCTTCTCGGAGGGGGCTCGGGGGAGCGGTGCGGAAAGCCGAAGGCTAGGCGTCCGCCGCGCGGACGCCTAGCCTTCCTGCGCCAGCTGGAACGCCCCGATCGCCGCGTTCAGCCCTTCGGCCTGCTGGCGCAGGCTGACCGCGGCCGCGGTGCCTTGCTCGGCCAGCGCGGCGTTCTGCTGCGTCAGCCCGTCGAGCTGCGTCACCGCCTGGCCGACCGAGTCGACCGACTGCGCCTGCTGCTCGCTGGCGCTGGCGATCTCGGCGATCAGCTGCGTCACGCGCTGCACCTGCGTGACGATGTCGGTCATCGTCGAACCCGCGTTCTTCACGAGGCCCGAGCCGCTGGCGATGCGCTCGACGCTCTGGTCGACGATGCCCTTGACCTGGCGCGCCGCCTCCGCGCTCTTGTGGGCGAGCGAGCGCACCTCGCTGGCCACCACCGCGAAGCCGCGGCCGTGCTCGCCGGCACGTGCCGCTTCCACCGCGGCGTTCAGCGCGAGGATGTTGGTCTGGAACGCGATGCCGTCGATGACCCCGACGATCTCGCCGATCTGCTGCGCGCTGCGCTCGATCTGCGACATCGTGGTGACCACGTCGCCGACGATCGCGCCGCCGCGCGTGGCCACCGCACTGGCGTCGCCGGCGAGCTGGTTGGCGTGCCGCGCCGACTCGGCGTTGTGGCGCACGGTGCCGGTGAGCTGCTCCACCGCCGCGGCGGTCTGCTGCAGCTGCGAAGCCTGCTGCTCGGTGCGCACCGAGAGGTCCTCGTTGCCGCGGCTGATCTCGTTGGTGCCGACGTGGATCGAATCGGCGGCGTGGCGGATGTTGCCGACGATGCCCGTCAGCGTGCCCACCATGCGCCCCAGCGCGTTCATCAGCCGCGCGGTCTCGTCGGTGCCGGCGGCCTCGGGCACGGCCACCAGGTGCCCGGACGACACCTGTTCGGCCACCGCCACCGCGGCGTTCAGGCGCTGCGTCACCGTGCGCACGGTGGTGATGCCGATCGCCATCGTCGCCGCGACGATCACCAGCGCGATGCCGATCACCAGCACCAGCGACTGACGCACGCGTTCGTCGACGCCGTCGGACACGGTGCGCTGGCGCTCGGCCATCGCGCGCACCTGCGTCTCGCCGAGCTGGGCCTGGCGCAGCGCGAGCTGCTTCAGTGACTCCATCGTCGCGCTCATCGCCGTCTCGTTGCCCAGCAGCGCGAGCTTGGCCGCCGCCACGCTGCCGAGCGAGGCCTCCACGCTCGAGATCGCCGTGATCGCACCGTCGACCTGCTGCGCCAGCTGCGGCCGGCCCATCTTCACGAGGCCGGCGCGCATCGTCGTCAGGTCCGCCGAGAGCTTCTTCGAATGCCGCTCCAGCTCGTCGTAGGCGGCCTGCGCCTCCTTGTCCGACGACGCCAGCATCAGCAGCCGCATCGTGGCCACCATGTCGCGGATGCGCAGCGACACCTCGTCGCTGGTCACCACCACGCCGCCAGGCTCGTTGCGCAGCTTCAGCGCGGCCTCCAGCGCCTGGCGCTGCCTGCTGGCCAGCACCTCGGCGTTGTCCAGCAGCGTCGACAACCGAGTCGACTGCTCGTCCACCGGTGCCAGCACCGCCTTGCGCTGCTTCTGGTAGGCCGCATCGGCCTCGGCTCGCGCCTCGGGCTTGGCCGCCAGCGCGGCGCCGCGCAGCGCGAGCAGCCCGGTGCCGTCCTTCAGGATCGCGTCCTGCATCGCCACGGCCACGGCGCGCACGTCCTTCAGCACGTCGTCGGTGCCGGGGTCCACGGTGAGCCGCGTGATGGCTTCGGCGGCGCTGCGCACCTTGTCCTTCAGCGGGCTCAGGCGGAAGCGGTTGGTGGCCGCATCGACCTCGCCGACGATGATCGCCACCTCCTTCAGCCGCGCCTGCGCGGTGAGGATCTGCTTGGCGGTGTTCGCCAGTCGGCGGCCGGAGTCCTGCGCGCGATCGGCGGTCTGGCCGGCCTCGACGCCGATCTTCTGCACCTCGGCGCGCGTCGCGCTCACGGCCTGCTCGGCCCGCTGCAGCGCGCCGCGCGCGCTCTCGGTCTCCAGGCGGTAGCTGGCCTCCCCATCCAGGCGCTGCGCCACCGACTTGGCGATCTCGTCGTGGCGGGCCTTGAAGTCGATCGCCTCCTGTTTCGACGACGGATCCAGCGTGCGCACCTGCTCGCGCAGCTGCCCGATGGCGGCCAGCTCGTCGGTCACGGACTTCGACGCGGCGGCCGCCTCGTCCTTGGTGCGCGACAGGCTCAGCTTCAGCAGCCGCGACAGCGCACGCTCGGTGCGCTCCTGCAGCTCGACGGTCTTGATCTGCAGCGGGGCGGCACGCTGCGTCAGCCCCTGCAGGTCGGTCTGGATCGAGGTCACCGCATAGGTGGCCACGCCGGCCACGCAGGCCAGGCCCGCGGCGGACACGCCGCACAGCAACAGCAGGCGCTGCGAGATTCGCATGGTCATGCCTCCGGGGCCGATGCGTGGCGTGTCGCTGCTCAGCGCAGCTTGGCGATCCTGCCGCCCTGGATCTGCGTGAGGAACACGTCGGAGAAGGCCTGGTGGTTGGCGTCGCCGAACGCCAGCTTCATGCCGCCGATGTCCACGCCCTGCATGCCCTTGAGCGCACCGACCAGCTTCGCGCGCTCCGGCTCCTTGCCGGCACGCTCGAGCGCGGCCACCATCACCTTGGCGGTGATGCAGCCCTCGAAGTTCACGAAGCCCAGCTTCTCTCCGCCCGCGGCCAGCGCATCGCGGCACTCGCGCTGGATCGGCAGGTCGTTGTCCTCGGGGAACGGCACCACCTGCGAGATCACGACGCCGTCGCCGGCCGCGCCGACCTCGGCCACGAGGTTGTCGGTGCCGACGAACGAGACGGTGGCGAGCTGCGACTTCAGCCCCGCGGCGCGCGCTTCCTTGATGAACGCCGCCAGCGGTGCATAGGGGCCGACCATCACCACCGCGTCGGGCTTGGCGTCGAGCATCGCCGCCAGCCCCGCCTTGATCGCCAGCGTGTTGCGCTGGAAGGTGCTCTTGGCCGCCACCGCCATGCTGCGCTTCTTCAGCGCCTTCTCGGTGCCCGAGAGCACGGCGGTGCCGAAGCCGTCGTCCTGGTAGAAGACCGCCACCGACTTCGCGCCCTTGGCGAGGAAGTGCGCGACGAGCTTCTCGGCCTCGTCGTCGTAGCTGGCACGCACGTTGAAGACCTGCGGCGTGACCGGCTGGCGCAGCGTCATCGCGCCGGTGAAGGCGCCCACCAGCGGCACGTCCATCTCCTTGACGATCGGCAGCACCGCGTTGGTGGTGGGCGTGCCGACGTAGCCGAACAGCGAGAACACCTTCTCCTGCTCGATCATCTTCAGCGTCTCGTCGACCGAGCGGTCGGGCTCGTAGCCGTCGTCGCCGATGACGAGCTTGATCTGCCGCCCGTGCACGCCGCCCTTGGCGTTGATCGACTTGAACAGCGCCTCGGCGCCGCTCTTCATGCCCTTGCCCAGGCCCGAGGCCGGGCCGGTCTGCACGTTGACCATGCCGATCTTGACTTCGGCCGACGAGAGGCCGTCGACGGCGGCGGAGGCGGTCGCGCACGACAGCGCGGCGGCAGCGAGGGCGCCGAGGCGGCGCAGGGTGGGTGTGGGCATCGTGTGCTCCTGAAATGGCCGGCCGGATCCGCGTGGCCGGGCAGGGGCCCGTCCGAGCGGCGTAGTCTCGACCGCCTGGCGTCGGGCCGGGGCGTCGATGTGCACCGGTTTCGGCCGCCTGATGGATGAATTGAGCGAATCTGTTCGCGCGACGACGGGCACCCAGGGCCGCGACCCGGGCTTCGCGCGTCTTTCGTCACAGGCGCGACCGGTGGTGGCCGCCTGCCGGCAGGTGGCCCGGCGGCGCGGGGCGGGTCAGCCGGCCAGCGCGGCGCGCACGGCCTCGATGCGCTGGCGGTTCACGCCGAAATCCTTGCGGCCCAGCCGCGACGACGAGCGCACCTGCACCACGCCGGCGGCGGGATCGAACCAGAACTCGACGTCGTCGGTGAACTTCAGCAGGCGCGTCGTGTACTGCGCATACAGATAGTCGTCGCGCGCCTCGACCACGCGGGCGCCGGGCGTGGACTCCACCAGCGTCTTCAGTTTCGCGATCGTCGCGCGGCCGTCACCGCGCAGGGCCAGCGGCGCGATGCGCGCGTAGTCGCGCTGCGGGTGGTCGGGCCACAGGTCGGCCTGGCTGCTCACGCTGTTGGGCGTGGACGAGGGGCGCTTCAACCTGCCGTCCTGCACGCCCAGCCCCTGCGGCGGCGTGCCGGCCAGCGCGCCGAGCTGCCCGGCCACCAGCAGCAGCACGGCCAGCGCGACGAGCGCGATCACGATCCACTTGGCGATCACCATGGCGGGCTCCGGGTGTGGCGTGTGCGTCCGCCGCTCAGCGGCGGCGCGACCCGCCGAGCAGCGAGCCCAGCACGCCGCGGATGATCTCGCGGCCCACCGCCGAGCCGATGCTGCGCACCGCCGACGAAGCGGCCTTCTCCATCAGCCCGGGGTGGCGCCCGCCACGCGGGCCGGTGGTGCCCAGCACGGCGTCCTTCATCATGTCCATCACGCCGCCGCCACCGCCGGCCGGTGCCGCACCGCCCGCAGCCCCGCCGCTTCCGGGCAGCGGCAGGCTGCCGGTCGATGCCGCACCGCCGGCCGGCGCATTGCCGCTGGCGGCGGCGCGCCCCTTCAGCTTCTCGTAGGCCGACTCGCGGTCCACCGCCTTCTCGTAGGTGCCGGCCACCAGCGACGAGGCGATCAGCGCCTTGCGCTGCTCGGGCGTGATCGGGCCGATCTGGCTGCCCGGCGGCAGCACGTAGACGCGCTCGGTCACGCTCGGCCGGCCCTTCTCGTCGAGGAAGCTGATCAGCGCCTCGCCCACCGCCAGCTCGGTGATCGCGGTGGCCATGTCGCCGATCTTCGGGTTGGCGCGCATCGTCTCGGCGGCGCTCTTGACGGCCTTCTGGTCGCGCGGCGTGAAGGCGCGCAGTGCGTGCTGCACGCGGTTGCCCAGCTGCGCCAGCACCTTGTCGGGCACGTCCAGCGGGTTCTGCGTCACGAAGTACACGCCCACGCCCTTGCTGCGCACGAGGCGCACCACCAGCTCGATGCGCTCGACCAGCGCCGCCGGCGCGTCGTTGAACAGCAGGTGCGCCTCGTCGAAGAAGAACACCAGCTTGGGCTTGTCGAGGTCGCCCACTTCGGGCAGCGTCTCGAACAGCTCGCTCAGCATCCACAGCAGGAAGGTCGCGTACAGCCGCGGCGCCGTCATCAGCTTGTCGGCCGCGAGCACGTTCACCACCCCCTTGCCGTCGACGGTCTGCATGAAGTCGGCGATGTCGAGCATCGGCTCGCCGAAGAAGCGGTCGCCGCCTTGCTCCTCGATCTGCAGCAGCCCGCGCTGGATGGCGCCCACCGAGGCGGCGCTGATGTTGCCGTACTCGGTGGTGAACTCCTTGGCGTTGTCGCCGACGTACTGCAGCATCGCGCGCAGGTCCTTCATGTCCAGCAGCGCCAGGCCGTTGTCGTCAGCGATCTTGAACACGAGGTTCAGCACGCCCTGCTGCGTCTCGTTCAGCGCCAGCATGCGGGCCAGCAGCAGCGGGCCCATGTCGGAGACGGTGGCGCGCACCGGGTGGCCCTGCTCGCCGAACACGTCCCACAGCGTGGCCGGGCAGCGCAGCGGCTCGGGCGCCGGCAGCCCGCGCTCCTTCAGGATGCCGGCCACCTTCGGCGACAGCGAGCCGGGCTGCGTGACGCCGGTGAGGTCGCCCTTCACGTCGGCCATGAACACCGGCACGCCGATGCGGCTGAAGTTCTCGGCCAGCGTCTGCAGCGTGATCGTCTTGCCGGTGCCCGTGGCGCCGGTCACCAGGCCGTGGCGGTTGGCCAGTGCGGGCAGCATTTCGCAGGACACGTCGCCGCGCATCGCGACGAGGATCGGGTCGACCATGGGGCAAGGCTCCGGGGGCTGTACGCGCCGGAGTCTAAGTCGCGTGCCGCGTGGGGGTACCTCAGCCGCCCAGCCCGTAGCCGACCTGGCGCGCCGCCACGATGGCCTGCCCGCGGTTCTCCACGGCCAGGCACGCGAACAGCTCGCTCATGTGGTTGCGCACCGTCTTGGCCGACAGCCCGAGTTCGCCGGCGATCTGCGCATTGCAGCGCCCCTGCGCCAGCAGCTCCACCAGCACGCGCTGCCGCGCCGTCAGCCGTGCCGACACCTCGGCCTGCGCGTGCTCGCGCTGCACTGGCGCGAGGAACTCGCGCACCGCTTCCAGCCAGCGCGGCCAGGCCGGGTCACTCTCCACCAGCAGGTGGTTGGGGCTGGCGATCGAGACGAACTCGGCGCCCGGGATGCCCGCGGCCAGCTCCAGCCCTTCGGCGTGCGGCACGCGCGCGTCGTCGCGGCTGTGCAGCACCAGCGTCGGGCAGCGCAGCTGCGGCAGGAGGGCCGACACGTCGATCGTCTCGAAGGCGTGCAGCAGCCTCGCGGCCGTGGCGCCGCCAGTGGCGCTGCGCTGCGCGTCGTTGTAGCGGGCCTGCTCAGCGCGGCGGGCGCCCGGCAGGATCTGCGTCGTGTGCACCTGGCGGAACGCGGCGTCGGCCCGGTCCCAGCCCAGTTCGGCCAGCCGCTCGACCATGTCCAGCTCGGCCGCCGCCTCGGGTTCGCGCAGGCGGCGGCCGCGCGCGCAGCCGCCGTGCAGCACGAGGCGCGACACGCGGTGCGGATGGCGCGCGGCATAGGCGATGGCCAGCGCCGCGCCTTGAGATTGCCCGACCAGCGCGAACGTCGGCGCCGCGATCGTTTCGGCCAACTGCTCGACATCGCCGAGCCAGGCGTCGAGATCCAGCGCCGTGCCGGCGCCGGCCACGGCGCCGCCGCACCCACGCAGCTCGTGCCGCACCAGCGTGTGGCGCGCCGACAGCGCCCGCGCCACCGGCGCCGTCACCGGGTTCTCGGCGTCGTGCGTGAAGCTGGCCAGGCCGTGCGGCATCTGCCACACCACCGGCCCGCTGCCGCGACGCTCGAGCGCCACGCGCACGCCGTCGGCCATCGTGTGGTGGGTCACCTCGGGGGCGTGCGGCATGGCTGGGCATCGTCGCCAGCGGCCGGCACACCCGGAAGCCCCAGCGCTGGTGACAGCGGCGCCGGCGTGTCCCCAACGTTTGCGACAGCGGCGTGAACGATGCCCCACCCGGGCCCCTCGTCCCCCCGGTTGCCGCCGCGCCGCCCGGGGCGCTACCCTGCGCGCCATGCCTGCCGCCGCCCTGCCGATCACCGTGGCCGTCGTCGACGACGAGCCCGAGGTGCGCGCGCTGTTCGAATCGGCGGTGCGCTCGCACGAGCGGCTGACGCTCGCCTTCGGCGCCGGCGGCGTGGCCGAGGCGATGGCCGCGGCCGCGCACCGCAGCGCGCAGGTGTGGCTGGTCGACCTCGGGCTGCCCGACCGCGACGGCCGCGAGCTGATCCGCTGGGTCACCGAGCGGCAGCCCGACGCCAGCGTGATGGTGGTCACCGTGTTCGGCGACGACCGCCACGTGGTCAGCAGCTTCGAGGCCGGCGCCGTGGGCTACCTGCTGAAGGACACGCCGCCCGACCAGATCGCGCGCGCCATCGTCGAGCTGCACGAGGGCGGCTCGCCGATCAGCCCGTCGGTGGCGCGCCACGTGCTGCGCCGCTTCGTCGGCCGCGGGCCGGCGGCGGCGCCGGTGGACGACCCGCTGTCCGACCGCGAGCGCGAGGTGCTGCAGCTGATCGAGAAGGGCATGACCTACGAGGAGGTGGCGCAGGCGCTGCAGATCAGCTGGCACACCGTCACCACCTTCCTGCGCCGCGTCTACCGCAAGCTGCAGGTGAACTCGCGCACCGAGGCGGTGTACGAGGCGCGCCAGCGGGGCATCCTCTGAAGCGGGCCTGGCGCGCGCTGGGACGGGGGCTGGCGGCGCTGGGGAGTCTGGCGTTGCTCTGCGTGCTCGCCGGTCCCGGCGCGGCGCGGGCCGAGCCCGCAACGACCGAGTGGCTCGAACTGCGCGACGGCCGGCTCGAGGCCGACGGCGAGGCGGCGCAGCCGGTGGCGCTGCCCTGGCGCGTCTACCGGCCGGCGCCGCAGTACACGCGCTACCGGCTCACCGTGCCTTTCGACGTGCCGCCGGCGCTGGTGGCCGCGCGCACCACGCTGGCGCTGGACAGCTGGCCCGACGGCGGGCGCATCACGATCAACGGCACCGAGGTCGTCGACATCGGCACCTCGAGCCCCGACCGCGTGGTGCGGCACCTGCGCCCGTTCGCCTTCAACCTGCCCGCCGGTCTGCTGCGCGAGCGCGGCAACCAGCTGGTCATGGAGTGGGGTTCGGGCGTCACGCTGGTGCTGGTGCCGCGTCCGTACCTCGGCGCGCGCGAGGCGCTGGAGCCGCGCATCGAGCGCAAGCTGTTCTGGGAGCACACGGTGGTGCCGGGCTCGACGGTGTTCGCCGCGGTGATCCTGCTGGTGACCGGCGCGGTGTGGTGGCCGCAGCGCCACCGCGAGCCGGGGCGCGACTACGCACTGTTCGTGATGTCGGCGTTCGGCTGGATCGTCTTCAACACGCTGCTGCTGTGGTCCACCGTGCCGGCGGCCTGGTTCGTCGAGCGGCGCGCGGTGGGCTTCCTCGGCATGGGCCTGTTCGTGTTCGGCATGTGGGCGGGCCTGGTCCGGCTGGCGATCGGGCGCGCGCCGCGCTACGAGGCGCTGGGCCTGGCGTGGCTGCTGGCCGGCCCGCTGCTGGCGCTGGGTGTGTGGTGGTTCGGCGGCGTCACGCACGAGCCGCGCACCGAGGGCGCGTGGGCCGCCTGCGGCGCGCTGCTCGGCCTGGTGCCGCTGCTGCAGGTGCCGCGCGCGGCGTGGCGCCAGCGCACGCCGCGCCTGGTGCTGCTGGCGCTGTTCGTGGCCGTGGCGGTGGTGCTGGCTGCGCGCGAGGCCGCCATCTACATCCTGCGCGACCCCATCGGCACGGTGCACCTGGGCTTGCAGCTGCTGGCCCCGCTGTGGCTGGCGGTAGCCGCCGGCGTGCTGGTGCAGGACTTCCTGCAGGCCGCGCGCGCCGCGGTGCAGGAGCGCGCCGAGGTCGACCGCAAGCTCGCCGAGCGGGAAGCCGAGCTGCGCCGGATGCACGAGCGCGAAACGGAGCTGGCCGCGGTGGCCGAGCGCCAGCGCATCATGCAGGACATGCACGACGGGCTGGGTTCGCAGCTGATCTCGAGCCTGTCGATGGCCGAGCGCGGGCAGCTCGGGCCGGCGCAGACCGCCGAGCTGCTGCGCGGCTGCATCGACGACCTGCGGCTGGCCATCGACACGCTGACCGAGGCCGACGTGAATCTCGCGGTGACCGCCGGCGACCTGCGCTTCCGGATGGAGCCGCGCCTGCGCGCCGCCGGCCTCAAGCTGCGCTGGGACATGGCCGCGCTGCCCGACGACCTGCAGATCCCCGGCAGCACCGCGCTGCCGGTGCTGCGCGTGCTGCAGGAGTCGCTGACGAACGCCGTCAAGCACTCGGGCGCGCAGCAGGTGCAGGTGCGGCTCGCGGCCGAGGGCGGCGCGTTGGTGCTGGAGGTGGCCGACGACGGGCGCGGCCTGCCCGCCGAGCGGCGCGCGCGGGGCAAGGGGCTGGCCGGCATGGAGAAGCGGGCGCGCGGGCTCGGGGCTGCGCTGGAGGTGGGCGCGGCAGGCCTGCAGGGCGGCACGCGCGTGCGGCTGGCGGTGCCGCTGCCGCCTTGAAGCCGTGGGGCCGGAAGTTCTGAGCGTCGTCAATCCTCCCGGCGGCGCCGGCGCGCCAAGCCCGAGCCTGCGAGAGCGGCCAGCGTCAACCCGAGCGAGCCGCTGGTCGGCACCGCCGGCGGCGGCGGATCGCCGTCGCCGATCAGGCGCACGTCGTTCGCGGCGGCGCGGGGCGTGCGCACCACGTCGCCGTCGAAGAACGCCACCTCGGTCACCGCCGGGCCGCCCAGCAGGGCCGCCGCGGCGGGCAGCCCGGCGAAGCGGAAGGTCAGCTCGACCTGCTGCTCGTCGTCGAAGGCGTTGAGTTCGAACAGGGCCGGCACGGGATCGAGCTCGCCTTCCGGCCGGACGCCGAAGGTGCCGTCGTCGATGAGGCGCAGCGAGATCACCTCGTCGAGCTCGAAGGTCGCGGCGGGGACGGCACCGCTGCCGTCGAACGTCGCGCCGAAGGCCAGCAGCTCGACCGCCTGCGACGACCCGGGGCCGAACGGCGGGCCCGGCGGCACGACGTCGACGAAACGCGCGCTCAGCGCGCCGGCGAGGCCGCCGCCGCCCGGGAAGGACAGGGCCGTGAGGGCGTAGTTGCCGAAGGTCGTGCCGGCCGCGGCCAGCGATGCCGCACCCGCGAGCGCGGCGGCGGCGAGGCCGTGGCGCAGGGCGTGAGAAGGGTTCATGTCGGTTTCCTTTCAGGGGTTCATGGAGGAAGGCGTGCAGGGGGTCACGCTGGCACGGTCAGTGCGGCCGGGGCGGCATCAACGCGCGCCGTGGGGGGCGCGGCCGCGGGCCCGGCGACGGTGAAGGCGGCTCGGGTGCCACCATGGCGGATGAGGTCCGCCGCGCGCTCGGCGACCATGATCGTCGGCGCGTTGGTGTTGCCGCCGGGGATGGTCGGCATCACCGAGGCGTCGACGACGCGCAGGCCGTGCAGCCCGTGCACGCGCAGCTCGGTGTCCACCACGGCCAGCGGGTCGCGCCCGGCCGGGCCCATGCGGCAGGTGCCCACCGGGTGGTAGACCGTGTCGCTGCGCTGGCGCAGCACCTCGCGGATCTGCTCGTCGCTGCGCACGTCGGCGGTGGCGAGGTCGCGCGCGAGGTGGCGGGCCAGCGCCGGCTGCTGCAGCACGCGGCGGGCGAGCTTGTAGCCCGCGACCATGTCGTCGAGGTCGCGCGGGTCGCTGTAGTAGCGCGGGTCGATGCGCGGCGGGGTGTCCATCGTCGGGCCGGCGAGGCCCACCTCGCCGCGGCTGCGCGGGCGCAGCAGGATCGTGTGGCACGACAGGCCGTGGCCCCAGCGCGGCCGGCGTGCATGGTCGTCGACGAGCGCGGTGACCATCAGCAGCTGGATGTCCGGTGCCGCCGAGCGCGGCGACAGCCGCAGGAAGCCGCCGCACTCCGCGAAAGGGGTGCTCAGCAGCCCGCGCCGCTGGCGCGACCAGCGCAGCAGTTCGCCGGGCAGCCGCAGCAGGCCGCGCAGCGACACGCCGGCCAGGCTGGTGTCGCCGCTGGCGTGCAGGAAGACGAAGTCGACGTGGTCCTGCAGGTTGTGCCCCACGCCGGGCAGCACGTGCAGCGGCTCGATGCCGTGCGCCCGCAGCGCGCGCGGGTCGCCGATGCCCGACACCATCAGCAGCTGCGGCGAGTGCAGCGCGCCGGCGCAGACGATGACCTCGGCCTGCGCGGCAAAACGCACGAGGCGGCCGTGCACGCGCGCTTCCGCGCCGATGACGCGGCGGCCGTGCAGCGCCAGCCGCTGCACCTGCGCGCCCGTCACCACCTGCAGGTTCGGGCGCCGGCGCGCACCGTCGAGGTAGGCGCGCGCGGCGCTGCAGCGCTCTCCGCCCTGCTGCGTCACCTGGAACGCGCCGAACCCGTCCTGCTCGGGCCCGTTGAAGTCGGGGTTGTGGGCATGGCCTGCCGACGCTGCGGCGTCGATCCAGCGGGCGTGCCACGGCGAGTCGGTGCGCAGGTCGGACACCCGCAGCGGGCCGTCGCGGCCGTGCAGCGGGCCGTGCAGACGCTCGTTGTGCTCGGCCTTCACGAAGTAGGGCAGCACCTCGTCCCAGCTCCAGCCCGGGTTGCCCAGCGTGGCCCAGCGGTCGTAGTCGCTGCGGTGGCCGCGCACGTAGAGCATCGCGTTGATGGCCGAGCTGCCGCCCAGCGCCTTGCCGCGCGGCTGGTAGCCGCGGCGGCCGCCCAGGCCCGGCTGCGGCACCGTCTGCAGCGCCCAGTTGTTGAGCCGCGTGGGCAGCATCGCCACCACGCCGGCGGGCGTGCGCACCAGCGCCGAGCGGCCCTCGCCGCCGGCCTCGAGCAGCGTGACGTGCACGCGCGGATCCTCGGACAGGCGCGCGGCGAGCACGCAGCCGGCACTGCCGCCGCCGATGATCAGGTAGTCGCAGGAAGTCCTCATGTCGGGTTCTTGGAGTGGGATGCAGCGGACCTACGGCGGCGGCGTGGTCGTCCGACGCGTCGCCTGGTGCAGGTCTGTCGTGCAGCGCGTGCACGGCCGCCGCGACGAAGCGCGCGTTTCAACGGTTGCACGCGGGGCGGGTGCGCTGCGACACCGGCGCAACGGCGCTGCAACCGCAGGCGGCGACGATGGGCAGGTCGCCGCTTCCGCGTCCTGCCCATCGACATGACCGTCACGACGTTGCTGTTGTCCATCGCGCTCGCCGCCGGCGCCGGCCTCGGCGGGTGGCTCACCGGGCTGCCGTGGGGTGCGCCCGGTCCCGATGGGAAGACGGTGGCGCGTCGGCGCGGCCTGCTGCTCGCGACGACCGGTGTCGGCGCCGGCTTCTGGGTGGTCCTCGCGCTGGGGTTCCGGCTGCACGGCCAGGCGGCCCCGCCGCCGCTGGAGGCAGGGCTGCTGCCCGCGGCAGCGATGCTGGCGGTGTCGCTGGCCTGCGCCGTGCGCTGGCTGTGGCGGCGTCGCGGCGCGATCGGCATCGGCCGCCGGCCCTCGCCGCGCCGTGTGGCAGCGGGGCGCGAGACCCTGCCGCAGCGGCTCGCGGCGCTGGATGCCGACCCGCGGCGGCGTCCCTATGCCGATCGCCTGCGCCGGGGCGACGTGTTCTGGACCGGCGAGCGCATCGACTACGACCTCGACCCGGCCGCCACCGCCTGCTGCCCGCACCTGGCGCCGCTGGAGGCGTCGATGCGGCGCGCGGGCATCGACGTGCGACGGGTCGGGGACGGCTCGGCGCGCGCCGCATGCCGGTTGGATGCGCCGGCGCTCGCGCTGCCGATCGGCGTCGCGTTCGAAGCGGTCGTGCTGAGCGATCGGAGGGCCGTCGACGGGTACGCGGCCCGCCTGCGCTGCGCGGCCTGCGCGTCGACGCTCGAGGTGCTGCACGTCGACGAGGCGCCGGAGGGCACGCCGTGGTTTCCCGCACCCACGGTGCCCCGGCGGGACCCGAAGGGATAGGCGTCCGCGCGGCAGAACGCGCGCAGCGGCTAGTGCCGGTCGCGCAGCGTCACCAGGCGCGCCGCGGTCATCGCCGCCAGCGCCGCGAAAGCGCTGAACCAGATCCACGGGGCGGGCCGGTACGCCGCGCCGGCGAAGGCTCCGGCGTGCCACACCGAGGTGGCCAGCACGCCGATCGCCAGGGCCAGCAGCGTCGGCAGCAGCGCCCGGCGCACGTAGCGCCGACGCTCGCGCGCCACTGCCTGGGCCAGCATCGAGACGGCGGCGAACGGCCCGGCGTACGCGGCCGCCTGCGCGGCGGTCGTGCGCCACGGCCAGGCGGCCGCCGCCATTGCCGGCATGAGCAGCACCGCCAGCGCCGCCACCGCCGACACGACCGACACCGCGACGAACGCGCGGTCCGGCCGTTCGGCTGGCGCCATCACGTCGCGCGCGCTGCGGCTAGCCGCCAGCGCCAGGGTCGCGACCACCCCGGCACCCAGGCCCCACCCCCACGCGGCGGGCCCGGGCGCACCGCCGAGCGTGGCCAGTGCCTGCACTCCCGCGGCGATGCCGAGCGCGTGCAGCGGAGCGACGACGAGCGCCTCGTCGTCCGCGCGCCGCCACGCGCGCCACAACGCCCCCGCCAGTGCGAGCTGCATCACGCCGACGCAGTGGCCGTGCAGCGGCCCGAGCGTCCACGCAGGCGTCAGCCGGCCCGGCGCCACCCAGGCCGCCAGGCCCAGCAGGGAGACGACCAGTGCCAGCACGCCCAGCAGGGCGCGCCGGCCGCGCGGCAGCGCGCGGGGCAGCCGCGCCGTCCCGGGGGCGTTCACGCAGCCTCGCGCGCCGCGGGCGTCGGGGTCATGCCGCCAGCCGCAGCCCGACATCGGCCTGCAGCCTCATCAGCCCGCGACGCACCCAGGTGCGGGCGGTGCTCTCCGGCACCCGGCAGCAGGCCGCGATCTCCGGATGCGAGTAGCCGCGCAGCAGCATCAGCTGCATCGCCTGCCGCTGCTCACGGCTGAGCGCGGCCAGCGAGCGCTGCAGTTCGCGCCGGCGCAGGGCCTCGCACAGCTGCGCCTCGGGGCCGGGCGATGCATCGGGCATACATGCGGCGAGGGCGTCGTCGAAGTCGACGCGGGCCTCGCGCTGGCGCCGCTGCGAGCGCAGCACGTCGATGGCGCGGTTCTGCACGATGCGCAGCAGCCACGTCATCGGCCGCGACACGCGCGGGTCGAAGCCGCCGGCGGCGTTCCAGACGCGCAGCCAGGTGTCCTGCAGCACCTCCTCGGCGCACTCCGCCGACTTGAGCAGCCGCACCGCCTCGCTCATCAGCCGGTCGCGGGTGGCGGCGATCACCGCGCGCAACGCGCGTTCCTCGCCGCGGGCGACATCGCGCAACCAGCGTTCCAGGCGCAGCGTGGCTTCGTCCCGGGTGTTGTCGGTGGCCAGTCGCAAGGGGCAGGGCGTCGGGTGCATGTCGGGGTCGTGCGGCGGTGTTCGGGGATGGCGCCACTGTCCGCGGCCGCATCGATGCCGTCAGCGGGCACTTGTCCCGGCCCGGGTCCCGCTGCCGCCCGACCGGAGGCCCGGGCCCGGGACCGCCGTCCCCGGCCGCAGTCGCGGGCTGCGCTCGGAACCCACGGGCTGCCGTAGGTGACCCCATGACTCCTGATCTCGACGACCTGCGCACCTTCACCGCCGTGGCCGAAGGCCGCTCGTTCGCCGCCGCGGCGGTCCGGCTGGCCCTGTCGCCGTCGATGGTCAGCCGGCGCATCGCGGGCCTCGAACGCCTGCTGGGCACGCGGCTGCTGCACCGCACGACCCGTGGCATGCACCTGACCGCCGCCGGTGCACGGTTCCACGAGCGCTGCTGCGTGCTGCTGCGTGCGCTCGACGATGCCTGCGACGATGCGCGCGACGGCGACGCGCCGTCCGCGGGCCCGGTGCGGCTGACGGCGCCCTATTCGCTGGGCGCGCCGCTCGTCGCGCCGGTGGTGGCCGAGCTGCTGCGGCGCCACCCGGGCCTGCAGTTCGACCTCGTGCTCGACGACGGGCGCCGCGACCTGGTGCGCGAGGGCATCGACCTCGCGGTGCGCGCCGGCGCGCTGAGCGACTCGACCTGCGTCGCCCGTCGGCTGGCCACGCTGCACGGCCACCTCGTCGCGAGCCCCGCCTACCTCGCGCAGCACGGCACGCCGCGCGACATCGCCGACCTCGCGGCGCACCGGCTGCTCGAGCACAGCGTGATGTCGCCGGGCAGCTGCTGGCCTGCCGGCGTGCAGGCGGGCCGCCGCGTGCGGGCCAACGGGTTCGACGCGTTGCTGGCGCTGGCCCTGCACGGCGCCGGCGTAGCGCTGTTGCCGCCGCTGACCGGCCTGCGCGAGATCGAACGCGGCGAACTGGTCACGCTGCTGCCGCACGCGCCCAGCCCGGGCGTGGACCTGTGGGCGCTGGCACCGCCGACGCCACGCCTGCCGGCGCGCACGCGCCGGGTGCTCGAGGCGCTGGCCGCCTACGCGAGCCGGCCCGTCGGCGAATGGGGCCGGCCCGCCACTGGCTGATCGCGCCGGGCTCCGGCGCGATGCCAGAATGAACGCGACCGACCGCGCCATGGCCACCCACACCCAGCAGATCCGCTTCACGCGCAGCCACGACGGCGCGCGGCTGGCCTGGGCCGCCAGCGGCCACGGCCCGGTGCTGGTGAAGGCCGCCACGTGGCTGTCGCACCTGGAGCACGACTGGGACTCGCCGGTCTGGCGCCACCAGCTGCAGGCGCTGTCGGAGCGCTACCGCGTGGTGCGCTACGACGAGCGCGGCTGCGGCCTGTCGGACTGGCAGGTGCCCGAGCTGAGCTTCGACAGCTGGGTGCGCGACCTCGAGACGGTGGTCGACGCCGTCGGCGCCGAGCGCTTCGTGCTGCTGGGCATCTCGCAGGGTGCGTCGATCGCGGTGGCCTACGCGGTGAAGCACCCCGAGCGCGTCACCCATCTCGTGCTGCAGGGCGGCTATGCGCGCGGGCGCCTGGTGCGCAGCACATCACCGCAGCAGGCCGAGGAGGCCGAGGTGATGTGCCGGCTGGCCGAGATCGGCTGGGGCAAGAGCGACCCGTCGTTCCGCCAGTTCTTCACCACGCAGTTCATCCCCGGCGGCACGCCCGAGCAGCACGACTGGTTCAACGAACTGGAGCGCATCTCCACGTCGCCCGCCAACGCGGCGAACTTCATGCGCGCGTTCAACACCATCGACGTGACCGCGCTGCTGCCGCAGGTGAGCTGCCCCACGCTCGTGCTGCACAGCACGCGCGACGTGCGCGTGCCCTTCGCCGAGGGGCGGCTGATGGCCAGCGCCATTTCGGGCGCGCAGTTCGTGCCGATCGACAGCGGCAACCACCTGCTGCTGGAACACGAACCGGGCTGGGCGCGCGCGCTGGAGGCGATCGAGGCCTTCCTGCCGCGCACCAAGGCCAGCGGCGCGGATCCGCGCGTGTCGGGGCTGTCGCCGCGGCTGCTGGGCCTGCTCGACCTGATGGCACAGGGCCGCGACAACAGCCAGATCGCCGCGGTGCTCGGCCTGTCGGAGAAGACCGTGCGCAACCACGTCACGCAGCTGTTCGACCGGCTCGGCGTGGGCAACCGCTCGCAGGCGATCGTGCTGGCGCGCGACAACGGACTCGGCCGCGGCGGGTAGCTGGGAACGGCGGTCGCCCGCGGCGGAGCCGCTGTCGGGTGCCGGGTGGCGATTCCGATGGAACCGGTGCAGCGGATCACGTCGATCCGCGCGTCACTGCAACTTCCGGGAGACTCGCATGCCCCAGCGTTACCCGCTCGCGCCGGATCACTTCGGCGAAGACTGCCACGCCGTCCGCGTGGTTCCCGACAAGGCGCTGATGAAGGCGCTCAAGGACCTGTGGATGATCAACACCGACGAGCCCGAGAAGCGGCTCGCGATGCTGCCGGTGATCCTGAAGCTGGCCACCGACTTCAAGAAGTCCAAGGCCGTCGTGCAGGCCGGGCCGAAGGCGGTCGCGATGGTGGGCGCCCTGATCGACTACATCCCGGTGCGCCGGCGCGAACTGATGAAGGACGCCGAGGCGTTGCGCAAGGTCGGCGCGCAGGAGGTCGGCGTGTTGATCCGCGTCGCCGACTGGAACGGCGAGCCGATCGACCGGACGACGGCCTTCGTGAGCTTCGAGTCGGCCGGCATGCCCACCATCAACGAGCGGGTCGACGTGAGCACAGCCGGCATCAAGGTCGACGAGATCCGGCTGCGCCCGGAGGGGCTGGTCAGCCTGTCGGTGAAGTCGGGCACGGACGAGATCCGCGGGTCCGCCCGCTACGAGTTCAAGCCCGGCACGAAGCTGCTGAAGTTCGACGCCGTGCGTCACCACAAGGTCATCAAGACGCGCGCCAAGTCGCTGGACGAGGTGAAGTCCAAGACCGGCATCAAGGGGGGCGCCGGATTCGACTTCAAGGTGGTGAAGGTCAACGGCGAGGTGAACCGCGAGGTCGAGGACCGCGAGTCCTTCGAGCAGGAGGTCGAGTGGCAGATCGAGGTCGGGTTGCCGACGTTCCTGCCGTTCGAGCAGAAGAAGTGAGCGCTTCGGCGGCGTGACGGCGGGCGGCCCCGCCCCCTTGAAGGGACGCGGCCCCGCCCATAGCTCCTGATCAGCGCGGCGAGCCGCGCACCGTTCCACCCAACAGGAGCCTGACACCATGTACCGAAGCCTGTTCGCACGTGACGTGTTCAGCGAACTCGACCGCCTGCAGCGCGAGATGAACACGCTCTTCGACTACTCGCCCCAGATCCGCGGCATCGGCCGCGGCGGCTACCCGGCGCTGAACGTCGGCGTGACGCCCGAGGCCGTGGAGGTGTACGCCTTCGTGCCCGGGCTGGACCCGGCCGCCATCGAGGTGAACCTCGACCGCGGCGTGCTCACCATCGACGGCGAGCGCAAGTCCGCCATCGGCAACGGCAGCCGCGACCCCAAGAGCACCGTGCACCTGGACGAGCGCTTCGCCGGCCGCTTCCGCCGCGTGGTGAGCCTGCCCGAGGACGCCGACCCGGCCGCCGTGAAGGCCGAGTACCGCGACGGCGTGCTGCGCGTGACCATCGGTCGCCGCGAGGCCGCCAAGCCGCGCCGCATCACCGTCAACTGATCCCCCGGAGGACGACCATGAATGCAGTGACCCAGACCCCATCCGGCACCACCGCCCGTACCGACGCCCCGCGCCGCGAGGACGCGCTGCTGCCGCCGGTCGACGTGATCGAGGACGGCACCGGCATCACGCTCTACGCCGACCTGCCCGGCGTGCCGCGCGACAAGCTCTCCGTGCGCGTCGAAGGCGACCAGCTCAGCATCGAAGGCGAGGTGGCGCTGGCGCTGCCGCAGGGCCTCGAGTCGCAGCACGCCGAGGTGCGCTCGTCGCACTACCGGCGCGCGTTCACGCTCAGCAAGGAGCTCGACGGCGAGAAGATCGACGCCGAGCTCAGCCAGGGCGTGCTGCGCGTGCGCATCCCCAAGGCCGGCCACCTGCACCCGCGCAAGATCGAGGTGCGGGCGGCCTGATTTCGAGAGGAGCTTGCCATGAAGACGATCGACGAACTGAAGCAGAGCGTCGGCACGTTGCTGGAATCCATGGCCGACCAGGTCAGCGAAGGCTGGGACCGGCTGCGGCAGACGGCTTCCACAGCGCTGACCCGCTACCTGCCCACAGAGCGCACGGCGCTGCCGGCGCGCGAGGAGATCGACGACGGCCGCTACCGGCCGCTGGCCGGCTGGGCGATGCTGGGCGGCGACCTCTTCGAGGACGAGCGGCGCGTCGTGGTGCGGCTGGAGGCACCGGGCCTGTCGAAGGAGGACTTCGACGTGCAGGTGCTCGGCCAGACGCTGGTGGTGCGCGGCGAGAAGCGCTTCGAGCGCGAGACCTCCGAGGGCCGCTGGCGGCTGCTGCAATGCGCCTATGGCAGCTTCGAGCGACGCGTCGCGCTGCCGGTGGCGGTGAAAAGCGACGAGGCGCGCGCCGACTACCAGCGCGGCGTGCTGCGCATCGAGCTGCCCAAGGCCGAGCCGGCGCGGCCGCAGACGGTGAACGTGCGCGTGGCCTGAAGGCCGCGGCGCAGGTCCTCCGGGGGGTGCCCGCCCCCCGGGGCCGACCTTCGGGGGGCTCCTAGAATCCCGTCTCCAACGACGCAGGAGTTCCAACCCCGATGGCCGGACATTCCAAATGGGCCAACATCCAGCACCGCAAGGGCCGCCAGGACGAGAAGCGCGGCAAGGCGTGGACGCGTGTGATCCGCGAGATCATGGTCGCGGCGCGCCAGGGCGGGGGTGACCCGACGGCCAACCCGCGGCTGCGGCTGGCCATCGACAAGGCCAAGGCCGTGAATCTGCCGGCCGACACCGTCAAGCGCAACATCGACAAGGCCACCGGCAACCTCGAGGGCGTGAGCTACGAGGAGATCCGCTACGAAGGCTACGGCATCGGCGGCGCGGCGATCATCGTCGACTGCATGACCGACAACCGCGTGCGCACCGTGGCCGAGGTGCGGCACGCGTTCTCGAAGTACGGCGGCAACCTCGGTACCGACGGTTCGGTGGCGTTCCAGTTCAAGCACTGCGGGCAGTTCGTGTTCGCGCCCGGCGCCAGCGAGGACCAGATCATGGAAGTGGCGCTGGAAGCCGGCGCCGACGACGTGATCACCGGCGACGACGGCTCCATCGAGGTGCTGAGCCCGCCGGCCGACTTCGAGGCCGTGAAGGCCGCGCTGGAGTCGAAAGGCCTGAAGCCCGAGATCGCCGAGGTGACGATGCGCGCCGAGAACCCGATCGAGCTGACCGGCGACGACGCCGCGCGCATGCAGAAGCTGATCGACGTCATCGAGGACCTCGACGACGTGCAGGACGTGTTCCACAACGCCCTGATCTCGGCGGACACATGAAGGTCCTCGTGGTCGGCGGCGGCGGGCGCGAGCACGCGCTGGCCTGGAAGCTGTCGCAGAGCGCGCGGGTGCAGAAGGTCTACGTGGCGCCGGGCAATGGCGGCACGGCGTCGGACTCGTTGCTCGTCAACGTCGCCATCACCGATCACGACGCGCTGGCCGACTTCGCCGCGGTCGAGAAGATCGCGCTGACGGTGGTCGGCCCCGAGGCGCCGCTGGCAGCCGGCATCGTCGACCTGTTCCGCTCGCGCGGGCTGCGCATCTTCGGGCCCACCAAGGCCGCCGCCCAGTTGGAAAGCTCCAAGGCCTACGCCAAGCAGTTCATGCAGCGGCACGGCATCCCCACCGCGCGGTACGCCGAGTTCACGGATGCGGCCAAGGCGCGCGAGTACGTCACCAGCCAGGGCGCCCCGATCGTCATCAAGGCCGACGGCCTGGCCGCGGGCAAGGGCGTGGTGGTGGCCACGACGGTGGAAGAAGCGCACACGGCCATCGACATGATGCTCGGCGATCCCGCCGACGCCGGCACGATGCCCGGCCAGGCGCGCGTGGTGATCGAGGAGTTCATGGCCGGCGAGGAGGCCAGCTTCATCGTCGTCAGCGACGGCACGCACGTGGTGCCGCTGGCCACCAGCCAGGACCACAAGCGCATCTTCGACGGCGACCGCGGCCCCAACACCGGCGGCATGGGCGCGTACTCGCCGGCGCCGGTGGTCACGCCCAATGTCCATGCCCGCGTGATGCAGGAGATCATCCTGCCCGCCATCGCCGGCATGGCGCAGGAAGGACAGCCCTTCACCGGGTTCCTCTACGCCGGGCTGATGATCGACGCGCAAGGCCGTCCGCGCACCGTGGAGTTCAACGCGCGCCTGGGCGACCCCGAGACGCAGCCGATCCTGATGCGCCTGAAGAGCGACCTGTTCGAGCTGCTGCTGAAGGCGGCCGACGGGCAGCTCGCGAACGTCGAGCTGCAGTGGGATCGTCGCGTGGCGCTGGGCGTGGTGATGGCCGCCGCCGGCTACCCGGGCACGCCGCGCCAGGGCGACCCGATCACCGCGCTGCCCGCCGGCAGCGACGACTGCCAGGTGTTCCACGCCGGCACCGCGATGCAGGACGGGCGGCTCGTCACGCGTGGCGGCCGCGTGCTGTGCGTCACCGCGCTCGGCGAATCGGTGCGGCTGGCGCAGCAGCGCGCCTACGAGGCGGTGCGCGGCGTGCAGTTCGCCGGTGCGCAGTGCCGCAGCGACATCGGCCACCGGGCCGTCGGGAGACACGGATGATTTCCAGCGCCGACGTGCGCAGCTACCTGCTCGGCCTGCAGGGCCGCATCATCGATGCGCTCGCCACCGAAGACGGCCACGCCTTCCTCACCGACGCCTGGACGCGTCCGGCCGGCGGCCCGCTGCAAGGCGACGGCATCTCCCGCCTGGTGGAGCAGGGCGGCGTGTTCGAGCGCGGCGGCTGCAACTTCAGCCACGTGCAGGGCACGACGCTGCCGCCCTCGGCCACACAGCACCGGCCCGAGCTGGCCGGCGCGCCGTTCGAGGCGCTGGGCGTGTCGCTGGTCATGCACCCGCGCAACCCGCACGTGCCCACGGTGCACATGAACGTGCGCATGCTGGCGGCCACGCCCAAGGGTGGCGCCACGGTGGCCTGGTTCGGCGGCGGCATGGACCTCACGCCCTACTACGGCCACGAGGAGGACGCGGTGCATTTCCACCGCACCTGCCGCGACGCGCTGGCGCCGTACGGCGAGCAGCTCTACCCGCGCTTCAAGCGCTGGTGCGACGAGTACTTCTTCCTGAAGCACCGCAACGAGCCGCGCGGCATCGGCGGCATCTTCTTCGACGACTTCTCCGAGCTCGGCGACGAGCGCAGCTTCGCGATGCTGCGCTCGGTGGGCGATGCCTTCGTCGATGCCTACCGTCCCATCGTGCAGCGCCGCCGCGGCCTGGAATACACCGAGCGCGAGCGCGACTTCCAAGCCTACCGGCGCGGCCGCTACGTCGAGTTCAACCTCGTGTGGGACCGCGGCACGCACTTCGGCCTGCACGGCGGCGGTCGCACCGAGAGCATCCTGATGTCCATGCCGCCGATGGCCGCATGGCGCTACGACTGGAAGCCCGAGGCGGGCACGCCGGAGGCGCGGCTGTACACCGACTTCCTGCGGCCGCGTGACTGGGCCTGATGCCGGCGGCGTGGCCGGTGCGGTGACGCGCCGCATCGGCCTGTTCGGCGGCACCTTCGACCCGGTGCACCGCGCGCACGTGGCGCTGGCCCAGGCCGCATTGCAGGCGCTGGCGCTCGACGAGGTGCGCTGGGTCCCCACCGGCCAGCCGTGGCAGAAGGCGCGCTCGATCACGCCGGCCGGGCACCGCGAGGCGATGCTGAAGCTGGCACTGGCCGGCGAGCCGCGCTTCGTGCTCGACCGCATCGAGCTGGTACGCGAGGGGCCGAGCTACACGCTGGACACCGTGCGCGCGCTGCAGGCCGCGCGGCCCGGCGCCTCGTGGTTCCTGCTGATCGGGGCCGACCAGTACGCCGGGCTGCACACGTGGCACGGCTGGCGCGAGCTGCTCGACCGCGTGGTGCTCGCCGTGGCCGCGCGCCCGGGCGTGGCTGCGGCGCCACAGCTCGAGGTGCTGGCCCATGCGCACCGCGTGGTGCCGCTCCCGCCGATGGCGGTGTCGGCCACCGACATTCGGTCACGCGTGGCGGCCGGGCTGCCGGTCGGCGACCTTGTGCCGCCCGCAGTGGCGACCTATATTGACCAGCACGCGCTCTACCGCGCGGGCACCCAACCCGGCGCACCATCGCCGTCTACCAGGAGCTGAATGGACATCCGCAAGCTGCAGCGAGCCATCGTCGATGGGCTCGAAGACGTGAAGGGGCAGAACATCGCCGTCTTCAACACCGAGCACCTCTCGCCGCTCTTCGAGCGGGTGATCATCGCCTCGGGCACCAGCAACCGGCAGACGCGGGCGCTGGCCTCCAGCGTGCGTGAAAGCGTCAAGGCCCATGGCCTGCAGGTGCTGCGCACCGAGGGCGAGGACAACGGCGAATGGATCATCGTCGACTGCGGCGCCGCGGTGGCGCACATCATGCAGCCGGCGGTGCGCGACTACTACCACCTCGAGGAGATCTGGGGCGGCAAGGCCGTGCGCATGAAGCGAGGCGACGTGGTGGCCGCGGAGACCGCGAATCGGTCGGCCCCCGCGAAGCGGGCATCGGCCGAGCCGGAGCCCGTGGCGGCGCCGGCTCGCAAGCGTGCGCCGGCTGCCGCGGCGAAGGCTGCGGCGCCTGCGAAGAAGCCTGCGCCGGCCCGCAAGGCAGCGCCGGCCCAGCGGGCTGCACCGGCGCACAAGGCGGCCCCGGCCAAGAAGGCAGCCCCGGCCCGGAAGGCGGCGCCCGCCAAGAAGACCGCGCCGCGCCGCGGCACGCCCCACTGATCCTCGTCGTGGCCCGATGAAGCTGCTGGTGGCGGCCATCGGCCAGCGCCAGCCCGGCTGGGCCGACGAGGCCTGGGCCGACTACGCCAAGCGCTTCCCCCCGGAGCTGCGGCTGGAGTTGAAGGCGCTGAAGGCCGAGCCGCGCACCAGCGGCAAGACGCCCGAGCAGCTGATGGCCGCCGAGGCGCAGCGCATCGAGGCCGCGCTGCCGTCTGCGGGCAAGGGCGTGCGCCGCGTGGTGCTCGACGAACGTGGCGCGCGGCTCACCACCGTGCAGCTGGCCGAGCGGCTCTCGGCCTGGAAAGGCGAGGGCCGTGACGTGGCGCTGCTCATCGGCGGCCCCGATGGCCTGCACGAGCCCTTGAAGGCCACCGCCGACGAGACGCTGAGGCTGTCGGACCTGACGTTGCCGCACGCGTTCGTGCGCGTGCTGCTGGCCGAGGCGCTGTACCGTGCGTGGTCGGTGACGGCTGGGCATCCGTACCACCGCGAGTGACGGGGCCCGGATTGCCGGGCCCGCGGTGATCGATGCGCGCGGCCATGCGCCTCAGCCCACGCCGTGATGTCGCCAGTAGTCCCGGACGTTGTCGTCGGGCGCCGGCTCGGCAGGCGGCGGCGATGCGCGGGCGGGCGTGCTGCTCCCGGGCGCAGGCAGCACGGCCTTCACCGGGTGCAGGTTGCGCGAAGGGTTTGCCCGCACGCCGATGGAGGCGGTGCCGGAGCGCGATGGCTCCGCCGCCGGGGGCCGGGCTGACCGTGGCGCCGAGCAGGGCGGCCGTGCACAGGGCTGCCGCCGCGGCCACGGCCACGGCTTTCCACGTTGCTGTCCTCGATCCGATCGATGCCCGGCCCATCGTGACGTTCCTTCCACTGGGCGTGCCGGCCCCATGCCGACGTTGCGCCCCAACGGTGTCATCGAAGTCACCTGGGAGAACCCGACAGCGGTGCGGCCGGTCGTCGGATCTCGCGGGCGACCCGGCGGAGGTGGGCCGGCCGCGCGGCCGTGACAATGCGGGCCTGTGACCCGCCGTTCCGCCGCCGAGCCTGCCCCGTTCATCTACCTCGCGTCGTTGAGCCCGCGCCGCCGCCAGCTGCTGCAGCAGCTCGGTGTGGCGCACGAGCTGCTGCTGCCCGGCGACGGCGAGGATGCCGAGGCGCTCGAGGCGACGCGCCCCGGCGAGTTGCCGGCCACCTACGTGCAGCGCGTCACGGCAGCCAAGCTCGGCGCGGCGCGCCAGCGCCGCCAGGCCCGCGCGCTGCCGCCCGCGCCCATCCTCTGCGCCGACACCACCGTGGCGCTCGGCCGCCGCATCCTCGGCAAGCCCGCCGATGCCGCCGAGGCGCGCGCGATGCTCGGTGCGCTCTCCGGCCGCACGCACCGCGTGCTCACTGCCGTGGCCGTGTGGGACGGCCGCCGCACGCAGCAGGCGCTGCAGGTCTCGCACGTGCGCTTCGCGCCGCTCAGCGTAGGCCTGATCGAGCGCTACATCGCCAGCGGCGAGCCCTTCGGCAAGGCCGGCGCCTACGCCATCCAGAGCGCGCTGGCGGGGTGGATCGCGCACATCGACGGCAGCCACTCGTCGATCATGGGCTTGCCGCTGTTCGAGACCGCGCAACTGCTGGCGCGCGCCGGCGTGCGGTTCGGGCTGAACGCGGCCGCGTAGCCGCGGCCTCGGAGGGCGGGGAAACCTCGCCGCCTGCCGCAGGGCACCGCACTAGACTCGCCGCCATGGCGAGCCAGGACATCCTCATCAACTGGGCCCCGCAGGAGACGCGGGTGGCCATCGTCGAGAACGGCGCGGTGCAGGAGCTGCACATCGAGCGCACGCTCGAGCGCGGGCTGGTGGGCAACGTCTACCTCGGCAAGGTGGCGCGCGTGCTTCCGGGCATGCAGAGCGCCTTCATCGACATCGGCCTCGAGCGCGCCGCGTTCCTGCACGTGGCCGACCTGCACCCGCACGGCAACGGCGTGCCGCGCAGCGAGGCGCTGCCGCCGATCGAGCGCCAGGTCTTCGAGGGGCAGACGCTCACCGTGCAGGTGGTGAAGGACGCCATCGGCACCAAGGGCGCGCGGCTGTCGACGCAGGTCTCCATCGCCGGGCGGCTGCTGGTGTTCCTACCGCACGACACCCACATCGGCATCTCGCAGAAGATCGGCAGCCCCGAGCTGCGCGAGCAGCTGCGCACGCGCATGCAGGCGCTGGCCGGCGACGGCGGCGGCTTCATCCTGCGCACCAACGCCGAGGACGCCACCGACCCCGAGCTCGCCGACGACATCGCGTACCTGCGCAAGACCTGGGCCACCATCCGCGAGCGCGCGCACAGCCAGCCCGCCGGCACGCTGCTGCACCAGGACCTCGGGCTGGCCGAGCGCGTGCTGCGCGACCTGACCACCGAGGCCACGCAGAGCATCCGCATCGACTCGAAGATGCAGTACGACGTGCTGCGCGCCTTCGGCGAGAGCTACATGCCCGGCGCGGCGGCCAAGCTCGAGCACTACCGCGGCGAGCGTCCGATCTTCGACCACTACGGCATCGAGGAGGAGATCGTGCGCGCGCTCGGCCGGCGCGTGGACCTGAAGAGCGGCGGCTACCTGATCATCGACCAGACCGAGGCGCTGACGACCATCGACGTCAACACCGGCGGCTACGTCGGCGCGCGCAACTTCGACGACACGATCTTCAAGACCAACCTCGAGGCCGCCGGCGCCATCGCGCGGCAGCTGCGCCTGCGCAACCTGGGCGGCATCGTCATCGCCGACTTCATCGACATGACGCGCGAGGACCACCAGCAGGCGGTGCTGGCCGAGCTGAAGAAGCAGCTCGCGCGCGACCGCACCCGCACCACGGTGAGCGGCTTCACGCAGCTCGGCCTGGTGGAGATGACGCGCAAGCGCACGCGCGAGAGCCTCGCGCACATGCTGTGCCAGCCGTGCCCCACCTGCGACGGCCGCGGCCAGGTGAAGACCGCGCGCAGCGTCTGCTACGACATCCTGCGCGAGATCCTGCGCGAGGCGCGCCAGTTCGACCCCAAGGAGTTCCGCGTCGTCGCGCACGCCAGCGTCATCGAGATGCTGCTCGACGAGGAGAGCGTGCACCTGGCGGGGCTGTCGGAGTTCATCGGCAAGCCGATCTCGCTGAGCGCGGAGCCGTCGATGAATCCGGAGCAGTACGACATCGTGCTGATGTAGCGGGCCGGGATGGTTCGCCGGTTCACCCGACCTTGAGCACGACGCCCATCGTTTCGCGCCGACGCCGCCTCAGGGAGTCCGGGCCAGGCTCTTGGCAAAGCGATGCAAATAAAGCGACAATTGACGCCTTCGATGCATCAATCATTGGCTTCCATCCTGTTCCCGGAGTACCGCCGGCGCGTGCTCGGGCTGCTGTTGCTGCGGCCGGAAGAAGCTCTGCATGGCCGGGAGGTTGCTCGCCGCACCGGGTTGCCGGCCGGCACGATCACGCGTGAGCTCACCAAGCTGGCCGAAGCGGGCCTGCTGCGACGCGAGAAGCGGGGCAACCAGCAGGTCTACAGCGCCAACACCGGCGGTCCGATCTTCGCTGAACTGGCCAGCATCCTGCGAAAGACATCGGGCCTGGGCGACGTGCTCTCGGCCGCGCTGGCGCCATTGGCCGGGCGTCTGAAGTTGGCCTTCGTCTTCGGCTCGGTTGCGCGCGGGGAGGAAGCGGCAGGCAGCGACATCGACTTGCTTCTCGTCGGTGATGTCGGCTTCCGTGACGTCGTGCGGGCCTTGCATCCGGCGCAAACCACGCTGGGCCGCGAGATCAATCCGAAGGTCTTCGCGCTCGACGAGTTCGCAGCGAAGGCTCGCTCCGAGCCGTTCCTGCGGAACGTGCTCTCGCGTCCCAAGATCTTCCTGATCGGCAACGCCCATGACCTTGAAGAACTTGCTGGGGATCAGCCTTGATGCGATCCAGGCGGATGCGGCCACTGTCGGCAAGCTGCTGGCTGCTGCCAAGCGCAACCTCGCCGATGCACAGCTGAAGGGCTTGAGCGCGGAGAACCGCTTCGATGCGGCGTACAAGGCCATCATGCAATTGGCGATGGTGGCGTTGCAGGCCAACGGCTACCGCACGCTGACCAGCAAGCCCGGACACCACCAGACAGCGATCCAGACGCTCACCACCAGCGTGGGGGTCGCACCGGAACAGGTCATCGTTCTCGACGCGCTGCGCAAGCAACGCAACCTGTCCGACTACTCGGGCGATCTCATCCCCGATGCCGTGGCCGCCGAGTGCCTGGCCAGCGCGCAGGCGCTGCAGGGGCACGTGCTGGCCTGGCTGAAGGCGCATCGACCCGATCTGCTGTCGGGCTGAACCCGCGGTGGCCGATTCGGTACCGCAGGCAGCAGGACGCTTGCCCGATCACGCCTCCAACATCCGTATCGCATGAACCAGGCTCTGCCGCAGGCGCGACAGCGCGCTGGCCAGCTGGCCGATCTCGTCGCGGCTCGCACGCTGGAAATCGGGCGCGTCGATCTCGCCCAGGCTGATGCGATCGGCCAGCGTCGAAATCCTCGTGATCGGGCGGATGCACAGCCACCACAGCAGGCCGTTGAGCATCAGCGCCATCGCCAGCAGCACGCCGACCAGCGAGCCGATGAAGACCCGGAACGTCGTCTCGGCGCGCGCCAATGCGAACGACTCGGGGATCTGCACGATCTGCGCACCGATGATCTCGCCCACCTTCCAGCCGAAGCCGTTGGCGGAGCCGTACTTGGCCACCATCGTCGTCGGTGCGTTCTCGGCCGTGTCGTGGCAGCGCAGGCAGGCGCTGTCGGCCTTCAGCGGCTTGGCGACGTAGAGCATGCGGCCGTTGGGCGTGTCGCGCTCGCCGAACATCGGTGACGCGACCGCCCCGTTGCGGAAGGCGTTGACGATGTCGCTCTCCCACTGGACCGCCCGGTTGGCCGGGTTGGTGGGGTTCAACGTGGCCTCGCGGTACTGGAACTGCCTGTACTCGGCATTGGCTTCGCGCACGTTCTTCAGCAGCTCCAGCGCCGAGTAGGCCGAGACCATCTCGGGCCGGAAGTCGTACTTGATCTGCGTCTCCAGCAGCGGCGCGATGTGGGTGCTGGTGTAACGGCGCACCGCCAGCGCGTTCTCGATCAGCAGCTTGGCGTTCTCGTAGACCTCCGCGCGGGCGTTGCGCTGCAGCAGGTCGCGCGACACCGCGGCCGTGGCGCCGATGCCCAGCGCGAACAGCACGCCGAGGGCGAGATTGACCTTCACCAGTAGCTTCATGACCTTGATTCCTCGTTCGCGGCGGCGCGCCGGCCGATCCCGGCACGGCCTGCGGGCGCTCCGCCTGCCCTGGTAACAACGTAGAAACGAGGCCGGACCTGACACGCCGGCGCAAGGGTCCGTGCGCGCCCCGCCGGCCGCGGGCCGCGGCGGCCCGGCACGACGAGAGGCGGCCAGCCGCGCGCCTGTTCGCTTTGTCGCAAAGACCACACCCCGGGCACCCCGGCTTCGCCGCCAAGTCCCTGATTCCCCGGGGCGCGCACGCCTTCGGCCGGACTGGCACGGCTCTCGCAAGGGGGTCCGTGCCATGCATCAAGCGATCAAGGTCCGGAGGTCCGTGCGATGAGCAGCACCGCGTTCATTTCGGTCGGCGACCTGCGCCGCGGCCGGCAGGCCGTCGGCGTGGCCCTCGACGCACCGGGGGCGCCCGCCGGCGGCTGCTCGACCTCGGGCGGCGCGGGCAAGGCGAGCTGCGGCTCGTCGGGCGGGCCCGAGGACATGCCGGCGGAGATCTGGGAGAAGGTCAAGAACCACCCCTGCTACTCGGAGGAGGCGCATCACCACTACGCCCGCATGCACGTGGCGGTGGCGCCGGCCTGCAACATCCAGTGCAACTACTGCAATCGCAAGTACGACTGCAGCAACGAGTCGCGTCCCGGCGTCGTGAGCCAGAAGCTCACGCCCGAGCAGGCGGTGCGCAAGGTGGTGGCGGTGGCCAGCGAGATCCCGCAGATGACGGTGCTGGGCATCGCCGGCCCGGGCGACGCGCTGGCCAACCCGAAGAAGACCTTCGACACCTTCCGCATGCTCCAGCAGCAGGCGCCCGACATCAAGCTGTGCCTGTCCACCAACGGCCTGGCGCTGCCGCAGATGGTCGACGAGATCTGCCGCTACAACCTCGACCACGTCACGATCACCATCAACATGGTCGACCCGGAGGTCGGCGCGAAGATCTACCCGTGGATCTTCTGGGACCACCGGCGCGTGACGGGCCTCGAGGCTGCGACCATCCTGCACCGCCAGCAGATGCTGGGCCTGGAGATGCTCACCGCGCGCGGCGTGCTCACCAAGATCAACTCGGTGCTGATCCCCGGCATCAACGACGAGCACCTCATCGAGGTCAACCGCGAGGTGAAGAAGCGCGGCGCGTTCCTGCACAACATCATGCCGCTGATCAGCGAGGCCGAGCACGGCACGGTGTTCGGCCTCACCGGGCAGCGCGGCCCCACCGCGCAGGAGCTCAAGGCCGTGCAGGACGCCTGCATGGGCGGCGCGAACCTGATGCGCCACTGCCGGCAGTGCCGCGCCGACGCGGTGGGCCTGCTCGGCGAGGACCGCAGCGACGAGTTCACGCTCGATCGCATCGAGCAGATGGAGGTCGTGTACGACCTCGACAAGCGCCGCGCCTACCAGGCCCGCGTCGAGGCCGAGCGCCAGGCCCAGCACGCGGCCAAGGTCGAGGCGCAGGGCGCCGGCGCTGCTGCCGACGACGCCGATCCCGGCATGGCGGTGCTCGTCGCCGTGGCCACCGAAGGGCAGGGCCGCGTCAACCAGCACTTCGGCCACGCCACCGAGTTCCAGATCTACGAGGTCGCGCAGGGCTCGGCGGTGTTCGTCGGCCACCGCCGCGTGGACCTGTACTGCCAGGGCGGCTACGGCGAGGACGAGCAGCTGCCGTCGATCGTCGCCGCGATCAACGACTGCCACGCCGTGCTGGTCTCCAAGATCGGCGCCTGCCCGCGCGACGAGCTGAAGGCCGCGGGCATCGAGCCCGTCGACGAGCACGCGCACGAGTTCATCGAGAAGGCCGCGCTCGCGTGGTTCGCCGGCTATCGCGCGCGCGTGGCCGCCGGCGAGATCGTGCACCGGCCGCGCGGCGACGCGCGCATCCGCCAGGGCGCCTACACGGCCGCCGCCTGATCCCCACCGTTCCCCCGTCCGACCCGAGGAGCCCCCATGGCCCTGAAGATCATCGCCTCCATGTGCACCGCCTGCTCGGCCTGCGAGCCCGAGTGCCCCAACGTCGCCATCCGCGAGAAGGGCGGCACCTACATCATCGACCCCGCCAAGTGCACCGAGTGCGAAGGCCACTTCGACTCGCCGCAGTGCATCGCCGTGTGCCCGGTCGACGGCTGCATCAAGAAGGTGTGAGCGCGATGGCTGCACTCCCCCAGGTCACCGTCACGCCGGCCGCCGAGAAGTTCATGCGCCGCATGGTGCGCTTCTCCGAGGCACCCGAGGGCGGCTTCCGGCTGACCGTCACGCCGGGCGGCTGCTCGGGCTACGCGTCGGCGTTCACCGTCGAGGCCGCGCCGCAGGCCGGCGACGCCGAGTTGCGCATCGGCGGCCTGCGCCTGTTCCTGCCGGCGGAGAGCCGCCTGATGCTCGACGGCGTGACGGTGGACTTCGCCGACACGCCCACGCAGTCGGGCCTGACGTTCACGAACCCGAACGCGGCGGCCTGCGGCTGCTCGACGGCCGGCACGGCGCAGCCGCCCGCGCAGGCCGCCGTGTCGCTGTCGTCGATCCGGCGGCTGTAGCGGCTGGCCCGGCGATGCACGCCGACTTCGACACCGCCGTGCTCGGCCTCGCGATGCCCGCGGGCGTCGAGGCCGCGCTGCGCGAGGCCGGCGAGCAGCGCGGCGACGCCACGCGCACGATGGCGGCGCTGATGCGTGCGCAGGCGCTCGCCCCCGAGCACCCCGCCGTGCTGATCGCGTTCTACCGCCACCACTTCTACGGCCACCGCCTGCGGCTGGCGCGCGACGTGGCGCGGCGCGCGCTGGCCATCGGCGCGCGTGCGCTCGGGCTGCCGGCCGTCTGGCGCGAGGTGCCTAAGGTGCCGCTGCCCGGCGCGAGGCACGACGCCGGCACGCGCTTCTTCCTCTTCGCGCTGAAGGGCTACGCCTATTTGAGCTTGCGGCTGGGCGACGACGGCGACGCGCGCGACGCGCTCGCGCTGCTGCGTGCCCTCGACCCGCACGACAGCGTGGGCGCCGCCGTGCTCGAGGCGGTGCGCCTGCGCGCCGCGGCACCGCCCGACGACGACGCGGCCGACGTCGCCGCCTACGTGCAGGCCACCGGCGCCGCCGCCTGGGCCGCGTTGCGATGAACTCCGCGGCGGCCGCCGACGACATCCCCTGCCACGACTGGCAGGGCGTGCCGATCACGGCCGCCACCTGCGGCGGCTGCGCGCACGCCGAGCTGCGGCGCGCGGGCGGCTGCGAGCCCGGCCGCAGCTGCATGCAGGATGCCTACGCGCGCCGCATCGACCGCTTCTTCCGCACCCACCGCGCGCTGGCCAACCAGCACCTCGCGCACCCGTACTTCGAGGTGCGCGCGATCGCCGCGCGCCACGCCGACCTGTTCCGGCTGCCGCCCCTGATGGCCGACCCCGACGAGACGGTGCGGCTGCAGGTGGCGCTGCGCGTGCCGCAGCGGCTGCTGCGGCAGATGCGCGCCGACCCGCACCGCGAGGTGCGCATCCGCGTCGCGCACCGCATCGACGTCGCCGACCTCGCGTCGATGATCGACGACCCCGACTACCAGGTGCGTTGCATCGCCGCGCAGCGGCTGCCCGAGGCGCTGCTGCCCCGGCTGCTGGCCGATGCCGACCTGCAGGTGCGGCTCGAGGTGGCGCGCCGCATCGGGCTGCCGGCGATGTGGCGGCTGCTCGAGGACCCCGCGCCCGAGGTGCGCCGCATCGCCGCGCAGCGGCTGCCCGAGCCGGCGCTGGGCCTGCTCGCGCACGACCCCGACTGGACGGTGCGCTGGGAGGTCGCCGGCCGCGCCGCCGAGCCGGTGCTCACGCTGCTGCTGCACGACGCCGAGCCCGAGGTGAGCCGCCACGCCGCCGAGCGTCTGGCCGCGCGGCCCGCGGCGGTGGTGATGGTGAAGACGGTGGAGAGGGCGGAGGCGACGCATGGCTGACATCGCGCGCGACGACGACACCGTGGAGCTGGCGTACCCGCCGCGCTTCGAGATGGGCGAGCGCGTGCTCAGCCGCTCGGTGATCCGCAACGACGGCACCTACTGCGGCCACGACATCGGCGCGGTGCTCGTGCACCGCGGCGACGTGGGCTACGTGCGCTCGATCGGCACCTTCCTGCAGCAGTTCTACATCTACGCGGTGGAGTTCACCGCCACGGGCCACCAGGTCGGCATGCGCGCCAAGGAGCTGTGCACGCTGGACCACCTGCCCGACGACGTGATCGCGCAGCTCGGCGAGCGCGCGGCACTGCTGCCCGACCTGCGTTGACGAGGAGCCGGCCATGATCGACACGCGAGCACCGAAGTACCAGTGGGGCCAGGGCGTGCGCGCCGCCGAGCACCTGTACAACGACGGCACGCTGCCCGACGTGCCCGAGGACCTGCTGCTCGTGGCCGCCGGCGGGCCCGGCGAGATCGTGCAGGTGGGCCAGCACACCGAGGCCCGCGTGCCGGTGTACCTGGTGGACTTCGGCGTGGCCGTGCTCGGCTGCCTGGAGGAGGAACTCCTGCCGGCGGACGAGGCGGCTGCATGAGCGGGGGGCTGCCCCGCCGAGGGACTGGCACCCGGCGGCGCGTGCCGCGTGCGCCGGCCGGCCCGGTGGCAGACCTCGTGCAGGCACGCATCGAGCGCGCTCTGGCCGGGCGCACGCGCTACCGCTACGTGCGGCCGCGCGTCGAGCGCGAGGGCGGCGGGTGGGCGATCGTCAGCCCCAACTGCTCGCGCCAGATCGACCCCGCCGGCGGCGACATCGCGATCGCGTGGCTTGTGCCCGCAGCCGACGGGCTGTGGCTGCTGCACGCGCGCGACCACGCGCACGGCTGCTGGCGGCTCGAGGTGGCCGGCGTCTCGCTCGCCGAGGCGCTGCAGCGGCTGTGCGCGGACCCGCAGCGGATCTACTGGCCATGAGCTCCGCCACGCTCCCCCCTGTCTACCTCGACTGGAACGCCACCGCGCCGGTCCTGCCCGAGGCCGTGGCCGAGATGCTCGACGTGATGCAGCACGCGTGGGCCAACCCGTCGTCCACCCACGCGCCCGGGCAGGCCGCGCGCCGGGTGCTCGCGGACGCGCGGGCCCGCGTCGCCGCCTTCCTCGGCGCGCGGGCGGCCGAGGTGGTCTTCACCAGCGGCGCCACCGAGGCCAACCACCTCGCGGTGCGCGGCACGCTAGCCGCGGCGCGCGAGGCCGGCGGGGCGCACGGCGCGCGCAGGCGCCTCGTGCTGTCGGCGGTGGAGCACCCCGGCCTGATGGCGCTGGCCGCGCAGCTGCGGCGCGAGGGCACGCCGGTCGACCTGATCCCGGTCGACCGCCAGGGCCGGCTCGACCTCGACGCCGCGCACGCGCTCATCGGCGACGACGTGGCGCTGGTCAGCGTGATGGGCGCGAACAACGAGACCGGCGTGCTGATGCCGTGCGCCGAGCTGGCGGCGCTGACGCATGCCCGCGGCGCGCCGCTGCACGTGGACGCGACGCAGCTCGCGGGCAAGTCGATGCTGTCGTTCGCGCAGACCGGGGCCGACCTGATGTCGGTCTCGGCGCACAAGATCGGCGGCCCGCGCGGCGTGGGCGCGCTGCTCGTGCGCCAGGGGCAGGCCCTGGTGCCGCTGCTGGCCGGCCGCCAGGAACGGCACCGTCGCGGCGGCACCGAGAACCTGCCGGGCATCGCCGGCTACGCCGCGGCCTGCGGACGCACCGCGGCCACGCTGGCCGACGACTTGGCGGCGATGGCGCAGCTGCGGCAGCGCCTGGAGCGCGGCCTGTGCGCACGCCTGCCGGGCACCGTGGTGCTGGGCGGGCTGGCGTCGCGGCTGCCCAACACCGTGTGCGTGAGCTTCGGCGGGCTCGATGCCGACGCCGTGCTCACGCGGCTGGAGCGCGCCGGCGTGGTGGCCTCGTCGGGGGCGGCCTGCAGCGCCGGCGGCACGCAGCCTTCGCACGTGCTGCTGGCGATGGGCCTGGACGAGCACGCAGCGCGCTCGGGCGTGCGCTTCTCGATCGGCCGCGACACGCAGGCCGCGCAGATCGACGCGGCCATCGCGGCGGCGGTCCGCGCGATCGAACCCTTGCGGCCCGACCTCCCGCGCACGGCCCCGGCCGCCGCCTCTCCCGCCGACGCCGCCGCCACCCACGCGGCCTGACCCGACTCACCCCGAGGACCTTCGATGAAAGTCATGATCCGCAAGACCTCCGCCGGCGCGCTGTCGGCCTACGTGCCGAAGAAGGACCTCGAGGAGCCCATCGTCGCGCAGGAGCGCGCCGGCCTGTGGGGCGGCACCGTGACGCTGGCCAACGGCTGGACGCTCGCGCTGCCCGAGATGGCCGCCGACACGCCGCTGCCCATCACCGTCGAGGCCCGGCGCCTGTCCGGCGAATCGGCGTGATGCACGACGACGCCGACCTCGAGCTGCGGCTCTCCGAGCCGGATGCCGGCGAGCTCGAGGGCCGCCTCGTGCAGGCCGCGCTGGCCGCGCCGCGCTGGTCGTCGGGCCGCATGGTCGAGCGCTTCGAGGCCGGTTTCGCGCAGTGGGTGGGCCGTGCGCACGCGGTGGCCGTGGCCAGCGGCACGCTGGGCACCTGGCTCGCGCTGCGGGCGTGCGGCATCGGCGCCGGCGACGAGGTGATCGCCTCCACGTACGGCTGGCACCAGGTGCCGCAGGCGGTGACGCTGGCCGGTGCGCGACCCGTGTTCTCCGACATCCACTACTGGAGCGGCTGCCTGGACCCGGTGCGCGCCGCGGCCCAGGTGACGCCGGCCACGCGGGCGCTCATCGCCGGCAACGTCAACGGCCACCCGGCCGCGTGGGCGGCGCTGCGCGCGCTGGCCGACGAGCACGGCCTGCGCCTCATCGAGGACTCCACCGAGGCCATCGGCTCGCGCACGCTGGGCCGGCCCGTCGGCAGCTTCGGCGACGTGTCGGTCTTCGACTTCTCGCAGCCCTCGGCGCTGTGCTGCGGCGAAGGCGGCATGCTGGTCACCGACGACGCCGCGCTCGCCAGCGAGCTGCGCTACCTGCGTGCCCGCACGCTGGCCGACCGTGGCTCGGTCTCGGTGGGCGCGCGCGTGCCGCTGCAGGCGGCGATGAGCGAACCGACCGCGGCGCTGGGGCTGGCGCAGCTCGCGCGCATCGACGAGATCCTCGCCCGGCGCAAGGCGGTGGAGGCGCTGTACCTGGCGCAGATGCTCAGCTTCGAGGGCATCAAGCCGCCGTACGTGGCGCCCGAGGCCGACGAGGTGCACTGGATGGTGTACCTCGTGCACCTGGGCCACCGCTTCACCGCCAGCGCCTGCGCGCAGGTGGTGGAGGACCTGCGCACCGAAGGCATCGAGTCGGCGCTGTACTGCCGCCCGCTGCACCAGCAGTTCCACTACACGCAGCAGGGCTGGCAGCGCGGCCGCCTGCCGCTGGCCGAGCGCATCGCCGACCGCGCGCTGGCGCTGCCGTTCCACGGCGCGCTCGTTCCCGACCAGGTGCGCTTCATCGTCAAGACGCTGAAGGACTCGACGTCCAACGTCGGCGCCGGCGCGGCCATCTACTGAACCCGGCCCCGGCAGGCGCACACACCCACCGGCAGGAGCACCCCATGAGCACCTTCGACACCCTCTCCGAACTGCCCGAGGCCGTGATCGACGGCCTGCGGGCCGGCACGCTGGCGCCCTACCTCGGGCCCGGCATGCTCGCGCTGTGCGAGGGCGCCGCCCCGCCGGACGACGCCGCGGCGCTGGCCGCGGTGCTCACCGCCAAGGTCTCGGTGCCCGGCAAGATCCGCAACCGCCTGACGGCCGCGGCGCAGTTCATCGAGAACTTCAAGCACCGCAAGACGCTGGTGCAGGCGATGGCCGACGCCTACGCCCGCCACCCCGCGCCCTCGCCGCTGCACCGCTGGCTGGCGGGGCTGCGCGCGCCGCTGATCGTCGACGCCTGGTACGACGACACGATGCGCAGCGCACTGGCCGACGCCAGCGACCACGTCGACTGGGCCGAGGTGCAGGGCCTCTCGCAGGGCGAGCACTTCGGCACCTGGCTCGGCTGGTACGACGCCACCGGCCAGGGCCAGCCCGACCCGATCGAGGCGCCGACGCTGCTCTACAAGCCCTGGGGCGGCCACGCGCCGGCGCGCAACTTCCTCGTCTCCGACAGCGACTTCGTCGAGGTTATGACCGAGATCGACATCCAGACGCCGATCCCGGGGCCGGTGCAGCAGCGGCGCCGCAAGCTCGGCTTCGTCTTCCTCGGCTGCCGCTTCGACGACCAGCTGCCGCGCGCCTTCGCGCGCCAGATCCTCAAGCGCTCGGCCGGCCCGCACCACGCGGTGCTGCCCGAGACGCCCACGCGCATGGAAGCGCGCTTCCTCGCCGAGCAGGGCATCACGCGCATCGCGCTGCCGCTGGCCGAGGTGGCCGGCGCGCTGGTGCGCGGTGCCGTGGCGGCCTGAGGCGGAGCGGGCGCGGCGCGGCCGGCCGACCGCCGCCGGCGGCAGGGCTTGGGGCACACTTCGCGGCCATGGAGAACACCCCGCCCAAGCGCCCCACCTGGTTCGTCGCCGTCACCCTCGTCCTGATCCTGTGGGCGCTCGCGGGTGTCGCCTCGTTCGCCGCGCATGTGTTCGCAGGCGAGAAGATGGCGGCCGAGCAGGGCGCCTGGGACCTCGACTACTACCGCGCGCTGCCGGCCTGGTTCGCCTGGGACTATGCGGTGGCGACGCTGGCCGCCCTGGCCGGCGCCGTGGCGCTGTGGGCGCGCTCCCGGCATGCGGTGATGCTGTACATCGTGTCGCTGGTCGGGGTGGTCGTGCAGTTCGGCTACGTGTTCCTCGGCACCGGCCTCTTGGCGCACAAGGGCTGGGCGGCGACGGTGCCGTTTCCGATGGTCATCGCGGTGATCGGGTGCGTGCAGATCGGGGTGGCGCGGATGGCGGCGCGGCGGGGGTGGGTGGGCTGAGTAGTGGCGCCAGGGGCGACTGAGCCGGGCGGCAACTCTGCAGCGGGTGCGGTCGTCGGGTTGAGCTCGGCGACGGACCGCTACCGACCCATTCCGGACATCCGCGACCCAAAGGGAGTCGCCAGGAAGCCGCCACTCGGCTCCATCCTCGACACCGGCGAAACTGTGTCGCCAAGTCGACCGTCCGCCAGCCTATTGCTCGCTCTTGTCGTGGTGTCCGAAGAGCAGACTCCCGATGCACCAAACGGCGTGGGCGAAGTTGTGAATCAGCTGCTCGCCCTGTCGCAGATACGAAGCCGCGGCGTCGATGCCGGCGAGCTTGAGGGCTTCGCCGATCTTCGAGCTAGTCGGGTGCGCGTCGCCAAGGCGCATGTCGTAGGTGCCGGCGATGGCAGCGAAGACCTCTCTTGCGCGCGCCTCCCCGACCTTCTGGGCAAGGATGTTCTGAAGCAACTTGTTAGATCCCAGCGTGTCCCTGTCGGGGTGGTTGGACAGCTTTCGAAGAGAGCGCACATCGAGTCGGTCGGAGAAGACGCGAACGAGCTCTTTGGCCAGCCGCAAGAGTGACGCCTGGTCCTTACTCGAAAAGCGAGAGACATGCTGCATCGAGGCCGCATCATCAATTTCATGCGAAAACAGCGACACACCGAATGTCTTGCGAAATTCGGCCTCCAGCAACCGCATGCACCCAAACAGCATCTCCTCCACGGCATTGGTGTTCGCTGGCTGCGCCTTGACCTGCGAGGCGAGGAGCTCCGCGCAGACCTTGCCTTCTGGGGCGACGTTGCTCGCGGCCCAGAGGAACTGCTCCCAAGCGGGCAGCCTAGCGATGTCGTAGGCGTAGACGGTGATGAGTTCGGAGGCGTTGATTCCGAAATGGGTTGAGTATCCCGAGGTGGATTTGATTGCGCCGGTTTCAGCCGTGTACCACTTCAGGGAAAAGCCTCGATGACTCAGGAGCTCGTTGATCACGGACGGGCGGAACCAGAGCCACCGTCCGATGTCTTCGTTGTTGAGCTCGGCCGAGAACTTGCGCGAACCGTCCGTGTCCACGATGAAGTGCGGCAAATTCTGATCCTCGTCCCCGCGCACACGCGTGCTCTTTCCCTGATGCTCGATCCACTCGTCTCGCCAGAACTCGCCTTCGACGCGCACACCGGGGTAGCCGCTTCGATGGCCCCTGGCGCTCTCTGAGGCGGTGTTGTCGTTGGTCTCAGGCCCCATGACCGGAGCGTCTTCTTCCTCGTCGACGTCGGTGCGCCACATACGAAACGACGCCCAGCTCCCGCCGAACACCGAGTTCAGCTCCTTGATGCGCAGCTCGTACCTTCCACCTTCACGCTGCTCCTGGATCTCATTCAGGCCGGCATAGGGGCTGTCCTTGAGGTCGGCCACGTTCTCGACGCGCTGGCGGTAGTAGGACAGGCGAAGGGACAGGCCACGCGCGGCCAGATAGTCCATCAGGAACTCGCGCTTGATCTCTATCAGGCGATGGCTGCCATCGCTGTCCACACTCTCCCTGGCGACCACGACAAAGTCCTCTTCCGGCCTGACCCAGTTCGGCCCTTCCTTGATCAGGCGAAGCGCGACCACCAGGTCAGGATTGAGGATCCACTGCCGGCCGCCGACCACGGGTTGCGGGTGCTCGAAGACAAGGTTGATCCCGATGGGCTCCTTGTCGTTGTACTGGTACTCATCGATCGGCGAGTAATGTCCGCCCGAGTACGCATACGGCGCCACGGTGTGCCCGATGCCGATGTCGCTCCAGCTCAAGCGCTCGGCGAGTTCGCGATGCTTGTTTGGAAAGGCTACGGAGCCGCAAGCGAATACGTCGCCGATGTACCCAACTTCCTTCACATTGCCCTTCTCTTCATTAAGCGACGCACGGAGCGGGACCCAGGTCGCCCGAGAGAACGGACGTCGAATTTCAGATGCTTGAAGAATCCACGCTTCGTTCATCGATCGTGTCTCGAGGTGATCAGTCGATACCGCTGATTCAGCGGCCACGCAGGCATTATGTGGACGCCGTTCGCTGATCGTCGGAACGGAAGCAAGCGCTGAATCCGTGCAAGCTCTAGGCGAAATGCGAGAGCCCGTGAGCAGTCAGAGACGGGCACTGGCTTCTGGCCGAACCTCGCCCAGTCGGCGAAGGGTGCGCGATCGACCGCAATCATTCTGAAGCCGCCAACCTGAGCGCCAAACAATGGGACCCTGGGCCGCCGTAGGCGCCCCGCCACCCCTTCCGCCCCTCCGCATCGACCCACTTCAGATGCGCCCCGCACCCCGCCCCGCAATCCGACGCCCCGAACCCCGCCACGACCATCCGCCCGCGCGTCGCCTGGTTCCACGCACACTCCCCCCGCCGCGAGCGCTGCACGCGCACGACCCGGGCGCCCGGTGCGGCCAGCAGGTAGTCGATGTGCCAGCGCAGGATCTTGTCGTCGCCACGCCGCAGGTGCCGCGCGATGCGGGCCTCGAACGCGCGCCGCGCCGATCCGGTGTAGCAGTACAGCCCCGCCGGAAAGTCGAACTCGCCCAGCCGCCCGATGCGGCAGCGCACCGGCTGCGGCAGCTCGATCAGCAGCTGGTAGGTGGTGGGGGCTCTTGTCGGGGCGGCCGCGCGCGTCACTTCGGCAGTTTCGCGCGCTCCGCCTTCGAGTAGTGGCTGAAGTGCCCTTCGCGGGCGGCCGCGCGCCGGGCGCCGGCGACGAGGGCGCGGCTCGTGCCCTGCGGCGCGGTCAGCGAGACCTGGCGCTCAAGGGCGCCGCTCGCGCAGTGCGGGCAGGTGGGCACGGTGGTGCTGCGCACCAGCAGCTCGCTGGTGCGGCCGCAGGCGGTGCAGCGGTAGTCGTAGATCGGCATGGGCGGGGTCCTCGTGGTCAGGGGGTGCGCATGGGCGCGCGTGCGGGTGTGGCCAGCGCGAGCAGCGCGCCGGCCTGGTCGGTCACGGCCTGCAGCGTGGCGCGCTGCAGCCGCGAGAGCCACCGCGGCGGCAGCGCGCGCGCGCCGCAGCGGGCGCCGGCGAGCATGCCCACCAGCGCGCCGGTGGTGTCGGCGTCCTCGCCGCGGTTCACGGCCGCGACCACGGCGTCCTCGAAGCCGGCGTGCCGCGTGTACGCGTGCAGCACCGTCTGCACGGTGTCGACGACGTAGGCGCTGGCGCGGCCGGGGTAGGGGTCGTGGCGGAACACCGGGTGCTCGCGCACCCACGCGTCGACGTGGCCCTGCATCGTGGCGGCGTCGGCGCCGGCGATCTGCGCGCGCAGCAGCCGGCCGATGCCCAGCACCGCGGCGTCGGAGTGGGGGTGGTGGTGCGTCACGCGCGCCTGCGCGATCGACACGCGCTCGAACGCCGCGTCGTCGCCCAGCGTGGCCAGCACCACCGGCAGGTTGCGCATCAGCGCGCCGTTGCCGCCGTCGGCCTCCGAGCGTTCGCCCTGCAGGCTGCCGTCGCGCAGGTAGCGCGCGATGCCGCGGCGGCAGGTGTTGCCGCAGTCCACCGGCTTGCCGCGCCACCAGGCCACGAAGGCGTCGGCGATGAGCGCGGTGTCGCCGGGCCGGCCCAGCGCGTGGCCGCGCAGCAGCGCATCGCCGAGCGCCAGGCTCATCGTCGTGTCGTCGGTCACCTGCCCCGGCGCCAGCTTCAGCCAGCCGCCGCCGACGATGTCGCGGTGCACGCCGCCGCGCGCCGCGCAGGCGTGGGCGATCTCGCGCGGCGTCATGAACTCCACCGTGGCGCCCAGCGCGTCGCCCAGCGCCAGCCCGAGGTAGGCGCCCAGCGCGCGATCGAAGAGCGTGCCCAGCCCGGGCGGGGCGCGGCGTGTGGGGAGGTCAGTCATAGCGGGCCTCCACGTCGTAGTCGCCGCCGATCGCCAGCACCTCGGCCTCGCCGTGCAGCGTGGCGGTGTCCAGCAGGCCCGGCCACAGCAGCAGCTTGGCCAGCGGCACCTCGGCCTGCAGCACCCAGTCGCCGAAGCAGCCCGCCTGCTCGCGCGTGCGGCTGAAGGACACCAGGTTGTTCAGCCGCACGGTGCACTGCCGTGCGCGCAGGCTGCCGGCGACGATCTGCTCCTCGCAGCGCGTGCTGCCGCGCCACAGGGTGACGCAAGGGCCGGGGCCCAGTGGCGCAAATCGCGCCAGCATCCACTGGCTGAACTCGAACAGCAGGTCCAGCTGCTGCTGCACGTTGTTGTTGTGGTGGCGCCTGCCGGCCTTCTGCTCCAGGTAGCGCACCCAGGCCGGCGAAGGGAAGCGCGCCAGCGGCTCGCCATGGAACACCGGCACCAGGCCGAAGCGGCTTTCCACCCAGCCCTTCAGCACCGCGCCCGCGGCGCCGTTGGCGTCCAGCCCCCAGCCTTGCAGCAGCTTCAGGTAGCTGGCGCGCCAGCGCCGCGCGTCGGGCCGGCCGTCGCCCGCCTGCCGCGTCAGGCCGAAGGCCAGCTCCATGTAGTGCGCGAACACGCCGCGCGCCTCGGCCATGTCGGCGCAGCGCGCCAGCAGCGCAAACAGCCCCGGATGTGCCTCGCGCACGCCGGCCACGTGCAGCGGCTGCGGGTGCGCGTTGAAGGCCGCGCTCGCCAGCCGCGGCGCCGGGATGCCGACCAGGTTGGTCGAGGTCCACCGCGCGGGCTCGCTCTCGCAGCTCACCTGCGGCCTGCCGTGCGGTCACACCGGCCGGTTCTCGTTGGGGTTGCGCACCGGCCCCATCAGGGCCAGGCCTTCGTCG